>NZ_JAFCTR010000007.1:0-288292 GCF_049896125.1 Pararhizobium sp. DWP1-1-3
CGAGAGCCTCAGCGTTCCCGCCTAAACCCACAATCCGCACCAAACTTTCGTAAGAAACTTCAGAGCGAGTTCGTCGGTCGCCAGCAGCGCCGCCGCCCTCGTTGGTGAGCGGTTTATAGTCCCGGGCATCGTTCATAGTCAACAGGAATTTTGAAAAAAATGACAGTTTTTTGACAAAGGCTTGCGCCGTAAGGCTTTGCTGCATTGCGACAATCCGGATAACCCCTTGTATGGAACCGAAAACACAATGCCGCCCTCACTTCTTCACAATTGGCGCTCTAAACAGCGTCTCGCAACTGCGTTTTGATAGCTCTCCCTCTCTATAGGAGAGCCCCTTATAGAGTGATGGCCGTTCTGTTTGACTTGAAGGCATGAAAGATGCACATCTTCGCACAACATTACCCGGACCATAATAAGAAACGGCGCGTAACCAGGGACCCCGCTCGATTGGCATGATCACGGACAAGACCATGATACGGTCGCTCGGCAACGAGCCGCCGATCCTTGCGGATGGACGCAAGGCTCCCGACCGGCGCGAGATTTCCCTGCGCTGGCTTTCGGGTACGTTTCTGACCGGCATTACCTCCAGCCTTTTGATGGGCGTTGCTTTGTTTGCAGCGCTGGACGGGCGCCAGCAATTGGCCATTCCCGCCGAAGCCTATGCCGCGATGGACCCGTCCGTCCGCGGTTCGCAGCCGACAGCCGCTGCCAAGCGCGGCGACCGTATCTTAAGCCCCAGCATTGTCGCCAAGCCCTCCGACCGCACGATCATGGAAGTCTCGACCATGACCCATGATGGCGAGAAGGAGGTGGTTCGCCGCCAGCCTTTCGCGCATGTGAAGATGACGCTGGCCGCCAACCATCAGCCGGCGGAAAAATATCCCGCCTTCGATCCGCTGGCGATCTTTTCCAGCGATGAGGCGGATGCGGCCCCGCCGGTCAGCCGGACCGGGACGCTCTACGGCTCCGACGTCGAATCCGAAGTGGCGCTGAAGACGGTGGATTTCCCGCTCAAGGGCTCGACGCTCAAATTCGCACCCTCGATGTCGATGGATGAAGTCGAGGAGAATGTCCGTACCAATGGCTCGGTTCTGACCGACGGCAATACCCAGCTGGCCTCGCTGTTCTATATCGATCCGCGCCGCTTCGCCTCCGACGCCTCCGATCTCGACCTGATCCAGGGCCTGTCGGCCCGGGTGGTCGAGGAAAACATGACGGTCTCCGCCTTCGAGACGATCACCAACCAGACAACCGAATATGCCGACGACGTCATTCCGGTGCGCCGGGCAACGCCGATCGCCACCGTCCTGATCAATGCCGGTTATGGGAAAGCCCAGGCCGAGGATATCGCCGGCTATCTGCGGCCGGCCCTCGACGCCACCGATCTGCAGGAGGGCGACGTGCTTCGCATCGGCATCATCCAGAAGGGTGAGAACGAAGAGGCCAAGGTCGTACGGGCCACCGTCTATACGCGCGGTGCGCATGTCTTCACCATGGCGCTGGACGACAAGGGCAATTTCGTCAAGGCTTACGAGCCGCCGCAACTGGCAGCCGTTGCCAGCGCATTCGACGACAATGGAACCCCGGTAATCAATGCCGGGCGCGACCTGCCGCGCGTCTATGACGGCGTCTACCGCGCCGCCCTCTCCTACGGCATGAACTCGGCGATGATCGCCCAGATCATCAAGCTGCTCGCCAGCAATGTCGATTTCCAGGCGCAATTGAAACCGACCGACCGTCTCGAGGCGTTCTTCTCGGTCGCCGACAGCAGCGGCAAGGCAACCGACGATTCAGAACTGCTCTACGTCAACGCCAAGTTCGGCGATGCCGAGACGCGTTTCTACCGGTTCCAGGATCCCGACGACAATTCGATCGACTATTACAACGAGCAGGGCAAGAGCATCCGCCAGTTCCTGCTGCGCAACCCGGTTCCGAACGGTACGTTCCGCTCCGGCTTCGGCATGCGCCGCCATCCGATCCTCGGCTTTTCGCGCATGCATACCGGTGTCGATTGGGCGGCGCCCCGCGGCACGCCGATCATCGCGGCGGGCAACGGCATCGTCGAAAAGGCCGGCTGGGATTCCGGCGGTTATGGCAACCAGACGCTGATCCGCCATGCCAATGGCTATGTCTCGTCCTACAACCACCAGAGCGCCATCGCCAAAAATGTCACCGCCGGCTCGAAAGTCGTGCAGGGCCAGGTGATCGGCTGGGTCGGCACCACCGGCCTGTCGACCGGCCCGCATCTGCATTACGAGCTGATCGTCAACGGCAACCGCGTCGATCCCTTGCGCATCCGTCTGCCCGGCGGCAAGTCGCTGGACGGCCAGGCTTTGGCCCAGTTCGACAAGGAACGCGGCCGCATCGACGAATTGCTGGCCAAGGACAATGGCAGTGCCGAAGTGGCGGCGGCGCAGTAGGGTGACGCACTGCATTGGCGGATAGGCCCGGCCAGCTTGTCAATATTCGGCGGTCAGAATTCCCAAATCCGCATCAAGCTCCGCCATTGTCCCGATCGGCAGGCTGACCGGGCGTTCTCCATGCCCGATCGGCAATCCGCCCAGCACCGGGACACCCAGCACGTCCAGATGATCCCGTACGATGTCGATGATCACCTCGCCGCGGGATGGTTCTACCATCAGGAACTGCCCGACCGCCACGCCCGCAACGCCATCGAGATGACCCGCCTTCCGCAGCATGGTCAGCGCGCGATCGACCCGCCCCGGATAACAATCGACCGCTTCCAGCAACAGGATGGTTCCGGTCATGTCCGGCAGTGCCCAGCCTGCGGCCGTGACAATCAACTCAAGATTGCCCCCGGCAATCACACCTTTCGCCTTGCCTTTGGTCGTCAGTCTGGCCGTCGGTTCGTTTGGTCGCGACGGAATGGTCATACGACCCGCCTCCATCAGCATCCGCCCGAGGACGTCACGGTTTCCAAGATCGACGCCGCCATCGCCATCGCGGAAAAGCGCGCCGTGGATCCCCGCTACCCCGCATTGGCGCAAAAGCATCAG
Organism: Pararhizobium sp. DWP1-1-3; assembly: GCF_049896125.1. Lineage (NCBI taxonomy): Bacteria > Pseudomonadati > Pseudomonadota > Alphaproteobacteria > Hyphomicrobiales > Rhizobiaceae > Pararhizobium > Pararhizobium sp. DWP1-1-3. The sequence goes on from NZ_JAFCTR010000007.1 coordinate 3,018, forward strand.
ATGCAGAATGGTGATATCGCTGAAGCCGACCAGAGGTTTGGGATCAAGCCGCACGGCATCGAAATCAAGCCTGTCGGCGATCCGGTAGGCTCCCTTGCCACCGCGCGTCGCAAAAATTGCGCGAACATCCGGGTCGCGCAGCGCGGAATTGAGATCGTCGAGCCGCTCGCCGTCCGTCCCAGCCAGAAACCCATGGCGATTGAAAGCGTGCGCGCCGAAATCCACTTTAAAACCGAGCTCTTCCAGACTGCGGACGCGGGCGACGATCTCGTCACGATCCGGCGTGCTGGCCGGCGAAACGAAACGGATACGGTCGCCCGGCTTCAATTTTCCGGGCGTGACGATCGCCGGCCGAAAAGCGGCCCCGGTTTGTACGATATTGCTCATAGGTTTTCTGACTCCGCAGGTCGTGTCTGCCGCATGCTCGTCCGCTCCAACATTCGCAACCACCAGCCCATGAGATTGCGTGGACGCCGAGCATCAGGGCCGTGCCGTTCGCCGCGCTCTGTCGCCCGGTTGCCCCCGCGGGCTTCGAACCCTGTTCGACATAAACTTCCCGACGAGCGCCGGATAGACATATTCTCCGGTAATGCTGATGATTTGGCTGATCTGCACGGCTGGCGGACAAGCTATGAGCCGCAGTCAAAAAAGTTCGCTATTCGCTGTGCGACATAGCCATGGACGGCTGCGCGCACGACGCCGGGCTTGTCTTGAAAGAGTTCTGCGGCAGCCTGATCGCCAATTTCTGTTCCTTCCGGCAGGAAGGTATAGTGCCCTACTCCACCGGTGATAATTTCAAGCGCGCTGCCAGGCACATGTTTGTTGATCCATGCGCAGCAATCTGCTGGGGGAGCAACCGTGTCGGCATCTCCACCGAACAATTGGATCGGTTTGCGGATATTTTGCAGGCTATCACGGGCAAAGCCCAACACGGAACGGCCCGGCGCAATCACAGCGGCCCGCTTGATCCTCGGGTCGGCATAGTCGCGCCGCCGCCGCTGCCACGATTCCTGAAAAACCGGGTGATCTTTGAGCCGTGGTAATTCATCTATGAGATCGGGAAACTCTCTCGGACCCCGGATCGGGCTTTTAACGGGATTTTCCGGTTCAAATTGTGAATAGGCAACACGCGCGCCCATGAGAAGCATGGCTGTATAAGCTCCAGCCGAAAAACCGGCAACGCAGGCCTCATCATCGATGATGCCACCGATAGCGCTTCGCCAGGAAGGATCGTCCAAAAGTGCACTCAGATCTCTTGCACGCTCCCACAAGCATAGAAATCCTTCGGCACGATATGACTCACCATTGGTATGGCCATGATGATTGACACCCAGAACGACATGTCCGCGTTGCGCAAGCCGATAGGCTAGCCACTCCAGCGCGATCGCGCTGCTACCGCTTCCGTGCGACAATAGCACCAGGGGACATGGTTTTCCGGATGGAAGCGGTGCACCCCACGCCAATGCCTCCCTCTTGAACCATAAGGATGAAGTGGGGGTGGCAGCCGTCGCATTCTCGCCGGCGGGGTACCAAGCCGACCATACCAGCGGCCGGGAACCAGAATCATCCCAATTCCGCCTTGCGCCGTCAAAGCTGGCGCCCTCTCTGAACCCTACCAGCATCCGTTTCTCCTATCCCACCGGCTCCGTCTGCCGCATGCTCGCCCGCTCCAGCATTCGCAACCACCAGCCCATGAGAGTGGCATGGACGCCGAGCATCGGCAGGCTCTGCGGAGCCTTGGTAAAATATTCGATCATCGGCGCGACATGCAGATCGGCGAGCGTCAAGGCCGTGCCGCCAAGCCACGGGCCGCCGCCCGTCAGATCGGCAAGCGCCTTCAGGATGACCGGCGCCTTGGAAAGGGATACCGCAAGCCGTCGATCGTCGCCCGGCTCGCCACGCGCAGGCTTCGACACCTGCTCGACATACACGCCCCAGACAAGCACAGGATAGATGTATCCGTCGGCAATGCTGATGATCTGGTTGACGCGGGCACGGCTTCGCGGATCTGCGGGCTGGAGATCGGGTCCATCGAAGGCCTCATCGGCATAACGGCTGATCGCACCGGTCTCGTAGAGCTCAAATCCGTCATGCTCGAAAGCTGGAATGCGGCCGAACGGTTGCCGGGCACAATAGGAGGGCGGCGGTCCGCCCTCGGCAAAGACATCGACCGGCACCAAGTCGTAATCGACGCCCTTTTCATGAAGGGCAAGCCGGGCTGCGCGCACATAGACGCTGTAATCAGCGCCATACAATACCGGTTTTCCCATCCGACCCCCGTATCATCCAAACGACAAAGGCCGCCCCGAAGGACGGCCTTTTTCTTGAGGTCTGGTTCAGGCGGCGGCCTTTTCGCCGCCCTCGCGAAGCTTGAAGTTCAGGCGATCCGAGCCGGCAAAAGCCTTGATCGTCGAACCATCCGGGAAATTGCCCTGGAGGATCTGCTCGGCGAGCGGGTCCTGGACGTATTTCTGGATGGCCCGCTTCAGCGGACGCGCACCATAGGCCGGATCGTAGCCCCGGTCGGCGAGGAAGGCGCGTGCCTCGTCGTCGAGTTCGAGCGTGATCTTGCGATCGGTCAGCAGCTGGCGCAGGCGCGTCAGCTGGATATCGACGATCGCCCCCATCTCGCCGCGCTTCAGGCGGTGGAACAGGATGATCTCGTCGACCCGGTTGAGGAACTCCGGCCGGAAATGCCCGCGCACCACGTCCATCACCTGATCGCGCACCATGTCGCTGTCGTCGTTTTCGCCAAGCCCGACGAGATATTCCGCCCCGAGATTGGAGGTCATGATGATCATCGTGTTGCGGAAATCGACGGTGCGGCCCTGACCATCGGTCAGGCGGCCGTCATCGAGAACCTGCAGCAGCACGTTGAACACGTCCGGATGCGCCTTTTCGATCTCGTCGAACAGCACGACCTGGTAGGGCTTGCGCCGTACCGCTTCGGTCAGAGCGCCGCCTTCCTCGTAGCCGACATAGCCCGGAGGTGCACCGATCAGCCGGGAGACGGAGTGCTTCTCCATATATTCCGACATGTCCATGCGCACCAGCGCCGTATCGTCGTCAAACAGGAAGCGCGCCAAAGCCTTGGTCAGCTCCGTCTTGCCGACGCCGGTCGGGCCGAGGAAGATAAACGAACCGATCGGACGGTTTGGATCCTGCAGGCCCGCACGCGAACGGCGAACCGCACGCGACACGGCCTGAACCGCATCCCCCTGACCAACAACCCATTGCGACAGCTCGTCCTCCATGCGCAACAGCTTGTCGCGCTGGCCTTCGAGCATCTTTTCCACCGGAATACCGGTCCAGCGGGAGACGACATGGGCGATATTGTCCGGTGTCACGACTTCCTGAACCATCGGGTCGAGCGCCGACGAATCCTGGCTTTCGGAAACCTCCAGCTCCTTTTCGAGCTTCGGGATCACCCCATAGGCAAGCTCGCCAGCGCGCTGGAATTCACCCTTGCGCTGTGCAGCCGCCAGCTCGTTGCGGGCCTCTTCCAACTGCTTCTTCAAATCAGCAGCCAGACCCAGCTTAGACTTTTCCGCCTGCCAGCGCGCCGTCAGCGCATCGGCCTGCTCCTCGAGCCCGGTGAGGTCGAGTTCCAGCTTGTCCAGCCGGTCCTTCGAGGCGCGGTCGGTTTCTTTTTTCAACGCCTCGCGCTCGATCTTCAGCTGCATGATGCGGCGGTCGAGTTCGTCCAGCTCTTCCGGCTTTGAATCCACCTGCATGCGCAGCCGCGATGCGGCTTCGTCCATCAGGTCGATCGCCTTGTCGGGCAGGAACCGGTCGGTGATGTAGCGGTTCGACAGGGTCGCCGCCGCCACCAGCGCCGAATCGGAGATCCGCACCTTGTGATGCTGTTCGTACTTTTCCTTCAGTCCGCGCAGGATCGAGATCGTGTCCTCGACATTCGGCTCGTTGACCATGACAGGCTGGAACCGGCGGGCAAGCGCTGCGTCCTTTTCCACATGCTTGCGGTACTCGTCGAGCGTGGTGGCGCCGACGCAATGCAGTTCGCCGCGCGCAAGCGCAGGCTTCAGGAGGTTGGACGCATCCATCGCCCCATCCGCCTTGCCGGCCCCGACCAGCGTGTGCATCTCGTCGATGAACAGGATGATGTCGCCCGCTTCCGCCTGGACTTCGGACAGAATGGCCTTCAGCCGCTCTTCGAATTCACCGCGGAACTTTGCGCCGGCGATCAGCGAGCCCATGTCGAGCGCCATCAGCTTCTTGTCTTTCAGGCTTTCCGGCACGTCGCCGTTGATGATGCGCAAGGCGAGACCCTCGGCGATCGCCGTCTTGCCGACGCCGGGTTCACCGATCAGCACCGGGTTGTTCTTGGTGCGGCGCGACAGGACCTGGATGGTGCGGCGAATTTCATCGTCGCGGCCGATCACCGGATCAAGCTTGCCGTCGCGGGCGTCCGCCGTAAGATCCCGCGCATATTTCTTCAATGCGTCGAAGCCCGCTTCGGCATTGGCGCCATCGGCGGTGCGGCCCTTGCGGATCTCGTTGATCACCTGATTGAGCTTGGACGCCGTCAGCCCTGCCTTCGACAGGATGCCGGACGTGGCAGCGGAGGTCTCGATGATCAGCGCCTGCAGCAGCCGTTCGACGGTGACGAAGCTGTCGCCTGCCTTCTTGGCAGCCTCTTCGGCCGTGGTAAAAACCTTGGCCAGCGGCTGCGACAGCGAGATCGAGCCATTGCCGCCCGAAACCTTCGGCAGCTTGGCAATCGCAATGTCATTGGCGAGCTTTGCGTCCTTGGCGCTGGCGCCGGCCCGCTCGATCAGCGATGCCGCCATGCCCTGGTCGTCATCGAGCAGGACTTTCAGCACATGTTCGGGAACGAATTGCGGATGGCCCTCGGCCAGCGCATAGGTCTGAGCCGATTGCAGAAAACCGCGCACGCGCTCGGAGTATTTTTCGATATTCATACGTCAACCTCCGGTAATCGGTCAGCCCACACGTGGCACTGCCGACAGTTGGAATGGAGCTCCCTGAAAAGGCAAGCCCGTATTGACCGGACCCTGCATTGCACAGGACCGGCCGCTGCAGTGAATATGGGGCCGGGATTTTCGAAATTAAAGAGCGTTTGACGCCTTGGCCGCCGATTTCGCCGGGAGGCTCACAAAGCCGTCGACCGCGCCCAGTTTTCGACGCTGTCGATCATGATGTCCACATGCTCGGGATTGTCCGTGAGCTCCGCCAGTTCGGACAGACGGTGAGCCGCAGTCAGAATATCCACCCGCTGCCGGTCGATCGCACGGCCCGTCCGTGTTTCATAGGACGCGATGATCCGTTCGGTCAGATCGGCCGAAACGAAGCGCGCATAGATGAACTCCTGATGCACGGGCGCAAAGCCGGAATCGGCAAAATCGTACATGCCGGTCAATCTCTGGTTCGCGTGGTCGAACGCCATGTTCCAGCCGTGGCCATCGAAGAAGCCGTAGGTCGTGCCATAGGGATCAGGCGGCAATTGCTCGAAAGCGTCGATCGCGGCCTCGGCCTTCTGCCGGGTGTCAGCCGTCAACATGGGCAGCGACCGTTCCCGTATCGCCGCCACCGGCTGCCACGGCGCAACCGGCCCCGCCCCCGCCGCCAGCATCTTTGCCTCGTCCAGCCCCTGAAGCTCGGCATAAAACCGCCCCAGCATCTCGCCCAGCCGCTGCCGCGCGGCCTCCGGCAGGCGATCGTAATCGGCAGTGAGCAGATGCACGCCCTTCAGCTTCTCATGCACGGAAAACAGCGGCGGGCCACTGATGATGCGCAGATCGGGAACCGGCATCGAAATCTGCGGCCGGATCACGGTCAAAAGCTGCGCCTCGCGCTGCAGCGCCTTTTCGGCCACCGCATGGCGGGGAAACTTGAAGATCAGCCGGTCGTCGACATCGACGGCCACTGAATCCCATCCCGCCGTCGCCAGCTCGAAGCGCGACGGGGCAAGCTCCGGAAATATGGTGGTAATAATGCTGCGAAAATGGTCTTCGTCACATGTTTTCATAGACTTGATTATAATGGTAACAGCGATTCAGAAAACCCACCCGGTGAAGATGGCTTGCAGAATCATCGCCCCTGCCCGGCCAATCCGTTCTCCAGCCCCGCGGCCAGCACGGTCTCTGCCGGGACATTCACCCACATGGCGGCATCGATATCCCCGGCTGCGGCCAGCCAACGCCCGGCAATCTGGTATCCCAGCGTGTAACCGGCCCAGCGCGGACGCACACCCGTGCCGAAGAACCAGCCAGCGTGGTCGTAGTGAAACGCTGCAAGCTCCTCCGCGCCGGGCAGATCGGCCTGCAGTACCTCCGGCGTCACGGCGCATTCCCATGGCTCCGGTTCGCTGCCCAGCAGATGGCGCACGAACTGGCCGGCCAGTCCCTCGCTGACCAGCGCTTCACCCAATGTATAGCCATAGCCGGGTCCCGCCATGCGCATGCAATGATGCACTTCGTGCACGATCTGCCGGTGAAGGGCGCCGTCGCTGAGGCTGCGGAGGAAGTTCGGGTTGTCCATATCGACCGTCATCGAGAACATCGTGCTGCGATAGGCGCGCCCGACGAGGCCATTTCGGGGATGGTTTCGCCGGCAAGCCGCTGGACGGTTATATCGAGGCGCGGCGGCGGCATCATCGTCGAAACAGTCCGGTAAGCCTGTTCGAATGCGGCGGTTATCTCAGTGCGGTAGCCGGACAGATAGCCCGAGGCCTCCAGCCAGTGCAAAGTCCAGCCATCCATTCAAACATCCCCTTATCGATTCCGTGATGCCTGTGTCTACATCAGATCGCTGCAACAAAAAACCCGGCCGCAAAAAGCGAACCGGGTCCTTCAACATGGGCAAAAACCGCCTTGCGGCAGCTGTTCGCGGCTTATTCCGTCGTAACGGGTTCCAGCGACGGCGCATCGCCCGCCGGCTCGGCACCGCCTTCGCCGGCTGCTGCAGCTTCGTCACCACCGGCATCGCCGCGGCGCGGCTGGCGGCGTGGACGGGGAGCAGTGCGGCGGCGTGTCGGAGCGCGGCCTGTCGGTGCCTCCTCCTCCAGAGCGACCTCAACCGGTGTGCCTTCGATGATCGGCTGCGGGCCGGAGCCGTCGATGATCGGCTGCGGAGCAAGGTCCGGACGCGGCTGGGCCTGCTCCGATCGGGGCTGCTCGGTACGTTCGGGACGCGGCTGGCGCGGACGGTCCTGCTGGCGCTGGCGATCCTGGCGCGGACGCTCCTGGTCGGGCTGGCGATCCTGATCCGCCTGGCGCGGCTGATCGGCTTGACGCGGTTGGTCGGCTTGACGCGACTGTTCGGGCTGGCGCGACTGGCGCTCCTGCTGATCGGGCTGGCGCTGCTGACGCTCACCTTCCGACTGGCGCCGCTGCTGGCGCTCGGCCTGCTGGTGATGACGCTCCTGCTCGAGCTGCTGGTCCTGGCCGACGGAATTCTCGTCGTTGTCGCTCTGGTCCATATCGTCGTCGCGGTCGTTGCCGTCGCGATCCTGGAACTCGTTGCGATCGTTGAATTCGCCGCGGTCATCACGCTGGAAGCGTTCCTGCATCTGCGCCTGTGCGGCTGCAATGATGCGGTTGTAATGCTCGGCGTGCTGCAGATAGTTTTCAGCCACGACACGGTCACCGGAGCTCTGCGCGTCGCGCGCGAGCGTCGAGTATTTCTCGGCGATGTGCTGGGCAGTACCGCGGATCTTCACGTCCGGGCCGGAGCTGTCATAGGTCCGGGTCAGCGGGTTGGAACCCTTCCGGTTATGATTGTTGTTATTGTTGTTACCGCCGCCACTGTTGTTGCTGCTGGTATTGTTGTTGTTACGCCCACGGCCGCGCTTGTTCTGCTGTCCTGGCCTCATCGTTCACTCACCTGGATTCTCTTTGATATTGATGATCTTGTGGCTTCGCGGCTTGCCAGGAATTCCGTCTCGACGGATTCCGTATCAAGCAGACACGCGCCGCGACCCAACCGCCTTTTGACGGTACCGTCGCTGGTTAAAGTCAAATTAACAGGTACCCGCACCAGGCACTGTCGAACCTTAGCAACTCTTTTTTGAGAGTAATCCCTGCGGCAAGGTTTGACCGGAACGAATCTCTGATCTTTGACCTTCTGCCCAGTGCGTGAGAGGAACCTAGCCCGCTTCCCGTGCGATTCCAAGCTTTTTCTTCGCGGTTTCGAAAAAGAACATTGCGATATCCGCCGGTTTACAGGGGTTACCGCCCGAAAGCGAAAAGGATGGCGCGGTCGTTTCCGCCAAGGTCCTTCACCCGGTCGATCACCCGGAAGCCCTCGCCCTCGAAAAGCCCACCGACCACCTGTAGCTGGTCGTAGCCGATTTCGACACCGACAATGCCGTCCTCTGCCAAATGGCGCGCTGCATGGGCAGCGATGGTGCGATAGGCATCCAGACCATCAGCACCGCCATCAAGCGCAAGCGCCGGATCATGATCGCGCACTTCGGGCGCCAGCGATGCCACCACGTCCGTGCGAATATAGGGCGGATTTGACACGATGATGTCGAACTTGCCGACGATGCCGGAAAACCAGTCGCTTTCCACGCCGGCAAAACGCCCGCTCAAACCGTTGCGTTCAGCATTGGCCTTCGCCATTTCGACGGCACCGGCCGACAGGTCGGATCCAATCCCTGTTGCTTGCGGAACGGCGCTCAACAGCGCCAGGCAGATCGCCCCGGTTCCGGTACCAAGATCGATCAGGTGGCAGCTGCCCTTCTCAGTCACGAATTTCTGCGCGAAGGGAATGAGCCCCTCGACGATCATCTCCGAATCCGGCCGAGGCTCCAGCGTGTCCTCCGACATGCCGAGCGTCAGGCCATAAAACTCGCGCTGACCGAGAATGCGGTGAACCGGCTCATGCGCCGCCCGCCTTTCAATCGCCGCGCGAATGCGCTCTGCGTCCTTGTCCGAAACGATCTCGCCGCCGCGCGTCATGAACGCCACTGCCGGCAGATCGAGCAGGCCGGATATCAGCACGCGCGCATCGAGCGCCGCTTCGCCGATATGGGCCTGCAGAAAGCGGGCCCTGGCCTCGGCAAACAGGCTGTCGAGCGTATCGGTCATCCCTTGACCTCGCCCAGCTGTGCCAGCTGATCGGCCTGGTAGTCGGCGAGCAGCGCATCGACGACCTCGTCGATCTCGCCCATCATCATCCGGTCGATCTTGTAGAGCGTCAGGTTGATGCGGTGATCGGTGACGCGCCCCTGCGGAAAATTATAGGTGCGGATGCGTTCCGAGCGATCGCCCGAACCGACCTGGCTCTTGCGCGAAGCCGATCTCTCGCTGTCGGCCTTCTGCCGCTCCATGTCGTAGAGCCGCGAGCGCAGCACCTGCATCGCCTTGGCGCGGTTCTGGTGCTGCGATTTTTCGGACGAGGTGACGACGATGCCGGACGGCATATGGGTGATGCGAACAGCCGAGTCCGTCGTGTTGACGTGCTGGCCGCCGGCACCCGACGAGCGCATCGTGTCGATGCGGATGTCTTCCTGGCGGATTTCGATATCGATATCCTCGGCTTCCGGCAGAACCGCGACGGTCGCCGCCGACGTGTGGATGCGCCCCTGCGTTTCCGTGTCAGGCACACGCTGCACCCGGTGCACGCCGGATTCGAATTTCAGCTTGGAAAACACCCCGCGCCCGGTCACCGTGGCGATGATTTCCTTGAAACCGCCGGCATCGCCGTCGCTGGCCGAGAGCACCTCGACCTTCCAGCCCTTGCCCGCCGCATAACGCTCGTACATCCGGAAGAGATCGCCGGCAAAAAGCGCTGCCTCCGAACCGCCGGTACCCGCGCGGATTTCAAGGATGGCGCTCTTTTCGTCGGCCGCATCCTTCGGCAGAAGCAGGATCTGCATTTCCTGCTCGAGCTTTTCGATGCGCTCCTCGATCTCCGGCTTTTCCATGTCGGCGAGATCGCGCATCTCGCGGTCGGTATCCTTGGCGGTCAAAAGCATGTTGACGTCGGCAAGCTCGGCCTGTGCCTTCTCATACAGCCTGATCTTCGTCACCACCGGCTGCAGCTCGGAATATTCCGACGCCAGCTTCACATAGACGTCCGCCGCCGGCCCCTCGGCCATGCGCGCCTCGATCTCGGAAAACCGGCGCTCCAGCTCGCGCATCTTTTCAACAGGTAAGGTTGCCAATGTGTACTCCGTGGGTGCCGACCGCTTCACGCGTTCGTCCGTCATTCTGTCCGAAATTGGGGAGGCTTGCCCCCCTCTGTCACCAAGGTGACATCTCCCCCTCAAGGGGGGAGATCATTCTTTTCCCTTATCTACAGCAAAGTCAGGGGCGCACAATCATAACGGCCAATCTCCCCCCTTGAGGGGGAGATGTCACGGAGTGACAGAGGGGGGTAAGCCTCCAGGAACTCTGGCTGCACCGCCGCTACAACGGAACCCCAGTCTCCGCCGCGAACGCCACCAGCATTTCGCGCACCGGTATCTGGCTCCGCTTGTCGTCGAGTGCCGCGTGCAGCATTGTCGATAGCTTGTCGATATCGAGCGCCAAAAGCATCGCCTTGACCGGCCCGACCGCCGTCGGCGACATCGAGACCGAGCGATAGCCGATGCCGAGCAGCGCCATCGCCGACAGCGGCTTGCTCGCCATCTCGCCGCACAGCGTCACCGACGTCTCGTTGCGGTCGCCCGCCCGGACGATATCGCGCAGGATGCGCAGGAACGGCCGGCCGAGCACGTCGAAGCGGTCGGACACCCGCGCATTGCCGCGATCGACCGCCATGGCGAACTGGAACAGGTCGTTGGAGCCGACCGAGACGAAATCCACCTCGTCCATCAGTTCGTCCAGCTGCCAGAGCAGCGCCGGCACTTCCAGCATGGCGCCGAACTGCAGCTTGCGCGGCAATTGCTCGCCGATTTTCGATTGCCGCTGGATTTCCTTTTGCAACAACTCGCGCACCGTGCGCAGCTCGGAGACCTCGGTCACCATCGGCAGCATGATGCGCAGTTCCTGGCCGGCGGAAGCCCGCAGCATGGCGCGCAGCTGTGTTCTCAGCAGGCCCGGCCGGTCGAGCGACAGGCGGATCGCCCGCCAGCCGAGCGCCGGGTTTTCCTCTTCCGCAGCGCGGAAATAGGGCACGACCTTGTCGCCGCCGATATCGAGCGTGCGGAACGTCACCGGCTTGCCGGCCGCCTGTTTCATGACGTTGCGGTAGAACAGTTCCTGCTCTTCCATCTTCGGCATGGTCGATGCGATCATGAACTGCAGCTCGGTGCGGAACAGGCCGATGCCCTCGGCGCCGGATTCCACCAGCTGCGGCAGATCGACCAGAAGGCCGGCATTCATCTGCAGCTTGATCCGCTTGCCGTCCAGGGTGACCGGCTCGACGCCGCGCAGCGCCTTGAACTGCTCCTGCTTGCGCGCCCGCAGCCGTACCTTTTCCTCATACGCCCGCTGCAGATCGGCCATCGGCCGCAAATGCACCTTGGCATCGTCGCCATCGACGATGATCGGATCGCCATTTTCCGCAAGCGCCACCACGCCCGCAGCCTGGCCGACCACCGAAATGCCCATGGCCCGCGCAACGATCACCACATGGCTGGTCACCGCACCGTCCTCGAGCACGAGGCCGCGCACGTTTTCACGCGGATAATCCAGCAGCTCGGCCGCCCCCATCGCACGGGCGACCACGATCGCGTCGGTGGGAAAATTCGTCGCCGACATCTTTGCGCCGTACCCGGTCAGCTGCCTGAGCAGCCGGTTGGCCAGATCGTCGAAATCATGCATGCGCTCGCGCAGATACGGATCCGTCAGCCGGATCATCCGCGCCTTGGTTTCGCTCTGCACCCGCTCGACCGCCGCTTCCGCCGTCAAACCGTTGCGGATCGCCTCTTCGAGCTTGCGCACCCAGCCGCGGTCATGCGCAAACATCCGGTAGGCTTCGAGAACCGCCCGGTGTTCGCCTTCCATGGAAACGTCGCGGCGCGACAGCATGTCGTCGATCGAGATGCGCAAGCTACCCAGCGCTTCGGCCAGCCGGCCGAGCTCATGATCGGTATCGTCGTTTAAAAGGTTGGTCACGACGATGCGCGGCTCGTGCAGCACGACGTAACCCAGCCCGATGCCGTCGTTGAAGCTCGAACCGTCGATCGTCACGGGCCGCGACAGGTCGAGTTCCAGCCCCGGGCGGGTCAGCTTCTTCAGCTCGCCGGTCGCCACCATTTCGGCCAGCACCATTGCCGTTGTTTCCATCGCCTCGACCTCGTCGTCGCGATAGGTGCGGCTGGCCTTGTTCTGCACGACGAGAACGCCGAGCGAGCGGCCGGTGCGCAGGATCGGCACGCCCAGGAACGAATGATAGATTTCTTCGCCGGTCTCCGGCAGGTAGGTGAAGGCCGGATGCGCCTGCGCGTCGGAAAGATTGAGCGGCCGTGCCGAGGCCGCGATGGTGCCGACGAGGCCCTGCCCCATCTTCAATTGCGCCAGATGCACGGCGTCCTTGTTCAGGCCTTCGGTGGCGTAGAGTTCGAGCACCCCGTCTGAGCGCAGCACATAGACCGAGCACACTTCTGCGACCATGTTCTGCGCAATCTGGCGAACAATCTGGTCAAGGCGATCCTGCGGCTCGAGCGGTTCCGCCATCAGTTCGCGCAACCGCCTGAGGAGGACGCGTGGACCCGCAGAGAGGTCTCTCATCGCGCAACGTCTCCCGAATAAAAGTCAACAACTGCAAGCGGTAATTTGTTCCGGCTTATAGAAGCGAAAACGCCGTCACCACCGTCCGCTTTAACTCTTATCCAGACCGTAGACGGAATGCAAAGTGCGAACGGCCAATTCGGCATAAGCACCATCGATCAGGATGGAAATCTTGATTTCCGAGGTGGTGATTGCCTTGATGTTGATGCCTTTTTCGGCAAGTGCGCGGAAAGCGGACGCAGCCACGCCCGCATGGCTGCGCATGCCGATGCCGATGACCGAGACTTTGACCAGGCCTGATTCGTTCTGGATGACGTCGAAGCCGATCTTGTCCCTCGAATCGTTGAGCACCTTCAAGGCCTTGTCGACGTCGGTGGAGGGCACCGTGAACGTCATGTCGGTCTTGGAACCGTCCTCGGAAATGTTCTGGACGATCATGTCGACATTGATATGACTTTCGGCCAGGGGGCCGAAGATGGCGGCGGATACGCCGGGCCGGTCGGCCAGGCGCCGCAGCGAAATCTGCGCTTCATCCTTGGCATAGGCGATGCCGGTGACGACTTCCTGTTCCAAAATCTCATCCTCATCACAAATCAGCGTACCGGGCGGGTTCAGAAAATCGCCCATGCCCGGCGCATCGGGGTCTACGAAACTGGAGCGCACGAAGGTGCGAACCTTGAATACCATGGCAAGCTCGACCGAGCGAACCTGCAGGACCTTGGCGCCGAGCGACGCCATTTCCAGCATTTCCTCAAACGCGATCTTCTTCAGGCGCTTGGCCTTCGGCTCGATGCGCGGGTCGGTGGTGTAGACGCCGTCGACATCGGTATAGATATCGCAACGGTCGGCCTTGACCGCAGCGGCGATCGCGACTGCCGACGTGTCGGACCCGCCGCGGCCGAGCGTGGCGATCCGGTTGTCGGGTCCAAGCCCCTGGAAGCCGGCAATGACCGCCACCTGGCCCTCGCCGAAACGGCGGATCAGTTCGGTGCCGTCGATTTCCATGATGCGCGCCGCGCCATGGGCGTTGTCGGTCCTGATCGGGATCTGCCAGCCCTGCCAGGAGCGGGCGTTGATGCCGATATTCTGCAGCGCCAGCGCTAGGAGACCGGAGGTCACCTGCTCGCCGGAGGCAACGACAGAATCGTATTCGCGCGCATCGTGCATCGGCGAGGCATCGCGTGTCCAGGCAACCAGTTCGTTGGTCTTGCCGGACATCGCCGATACCACCACCGCAACCTCGTGGCCGGCATCGACTTCACGTTTCACATGGCGGGCCACATTCCTGATGCGATCCATATCCGCGACGGACGTGCCGCCGAATTTCATCACGATGCGTGCCATGTGCCTCTACCGGTCGAAAATGCTGCGCGCAAACCCGCGCCCGTGTCGTCTCAAGTCGCCGGTCTCTTAGCGAAATTGCCGGCGCGGTGCAATGGAGAAGGATGCGGGTTATTGCAGCATTCTTCTTTGCGTCCGGAAGCAGCCACTGCAGTGTACTGATATTGCCATACAACCAGAAACCGCATAAACACGCCAGCTCCTGACGCTGTTTTGGCCGCTTCCATCAACAATATCGCCTAGCCCATGTCGACACACAAACAACACACATCGCGACGCGCCAAATCAACAAAGCTAGCCAACCTGAGAATTGGGCTCACTGTCGGCTGGTTTTTGCTTGGTTTATTACCATTGCTACTGCCAATTTTCAGACTCCAGTACTTACCGGCTGTGGACTGGGTTAACCAGGCGACGGGAGCCGCATTAAGCGCTGCAGTAGTTTCGGCAGCCATATACATGAGTATCGCTGTCGTCCGAGCGAAAACCAAAGAAACTGGAATTGGGGAGGCGCGAAAGGCGCTGGCGGTGGTTGTTTCGCCGGTATTTGGATTTTTCATCAGCTATTCGGCAGTCATGGCGGGCGGCCCGGCGATCATTACGCTGGTCGCCGGCCACAACGTCGAGCACATCTACACTGTTTCGGGTGTGCAGACGGGAAGATCAAGCAAATGCGGAAATTCCGTCACAATGGATCAGTTGCCAATTGTCGCCCAAACGCTGTGTTACATCTCCGACGAAGTGCGGAAAACTCTTCATCCCGGCGTACAAATCGCGATTACCGGGCGAGGCACACGATTTGGTGTCTTTGCAAGACAACTGCGGCGGATTGATTAGCTCCGTTTCAAGGTCAGCATGCTCTCCCGACTGCCGGAAAACTATTCAGGCGGCATCTGGACCAACGAGATAGAGATGGTCGCCAAGGAACGTCGCAACCACGGCCGGTAGCGCCGCCGCGCCGCTGTTTCAAACCTTCAGATTGGCAGAACAATGCCACTGTCATAGACCTGTCATGAAGACCTGCTCCTGTGCCGGCGACCAACGGGGATGTGTGACCAATGATCGACCAACTCGACCGCATCAAGGCGGAAATCGCCGACAGCTTTGACGAAGAGCTGGAAATGCAGATGGAAGAAGACCGGCTCGACGAGCTGGTCGCCGAGGGCATGTCGGGGCCGGCCGAGCCCACGCTCGAGCGCAAGACCTATTTCCGCGAGCTGTTCCGCCTGCAACATGAGTTGGTGCGCCTGCAGGATTGGGTTCAATACAAGAAGCTCAAGGTCGTCGTGCTGTTCGAAGGCCGCGACAGTGCCGGCAAGGGCGGCGCCATCAAGCGCGTCACCCAGCGGCTCAATCCGCGCGTCTGCCGGGTCGTCGCCCTGCCTGCACCGACCGAGCGCGAAAAGAACCAATGGTATTTCCAGCGCTACGTGTCGCAACTACCGACGGCGGGCGAAATGGTGCTGTTCGACCGCTCCTGGTACAACCGTGCCGGCGTCGAGCGCGTCATGGGCTTTTGCACGCCGGAGGAACTCGATGAATTCTTCCGCACCGTTCCGGAATTCGAACGCATGCTGGTGCGCTCCGGCATCATCCTGATCAAGTACTGGTTCTCGATCACCAACGAGGAGCAGGAGTTCCGCTTCCAGATGCGCATCCACGATCCGCTGAAACAGTGGAAACTGTCGCCGATGGACATGGAAAGCCGCATTCACTGGGAGGATTACACCAAGGCCAAGGAAGAGATGCTGGCGAAAACCCACATCGAGGAAGCACCGTGGTGGGTCGTCCAGGCGGTCGACAAGAAGAAGGCCCGCCTCAACTGCATCGCCCATCTGCTCGCCCAGATCCCCTACGAGGACGTCCCCAAACCCGACCTCGTCCTGCCCGACCGCGTCCGCAACGACGACTACCAGCGCCACCCGGTTCCACCGGAACTGTATGTGCCGGAAGTGTATTGATTGGGAGTAATGGCCCGGCTGGAATGGGCTGGGTTTGAACTGATGAAAAGGGCCTCCCCGGCTTTGATGGGTTCATTGGGGGCATCAAGCGGCATCCCAAACCTCCGTCATTCCTGTGCCCGTCACAGGAATCTAGCCACGGCGCGTCGGCGCCGTGAAAAGAGTCCTTCGCTCACGGACGTGAGCGGACTGGATCCCCGCCACAAGGGCGAGGATGACGGAAAATGAGGTATCCGCTTCGGCAAATTGCCCCTTTGGGAGCTTCGCCGTCAGGGCGCTCCCGCAAAAGCCGCTAGGCTTCAGTCACCGCCCCACGCTGGGTGTTGTGGCTTCAGTTCACGCCTCTTTTGCTTGTAAACGGCACTCCACCTCCCGTCATCCTCGCCCTTGTGGCGGGGGTCCAGTGACCCCACGTCCGTCGGGTCAAAAGACTCTTCACGCCAAAGGAGAAGCCGTTCTCTCGCCGCGCAGACGCGCGGCGGCTGGATCCCCGCCACGAGGGCGAGGATGACGGAGAGGAACAATCGCGAGAAACCAACCCAAAGCCCCGTGTCAGCCCACTTCTCTCAACCCACAGCCCCCGCATTCCTCGCCACAACCGCCAGATACGCCGCCCGCAGCTCCGCAAACACCGATCGCGCCGGCGCCGGCGCATCCAGATGCAGCGCCCGCAATTCCTCCATGAAATCAGTCCACACCGCCGGTCCGCCCTCTTCCAGCAGTTCCGCGCGGATCGACAATTCCTCGGAGGCCCGCGTGTGCCGCCTGCCCCAGGCGCCCATCTGCGCCAAAAGCGGCACCAGCTGGATCGAGGGTTCGGTCAGGCTGTAGATGCCCTTCTGTTTATGACTCGGATCGTCGCGGCGCGACAACAGCCCGCTTTCGGTCAGCCGCTTCAGCCGGTCGGCCAGGATGTTCGAGGCGATCCCCTCCTCCGACTGGGTCAAAAGCTCGCGAAAATGCCGCCGGTTGCCGAACATCAGGTCTCGGATGATGATCAGGCTCCAGCGGTCGCCGAGCATTTCCAGGGTCAGGTTGATCGGGCATCCCGATCGTTGTGCAGTATCCACGGTGCATCCTCGTTAAAACCGCTTGCAATATAAGATCGGTCACCGTACAAAACAACCAGTTGCAGATTGAAATCAGTTATTGGAGGATATGATGAAACCGCAGCTTTTCGCCCACCCGTTCTCGTCCTACTGCCAAAAAGTGCTCGTGGCGATCTACGAGAATGGCACCGACTTCGACTATCGCATGCTCAGCCCCGAGGAGACCGGCACGGTCGAGGAGTGGCAGTCGATCTGGCCGATCAAGCGCTTTCCGGTGCTGAAGGACGGCGAAAACGCGGTGATGGAGGCGACCATCATCATCGAATATCTGATGTTGAACTATCCCGGCAGCGTCCGCCTGATCCCCGAAGACCCGAAAGCGGCGCTGCGCACCCGGATGATGGACCGCTTCTTCGACAATTACATCATGACGCCGATGCAGAAAGTGGTGTTCAACCAGATCCGTCCGGAGACTGAGCGCGACCCCTATGGGGTCACCGAGGCCAAGGCCATGCTGGACGATGCCTATGGCTGGCTCGACGGCGTCGTCGCCGAGACCGGATGGGCGGCCGGCGACACGTTCAGCCTTGCCGATTGCGCCGCCTGCCCGTCGCTGTTCTATGCCGACTGGGTGCATCCGATTGCCGAGCAATTCCCCAATGTCCGCGCCTACCGCGCCCGCCTCCTCGCCCGCCCCTCCTTCGCCCGCGCCATCGACGAAGGCCGCCCCTACCGGTCATTCTTTCCGCTCGGCGCGCCGGACAGGGATTGAGAGGTACTGCTTTTTCTCTTCTCCCCCACGGGGAGAAGTGCCGAGCGCATGCGAGGCGATGAGGGGGGCTCTCCGCAAGTTCAGAGCCTGCAGCCCCTCATCCGGCCTTCCAGGCCACCTTCTCCCCGCTGGGGAGAAGAGAGAGGTGGCGCACCTTCCCAATCAGCCAACAACATCCTCTACACCGAACCGCAACACCACCTCGAACCCGTCCGCCCGGCCGCTGGCTGGCGAGAGCACCTCGAAGCCGGCATTCATCTGCTGCAGCAACCGCTCGGCGATCGACAGGCCGAGCCCCGAGCCGGGGGATAGGCTGTTGCCGCGACCGAAGCGTTTGCGGACTGCCGCCAGATCGTCCGGCGACAGGGCGGCCGCGCCATTGACGATACGGACCACGCCGCCCGCCTCCAGCCGGATGTTCACCGGCTCTTCGCCATCGCCATGCACAAGGGCATTTTCGATCAGGTTGCGCAGCACGATGGCAAAGGCGTCCTCGCTGTAGCTTCCTTTCAGCGCCGCCCCCGGTTCGCGGTAAAGATACAACCGCCTCGCGCCGGGCTCGCTGCGCATAAAATCGGTCACCACCAGTTCCAGCACGCGCGCCAGATCGACGGCGACGGTACCGGCGCCGATACCGGCTTCGGCCCGTGCCAATTGCAGCAGTTTCTCGGTGGTATGGCCAAGATTGGCCAGCGACAGTTCGATCTGCTGGGCGCGCCGCTTGCGTGGCCCCTCCAGCTCGGCGATCAGCATCTGCGTCTGCGCCAATGCGCCGGCGATCGGCGTTCTCAGCTCATGCGCACTGTTGGCGGTAAATTCCCGCTCCGCATCGAAAGCCGCCTGCAGCCGGCTCAGGAGCCGGTTGACGGAGCTGGCGATCGGCCGCAGCTCGCGCGGCAATATGCTGGAGGGCACCGGCGCCAGATTGCCGCCGTCCTTTTTCTCGATGGCCTCGCGCAGATCATCGACCGGCGCCAGCGCCCGGCGCACGATCAGCCAGACCAGCAGAATGCTGACCGGGATCAGCACCAGAACCGGCAGGAACAGCGCCATGCTGCCCTCCATCACCGCTTCGGTGCGATTGTCCATGGCGTCGGCCACCTGCACGAAGGTCAGGCCGTCGGCAGCGGTTGCCGTGTAAAAATGATCGGTGTCGTTTTCCCAGAACCCGCGCTTCAGCGGCACGTCGAACGGCTCCATCGGCGCATCATGCGAGCGGATCAGAATTTTGCCGGTCGCATCGCGCACCTGATAGACCAGATATTCCTCTCCCAGATCGGCGGCCTCGCTTTGAAAATGCCGGGGCGACGGCGGACCCTCGCGACGCTGCAGGTCGTCGAGCACCAAGGGCATCAGCCGTTCTGCCGTCTCCTGCAGCGAGCCGTTGAAGAATTCGTCGAATTCGTCCTTCATGACAGCAATGCCAAGGCCCGCCGCGATCAGCCAGAAAGCCACGGTCACGCCGGTGAGCCACAGGATCAACCGGCCGGTCATGCTGCGCGTGCGGGGTTTTTGCGGCGTCACGCCGGCACCCCGATCTTGTAGCCGACGCCGCGCACGGTGACGACGTAATCCCGGCCGAGTTTCTTGCGCAACCGGCTGACATAGACCTCCACCGTGTTGCTCTCGATCTCCGAGCCGAAGGCATAGAGCGCCTCTTCGATCTGCGCCTTGGATATGATCGCGCCGGGCCGCGACAAAAGCGTGTCGAGCACCGCCCACTCGCGCCCGGAAAGACCGACTTCCACGTCGCCGGCAAACACCCGCCGGTCGACGGGTGAGATCTTCAGGTCTCCGAAGCGGATCACCGGTGCAATATTGCCGCCGTAGCGGCGGATGACGGCGAGCATGCGGGCCGACAGTTCGCCGAGATCGAACGGCTTGACGAGATAATCGTCGGCGCCGCTGTTCAGCCCTTCGATCCGGTCGGAAATCTGGTCATGCGCAGTCAGGATGATCACCGGAGTGGCGTTGCCGCTTGCCCGCAACTCCTTCAGCAGGGATATCCCGCTGCCGTCCGGCAGGCGAAGATCGAGCAGGATCAGACCGTAGGAAACGGTGCGCAGCGACATCCGCGCATCGTCCAGCGTCTTCATCCAGTCGATGGCATGATCGGCGGCGGCGATATGATCGCGAACGGCCTCTCCCAGTATCTCATTGTCCTCGACGAGCAGAACACGCAAGCCGCTGGTCCTCTTATCGGTCAGCTCCACCAGCATTCTTATTCCCGCTTTGAGCTGCGCCGTCAAATGGGCTGAAGCCACGGCGATGGCCGCTTCCCGTGCAGGAGCGCGCCCATCCGTCAAACCGTCTTGCCCGCCGCTTAGGACGCCGCGCGGGTCCTGCACGTGGCCAAAGCGTCGAGCGCCGGTTCGTAAACCTTGGTCGAGACGTTCATCAGGCCAAGCACCGTGTGAAACAGGTTGTCATGCGAGCGCGGCTCGTCGAGCGTTGCCTGAAGGCAGGCCTGGTCGATCCCGGCCTTGGTTTCGCTGCCGGTCCAAAGCACAAACGGAATGTGGGTCTGCTGCGGCGGTGCGATGAAATACGGCGCGCCATGCAGATAGAGCCCGCGTTCGCCCAGCGACTCGCCGTGATCGGACATGTAGACCATCGCTCCCGCCATCCTGTCTTCGCGTGCCTTCAGCATGTCGATGACCGTCGAGAGAATGTAATCCGTATAGAGGATCGAATTGTCGTAGGCATCGACGATCTCCTGGCGTGAGCAATTGCCGAGTTCCGCTGTCCGGCATTCCGGCGTGAAGCGGCGGAAATTCTCCGGATAGCGCAGATGATAGGCCGGCCCGTGGCTGCCGAGCTGGTGGATCACCAGCACGCTGTCGCCCTTGACGCCGTCGAGCCAGGCGCCCAGCCGGTCGAGCGCAACCCCGTCCAGGCATTCGTTGTTCTTGCAGAACCGCGGGTCGTTGATGTCGGAAAACGACGTGTAGGCGATGCGGTCGGCAACGCCCTTGCTGCCGGTATTGTTCTCCCACCATTCCGCCTTCACCCCGGCACGGGTCAGCACGTCGAGCAGGTTTTCGGTCTCGAGCCCCTTTCGGTGCGTATAGCTGGAACGGGGATAGACGGAAAACATGCAGGGCAGAGACACTGCCGTCGACGTGCCGCAGCTCGACGTATCGGTAAAATATTGCACGTCCTGCCGGGCAAGCAGCGGATTGGTCTGGCGGGCGTAGCCGCCCAGCGAGAAATTCTCCGCCCGCGCCGTTTCCCCGGCGACGATGATGGTGACGCGCGGTTTTCCCGACTGTGTCGGCGCGATCACCCGGGCATCGGTGCCGAGCGGCT
This sequence comes from Pararhizobium sp. DWP1-1-3, assembly GCF_049896125.1. Classification (NCBI taxonomy): domain Bacteria; kingdom Pseudomonadati; phylum Pseudomonadota; class Alphaproteobacteria; order Hyphomicrobiales; family Rhizobiaceae; genus Pararhizobium; species Pararhizobium sp. DWP1-1-3. The sequence goes on from NZ_JAFCTR010000007.1 coordinate 24,112, forward strand.
GCACGGCGACATTCTTGTCCGCCCCGGTCGCCACGCCATAGCGCACGGCATTGAAGATCGGCGCGACAGGGTTCAGCGTGGCGACGAGATCGCGGTGCTGGCGGATCGTCGATGCAAACGTCCGCACATTGGCAATGCTGACGGACGTGAAGACGGCCAGCAGGCACAGGATCAGCACGATATTGTGTTTGAACTTCTGAGGGAAAGGCCGGTGCTTGATGCGCACCACGGCGATCAGCAGCGACGGCACGATCCCGAACAGGAACATATGGGCAAGGAAACCCGCAGTCAGCAGATGGCCCGCTTCCGAACCGGTCGTCTCTGCCGCATTGCGGATCATGTCGACGTCGATGATGGTGCCGAATGTATCCATGAAGCGCGAACAGGCGGCGGCGATCATGATCAGCAGGATGAAAAACGGCTTCGTCAGATATTTCACCGAAGCCGTGACGCAGATCGCCGCAAACAGCGAAAACAGCCCGATGCCGAGCAGAAACACCGCGGTGCTCGGGGCAGCGAGATACTCCATGGCCTTCGACCAGAACGTCCTGTTGGCGACGGAGACGAGATAGAGCGCCACGATCAGGCTCAGCGTGACGCTGCCGATGACCGGGCGCAGCACGCGCGGCGTGGCGATTGATAGGCTTTCCACCGACAAGGAACTCTCCTGCAGGATAAGAGACGGGTGGATCCGGCCGCGACACGTCCGTCGCTGTCCAAACCGTCAGCCACGGTCCGGTGGCCGGGCAGTGCCGCGGCCGTTTCCATTCCCGCACATCTGGTCCGGCTTTCTGACAGGAACCTGAACGGTCAACAGGACAGCGCGGCCAGTGTCGGACGACGCGGCGAAAGCCAGGCGCGCCTGCCTTGTCCACGTTCAGGCTGCTGTCAGCATCCGCAGGCACGGTCCCATCGACACTGGAGATTGCTGTTTGAAAGCGCGTCGAATTCCGTTTGGATTGCTCTATATCGCCCTCCTCATCCTGGTGATCGTCCTGATCCCGATGATCCAGTTTTCCGGATCGCAATCCTCCGCGCTGACGCACAGGCTGTCCTCGGCAACGGCGCTGCGCATGGATACGATGAGCCGTTGAAAAGCCTCATGACCGGCTGACGCGCGCCATCCGTGCAGCAACTGAAAAACGGCGTCGATCGTCGGGACCCGCCAAAAACGCCGGTTCGAAGCTCTTTTCAAAATGGAACCAAGCCCTAGTATTTCTGTTGAGATCCATCTCAAGCACCCCAAGGTCGAGGCATTTAAGCAGCACATCGACCTGAAATTGCTCAGGAAGATAAAAACAGATGATGCTGGAAGACCTTTATCGATTGTTGAAAAGCGGACACGTGCAGGCACAGGGCGTCGTGGATACGATGACGCAGCCCATCGTGGTTCTCGATCAGAATTTCTGCGTGACCACCGCGAACAACGCCTTCATCAGATCCTTCAAGGTCAATCGGGACGATATCCTCGGGGAGAGCTTCTTTGGCCTCGGGGACGGCCAGTGGGACATCGCCGAGCTTAGAAATCTGCTGGCATCGGTCATCCCGAAAGCTGCGGCGGTGATCGGCTTCGAGGTGAAGCATGACTTTCCAAAGATCGGGCTGCGAACCTTTCTGATCGATGCCCGCCGCCTCATCCACCCGAATGATAACGGCACGAACATCCTCGTCCTTTTCGATGACGTCACGGACCGTCAGCATCACGATGCCGAAATGGAATTCATTGTCTCCGAAACGCGGCACCGGATGAACAACCTCTTTGCCGTGGTGCGTTCGATCGCCATGCAGACCAGCGTCGAAGACCGCACGGCGGTTGACTATCGCGAAACGCTGCTGGGGCGTTTGGAGACGACGTTCCGGGCGCAGGAAATTGCCGCGACGCGTGACGCCGCCGATTTTGAAGACGTCCTGAGACTGGCAGTCGGCGAACTGGGCGTCGGCCGCCTCTCCTGCAACGGTCCGGCTATCGAGCTTGAAAGCCCGAAGGTGCTTTCGATCAGCTTGATTTTCCATGAACTGACCACCAATGCGGTGAAATACGGCGCTTTTTCCACCCCCGAGGGCAAAGTCCACGTCACGTGGACGCTGGACGGCACCGCGCCGGAGCGGCCATACCTGACCTGCGAATGGCGCGAGGAAAACGGTCCTCGCGTCAAACTGCCGGAACGGAAAGGGTATGGCACGACATTGATGAAAGGCACCTCCGCTCAACTGGGGGGTGACATGGAACTGACCTATGCTCCGGGCGGTTTGACCGCCGTCCTCAAGATACCGGTGCAATGACGATGCGCAATCCTGTGGGAGATGTCGATCATAGGACCTGCATTCTCGTCGTCGAGGATGAACTGTTCCTGGCGATGGAACTGGAAACCGCCTTGACCGCTGGCGGCTTTCGGGTTCTGGGGCCGGCCGCCTCGGTCAAGGATGCGCTTGATCTGCTCGGCCGCGAATGTCCCGATGCGGCTGTTCTCGATTTCAATCTCGGCAGGGACAAGGTCACGCCTGTCGCCCTTCAGTTAAAATCGCTTGGCGTGCCGTTCGTCCTTGCCAGTGCCAGCAGCGCGGCAGAGTTGTCGCGCTATGCTGTCCTTGCGGATGTTGCCAATCTTGGCAAGCCGACGGATATGAAGCGCCTCGTCGCCGCTGTCCGTGCCCTCCATGCGTGAGCATCGCGGCATGCGCGTCGATGGCGCCGCCTCGATCGACCCGGCGTAAAGGATCATCCCCGTACTTCGCAACCCGACCGGCGGCGGGCAGCGTGATGGCGCGCAGGAAACGGGTGGCGGCATCCGGCCCGTGCTGCGATTGAACCTCCCGCAACCAGAGGAGTTTCCATCATGTCCACGCTTTCCAACAAGGTCGCCATCATCACCGGCGCCAGTTCCGGTATCGGCCGCGCAACGGCAAAACTGTTTGCCCGCGAAGGTGCAAGCCTGATCGTCTCGGGCCGCCGCCGGACCGCCCTCGACGAACTCGTCGCGGAGATCGAGGCCGAAGGCGGCAAGGCGTTCGCCATCGACGGCGATGTCCGCGACGAGGCCCACGCCCGCGCCCTGGTCGCCGCTGCCACGGAAACATTCGGCGGTCTCGATATCGCCTTCAACAATGCCGGCACGACCGGAGAAATGGCTGCGATCGCCGATCTTTCGACAGCCGGATGGCAGGAAACCATCGACACCAACCTGACAAGCGCCTATTTCGGCGCCAAATATCAGGTCCCCGCCATGGCATCGCGCGGCGCAGGCTCGCTGATCTTCACCTCCAGCTTTGTCGGGCATACTGCCGGCATGCCCAACACCAGCGCCTATGCCGCAGCAAAAGCCGGATTGATCGGCCTGACCCAGAGCCTTGCTGCGGAACTGGGGCAGAAGGGTATCCGCGTCAACGCGATCCTGCCCGGCGGCACCGATACGCCGATGAGCTTTACCAATGCGCCCGGCGCCGGGCCGGAAGTTCTTGCCTTCGTCGAAGGCCTGCATGCCCTGAAGCGCATGGCCAAACCGGAGGAGATCGCCCGCTCCGTCCTCTACCTCGCCTCGGATGCGTCAAGCTTCACGACCGGCACAGCCATGCTTGTCGACGGCGGCGTCTCGATCAACCGGACGTAAAAAAAATTATCCCCGCAAATCCCCGCCCCCAAAAACCGTGGCACAATCATCTCGTCCTGCCATCGGATACACCGGAAAGCGTTGCCGGCGAGGTGGGGCCGGTGCCTTCGGTCTGTGTTTGAAACGCAGGCGCGGCTGTTGGGGCCTGCAGAAAGTGGTTTCCCTCCCGTCTGAAAAATGGCGGGGCGTGCCTGTGAGGCACACATGAGGACCGGCGACGGGTGTGTCGAGAGACAGGCCTTTCGTGGCGAGACGGCGAACAGCCGTAAGCGCCGCCCCGTATCAAAAGGGTGCCGTCATCCCCGCAGAGAAATCGAAGTTGCAGGTAAAAACCACCGAGACGGGGCACATCGCGTGTCATTTACTACCAAACACTTCGGCACACGATGTGCCCCGGCCGATCCTGCCGGCGCCCCGGCGCAAAAAGATCACCGCAACGGCATGCCACGGGCGAAACACGCCGCGTGAATGCGAACGCCTGTCTTGTCTGATCCCGTAGCCAAAGGAACATCCCATGCCAAAACCGGATCTTTCCGAATATGAAAAACGCGTGTCCGCCGATCACGAACGCCAATGCCGCACCACCTTGACCATTCACAGCGCATGGCGCGTCTGCCCAATCCGCAAATGCCGCCGCGATAACGCCTGCAGCGGGGAAATGCTTGCCTCCGAGCACCAGGAGCGCAAAATCCGCGCCCAGCGCGAAACCGGCCTGTCCGGCAACGCCTGCGCAAAACTGCCACGCTGCATGGCAACAGCCAGTGTCGCAGCTTTCGAGACATTTGCGGAATGCCTCGATGATCTTCAAAGAGACATGATTGCCTATCCGGATGAAGACCTGCCGAAATTCGATCGTTGCCTGAAAGGCCGCCAGACGAGGCGCGACACTGCCAACCCTTGACTTTCATGACTGATCATCCGACTTCACAAGGGTATGATCCAAGGAGTTCCGACCATGAGTGAACAGGCCCGCAGCACCATCGACCAGACCGAAGTCGACCGGTTTTCCGCCATGGCCGCCGAGTGGTGGGATCCGAAGGGCAAATTCCGGCCGCTGCACAAGTTCAATCCGGTCCGTCTCACCTATATCCGCGACCGCGTTTCGGATAATTTCGGCCGCGAGGCCAAGGCGCTGCAGCCGCTGAAGGGCCTGCGCGTCCTCGATATCGGCTGCGGCGGCGGCCTCCTATCAGAGCCGATGGCCCGCATGGGTGGCGACGTGGTCGGCGCCGACGCCTCGGAAAAGAACATCATGATCGCCAAGACCCACGCGGCCGGCAGCGGCGTCGCCGTCGATTACCGGGCGGTGACGGCGGAATCGCTTGCCGAAGCCGGCGAGACCTTCGATGTCGTGCTCAACATGGAAGTGGTCGAGCATGTCGCCGATGTCGAATTCTTCATCAGCACCTGCGCCTCGATGGTGCGCCCCGGCGGCCTGATGTTCGTCGCCACCATCAACCGCACGGTGAAGGCGGCGGCACTTGCCATCTTCGCCGCCGAAAACGTCCTGCGCTGGCTGCCGCGCGGCACCCACCAATATGAAAAGCTGGTGCGCCCCGAAGAACTCGAAAAGCCGATCACGGCAAGCGGGATGCAGATCACCGATCGCACCGGCGTCTTTTTCAATCCGCTGTCCAACCAGTGGAACCTGTCGAAGGACATGGACGTCAACTACATGATCGTCGCCAAGCGCCCGGCGTAACCACGGGCTCCCTGCCCTGCCGCGATCTGCTTCGCGGCAGAATTTTTTCGGCGCTGGCGGGCCTTTAGCCCTTTTGCCGCGCCATCCATTCGTCCTTGAGCAGCGCATAGATGAATTCGTCGCCCCAGATGCCGTTGAACTGGTCGTTCTGGATCAGATGGGCCTCGCGCCGCATGCCCAGCCGTTCGACAACCCCGACCGAGCCGGCATTCGCGGCATCGAGCCGGGCAAAGGCGGTGGAAATTCAACCGCGAAAACGCGAAGTCCAGAACGGCCCGCATCGCCTCGGTAGCATAGCCCTTGCCTGCAAAGACCGGATTGAAGATGTAACCGACCTCCACCTGCCGTGCGATCGCACTTGCAAGCTTCAGCACCACTTCGCCAATGACGGCACCGTCCTCGCGGCGCTCGACGGCAAACACGGCGGCATCATCGTCCTCGCGTAGCCGCGGCGCGCTCGCCCTCTGGAATTTTTCGGCAGCCGCAGCATCGTCAAGCGGCTCGGCATAGAGATAACGGTAGACCTCCGGCTGGCTGTGATAGGCATGAAAAGCCGCAAAATCGCCGGGCACGAACCGCCGTATTTCAAGGCGTTCAGTCAAAAAGCGAAGGTCGGAAAAATCCATCAGTCTCGAAACTCCATTCTGCATACCGCCCGCAGATGGGTATCAAGCCGTTGAATTAAAAGAGTGCTGCAACCTTTCCCATGATCGGGAAAACCCGACGCCTGCCCGGGCCACCTCAAGAAGCCAATGCACCATCATCCCCGCCCCTTGCCGCTGTGCTAGACTGCAATAGATCGAGCCAGACGGAGGAAATTATGTCCTGGGTCGTTCAGTTCTTTGACAAAGTGGGGGCTTGCAGACAGCCGAACTCAACCCCGCGTGTCGGATGTAAGCACGTTCATGTGATGAGATTTTTTAAGTCACGTCGGCCGTCGATGACGCGTACGATTTCCACCACTTTCACAAGGCCTTCGTCGTTATTGGGTATCGTCTCGTAGAGGATCACAAACGGCGCCTCCACAAGCATTCGAGCAGCCGGGCTGATCTCCGGATGTCGCATACCGAGGCGCGGCTGGTCGATCAGAAGGCCGGCTTTGTGCTGAAACCGCTCGTAGAAGCGCTCGGCGGCCTGTGGTTGCTCACGGCCGATTTCCACATAGATTCGGCGGATATCCGCCTGTGCCAAGGGTGACCAGACGAGATCAGCCGGCACGTTTCTGCGCGGCGCGGAGTTCCTGACGGGCTTCCTCACGCAGTTTGTCAAAGTCGACAGCCGTAGGCTCGCCGCTGGCCTTGCCCTCATTCCACAGCTCGCTCAGCCTGCGTGTATCGGCTTGCCGAACCTCCCATTTAGCAGACCAGTCACGCACGGCTTCGCGGACAATTTCACTGGTTGTAGCGTAGGCACCGGTTCCCACAACATCGCGAAGCATCGCCGCCTGCTGCGTTGTCAACGCGACACTGATTTTCTCTACGTTGGACATCCGAAATTCCCAGACTTGAATGGTAGCAAATATTACTACCGTTTGACCTCGCTGCCAAGCAGATCGGGCAACTGCGTTCCCGCCCCTTGCCCCGCCCTAGACTTTCAACGTCAGCACATGCGCCAACAGATCGGCCTGCCCTTTGGCATTCTCCTCCGTGATCCGCCAGACTTTTTCAGGGTCGATCGCATAGACTTTGCCATCGGCGGTAAAGGGTTCTTTGAAAGTGAATGCTCTGGCTGATGCGGCCGTCCTCTCAGTTCACATCGTCGGGCAGCACCGGCAGGGCGGCAATCTCGATGCCTTCCTCGAGCAGGGCCTTGGCTTCATCGATCGTCGCCTGGCCGATCAACCCGCGCTGCTCGGCTTCGCCATAATGGATCTTGCGCGCTTCCTCGGGAAACTTCGCCCCGACATCCTCGGCATTTTCGCGAATGGACGTGACCAGTTCGCGGATCTTGGCGACCGCCTCCTTGCGGGCCTGATCCATCATCAGAACCTTGGTCTCGTCCTTCTTGCGGGCCGTAGAGACCGAAGGCGCCATCAGTTCCTTGCCGACGGTGGCCGAACCGCAAACGGGACAGGAAACCAGCCCGAGTTCAGCCTGGCGGTCGAAGTCGGCGCTCGAGGAAAACCATCCTTCGAACGAATGGCCGTTGTCACAGGCAAGCGTGTACTTGATCAAGCGGCCACGTCCTTGGAAGCGCTGGGCACTTCCTCCAGCGTGAATGCCCGGCCATTCTTCAGGTTGGGAATTTTCGCCCGCGCCGCCGCAACCGCGCCGATGTCGATATCAGCGACAACGATGCCCTCGCCGGTGCCGCCAGCGGACGCGAGAATGCGTCCCCACGGATCGATGATCATCGAATGGCCAAACGTCTCGCGGCCATCCTCATGCACGCCTGCCTGGGCCGCGGCAATGACGAACATGCCATTTTCGATGGCGCGGGCGCGCAGCAGGATTTCCCAATGCGCCTCGCCGGTCTGGCGGGTAAAGGCGGCCGGTACCGACATGATCTGCACTCCGGCCGCAGCCTGCGCCCGGAAGAGTTCGGGGAAACGCACGTCGTAGCAGATGGCGCAGCCGAGCTTGCCGAACGGCAGGCTGACCAGCCGCGCCGTGCCGCCCGGCGTATAGGCGGAGCTTTCCCGCCAGCTCTCGCCATTGTCGAGATCGACATCGAACATGTGGATCTTGTCGTAATGGGTGATCTTCTGGCCATCCGGGCCGAACAGAAAGCCGCGATTGGCCATCTTGCCATCGGCAAGCCCGATCGCCGTCGAGCCGACATGCAGGTAAATGCCGAGTTCGCCGGCAAGCTTCGACGCTGCGGCAACGATCAGATCATTGCTCTCGTCGCGCAACGCCGCCTTCATCGCAGCGCGGTCCCGCTGCAGCGCACCGGTCATTTCCGGCGTCTGCAAATAGGTTGCGCCCTGTGCGGCGGCCTCGCGCACGAACCGTACCATCGTCTCGGCATTGCGAGCCGGGTCGACACCGGAACACATCTGGATCGCTGCGGCCTTGAGCGTCATGGAAGCGTCTCCTTACGCGGCGAGCATCGCGTCCAGCTTGCCGGCGCGTTCCAGCGCATGCAGGTCGTCGCAGCCGCCGATATGGGCATTGTTGATGAAGATCTGCGGGAAGGTCGTGCCGCCGTTCGAGCGCTCGATCATCTTCTGGCGAACCTCCGGCGCATAGGTCGCGTCATGTTCCTCGAACGTCACGCCCTTGGTTTCCAGAAGTTTCTTCGCAGCGGAACAATAGCCGCAGAATTGACGGGTATAAATGACGACCGAAGCCATGAGTTGATCTGCTCCTTCGCCGGCCCTGCGCCAGCATCACATACCGTGTCATATAAGACCGGACACGGCTCTTGCAAAGGTCAAAACGGTGACATCCGCCGCCCCCGCCTTCTTCAGCGCCCTTGTGGCAGCCGATACCATCGCCCCTGTGGTATAGACATCGTCGACCAGAACGACCCGCTTGCCGAACAGCGCCGCCCTGCCGGTCCCGGTCACCGAGAAGGCGCCGCGCACATTCTCCTGCCGCTGGCTGACGCCCAGCCCCACCTGCTGGGCGGTGCATCTGTTGCGGATCAGCGCGGCGGCCAGAAAAGGTTTACCCGAGCTATGGGCAATCGCCCGGGCAAGCTCGGCGGACTGGTTGAACTTGCGGCTCCAGAGGCGAAAAGCGTGCAGCGGCACCGGAACGACCACATCGCAGGCCGCAACTGTGCCGTCGCTGGCCCTTATCATCCATTCCGCCATCATCACGGCCAGATCGGTGCGGTCGCGGTATTTCAGGCCGTGGACAAGCGACTTGGCAATGCCGTCATGGATGGCGACGGAGCGCAGCCGGTCGAATACCGGCGGATTGGCAATGGCATCGGCCGACAGGATGCCAGCCCCCAGATCATGCGAAAACGGCAGGCCCAGAACCTCGCAATAGGGCCGCTCGATCAGCCGCAGCGTCGCCCAGCACGCGGCACAGACACCGCGATGCCGCCCGGTCATGCGGCCGCAACCGGCACAGACCGGCGGATAGACCGCATCCACCGCAGCAGACCACAGCCCGCGCAAACCTCCACGCAAGCTATTGGCCAGCCGCCACCCCGGATTTTCCGCCTCTTCGTCCCCCATGAGGTTGACATTACGGCGAGCCGGGTTTCATTGCGATCAGATTTTCGAGCGATCAGGAAAGCCAAGCCATGGATATCGTTTTCGACCAGACGCTCATCGAGGCCCGGCGCAAGCGCGCCTTTCGCAACGGCGATCCAAAGGCGCAATTCCTGCTGGAGATTGCCGCCCAAGAGCTGTCCGAACGCCTGAGCGTGGTCGAACGGCATTTCGACAAGGCCATCGAACTGCACGGTTATACCGGACTGACGGCCCGCTACATCGCCAATACCGGCAAGGTCACCGAAATCGAGCGGGTCGAAACGGATGCCGCTTTTGCCGCCGCAAATGAAAAAGTCTCCGCCGCGTCACTGGAGACGGTGCCGCTTGCAGCGGAATCGGCAAACCTGATCGTCTCGCCGCTGTCGCTGCACCTGACCAACGATACGCCCGGCGTGTTCATCCAGGTGCGCCGTGCGCTGAAACCCGATGGCCTGTTCCTCGCCGCCATTCCCGGCTCCGGCACCTTGCAGGAATTGCGCGAGGTTCTTCTTGCCGCCGAAAGCGAATTGACCGGCGGCGCCAGCCCGCGTGTCATCCCCTTTGCCGACGTCCGCGATATCGGCGCGCTGCTACAACGTGCCGGCTTCAGCCTGCCGGTTGCCGATACCGAAAGCTATACGGTGCGTTACGCGTCGCTGTTTTCGCTGTTGAAAGACCTGCGGTCGATGGGCATGACCAATCCGCTCGCAGCCCGCAGCCGCAAACCGCTGACCCGCCGCTTTTTCGTGCGTGCCGCCGAAATCTACGCCGAGCGTTTTGGCGACCCTGACGGCCGCATCCGGGCGACGTTTTCAATTATCTATATTTCCGGATGGGCACCGCACGAAAGCCAGCAGAAACCGCTGAAACCGGGCTCGGCGAAACAACGGCTGTCCGATGCGCTGAGCACGCGGGAACTGCCGTTGAAGGATGGACAATAAGAATGCGTGTCGGCCTTAGACGGCGCCGGCGCCGATAATGGCGTTGGTAATCGTCTGAAAAACAGCCAGCAGTGAATCCGAGAATGCCCCTAGCCCGACGATCATGCCGATCGAAATCAAGGTGGCCAGCAGACCGTATTCGACGGCCGTCGCTGCGGATTGGTCCTTCATAAACCGGATCAGTGTCGTCATGGGCTCCCCAGCCTGTCCTGCGCATGCCCCAACAGGCGATCTCACCCGAAAAGCACCGATATGCACCCTCGTCATCGGTCGGTTCCGACCACGACTGGCAACGAACAGGAATGCCGGGACAGTCCCGGCCCCGAGGGCGTCAGCAGCCGCTTTTGCTTCCATCGCCGTCAATAATGCAGACGGCGCCCGGCATTTCCTGCAGCACGCTGCGGCGCACGGTATAGCGCTTGGCCGGCGGGCTGCTCGGGATCGAGCCGGTCTGAATATTATCGTAGTCGATCGGCGCGTCGGCCAGCACCTTGTTGTCAGTCTTCGACGTCAACATCGGCGTCAAAATCAGTGTCAGCGCGATGACGGCCGTACCGAACAGCAGCGACAGATTAAGCGCACCGGTCCGGCGGCTCTGGGTCGTCACCAGATCCTTGTCCTGAACCGTTCTCCAAAAATCGTCATCGACCATCGTCTGCCTCTTCGAATACGTGCGTTTCCCTGAAGCCGGCTCACGGACCACTTCACCATGTCGACGCCTATAAAAACCGGTATCGGCTACGGGAATCATCCCCAAACCAATAGACACCGGCACTTACTCGAGGCTGATTTTGCGGGAGGGTGATAAATGTTCGATTAATAAAACAGAAATTTTGAGGATTAGATCAGAGCAAATCCATTAAGTAGGGGATAAGCGGCTCGTCTGCGGGCGGCATCGGATAATCACGCAGGGCCTTGGGGCGAACCCATTTCACCGCCTGGCCTTCGCGGCCATAGGCGACGCCCTCGTAGCGCCGGCAGACATAGAGCGGCATCAGCAGGTGAAAATCCTCATAGGTGTGGCTGGCAAATGTCAAAGGCGCCAGGCACGCGACCTTGGTGCGAACTCCCAGCTCCTCGTCCAGTTCGCGGATCAACGTTTCTTCCGGCGTCTCCCCAGGCTCGACCTTGCCGCCGGGAAATTCCCATAGCCCCGCCAGCGACTTGCCCTCAGGCCGCTGGGCAAGAAGGATCCGGCCGTCGCTATCGACCAGAGCGCAGGCGGCGACCAGAAGAATCTTTCGGCCGGCAACGTCCATGGTCATACCCCTTCGCGCCGGTAGGCATACCGGTAGACATCCCTGAAGCCGAACTTGCGATAGAGCGCGATCGCGGCGTCATTGTCGCTCTCGACCGAAAGCCAGGCCGTGCGGGCGCCACGCAGACGGGCCCAGCGCAGCGACGCATTGACGATGGCGCTGCCGACGCCCTGCCGCCGAACGCTCTCGGAGACCGCCACCTGCAAAATCCCTGCAAGATCATTGTCATGAACGGCAAGCGACACTGCGATCGGTCCCTCGTCCTGCGCCTCGAACAGAAACAGCCCGCATTCCGGCTTGATCGCGTTGATGACTTCGGTGAGACCCGCCTTGTCCTGGCTGCTTTCGCCACAAATCTGCAGCCGGGCGTCGACGAAACGGCCGACATCGCGCAACGGCAGATGCTCGATGGCTTCCTTCGTATCGTTCGGCGGAATATCTGCCATCATCACGATGGCCTCGGAGAATACCGGCCAGCGATGCTCGTCCATATAGGCAATCAGCGGCGGCGGGGTCAGCGGCGTCTGGCGAACGGTCAGCGGCCTTCCATAGTCGGAAAAGCGCTTGGCAGCCTTTAGAAGCCTGATTCCGATATCGCGGCTGTCGGAGGGATCGAGCGGATTGACCGAATTCAGCCGTTTGGAATCATGGCCCGCCGTCAGGCGGATCAACCAGCTGCCGTCATACTGCACCGAAGCCGCAGGCCAGGCGCGAAAACCGACGGCCTCCAAGCGGCGCACGTTCGGCAGATCGGCTTTCGAAATCGTGTCCTGCACTGCCATCAGCTCCGGTAGTCGCCGTTGATCTCGATATATTCCTTGGTCAGATCGCAGGTATAGACGGTCGCCTTGCCGGACCCGAGACCCATCTCGACACGAATAGTGATGTCTTCTTCCTTCATTACGGCCGATGCAGCGGCCTCCGAATAGGTCGGATCGCGCTCGCCATCGACGGCAACGCGCACGTCGCCGAACCAGATCGCCAGCCGGTCACGATCGGCCAATTCGCCAGCCTTGCCGACAGCCATGACCACGCGGCCCCAGTTGGCGTCCTCGCCGGCAACCGCTGTCTTCACCAGCGGCGAATTGGCAATCGACAGGCCTATGCGCTTGGCAGCAGCGTCGCTTTCGGCGCCTTCGACGGTGACGGCAACCATCTTGCGGGCGCCTTCACCGTCGCGGACCACCTGCAATGCCAGATCGCGCAGGAGATCGTTCAACGCCGCACGGAAACCATCCAGCGCCGGATCCGTTGGGCTGACGATCTTCGTCTGGCCGTCCTTGCCGGCAGCACCGGTGGCAAACAGCATCAGCGTGTCGGAGGTCGAGGTATCGCTGTCGACGGTAACAGAGTTGAAGGTCGGGCCTGTGCCGTCCGACAACAGAACCTGCAGGGCTTCCGGCGCGATATCCGCATCGGTGACGACAAAGGACAGCATTGTCGCCATATCGGGCGCGATCATGCCGGCGCCCTTGGCGATGCCGTTGATGGTGATGGCGACGCCGCCGATCTCGGCGGTGCGGGTTGAAACTTTCGGATAGGTGTCGGTGGTCATGATCGCCTTGGCGGCCTCGAACCAGAAATCGCCGGTTGCCTGCATGGTCATGTCGCTGAGAACACCGGCAAACTTTGTTGCGTCAAGCGGCTCGCCGATGACACCGGTCGAGGCAAGAAACACCTCCCCGGTCGAGCATCCAACCGCTTCTGAAGCCGACTTCGCCGTCAGCTCGGTCGCAGCCCTGCCCTTTTTGCCGGTGAAGGCATTGGCATTGCCGGAATTGACGACCACGGCACGGGCTACGCCGCCCCCCAGGTTCTGGCGGCAGAAATCGACGGGAGCCGACGGGCAACGCGATTTGGTAAAGACGCCGGCGACAGCGGCAGGTTCATCGAAAACCATCAGCAGCACGTCGGTACGGTTCTTGTACTTGATGCCGGCTGAGGCGGTTGCCATGCGGACGCCACGAACGGGCGGCATGTCGGCGAAGGATTTCGGAGCAAGCGGGGAAACGGAACCGGACATGATCAACCCTGTTTAGCGATGATGGCCCGGCCTGCGGGCCCACAAACGAAATCCCGAAGAGCCTGACGCCTCCGGGACCTGTGTCGTTCACTGTATATCAGAAAGGCGTGACCGGCCGAAGACGAACGGTCACGCTCGATCTCATCAGTTGGCGGTTGCGGCTTCCGCCTTGTTCGCCTCGTCATAGGCCTTCTTCAGGGCCGGGTCGGTGATATCGACGCCGGCATCCTTCTTGGCCGCAGCCAGAAGCTCGATGTACTTGTCGCGCATGACCAGCTGCTTGACCTGCGGCTCGACCTGTTCAAACGGCGGCGGCGGCTGCATGCGCTTGTCTTCGAGCAGAATGACGTGGAAGCCGAACTGGGTCTTCACCGGCACTTCCGTGTACTTGCCCTTTTCGAGCTTGAAAGCGGCTTCCGAGAATTCCGGAACCATGCGATCCTTGGTGAAATAGCCGAGATCGCCGCCGTCAGCCTTGTTCGGGTCCGTCGACTTTTCCTTGGCGATGGTTGCGAAGTCCTTACCCGCATCCAGATCCTTGATGATCGCCTTGGCTTCTTCCTCGGTCTTCACCAGGATATGGCGGGCCTTGGCTTCTTCCTGCGCAGGGATCTTGGCGATTTCCACGTCGTAGCGGGCCTTGACCTCTTCCGGCTTGACCGCATCGACAACGTGCTTCTTGAAGAAGGCATTGTGCAATTCGCGGTCGGTCAGGTAGGCGAGACGCTTCTTGAAATCCGCATCATTCTGCAGGCCTTCCTTGTCGGCATCCTTGGCCAGAAGCTTGACGTCGATCAGACCGGAAAGGGCTGCGGCGCGCTTCTGATCTTCCGGCAGCTGGGCCAGCTGCGGGTCAAGACCGGTCAGGGCGTAATCAAGCTCCGACTGGTGGATTTCCGCGCCGCCGACCTTGGCGATGACCGGATCGGCGGCATCCTGTGCCGCTACCGGGCCTTGGGCGGCCATGACAGCGATCAGGGCAACAGCCGCAAGCATTTTGTATTTCAACATCCTCATACCTTCCACGATGGTATCCGAAACCGCGGTCACGGCCGGCCTGAAACGTTCCACATCATCAGATTGTGGCCGTTCTGTAGCCTTGGCGTGCCTCAACTCCGTTGACATAATTCGACCCCCCTCTTATCTGTCACGCAACCTCGCGTCCAGAACAGTTCCGGGCGTTTCATAGTATTTCGCGGAAATTGACCGCGTTGGCGACATAGAAGAAAGGACCATTCTTATGGTCAGTCTCGGCGGCCTCGCCCGCAAAATCTTCGGCTCATCGAATGACCGCCGTGTGCGTGGCTACAAAGCCAAGGTCGATGCGATCAATGCGCTCGAAGCTGAAACCAAAGCGCTTTCCGATGAAGCGCTGGCCGCCAAGACCGTCGAGTTCCGCCAGCAGTTCGCCGACGGCAAGACGCTCGATGATCTCCTGGTGCCTGCTTTCGCCGTTGCCCGCGAAGCCGCGCGCCGCACACTTGGCCTGCGGCCTTTTGACGTCCAGCTGATCGGCGGGATCATCCTGCACGAAAAATCGATCGCCGAAATGAAGACCGGCGAAGGCAAGACGCTGGTGGCAACGCTGCCGGTCTACCTCAACGCAATTGCCGGCAAGGGCGTTCACGTCGTCACGGTCAACGATTACCTCGCCACCCGCGACTCGGCGACGATGAACCGGATCTATTCGTTCCTCGGACTGACGACGGGCGTTATCGTCCACGGCCTGACCGACGACCAGCGCCGCGCCGCCTATGCCTGCGACGTTACCTACGCGACCAACAACGAACTCGGCTTCGATTATCTCCGCGACAACATGAAGTACGAGCGCAACCAGATGGTCCAGCGCGGCCACTTCTTCGCGATCGTCGACGAAGTCGACTCGATCCTCGTCGATGAAGCACGCACGCCGCTGATCATTTCCGGTCCGCTCGACGACCGCTCAGATCTCTACAACACGATCGACAAGTTCATTCCGCTTCTGTCGCCGGAGGACTACGAGATCGACGAAAAGCAGCGCTCGGCCAATTTCTCCGAAGACGGCACCGAAAAGCTGGAAAACCTGCTGCGCGAAGCCAACCTTCTGAAGGGCGAAACACTCTACGACGTCGAGAACGTCGCGATCGTCCATCACGTCAACAACGCATTGAAGGCCCACAAGCTTTTCCAGAAGGACAAGGACTACATCGTCCGCAACGACGAGATCGTCATCATCGACGAATTCACTGGCCGCATGATGCCGGGCCGCCGTTATTCGGAAGGCCAGCACCAGGCGCTTGAAGCCAAGGAAAAGGTCACCATCCAGCCGGAAAACCAGACGCTGGCATCGGTCACCTTCCAGAACTATTTCCGCATGTACTCAAAGCTCGGCGGCATGACCGGTACGGCTTCGACGGAGGCCGAGGAATTCGGCAACATCTACGGTCTTGAAGTCGTGGAAGTGCCGACCAACCTGCCGATCAAGCGTATCGACGAGGACGACGAAGTCTACCGGACGGTCGAAGAGAAATACAAGGCGATCATCGCCGAAATCAAGGAATCACAGGATCGCCAGCAGCCGGTTCTGGTCGGCACGACCTCGATCGAAAAATCCGAACTTCTGGCCGAAATGCTGAAGAAGGCCGGCTTTACCAATTTCCAGGTTTTGAACGCCCGTTATCACGAGCAGGAAGCCTACATCGTTTCGCAGGCAGGCGTGCCGGGTGCCGTGACGATCGCCACCAACATGGCCGGCCGTGGTACCGACATCCAGCTCGGCGGCAACCTTGAAATGCGCGTCGAGCGCGAACTCGGCGAAATGGAACATGGCCCCGAGCGCGACGAGAAGGAAGCCGCAATCAAGGTTGAAGTTCAGCGCCTGAAGGACATCGCGCTGGCTGCCGGTGGCCTCTACGTTCTGGCGACAGAACGTCACGAAAGCCGCCGCATCGACAATCAGTTGCGCGGCCGCTCCGGCCGTCAGGGCGACCCCGGCCGCTCGAAATTCTTCCTGTCGCTGCAGGACGACCTGATGCGCATCTTCGGTTCCGACCGCATGGATTCGATGCTGCAGAAGCTCGGTCTGAAGGAAGGCGAGGCCATCGTCCATCCGTGGATCAACAAGGCGCTGGAACGCGCCCAGAAGAAGGTCGAAGCCCGCAACTTCGATACGCGTAAAAACCTCCTGAAATACGACGACGTTCTGAACGATCAGCGCAAGGTCATCTTCGAGCAGCGCATCGAGATGATGGATGCGACGGACATTTCCGAAACCGTCGCCGATATGCGCCATGAGGTCATCGAGGATATCGTTACCAAGCGTATCCCGGAAAAAGCCTATGCCGAACAGTGGGATGCCGTTGGCCTGAAGACCGACGTGCAGAACTCGCTCAACCTCGACCTGCCGATCATCGAATGGGCGGCCGAGGAAGGCATCGACGAAAACGATATCCGCGAGCGCATTACGGCGGAAGCCGACAAAGCCGCAGCCGATCGTGCCGAACGCTTTGGCCCGGATATCATGCTCTATGTCGAGCGCTCCGTGGTTCTGCAGACACTCGACCATCTCTGGCGCGAGCATATCGTCAACCTCGATCACCTGCGTTCCGTCATCGGCTTCCGCGGCTACGCCCAGCGCGATCCGCTGCAGGAATACAAGTCGGAAGCCTTCGAGCTGTTCCAGGCCCTGCTGGCAAACCTTCGCCAGGCCGTGACCGCACAACTGATGCGCGTCGAACTGGTGCGGGAAGCTGCAGAAGCGCCGCAGCCCGTGCCGCCGGAAATGGTCGGTCATCATATCGACCCCGACACCGGCATCGATGACTTCGCCGAAAGCGTCAACCTGAACTTCGTCGAGCCGGAAAACCGCAATCCGCAGGATCCATCGAGCTGGGGCAAGGTTTCCCGCAACGAGGCCTGCCCCTGCGGATCCGGCAAGAAATACAAGCACTGCCACGGTACGTTTGAAGCATAAAGCATCGAAAACTTGATTTTATAAGCGATATCGCTTATTTCTGAAGTGGCAGGCGAGATTGCACTCCCGCCTGCCGATTTGCTTATTTTGTGAAATTGACCCGGACAGCTAGTGACCAGCCCGTCCGGGTTTTTCGCTTCATAAGCGTGATGCTAAATGGTTTTTGCCACATAGATCACCTCCAGATTCGACAGCAAGGCCGTTGCCACAGCCGTGAAGCCCATCTTCGCGGTATCGCAAGCTGGTTTTACGTGCGCTGCTTCTGCCACCGAATGCAACCGATAATAGCATAAGATTTCATGATGTCAGCCGCCTGAGGCTAGGCGAAACCGCAGGCACGTGGCCCCTTGCTGCACCCTTTGTTAACGCTGTTCTGTCAAGACTGGCAGCCTGTTTTGCGTAGTTTTGGGTATTTCAGTGTTCATCGCAGCCTGTCAAACCGCTGGTCGAATTTTGCCGCCCGCAGTAAGGGACCGGCTATCGACGCTGCTTGAAAAGCTCATTCCCATACTGACGAGCAACGATCCCAAACACCTTGCCCAGCGCATGGCGCTTGTCGCCTTTGCCATCCGTGTCGCCAGCGCCGCCATAGCCTTCGTGTCGCAAATCATCCTTGCCCGCGCCATGGGCGAGTTCGAATACGGCATCTTCGTTTTTGTCTGGGTGCTGGTGGTCCTGTTCGGCAACCTCTCCTGCCTCGGCTTTCACACCGCCATCATCCGCTTTCTGCCGCAATATCGCGCCCGCGAGGCGTTTGCCGAAATCCGCGGGATGACAACCACGGTGCGCATCTTCGCGCTCATGTCGGCGACCGGCTTTGCAATCCTCGGGATCGGCGGCCTCTGGCTGTTCGGCGAACATATCGAAAGCTACTATCTCGTACCCCTGTATCTCGGCGTCTTCTCACTGCCGATGATCGCGCTCGGCGACGTGATGGAAGGCACGTCACGGGCCCATAGCTGGGCCGTTTCGGCAATGAGCCCGACTTATATCGTCCGGCCCTTGCTGATCCTCGGTTTCATGATGCTAGCGGTGACGAGCGGCGAACCGCATACTGCCCGCACCGCGATGATCGCGGCGATGGCCGCCACCTATCTGACCAGCGTCAGCCAGTTCTTCATCCTGACCTGGCGCCTGCGCCGGCGCTACGTCAAAGGCCCAAGCCGCATCGAATTCGGCACATGGTTGCGGGTCGCGCTGCCGATCTTCCTGATCGAGGGTTTTGGCTTCATGCTGACCAATTCCGACGTCGTCATCGTCGGCCTCTATCTCGATCCGGCCAGCGTCGCGATCTATTTCGCCGCCGCCAAGACCATGGCTCTGGTGCATTTCGTGATGTTCTCGGTCAAAGCCGCCGCATCGCCCCGCTTTTCCGCTGCCATGGCCAACCCAGACCGCCAGCAACTGGCCATTATAGCCATTGAAAGCGCCAAATGGTCGTTCTGGCCGTCGCTGGCCGTCGGCCTGATGCTCCTTGCCTGTGGCTCGTTCCTGCTCTCGCTGTTCGGCCCGGCCTTCGTTTCCGGCTATCCGCTGATGGCCATCCTGTTTGCCGGCATCATGGCAAAGGCCCTGGTCGGCCCGGCGGAAGCCTTTCTCACCATGGCCGGCCAGCAAAAACTCTGCGTCGCGCTCTATGCCGTGGCCCTTGTCTGCAATCTGGCGCTCAACGTCACGATGATCCCGATGTTTGGGTTGACCGGTGCGGCGATCGCCACGGCCGGCGCCATGTTCGTCGAGGCCATTCTCCTTCATGTCGCTGTCCGTCGCACCTTCGGCATCGTTCTCTTCGCTTTTGCCGACCCGCATGCCCGAACCATCAAAGCAGAGGCGCCCCGCTCATGACCGGCAATCCCCATTTTCCAGACGACGCCAACAGCCGGTCGGCACGCATTCTCGGCGGCCTCGTGCAGCCGGTGCCCGATCAGCCCATCGCCGACAACACCATCGCCATCGGCCGTCCCGGCCGTCAGCTGTGCTTTTATCCGGCACGCCAGGGCTATGAGTTGCAGACCGAGCTGGACTTCCTCTCCAACCGGGCGATGGAGCCGAACGTTTTCTTCACCGGCCGTTTTCTGGCACCGGCCATGCCGCGTCTGGAAGACCGCATCATCCGCCTGGCACTGATCCGCGACACGGACGCACGCCGCAGCCGCATCCGCTTCCTGATGCCGTTTTCGATCGAGAAGCCCGGATTTTCGATCGGAGCGCCGATCATCCGCGCCTGGTCCAATCCGTTCGGGCCGCTCGGCGTGCCCTTGCTCGATGCCGAGGACGCGGCCGAAACCATCGACAATCTCTACGAGGCGCTCACCGCCCCGACAGCGAACCTGCCCGGCGTTCTCGTGCTTCCCGATATTCGCCTCAAGGGCAAGTTCGCCCAGCTGGCCCGCGCCGTCGCCATTGGCCGCAATCTGCCGCTGACGGTCACCGACACGTTCAGCCGGCCGATGCTGGAAAGCCTTGAAGACGGCCAGACCTATCTGCGCCACGCCATCAGCGCGGGGCACCTGCGCGAACTGCGCCGGCAGTGGAAGCTGCTGGAGGGGGTTGGCCGTGTCTCCTACAACGTCGCCCGTCAACCGGCCGACATCCGCGTTCGGATGGAGGAGTTTTTGGCGCTGGAAGCGAGCGGCTGGAAAGGCCGGGCCTCCACGGCGATGGTGCTCGACCGCTATCGCGCCGCCTTTGCCCGCGAAGCCATCACCAATCTCGCCGAAGCCGACAGCGTGCGCATCCACACGCTCGATCTCGACGGCACGGCGATCGCGTCGATGATCGTCTTCATGATGGCGGGCGAGGCCTATACCTGGAAAACGGCCTATGACGAGCAATATGCCAAATATTCGCCGGGAAAGTTGCTGCTGGCCGAATTGACCGAATGGCATCTCGACGACGCCAACATCGTGCGTTCCGACAGTTGCGCGGTTCCCGATCATCCGGTGATGAGCCGGTTCTGGGAGGAACGCGAGGAGATGGGCACGCTGGTGATCGGTCTCAAGCAGAACCGCGACCGCGACGTGCGGCAGGTGGCGGCCCAGCTCCACCTCTACCGCAACACCCGCAACATGGCGCGGCTGCTGCGTGAAAAAATCCGGTCGCTGGCACCCCGCGTCCTGCGATAGGCCGGAGGCGATCCCTGTAAGAGATCACCCCTCTGCCATCGCCCTGTCGCGCAGGATGCGGCGGATGACCTTGCCGGAGGTGGTGAGCGGCAGGCTGTCGAGAAATTCGATCTCGCGCGGGTATTCGTGCATCGACAGCCGCGTCTTGACCCAATCGCGGATATCGGCGGCAAGCTCGGCGCTTGCCGCATGGCCCGGCCTCAGTACCACATAGGCCTTGACGATCTCGGTGCGCACCGGGTCCGGCTTGCCGATGGCAGCGGCAAGCTGCACCGCCGGATGGCCTGCCAGACAGTCCTCGATCTCGCCCGGACCGATCCGGTAGCCGGATGAGGTGATGACGTCGTCGTCGCGGCCGAAGAAGGTGATGTAACCCTCTTCATCCTGAACGCCCTGATCCCCCGTCGTCATCCAGTCGCCGATGAATTTTGCCGCTGTCGCTGCGTCATTGTTCCAGTAGCCGAGAAACATCACCGGATCGGGCCGGCGCACGGCGACCTGTCCGACGGCGCCGACCGGAAGCACCCTCCCCTCGCCATCGATGATTGCAACGTCATGACCGGGCGCCGGCTTGCCCATCGAGCCCGGCTTCAGCACCCCGAGATTGGCTGCGGACGACAGGACGATGTTGCACTCGGTCTGGCCGTAGAACTCGTTGACCGGAACGCCGAAGGCCGCACTGGCCTGTTCCCAGGTTTCGCGCCCAAGCGATTCGCCGGCCGAGCCGATGGTGCGCAGGTTGAGCCTGTAGAGCGCACGCGGATTGTCGACCGATTTCATCAACCGCAATGCTGTCGGCGGGATGAAGGCGTTGCGCACGTCCATCTCCTCCAGAATGCGGAAAGCCATATGCGGATCGAATTTTTGACCGGGCGAGGACACCACCGGAACACCAAGCAGCAGCGACGGTAAAAGTGCATTCAAAAGCCCACCAGCCCAGGCCCAGTCGGCCGGCGTCCACATCCGGTCGCACGGCTGCGGCAGGAAAGCGTGATGGAACTGGAAGCCGGGGATATGGCCGAGCAGAACCCGATGCCCATGCAGCGCGCCCTTCGGCGGACCCGTCGTGCCCGACGTGTAGATCATCATCGCCGGATCATCCGGCGTCGTATCGGCAGCGGTAAAATTCGGCGCGGACATTTGCGCAAGGGCTGCAAAACCGACCGTATCCGGCCCGTCGCCATCGACCAGAACGATGGCCTTCAAATCCGGCAGCTGCTGACGGATCGCTGCAATCTTCTCATTGCCGAAACGGTTGGTGACAATGGCCACGGCCCCCGCATCGCGCAGCCGGTATTCAAGCGCCTCGACACCAAACAGCAGCGCCAGCGGCAAGGCGATGGCGCCAAGCTTGTAGATTGCAGCATGAGCGATGGCCGTCTCGAAACTCTGCGGCAGAAGGATCGCCACGCGGTCTCCAGGCCTGACGCCCTGCTGCAGAAGCCCCTTTGCAAAGGAGGAGGATTGCGCCGAAAAAGCCCCGTAGGTCAGCGATAGATGCGCACCATCGGGGCTGAAATGCTGCAGGCAGATCCGATCCGGCTCGCGCGCCGCCCAGTCATCGCTGACGGCGGTGCCGATATTGAATTTTTCCGGAATCTGCCAGCGGAAGTCGCGGCGGAGATTGTCATAGGTATCGCTGATCGGAAGCATGTGCCCGCCGCAAGAAATTTCGCTGCAGCGCACCTAACACTTCTGGATCATGAAATTCAACTGAGCCCCTCGCGGGGTATCATCTCGGTTAGAACTCGGCTTATGCGTTACTGCGGTCTTGCGGCAGATTCTTGATCAATTCGGCTGCCGGAGCGAAATCCGTCGCGACCGTCCCAGCAAACCGGTATCCCAAAGCTTCGTAGAATGGTCTGGCCCGCTCGCCAGCGACGACATATAATGATCGTGCCCCGAGTTCTGCGGCACGACACTCAGCCTGCGCGAGTAGCTGTCTACCGATCCCCATTCGCCACACTTCCGGTGCAACAAACAGATCCTCCAGTTCGGCCTGCATGGCGCTCTCGTTAAAAACAACAGTTACGAAGCCGACGATCTCCCCATCGACCTCCGCAATAATGGCATGTGGCATGTGCTCGACACAAACCTCGTTCGCTTCTGCAAGCGCTTGCAACTCTTCAATATGGTCTCCCCAAGCCAGCGAAGACCGCAGCTTAAGTGCTCCGAGGGTAATCCTGTCCTCGTCATGTGCCGCTCGAATGAAAACTGCCACTGAAACTCCTCTGCGCAGAGCAGTCATTACACCAAAATCCGCCTTCCCCCGATAGTGCTGAAAAGCCGCTCGGCGGCTTGCATCGATAAAATCGCGACAATGAAATTTGCACAGCAAACCTCTCGACGCCTGCTATAACCACTATGTTCCGTTTGCAGATGTGCCTCGGATACGCATTTTTGGCGGGAAACGGCTCACTTACAGCCTGCCGAGGTTTTCACCACCACTCCTGTTGCCGCATTCAATTCGAAACACTACGCCGCATCAGGACGCGAAGACGACTTCGCGGCTGTGGTGTTCGTTCAAAGCGTCAAGAAGTTCGTCCTGCGTTCGATATCCCGCAAAGAACAGGTCGATGACGGCACCGGCGGCACTGACGCCCTCCTGGCTGCGCAGGCGGACACCACGTTCAGCGCACCACGAAAACAGGGCGCCGGACAACGCATCGACATCATCGAAAATGGCGCAGGACGTAGCAGACTGGGACATGCTCGACTCCATGGTTGCAGGCAAAGTGTGCCGATGGGGGATTGATGTGTTCCAGACTGGGCATCGCCGCAGAATTTTGCAATCGCCATGCAATGGGGCGGTTAATCCTCTTTTCGACCTGTTCGAATTTGGAGCAGACCGGCTGCGATATCCACGATGTGCACGCCGGATAGTTGTGTTTCGATTAAGCAAGTTGCGTATCGCGCGCAAACCGCCGACCCGCTCAGCGGGGCGATTCGGAACCTATGCAATTCTGATGGGAAAATTGAAGTGGTGCCCCGTGCCGGAACGCCGCCATCATATCGAAAATGCCGAACGTGGGTTTAACCATGGTAAATCAATAATTTAAGCTCTTGCCCTCTCCAGCCTTAGAATAAACCAATGTACCAAACTTCTCTGAAAAGTGTACTAGTGCAGACACCAATCCCCAGTCCACCTCATACGTTTCCGAGACAGTTGCTGACGACGCCTCGGTCAACTCACTTCGCCTTTGAAAGGCGCTCACCGAACCAATCGCGACCCGTCAATAGAAAGATGTGTTCCCGGGCGCGCGCCACTAGAACCTTAGGTAGTAGCTATTTGACAAACGTCGAGTTTGACCAATACAACCCATTCAAAGCCAGGAGGCAGTAGCTCATGAAAGTAATCTCGTTTTTCAATAACAAGGGTGGGGTCGGGAAAACGACGTTGACTGCAAACATCGCAGCTTATTTCGCCTTGGCAATGAACCGACGAGTGTTGGTCGTGGACTGCGACCCCCAATGCAACATTACCCAATTTATAATTGGAGATAGTAAGGCAATCGACCTCTATTGGCCCGGTAACTCATCCAAAGATGAAACTGCGGTGAAGACTATCTTGGATGTAGTACAGCCGATTATCGACGGTGACGCGTCGGTAAACAGATCTGTGAAGCCTATAAGCAGCAAGGGTAACCGCTTTGGTGTAGATCTCGTGGCCGGTCATCCACGTTTCTCACTTGTAGAAGACAAACTCTCAGCGGCTTGGACAGAGTTGCCGGGCGGCAATGCTGGTGGATTTCGCGTGACGAATTGGCTGCGGATGTATCTGCAATCACTTGCCCCCAAATACGACATTGCATTCCTAGATGTTAGCCCATCGTTGGGTTCATTGAACCGGTCAGTCCTCTTGAGCTGTGATCACTTTGTCGCACCGCTGGGAGCAGACGCTTTCAGTCTGCTAGGTATCCGCAACATCGCTAGGTGGATTTCACAGTGGGTGGACTATTACAAAATCGGTCTTGAGCAGACGGAACGTCTAAATCCCGGGGTCCTCGATCGGTTTAGCATTCCCCGTGATCTATCGATTGACAGTGGCTTTCTAGGATACACGCTACAGCAATACATCGCCAAAGCGAAAGCTGGCGAACGACGACCAACCAAGGCTTATGAGCGCATCCTCATGGACGTTCCAAATGAGGTGAGTACCTATCTTTCACCATTTGGTAGCGTCAACGCAGCAATTGATCCTCACTTGGGTGATGTGCCGAACCTTTATAGCCTCATCCCTTTGGCACAAAGCGTCAACGCTCCAATAATTGACTTGAAGTCAAAAGATGGTTTGGTCGGCAGTCAATTTAATCAAGCTGCGACGTATCGGGACATAGTAGGCAGCCTTGCTGGCGAAATAAACAAGCGGATCGTCTGGAATGTTTAAATGGGATGGAAGCCTTGTCCAGGAAATTGCTGAGAGAAGGGTCGTATTCTTTGTAGGAGCAGGCTTTTCTAAGATCGCAAGACCCGAGTTCCCTACGTGGAGTGCGCTTCTCATGTCACTTGCGGCCTCGCTTCCGAAGAGGGTCGATCAGGCGCTGGTCAAGAAAATGGTGGACAAACAGCGAATGCTGGACGCGGCGCAGATCATAACAGCGGGATGCACAAAGCCACAGATCAATGCTATCTTAAGAGCAACCTTTCAGCCGCGCCCTGTACCGTATAATCCAATCTACGAGAGCTTGCTCCAAATGGATCCAAAGACGGTTATAACAACAAATTACGATGAATTCCTTGAGAAGAACTTTGAGCACTACAGTGGCGGCCAGGCAATTCATAATATTGCTAGACCAAGCGGCGGCAGCAATCTTTTAAATGACCTTAGGTCACCCGTGAGATCTATCGTTAAAATGCACGGCTGCATTACAGAACAAGATAATATAGTACTTGATAGACAGTCATATTTCGCGATTAGGCAGAAAAACCAAGGTCTATTTCAGACAATAACAGCACTGGTAACAGTTCACACTGTAGTGTTTGTCGGATATTCTTTGAGCGATCCAGACATCCAGTTAATTCTGGAAAATGTCAATCTCTTTAACGGCGCCCAACATCCTCACTATGCGCTCATGCAAAAGCCCGAGCACACTGCCTTAAAAGAGGTTATGAAAAATACCTACAACGTGGAGATTGTCGAATACCCTGCCGGAAACCATGCTGTTGTGCCCAGTGCAATATCAGACCTAGCTGAGCAGGTCTTGGCTCACCGCAGCAGCACTGGGATAGCGTAGCAAGCCCGATCCTACGCCCTCTACTCAGCGGAAGGCGGGCTGCTCGGTAATAGCAATTTCCCAAAGAAAGTCAGTTGGCGGAGACGCCAGATGTTTGTCCCGATGTATCTATTGTACATTCAAAGCGGCGCGGATAGGCGCCTGATGGCGGGAGACGGGCGAATACAGGCTTGGGCGCCCTCCCGATTAGGCGCTCTACCTTCTACATAGTCGTCCGGGCTGTATAGGGCGCTCAGCCAAAAAACACTGATGCCCCCCGAACCAAGCGAAACAAACAGATGACCTGCGGGTAAGGGCGTTGTGGGAACGGTCCATTGGGAAGCCAGCGGCGGATCACCGGCCTCCCCAAGGAGCGCGTTTGTTTTGCCCGAGCTACCCAGAGCCACGCTATACGCTAACGCTCATGAAGCGCTTCGACCGTACCAGAGAATGGGCGATGTTTGACGATGCGGACTGACCGCGTTTCGCTTTCGACACAATCGGCACCGGCCCAAGTCTTGAGTGTCCGGTCGCGTTTGAAGACGGGGATATGTCCATCTCTGTCGAGAGCCCTTCGGATGACGTGAACCTTGCCGCTCGGGTCGTGACCAAGGTCCAGCAGCATCCGGCACAAAGGCGATAGTGGCCCCTTGGTGGTACTGCGGTTTCTTTGGGAAGTGAGATCGACCGTGAGGCCGCTTCCGACGTGACGGGCTGTATAGGAGCCGATCAATTCGACGGTGTAAATGGCGGTGGTGACCGCTGGGATCAATTCAGGATTGGTGGTGATGATGGGTGAAGTTGGTTGGTCGGGCACGACAGCCAGCCACTGCGTTCAGACCGGCATTCTTAGTGATGCGGCGGACGCGATTTATCGGCGCTGCGGGTCTGACTGGAGATTGTTGCCGGGTTTGACTGAAGCGCGTCTGCGGTCGACACAGGTGCTACACGGGTTCAACTCACCTAGCCGGAGCGGCGGAGACCAGCTGTCATAATCGTCCAGGGTGATAGACCGTGGTGCGGCTGCGGTCTGCCTTGGGCTGTTCATTGTCTGGAGGGATCGCTGATCCTCTTCGTCCCGGCTCGGAGCCTTGGTCGGGACCGCAGAAGTCTCTCGCGTGAGTTCCACGGTGATCACCTGCGAGAGAGGACCACAGTCTCAGCCCAAGGCTCTTAGGCAGGTGCAGACCGTGGTTACCTGCAGTACTGCTATGGTCCATGGGAGGAGAGGTGAACACCCTCCCTCTGATCAGGAAGCCATAGCCAGACCTCAGTCCACCATGGTTATAACTATAGTGTGAAACCGGGGCCCACCTACTGTTGTCCCTATTTGCCGTCCATGGCGTTCGACCGGAGCCGTAAGGTCATTCGAGACGTGATCGATACGCCTCCCGCAACCGACTGACGGCTGCAGCCAAGAGCCGTAGGTGACCGCGAAGCAACGGGTGGGGAGAACCGTGGGGCGCTGCGGTGAACTGGAGGCGGCAGTGGTGGAAGAAGGGGAGGTCATGGAGGCATTTCCTTGTGAGCGGGACGAGGGGCAAAACCGAGAAACGAAATTGCTACTGTTGCCCCGATCCGGCCCCGCCTTGTGATGCCGTAGAGGGCCATAGAGCGCCTTCCCCGGCTTGGGCCACCCTTCCCCTCGGATTGCGCTGAACGCTGCACATGGGCGCTACCGCATCATAGTGTGGGGCTCTATGCGACCACAGTTCCCCGCTCCAGCACCCTCGATACCTGCGTGGGCGTCCACTTGCCTCCTCGGGATGTCGGGATGTTCATGCTGTCCAGCGTCCCGGCAATTGCGCTCAGGGTCTGCCCTGCCGCCCTCAACGGGCCGATGATCTTCATGACCTTGGCCGCTTCGGTGTCTGCCTTCACTTGGATCGCTTCGTTGCGCTTCATCGTCTTGTCGCGGAGACCACCGATACGCTTGGTATAGCCGGGGTCTTCCGCCCGTGCAGTCTGATGGCGCACCTTGGCCGCTGCGAGTGCCGCCTTGGTTCGCTCCGAGATGAACGTGCGCTCCTGCTCGGCCAATGCCGCGTAGATGTGAAGCTGGAACTTGTCGGCCTGTGGCATCTGGGCGACCCGAAGCTTGACCTTCTTGTCATCCATGAGCGTGGCGATAAACGACATCTTGCGGCTCAGCCGGTCCAGCTTAGCGATCAGCAGTTCGGCTCCTGCCCGGCGCACCAGCTCCAGCGCCTTGGTCAACTCTGGTCGGTCGGCATCACTACCCGACTGAATGTCTTGGAACTTCCCAATGATCTCGTATGGAATGTCGGAGAACCTGTTGAGGAAGATGGCGATGTCTCGCTCCTGAGCTTCCAGCCCGAGACCGCTGCGGCCCTGATCCTCGGTGCTAACTCGGGTGTAGATGACGTATTGCTGCACGGTCTGCTCTCCTGCGTTGGAAGGAGCATGACAGGGCGATTATCTAATGTCAACGAACGTTGTGAATGTAAATAACAATGAATTCAGTGATTGACTTGGCCCAGTTCGCGCCAATTACAGCACGGACAGGTAGCCATAGCCTTCCGGCGCGTTGACCACCATCTCAGCACCCTTGAGGTCGAAGACCCTGATGTCGCCTCAGGTAGCGCAGAAGAAATGCGCTGTCCCCGAGCAATCGCCAGCTTCTGTAATAGAGATCGGACGGGGCATGGGGGAAACCAGCCTGTGCCGCTTATCTGATTGGGTCGGAGAGAAATTTGTCAGCAAATATTTGGCCGAACGCCGCACAAGAAATACTGGGGTACACCTATGGGAAGCGCTGAGGATGTGTTGTAGTTCTCTAAACGAGCAACCGCGTTGGCATCCCACAAATCAAGGCAACGAATGTCCAATGAACAATATTACTGGAGCAGAAGTACCGGTTGGACGCATGTCAGCCCCAGAATATCACCCGAGCGCCCGCTAAGGTATGTGTCAAAAATAATCGAAGCACAGGGAGGCATTATGGAAGCCATAGAGCGCGGAAGTGTTGTCCTTCGCAAGACACCCAAGGAACGCTACGAAATAACCGCAAAAGTCTTCGAAGACACCCGAGGTGTATACGTACTAACTATTCAAAAATACAACCGAGTTGGCGGCGCATCTGAGAATTTTTACTTTAGTTTTGTGGGTAATGAGATAACTGAATTAATGAACGTGATCAAGAGTGCTAAGGAGTTGGAGTTTACCACAACCCGTAGCTTCAGAGTTCGCGATACCGATAGCCACAACCCCGACCCAATTACCGCCCTCCAAGACATCCGGCAGATGATTTTGGACAACCCCGAACGTGCAGCGGCGATAGCGAGCAGCGAGCTTACGACACAAGACATCGTAGCACTTGGTTATCGGCGAAAGCAGCTCAGTATTTTTGAGCGTATGCTCAATGACAGGAGCTTCTTTGAGGCTGCAGTCCAAGCTCACCACGGTAAGCCTGAGAATGTATGGCAATCGTTTTTTGAGAAAAATCACTGGATATTTGGCTATGGGCTTTCTTATCTGTTCTTGTCAGGGCTGGATGACCGAAAGTTGGAGCAAGTCGTTCGTGGCTACGACCTCACTGGACACGGTAAAAGGGCCGATGGCGTAATGAAGACGCAAGCTTTGATCAGCTCGCTTTGCTTCCTCGAAATCAAACATGCCGACACCCCGCTTCTGCGTTCCACTCCCTACAGGCCAGGAGTTTGGCCTCCGCACAATGAGGTAACTGGTGCGGTGTCGCAGGTTCAAGCAACGGTCGCTGCAGCCATGGAAACTTTGAAGACCCAGACAAAGCTGTACGACGCCCTTGGTAATCCTACCGGTGAAGAAGTTCACACCATCGAGCCACGGTCGTTTCTTGTCGTGGGTAGCCTCGGCCAGCTTATCGAAGAACATGGCCCCAACATCGAGAAGGTACGCTCCTTCGAACAGTTTCGACGTAACACGGCCAAGCCGGAAATCATTACGTTTGATGAGCTGTACCACAGGGCGAAGTTTATCGTTGACACAGCTGCGCCCGTGTAAGCTGAGGGATAACAAGTTTCTCAGAACCTATGGTTTCGTCTTGATTATCAAGCCTCGGTCGCTGCGATGACCTCTTCCACACCGAATGCCCGCTTCATCGACTTGGTGATGGCTCTGAGCTTTGCCCGGTCGCCTCCGTAGTATCGGTTTCCGACGCCACCAAGGGAGTGACCAAGAATAAGGTTCTGCTCCGTATCGCCAACCTCGGCCAAGATAAGCCTGTCTTTCATATTGTGGCGCAGCGAATGGACAGCATGGGCCGCGTCCGCAGTTACCTTGCGCACATACTTCATGAGTGAGGCGGAAGCGTTCGTTGGGCCACTCTCTTTTCCGTACCGACCGAAGAGCATCTTTCGTTCCCCTGCTGCTGCGACCGCTTCTTTAGCCGCTTCCAAGGCATCAACCACCAACGGGACCTCCCGCTTGGAAGCGCCGTTCTTTATCCTGCGTCCCTCGTGCCATGTCACCAGCAGGTGCGGATATGCATCGTCAAGAACGATGTCCTCAACCCGCAGCCCGGTCACCTCAGCCAAGCGGCAACCGGTTCCCTCCAGAAGACGCCAGATAGTCTGAAGGTCGTCATTGGCGCTATTGAGGATCAGGCGCCTGATAGACTGGAGGATATCGTCGGGCAGCGGGTCGCGGAGTTCGTCCTCGGGGTCTTCATTGAGACCAGCAATGGGCAGCTTGGCGAACGGGTTCATGCACCCAGCCAGCTGCATTTCCGTGATGATGTGGTTGAACATCGCCTTTACGACATTGAGGTCACGCTTCACGGAAGACGGCTTGAGTGTGCCGGAAAGCATATGATCGCGCACCAGCTTTGCGTCAGAGCGGCTAAATTGTGGGATCGTCGGAGGGCGACCCAATGCAGCTTCGATATACCCAGTGATGCGGTCAAGGCGCTGGACCTTCTTCTTGATCTCCGTCTCGGTTCCTGTAACCCTCTCGGCAATGTAGAGCTTCTTGGCATCTTCCAGTGTCGGCTCGGGTGCCGGAGGTGCGCCACCGTTGAGCGCTCGCACAACAAATTCATCCAGCCTTGTAACGCCTACGGGGTCACCGGATGCCGGGTCTTTCGGGTAGTCATCAAGGATCACGTCGGCCACAGAAGTTCGCGCATTGTCCTCCATGACGCTCTCGGGATCGTCTGGATCAACTGTCGCGTCATGAGGATCGAAACCCATGCGCCGAACCTTGGCGATGCCCTCAAGGTAAAGATCGAGCTTCGTCAGTATCGGCAAATCCTTCGGGTCGGTCTGCTCAGCGAGAACCCGCTCAGCTTTGTGGATGACACCTTCGACCTCTGCGTGAACCTGCGGGTAAGCGCTCAAAGCTTCGGCTCGGGTCTTACCAAGCGCCTTGATAAATTCTTTCTTACCGACGAGCGGCTTGAGTAGCTTTGGAACAACGCGGCGATAGCGCCACCCCGACTTCACCTCTTGCGCATAAAACAAAACGAGACCCACGAATGTACTCTCCCTGTACCATAGAATGTACCAAAGGAGAGGCCTAAAGCATTGAAGCCATTGATTTATCTGGTTAATACCACCGATAAATGGTGCCCCGTGCCGGAATCGAACCAGCACTCCTCTCGGAACCTGATTTTGAGTCAGGCGCGTCTACCAATTCCGCCAACGGGGCACGGATACCTTTCGGGGTAGCAAAAAGCGTTTACACGAACCGTTTCGGAACGGTCAACCGGGATTTTGAAGATCGGCGGGCAGGAATCACAAAACTGTGCAATTCGCAACCGCAGCAAATCATTTACAGCATCGCCAATCCTGCCTAAAAGGCGGGAACCGAAACTGGAAATGCTTGATGCTTCGACGCCTTTACGACTGGACAATGTCGCTCGCCGCCCGGAAATCCGCCGAAGCGTGGCTGGCCATCATCGCTTTCGTCGAAAGTTCCGTTTTCCTTGTTCCTGCCGACGTTCTTTTCCTGCCGATGGCGCTGGCCCGGCCGGAGCGTGCCTATCGTTATGCGCTGGTGGCGACGATCGCTTCCGTGCTCGGCGGCATTGCCGGCTGGTATATCGGCCACTACGCCTTTGAGGCACTGGCCAAGCCGATCCTGCATTTCTACGGCAAGCTCGACGCCTTCGAGGCGATGAAGGCTTCGGTCGGTTACGAGACGCTGGTGCTTCTTCTGGTGACATCCGGCCTGGCGCATCTGCCGCCGATCAAAGTGGTGACCATTCTGTCCGGTGCCGCCAACATCAATCTCGGCCTGTTCATCGTCTCGGCAATCGTCGCCCGTGGTGCCCGTTTCTTCCTGTTGGCTTGGCTCTTGCAGCGCTACGGCGAGGAAATCCGCGATTTCATCGAAAAGCGCCTCGGTCTTTTGGCCGCAGCCGCCGCCGGCGTGCTGATCGCCATGTTCGCTGCCTACCGTTTCCTTGCCTGACATTCCGCCTGACACCCCTATGGAGCCCGCCGTGAGCGACAGCCAGACCCAGTCCCCCCGCGGCCTTCTGCCGTCCGCGCTCGCCACACTCGGCATGACAGCCACCGTCGGCGGCGCGCTCGCCTTCGAGCATATCGGTGGCTACATTCCCTGCGCGCTCTGCCTTTTGCAGCGCACGCCCTATTACTGGGGCATTCCGATCGGCCTGGTCGCGATTGCCACTTCGGTTCTCAAGTTACCCGTCTGGACGACCCGCGCGCTGCTCGTGGTCGTCGGCATCCTGATGCTGGTGGGTGCAGGAACCGGCGTCTATCACGCTGGCGTCGAATGGCATTTCTGGGAGGGCCCGGCGACCTGCGCAACATCGGCATCCGGCGTGTCCGGCAATGTCGGCGACCTGCTCGGCGACCTCGACAGTAAACATGGCCCATCCTGCACGGATGCGTCCCTGCGCGTGCTCGGTCTTTCCTTTGCCGGATGGAACGTCATCGCCAGCCTGATCCTGGCGGCCATTGCGCTGCGCGGTGCCGCCAAGGCATAAACATCGACGCGGCTGCAAGCGCAGCCGCCGTCTTCACACATATCCGGCCGAAGCCATCAAGGCTGCAGTTCGACATCCCAGTAGAGATAGTCCATCCAGCTGTCGTGCAGATGGTTGGGCGGGAACAGCCGGCCATTGTTGTGCAGGTCCTGCACCGTCGGGTGGAACGGCTTCTGGTGCGGGAACATCCCCGCCAGGCGCGGCATCTTGCCGCCCTTGCGCAGATTGCAGGGCGAACAGGCGGCGACGACATTTTCCCAAGTTGTCTGGCCGCCGCAGCAGCGTGGGATCACGTGGTCGAAGGTCAGATCATCCGGCGATCCGCAATACTGGCACTCGAACCGGTCACGCAGGAACACGTTGAACCGGGTGAAGGCCGGATGGCGGGACGGCTGCACATAGCTTTTCAGGCAGACGACACTCGGCAGGCGCATGGAAAAGCTGGGAGAAGAGACCTGATGATCGTATTCGGCCAGGATATGCACACGGTCTAGAAAAACCGCCTTGATCGCGTCCTGCCAGGACCACAGCGACAAGGGGTAATAACTCAGCGGCCTATAGTCAGCGTTCAGCACGAGCGCTGGGAGGCCGTGTGGTGAGACTGCAATCGTCAAGCCAGTATACTCCTGCTCGATTCGGCACCTGCACCTTCTATATTAGGCCCGTTGCGTCAGGATTGTGAAGCCAAAAGGAAAAAGGAAACAAAAGATTCGCTTTTTGTCTTACGGAGTGGCCGGCGTGCCATCCCGGCGCATTTCAGTGGCATAATAGGCCCAGAACAGACGCGCCGCGACACTGCGCCATGGCGCCCAGAGTTCGGTCAGCATATCAAGCTCGCGCACCGAGGGGCGCATCTCCAGCATCAGCGCATGGCCGACGGCATTTTGCAGCGCCACGTCACCGACCGGGAACACATCGGGATGACCGGCGCAGAACAGCAGATAGACCTCCGCCGTCCAGCGGCCCACCCCCTTTATCGCCGTCATTTCGCGGATCGCAGCACTGCCCTCGATCGAACAGATCGCCTCCAGATCGAGTTCGCCCGCCAGCACCGCAGCGGCGACCCGGCGCAAAGTGTCGGCCTTGGCACGCGACAGGCCGACCAGCCGGCAATCCTCATCGGACATGGCCGTGACGGTGGCCGCATCGATAGCGCCGAGCGCCGTTTCCATGCGGTTCCAGATCGCGGCGGCGCTGGCTTTGGAAACCATTTGCGAGACGATGATGTTGGCGATGCCGCGATAGCCGGGATCCGTGCGGCGCAGCGGCACCGGGCCGGCCTTCGACACGACATGCTCCAGCCGCGCATCGAGCATGACCAGCCCGCTGAGGCCGGCATTGATATCCTCATGCGTGCGGATGATCCGCATTTTTAATCCTCCAGCCCCCGTCGGCATCTGCTTGCGGACGGACAAAACGCATGGCCGGATGCGCGCTTCCGTGCCAAGACGTAAATATGAACAAAACAGCTTCAAAACAACCGGTCTTCCGCTTTGCGCCAAGC
Organism: Pararhizobium sp. DWP1-1-3; assembly: GCF_049896125.1. NCBI lineage: Bacteria > Pseudomonadati > Pseudomonadota > Alphaproteobacteria > Hyphomicrobiales > Rhizobiaceae > Pararhizobium > Pararhizobium sp. DWP1-1-3. Next base: position 58,541 of record NZ_JAFCTR010000007.1, read on the forward strand.
CCCAACGGCCAGCTTCATCTTGGGCACGCGCTGTCGGCCATTCTCAACCACGACATGGCAAAAGCCGAGCGCGGACGTTTCCTGCTGCGGATCGAGGATATCGACATTGCCCGCTCGACGCCGGCGTTCGAGGCCGGAATTGTCGCCGATCTCGAATGGCTGGGGCTCGACTGGGAAAAACCGGTGCGGCGGCAATCGGAGCATCTGGACCTCTACCGGCAGGCGCTCGGCACGCTGATCGACCGCGACCTGGTCTACCCGGCATTTTTGACGCGGGGGGCGATCAAGACCACCGTTGGCGAGTTCGAGGCGAAGGGCAAAAGCTGGCCGCGCGATCCCGACGGAGCACCGCTCTACCCCGGCGAGGAACGCAAGCTTTCCGCCGATGCCCGGCAGCGTTTGCTCGCCGGTGGCAAGCCGCATGCCTGGCGGCTTGACATGGCCAAGGCGCTGGTCGAGCTGAAGGAGCCGCTGACATGGCAGGAGACCGGCAGCGGCCCGGATGGTGCCACCGGCGTGATCACGGCCGACCCGGCTGCCTGGGGCGATGTCGTGCTGTCACGCTCCGATGCGCCGTCCAGCTATCATCTGGCGGTGACGGTCGATGATGCGCTTCAGGGTGTCAGCCATGTGGTGCGGGGCAACGATCTCTTCCATGCCACATCGGTGCACCGGCTGCTGCAAAGCCTGCTTGACCTTCCTCAACCGGCCTACCATCATCACCGGCTGATGCTTGGCCCCGACGGCCGCAAGCTGTCGAAGAGCAATCGCGACACCGGCATTTCCGCGTTCCGCGAAGCCGGCAAGACCCCCGGCGATGTACGGGCGATGGTGCTATAGGACTTTTTCCTGGGGGACCTCGGTCTCCCGGGCTGCCAGCTCTGCCTTAACCTCGTCTTCCCGCGGCCCCATGATGTGGCGGATCACCATGCGTTTGACCTTGTATTTCATGATAGCCGCGTTGATCTCGGCACCGATGATGAAGATGACGCCGACGATATAGAGAAAGACCAGTGCGATCATGATCGAGGCGAGACCAGCATAAGTCGAAACGTAATTGGCGAAGGTGGCGAGGTAGGAGGCGAAAACATAGGCGCCGATCGACCAGGCGATGAGCGTCAGAATGATGCCCGGCAGGACATCCATGATCTTGCGGCGCCCGTCCGGCAGCCAGAGATGGCTGACGATGAGGCCGGTGGTCAGCATGACGAAGACGCCGGCAAGGCTCCAGCTGTCGATCATGGTCAGGAGGCCGTTGAACCAGGGCAGATAAGTTCCGGCATAGCGGATGGCGAGCGGCACTGCGACAAGAAGCAGGCTGACGATGGCCAGGACCAGCACCCCGGCAAGGACGAAGGCGAGGCTGGCGACCCGCGTCTTGTACCAGGGCCGGCTTTCGGCCACCCGGTAGGCGCGGTTAAGCGATACCCGCAACGCTTCGACGCCGTTGGAGGCGAAATAGGCTGCCGCCAGAACCGACACGGTGAGCAATCCCCCCCGCGGAATGGTCAACACGCGCACGACTTCATCGGAAATCGGCTTGGCGATCGATTCCGGCCAGGTATCGAAGATGAAATGCACCGCCGTCGTGGCGAATTGATCGGCGCCGAGAAAACTGCCGAGCGCCGTGCCGAAGATCAGGAACGGAAAAATCGCCAGGAGAGTGGAGAGCGCCACATGGCTTGCCATGGCCCAGCCGTCGTCTTCGCTGAAATGCCAGACGGCATCGAAGACGACCTTCCAGGCTATGCGAATGAAGGCCGGCATTCTCTCTCCAATTGTCTCATCATGCTCCCCCGATTGTAACCCGTTCATGAATATGGGAAACCGGGCGACAATTTCTACAGGAAACAACCCATTATGACCGACCGTCCCTCGATAATCGTCACCGGCTGCTCCACGGGTATCGGTGCCTGGTGCGCGCGCGCCCTCTTGAAAGATGGCTGGCGGGTGTTCGCCACCGTCCGGAAAGTGGAAGATCTGGCCGCGCTCGAAAACGACGGCATCGAAGCCTTCCTGATGGACTATACCAAACCGGACACCATATCCAAACTTATCGACGACGTATTTGCCCGCACCGGCGGCAGGCTGGACGCGCTGTTCAACAACGGTGCCTACGGCCAGGCGGGCGCCGTCGAAGACCTGCCGGTGGAAGCGCTGCGGCTACAGATGGAGACCAATGTCATTGGCTGGCACGACCTGACCCGGCGGGTCATCCCGGCGATGCGGGCACAGGGCCACGGACGGATCGTGCAGTGCTCATCCATCCTCGGCATTGTTCCCTATAAATGGCGGGGCGCGTATAACGCTTCGAAATTCGCCCTGGAAGGGCTGACGCTCACCATGCGCATGGAGCTTGAAGGCAGCGGCATCGAAGTGAGCCTGATCGAGCCCGGGCCAATCACCTCGCGCTTCACCGCCAATGCGCTCATCAATATCGAACGCTTCATCGACCTCAAGGGCTCGGTGCACGCTGTGGAATACGAACGGCAGCTAAAGCGGCTGAAGGGCGAGAGCGGCCCGGCAAGAGGCAAGCTTGAGCCCGATGCGGTGTATACTGCGCTGAAACGCGCATTGACCGCGAAGAAGCCGAAGCCGCATTACATCGTGACGCAGCCGGCCAAACACGGTGCGCTTTTGAAGAAACTGCTTCCGGCCGGGCTGTTTTATCGTTTCATCGGCCGCCTCGGCTGAGCTGAAAGGCAAGGGTTAAGTCACATGCATAGTTTTCTCACCGGTTTGACACTGCTCGTCATGGGCCTTGTCGCCATCGTTCTCGTCCGCGGCCTCTTGCACATGGCAAAAGGCGGTGACGGCAATACATCCAACAAGCTGATGCAGGCCCGCGTGTTTCTGCAGGCGGTAGCGATCGTTTTGATCATGCTGACGCTGTGGATCACCGGCGGCGGACGCTGACATATGGTGAAGCTCAACAAGATCTACACCAAGACCGGCGACGACGGCACGACGGGGCTGGCCACCGGCCCGCGCCGCCTGAAGAGCGACCTGCGCGTCGAGGCCTATGGCACGATCGACGAGGCGAACTCCTGCATCGGGCTGGCACGCCAGCATACGCAGGAACTCGCAGCTCTCGATGCGATGCTGATGCGCATCCAGAACGACCTGTTCGACCTCGGCGCCGACCTTTCGACGCCCGATACCGGCGAGACGCTCGCCTATGAGCCGCTGCGGATCATTGCCGCGCAGGTGGCACGGCTTGAGGTCGAGATCGACGCGCTGAACGCCGATCTCGAGCCGCTGCGTTCGTTCGTGCTGCCCGGTGGCAGCGGTGCTGCAGCCACGTTGCACATTGCCCGCACCGTGGCGCGGCGGGCGGAGCGGCTGATGGTGGAGCTCGCCCGGACGGATGGCGAAATCGTCAGCAACGAGGCGCTGGCCTATGTCAACCGTCTGTCCGATTTCCTCTTCGTCGCCGCCCGCTGGAGCAACGGCAAAGGACAATCGGATGTGCTTTGGGTTCCCGGAAAAAACAGGTAAGCTTGACGCTCATCGCCGCTTCGAGGAATCAACGCGCCTATGTTCATACCGCTGCACGACGCGAATTCCCTCAAGCATATCAAGGTCCAGTATGTCACGATCGGCCTGATCGTCATCAACATACTCGTCTGGCTGATCACCGGGCCGCTACTGGTCCCGGAAGACTTCACCAATGCCGCGACGATGGGTCTGGGTTATATTCCGGCCATCGCTTTCGATTATGCGCATCTGGCGCCGAACCTGGTGCTGGTTCCCGATGATGCAACCTACCTCACCTATTCCTTCCTGCATGGCGACTTCTGGCATCTGGCTGGCAACATGCTGTTTCTTTGGGTATTCGGCGACAATGTCGAGGATGCGCTGGGGCATTTCCGCTTCCTGATCTTCTATCTTCTCTGCGCGGCCGCCGGCGCTTTGACGCATGGGCTGATCAACACGGAATCGCAAGCGCCGCTGATCGGCGCATCGGGCGCCATTTCCGGCGTCATCGCTGCCTATTTCCTGCTGCATCCGAAGGTGCGTGTCTGGGTGCTGGTGCTGTTCCGCATTCCGCTGCCGCTGCCCGCCTTCATTCCGCTGGCCTTCTGGATCGGCCAGCAGTTTTTCATGGTGCTCATCGACCCCGAGGGCGACGTGTCGTGGGGTGCCCATGTCGGCGGCATCATTGCCGGATTGATCCTGGTGGTCATTTTGCGACGCCGCGACGTCCCCTTGTTCGACCGCACTATCGTTACACCGCGTGCCGTGCGGCATGTTGAAGCAGCAACGGTAGAGGCACGGCCTGCTGCTGCGGAGACGATCAAGAAACCGACGCCTTGGGGCCGGCCCACCTGACTTTGGCCCAACACTGGCATAACTTCTGTGATAGCCTATTGATATCAGTGCATTAATGGCTCGACCATAATGGCTGGACACCAAGGCTTGGCCTAAGACGATTGCGTTCATCCGATTTAGCATTGACGCGCACGTAAACGTCAGTATTTTTCCGATGGCAATCTTGCGAGGGAGCAATGGGCAAAGATTGTAATTGGAGAAAAAACGCGTATCGATGTCGCCAACCGACAATCAGGCCGCTGCGTTAAAGCGCATTTTCTCGCAAACGTTTCGTAAGGAAGGACATCATGAAAGTTCTGGTCACCGTCAAGCGTGTCGTCGATTACAACGTGAAGATCCGGGTCAAGCCGGATGGATCGGGCGTCGAGCTTGCCAATGTGAAGATGTCGATGAACCCGTTCGACGAGATTTCGGTCGAGGAAGCTTTGCGGCTGAAGGAAGCCGGCAAGGTTGAGGAAGTGGTCGTCGTTTCGGTTGGTCCCGCGAAGGCCGAGGAAACCTTGCGCACGGCGCTTGCCATGGGTGCCGACCGGGCGATCCTGGTCGAGACCGACGACCAAGTCGAGCCGCTCGCCGTCGCCAAGATCATCAAGGGTGTCGCGGAAGCCGAACAGCCCGGCCTGATCATCGTCGGCAAACAGGCGATCGACGATGATTCGAACCAGACCGGCCAGATGTTGTCGGCCTTGCTCGGCTGGGCGCAGGGCACGTTCGCCTCGAAGATCGAGCTTGGCGACGGCAAGGCGCAAGTGACGCGCGAAGTCGATGGCGGGTTGCAGACCATCGAGATCAAGCTGCCAGCCGTTGTTACCACCGACCTGCGTTTGAACGAGCCGCGCTATGCTTCGCTGCCGAACATCATGAAAGCCAAGAAGAAGCCGCTCGACAAGAAGTCGCCAGCCGATTTCGGCGTCGATACGAGCCCGCGCCTGAAGGTTCTGAAGACCGAGGAGCCCTCGGGCCGCAAGGCCGGCATCAAGGTCAAGACCGTCGCCGAACTCGTCGACAAGCTGAAAAACGAAGCCGGCGTTCTCTAACACGTCCAGAAAAGAAAAGGAGACTAACACCATGGCCATTCTTCTTCTGGCTGACCACGACAACGCAACGCTTTCCGACCAGACCGCCAAGACGCTGACGGCGGCATCGAAAATCGGCGGCGACGTGCATGTGCTGGTGGCAGGCAACGGCGCCAAGGCTGCAGCCGATGCTGCCGCAAAACTCACCGGCGTGTCCAAGGTCTTGCTCGCCGAAAGCGACGACCTTGCCAACAATCTGGCTGAACCCTTGGCAGCCCTGATCGTTTCGCTCGCCGGATCCTACGACACCATCATCTCGGCCGCCACCTCGACCGGCAAAAACGTGATGCCGCGCGTCGCGGCCTTGCTCGACATCGCCCAGATCTCCGAAATCACCGAAGTCGTCTCGGCCGATACGTTCAAGCGGCCGATCTATGCCGGCAACGCCATCCAGACGGTGCAGTCGGGCGAGGCCAAAAAAGTCATCACCGTGCGGACGGCCTCCTTCGCCTCGGCTGCCGACGGCGGCTCGGCTTCGGTCGAGACCATTTCGGCAGCGGCCAATCCGGGCCTTTCGACCTTCGTCAAGGACGCGCTATCCTCGTCGGACCGTCCGGAGCTGACATCGGCGAAGATCATCATTTCCGGCGGCCGTGCACTCGGGTCTGCGGAAAAGTTCCAGGAAGTCATCCTGCCGGTGGCCGACAAGCTCGGTGCTGCCGTCGGTGCAAGCCGTGCTGCGGTCGATGCGGGCTATGCCCCGAACGACTGGCAGGTCGGCCAGACCGGCAAGGTGGTTGCGCCGCAGCTCTATATCGCCGTCGGCATTTCCGGTGCCATCCAGCATCTGGCCGGCATGAAGGATTCGAAAGTCATCGTCGCCATCAACAAGGACGAGGAAGCCCCGATCTTCCAGGTCGCCGACTACGGCCTCGTCGGCGATCTCTTCACGATCCTGCCGGAGCTTGAAAAAGCACTCTGAGCCTTAAAGAAAGACATATGCGGCCGCGCACCTCTGCGCGGCCGTTTTCGTTTTAGAAGCAATGTGTTTACTTAACCGACAATGGCTTGCGCCGTGAATAAAGGCTGGAAAAGTGGGCGCGATGCCTTTATCACTGACATGACAATACCCAGCCTTTCTGGGCGCTTTGCTTTTTGCACGAACGGAAGCGCGATCGCCCTTTCGTATGGATGATGGAAAATCGGTTCGATGATCAAGAATGTCGGAATTGTTGGCGCTGGACAAATGGGCTGCGGCATCGCCCAGGTATCGGCTTCGGCCGGCTACAAGGTGCATATCTACGACATTTCGGCCGACCGCGTTGAAGCCGGCCTTGCAACCATCAACGGCAACATGGCACGTCAGGTTTCCTCCGGCAAATTGACCGACGAGGAGCGCAAGAAGGCGCTGTCGCTTATCAAGGGCTCCGCCGACGTCAATGATCTGTCGCCGATGGACCTGGTGATCGAGGCCGCCACGGAAGACGAAAGCGTCAAGCGCAAGATCTACGGCCAGATCTGTCCAGTTCTGAAGGCCGACGCCATTCTCGCCACCAATACATCGTCCTTGTCGATCACGCGGCTCGCATCCGCGACCGACCGGCCGGAACGCTTCATGGGCATCCATTTCATGAACCCCGTGCCGGTGATGAAGCTGGTCGAGCTGGTGCGTGGCATTGCCACTGAGGAAGGCACGTTCGCAACCGCCAAGCAATTCGTCGCCACGCTCGACAAGACGATCACCGTTGCCGAAGATTTTCCGGCCTTCATCGTCAACCGCATCCTGTTGCCGATGATCAACGAGGCGATCTATACGCTGTACGAAGGCGTCGGCAGTGTCGATGCCATCGATACGGCGATGAAGCTCGGCGCCAACCACCCGATGGGTCCGCTGCAGCTCGCCGATTTCATCGGGCTCGACACGTGCCTGTCGATCATGCAGGTGCTGCATGATGGCCTGGCGGATTCGAAATACCGCCCCTGCCCGCTGCTGGTGAAATATGTGGAAGCCGGCTGGCTCGGCCGAAAATCCGGCCGTGGTTTCTATGACTATCGTGGCGAAGTACCTGTTCCGACACGGTAAATACCCGTTCCACTTTTGATAGCTGAGGAGAACGCTCTTGAGCGATCGCGCCAGTTTGGAAGAAATTCGCAGCTTTTATCCCAAGCTGATGGCAGCAGCGAGCAAAAACCGGCGCGGAGGCGCGGTCCGTGCAATCGATCTGGCTCGCCACTGACAAGGCGCCCGACGAAACCGCAGTTGCCATCTACCCCGAAGTCTGGCTGTCGTCGAAGCCCTTGTCGTAGACCACTCCCGACCGCTCTGCGCTCCATCAGCCCGAGGTAGCGGCCTTCACCAATGCCTTGGCATCGTCGCTGTCCCACGCGGCAGGCCCGTTCATCGACGAGATCAGGCAGCCCTTGTCATCCATCAGCAGCGTTACGGGAAGGCCGAACGCAAGGCCTTCCTTTTTCAAAGCGTTGAAAATGCCCATCGACGCATCGCGGTAGTAGCCAAGCTCGTGCACACCGGTCTCGTTCAGGAATGCCGTCGGCTTTTCATCATAGCCGATGTCGATGTTGACGGCGACGACTTCGAATTTGTCGCTGCCCGCCGCTTTCTGCAGCGCGTTCAATGCCGGCATCTCTTCGCGGCAGGGTACGCACCATGTCGCCCAGAGATTGAGGAGGACGGTCTTGCCGCCGAAATCGGCAAGCGTCAGATCCTTGCCGTCCTTGCCCTTGAAGTTCAGGCCCGACAGTTGCCGGGGTTCGCTGACCGGAGCCATGGCGGCGACCTGGCCTTTGAGGAACGGCGTGATGGCCGCGACCTTGTCTTTCGCCGCTTCGCAGGTCTTGGCACCGGCGGTTTCCACCGCCACACCATTGCCAGACCCGCTTTCCCTGACGTATACCGCAGCCGCACCGGCGATCAGCCCTCCGAGGGCAGCGATCATCACCAGTCTGGCAGGCGGAAAGCGTTTTTGTCTGTCGTTTACTTCATTTTCCAAAACGGGTCATTCTCCAGGGCGGGCGTTCTTCATGGCTGACGGCACTTCTGAAACCAAAAGCTCCAACCAGATGTGGGGCGGTCGCTTTGCTCAGGGACCGGCGGCGATCATGGAGGAGATAAATGCCTCGATCGGCTTCGACAAGAAGCTTTTCGCCCAGGATATCCGCGGCTCAATGGCGCATGCCACCATGCTGGCCCATCAAGGCATCATTTCGGCAGCGGATAAAGACAAGATCGTTCACGGTCTCGACACGATCCTGTCAGAGATCGAAAGCGGCCAGTTCGAATTTTCCCGCCAGCTCGAAGACATCCACATGAACGTCGAAGCGCGGCTTGCGGCCCTGATCGGCCCGGCGGCCGGTCGCCTGCACACCGCCCGCTCGCGCAACGACCAGGTGGCGCTCGATTTCCGCCTGTGGGTGAAGGAAGAGCTGCAGAAGTGCGAAAGCATGCTGACAGGCCTGATTGCTGCCTTCCTCGACCGCGCCGAAGAGCATGCAGAAACCGTCATGCCCGGCTTTACCCATCTCCAGACGGCCCAGCCCGTCACCTTCGGCCATCATTGCATGGCCTATGTCGAAATGTTCGGCCGCGACCGGCAGCGGGTGCGTCACGCCATTGAGCATATGGACGAGAGCCCGATCGGGGCTGCCGCCCTTGCCGGCACCGGCTTTCCGATCGATCGCCATATGACCGCCAAGGCGCTCGGTTTCCGCGAACCGACCCGCAATTCGATCGATACGGTCTCCGACCGTGACTTCGCGCTGGAATTCCTTTCGATCGCCTCGATCTGCGCCGTGCACCTGTCGCGGCTGGCCGAAGAGATCGTCATCTGGTCGACGCCGCAATTCGGCTTCGTGCGCCTGTCCGATGCCTTTTCCACCGGCTCCTCGATCATGCCGCAGAAGAAGAACCCGGACGCTGCCGAACTGGTGCGCGCCAAGACCGGCCGTATCAACGGCTCGCTGATCGCGCTTCTAACCGTCATGAAGGGCCTGCCGCTCGCCTATTCCAAGGACATGCAGGAAGACAAGGAACAGGTGTTCGATTCGGCCGAGAGCCTGGAGCTGGCGATTGCCGCAATGACCGGCATGGTTCGCGACATGACGATCCGGGTGGACCGGATGAAGGCCGCAGCCGGTTCCGGTTACTCTACCGCGACCGACCTTGCCGACTGGCTGGTGCGCGAGGCAGGCCTGCCCTTCCGCGACGCCCACCACGTCACCGGACGCGCCGTGGCACTGGCCGAGCAGAAGGCCTGCGAACTGGCCGAACTTTCTCTTGAAGACCTGCAGGCGATCCATCCGGATATCACCGACAAGGTATTCGGCGTGCTGACCGTCGAAGCGTCGGTTGCCAGCCGCACATCCTTCGGCGGCACGGCTCCGAGCGAAGTGCGCAAGCAGATCGCCTGGTGGCGCAGCCGCAATTGAGCATAAGATTCAGGGTGCACAATGCCCTGAAAAGCCGATATGAGTTTTGACGAATTTGCGCAGAAGGGCTGATTGCCCGGACCGGGAACCATCGATGCTGTCACGAAACACCACCATTTTGCTTGCAGCCCTTGCCATTACAGGCCTGACGCTGACCGGTTGCGGCCGCAAGGGCGACCTCGATCGTCCCGGCTCAAGCGCGCCGATCAATACGAAAGCGGCACCCGGCAGCCCCGAAAAACAGGACGAAGCGCAGGGCAAGCCCTTCCTCCTTGATCCCCTCCTGTAACAGAGCACACTCGTGAACCATTTCGAATATCGTGACGGCATTCTGTTTGCGGAAGACGTCTCCGTCATCGACATCGCCAAGGCGGTGGGCACTCCCTTTTATTGCTACTCCACCGCCACGCTGGAACGGCACTATTCGGTCTTTTCCAAAGCGTTTTCCGACATCGACGCGATGGTCTGCTATGCGATGAAGGCGAATTCCAACCAGGCGGTGCTGAAGACGCTTGGGCGTCTGGGCGCCGGTGTCGACGTGGTGTCGGGCGGCGAACTGCGCCGGGCCCTGGCGGCCGGCATTCCCGCCAACCGCATCATGTTTTCCGGCGTCGGCAAGACCGCCGCCGAAATGGACCTGGCTCTGGACGCCGGCATCTACTGCTTCAACGTCGAATCCGAGCCGGAACTGGAAGTGCTCAATGCGCGGGCCGTGCGCGAAGGCAAGAAGGCGCATGTCTCCTTCCGCATCAACCCGGATGTCGACGCCAAGACCCATGCCAAGATTTCGACCGGCAAAAAAGAAAACAAGTTCGGCATCGCCTATGAACGCGCCCGCGCTGTTTATGCCCATGCCGCGACCTTGCCCGGCATTCAGGTCACTGGCATCGACATGCATATCGGCAGCCAGATCACCGAGCTGCAGCCCTTCGCCGATGCCTTCAAGCTGCTGCGCGAACTGGTCGACACGCTGCGTGCCGACGGCCACAGCATCGCTCATGTCGATGTCGGCGGCGGCCTTGGCGTTCCCTACAAGACGGACAATAACCCGCCACCACTGCCCGATGCCTATGCCACGATCGTCAAGGACCAGCTGCGCGAACTCGGCTGCAAGATCATCATGGAGCCAGGCCGGCTGATCGTCGGCAATGCCGGGATCATGGTCACGGAAGTCATCTATGTGAAGGACGGCGGCTCGAAAACCTTCGTCATCGTCGATGGCGCCATGAACGACCTGATCCGCCCGACGCTCTATGAGGCCTATCACGAGATCCAGCCGGTACGCATATCGGCCGCCAACGCGCCGCGCATCAAGGCCGATATCGTCGGCCCTGTCTGCGAGACCGGCGACTACCTGGCGCTCGACCGCGAAATGGCCATGCCAAAGCCCGGAGACCTGATCTCGATCGGCACAGCCGGCGCCTATGGCGCGGTGCAGGCAGGCACCTATAATAGCCGCCTGCTGGTGCCTGAAGTGCTGGTCAAGGGCGATCGCTTCCATGTGATTCGGCCGCGCACGACCTATGAAGACCTGATCGGCCTCGACTCGGTTCCCGACTGGCTCGATTGATTGGAGGCCAGCGGCCGATCTGCCGCTGTTGATAGAACCTCTGCAGGCGGCGAAATCGATCACGATTGCGTTGTCGCCCTCGTCTTCGCCACAAAGAGTGTTATCCTTCACGGCACGTTTCAAACGTTGAAAGGGAACGGATGACGGAAATCCGGCGGGATGGCTCGACGGCGACGGCAGGCTTTATGAGAAGTCTCGCCGTCAAGCGGACGCTTGCGCGCATCGTTCTTATCGCCGAACAGGCAGCACCCCGCGCCCTGCCGCTCATTGCCATCGTTCTGCTGTTTCTCTCCGCCGCATGGTTCGGCTTCTTCCGCGCCGTCCCCGGCTGGCTGCATGTGGCCACCCTTGTTGCCTCTGCCGCTGCCTTCATCGTCTTTCTGATCCCGCTGCTGCGCATCCGCATTCCCGGCGATACCGAAGCCGACCGGATGCTGGAGGAGCGCAACGCCCTGCCGCATCAGGCTATCCGGGTCCAGGACGATCAACCCGCCACCAGCGGCGCCTTCGGCCAGGCGCTATGGCAGGAACACCAGACGCGCATGGCGCGGATGATCGGCACACTGGAAGCCGGCCTGCCGAAACCCGACATTGCCCGCACCGACAGCTACGGCCTGCGCGCCGTTCCGGTGCTGCTTGCCTGCGTTGCCTTTGCCTATTCCTATTCAAACCGCGCGGGCCTGATTTCCGATGCTTTCCACCCGCCGCAGCAGATCGCCGCCACCCCGGATGTCCGCATCGACGCCTGGGTGACCCCACCGGCCTATACCGGCCGCGCGCCGGTTTTCCTGACCGGCCGGCAGGGCACGGCACAGCCCACCGATAGCACTGAAACGCTGCGCATCCCGCAGTTCAGCGAACTGACCGTGCGCATCACCAGCGGCGGTGAGGACACAGCGGTCACTTATCTGGAAAACGGCGCGGCCCAGCCGCTGGTTATCGCGGCACGAGCTGCAAAGCCCGGCAAGGACGGGAAAGCGCCGGCCGAAGCAGCTTCTGCCGATCCGGCAACGCCCGGCAGTGACACGCATGTGCTGAAAATCACCAAGGACGGTTCGCTCTCCGTTGGTGGTGAACAATGGGCCTTCACGGTGATCCCGGACAGCGTTCCGGATATCGCCTTCGACGGAATACCGCGCACCACGGTCAACGCTGCGCTCGAAATTGGTTTTGCAGCCAAGGACGACTACGGCATTCAAGATGCCTGGGCCGAGATCGTCCCTCTGGACAAGCAGGCCACTGACGCGCGGCCGCTTTATCCGCTCCCCGAATACCGCCTCGACCTGCCCAAGCGCAATGCACGCGAGGCCAAGGGGCTGACCAGCCGCAATCTCAGCGAACATCCGCTGTCGGGAAAGCGCGTTCGCGTGACGCTGGTTGCAAAGGATGCGGCCGGTCAGGAAGGCCGCAGCGTGCCGCAGGAGATGATCCTGCCCGCCCGCCCCTTCTTCGAGCCCCTGGCCGGTGCCGTCGCCGAACAGCGCCAGGTGTTTGCGCTCAATGCCAATGACTTGCCACGTGCGATTGAACTCAATGACGCACTGTCGGTGCGGCCGGATGAGACGATCCCGAACCTGACACATTTCCTCCTGCTGCAATCGGCCCGCACCCGCATGGCGCTTTCGCGCAACGACGACATGCTGCGCGATGCGGCGGGCTATCTCTGGGATATCGCGCTGGGCATCGAAGGTGGCGACATGGCGCTGGCCGACAAGCGGCTGCGCGATGCGCAGCAGAAGCTGTCAGAGGCATTGGAAAAAGGTGCTTCCGACGAGGAAATCACCAAGCTGATGCAGGAATTGCGCGATGCCATGAAGGATTACATGGAGGCGCTGGCCAAGCAGGCGGCAAAGAACCCGCAGGTGGCGGCCAATCCGAACCAGAACAACGTTCTGCGTCAGCAGGATCTGGAAAAGATGATGAACCAGATCGAGAACCTCGCCAAATCCGGCGCCAAGGATCAGGCGCGCCAGATGCTGTCGGAAATGCAGCGCATGATGAACAATCTCCAGGCCGGCCGGCCGCAACAGCAGCAGCAGGGCCAGGAGAACAGCGAGATGCGCAAGCAGATGGATAAGCTCGGCCAGCTGATGCAAGAGCAGCAGCGGCTGATGGATGAAACGTTCAAGTTCGACCAGGCCATGCGCGACCGCATGCAGCGTGGCGATCCGCTGGAGGGCGAGGATCAGGAACTGTTTGGTCAGGACATGCCGCCACAGCCCGGCCAGCCGCAAAATGAAGAGGCCCAGCAGCCCGGCCCGCTCGACAACATGACGGCGGAGGAGCTGAAGCAGGCGCTGAAGGACATGCAGGCCCAGCAGGACCAGCTCGGCAAGCAGCTCGGCGAATTGCAGAAGGGCCTTGAAGGCATGGGCATCAAGCCCGGCAAGGGTTTTGGCGAGGCCGGGCGCGAGATGAAAGGCGCTTCAGGCGCACTTGGCAACGGTCAGGGCGAACAGGCCGTCGGCAGCCAGGGCCGGGCGCTACAGGCGCTGCGTGACGGTGCACAGGACATGATGCAGCAGATGCAAAGCCAGGGTCAGGGCCCAGGGCAAGGTCAGGGGGTGCCGCAATACGGCCAGAACGGCCGCGACCCGCTTGGCCGCCGCCAACAGAATGCCGGCCCGGACTTCGGCGATCAGGTGAAGGTTCCGGACGAGATCGACACCCAGCGCGCCCGAGAAATCCTCGACGAAATCCGCCGGCGTCTTGGTACGAACGCATCGCCGGAGACCGAGCGGCAGTATCTGGAACGGTTGCTGGATATAAGGTGAGGCATTATCAGGATCGACGGCTTGTAGCGTAAAGGCATTGACGGCATATGCCGAGCCTTTCCCCCTCTGTCACTCCGTGACATCTCCCCCTCAAGGGGGGAGATCAGTCTTTTCCCTCAGAGGGCAATCAATCTTTTCCCTCGGAAATATCGTCAGTCAGGGGCGCAGAAAGTAAGCGGCCAATCTCCCCCCTTGAGGGGGAGATGTCACGGAGTGACAGAGGGGGGTGCGTTTCCCAGCGAAAATATTCTCTGAAATACACTCAAGCAGCCAATGCCACAGCCACCGCTTTGCGGATATCCGGCAGTGTGAACGGCTTCGACACGACATCGATGACCTTGCCGGTCAGGTTGTCGGCGCGTTCGCGCTGTTCGGCATAGCCGGTCATCAACAGGATTTTCAGGGCCGGAAAGGCGGCCGATGCCTGATGGGCAAGCTCGATGCCGTCCATCACCGGCATGCGGATATCGGACAGCAGCAGATCGAAGTTTTCGACGTGAAGGCAGGCCAGTCCCTCGGCGCCATCGGCTGCCTCGACGGTCTCATGACCATCCAGCTGCAGGGCACGGGCAACGAAACGGCGCAGGCCGTCCTCATCTTCGGTAATCAGGATTTTCGCCATCATGGCCTCCGTTTCGGCAACAGCTCTGCCGGGACGTTTGCTTGAAGGCATCCAGTCCCTGACCCGCAGCACAGGCTGCGGGCTCAACACCACCAGAGTTTTGTTTGTTTTCCGTAAACGCGGATGGCCAGATCAAAGGCTTTCCACAGCCGGATGACTATTCGGCGTCACCGGTGACGATGCCGACGAAGGGCAGTTCGCGGAAGGCATAGGCGACATCCATGCCGTAGCCGACGACGAAATAATCGGGACATTCGAAGCCGACATAATCCGCTTCGAGATCGGTCTGGCGCTTGACCTTCTTGTCGAGCAGAACGGCGATCGTCACCGACTTTGCGCCCCGCTCCAGCATCAGTTCCTTGGCAAAGCGCAGGGTCCGGCCGGATTCCAGGATGTCGTCGATCAAGAGAACGTCGCGGCCGTGCACGTCGCTGTCAATGTCCTTGATGATCTTGACGCCCTGCGACACGGTGCCGGTGCCGTAGCTCGACAGCGTGATGAACTCGACTTCCGGCGCAAGACCGACCGTGTGCATCGCACGGATCAGGTCGGCAGCGAAGATGAAGGAGCCTTTGAGCACGGCAATGACCAAAAGGTCGTTGATCGGTCCCTTGACGATTTGCTCGGCCATTTCGACGTTGCGCGCCGCAATCACCTCGGCGGTATAGAGCGGATCGATATTTTTTCCACGGACGACGGGCATGGGATAGTCTCCAGAACGATAATGGAGACTGCGTTTCATGCCTCCGGAAGCTAGCCGCTTAGCACAGTCAGGGCGCCGAATCACCCGGCTGACCGAAGGAAACGCCGACACTGGGCAGTTTTCCACCTGTGTGTAAGAGACGCGTGGAGAATGGACGGCTCTCTCCGGGGCCAAGAGCCGGCTGGCCCTGCTCGATCCGGGTGGCTGTGCGCCGGTGACCGTTGGCAATCACATCAACCAGGATCACCGGAACGACCTTGGGCACCTCGGAGTGATTTTGCACCGCGCCGTAGACCGAAAGGATCTTCATGCCATTGGCATCATTCAGCGACGTGGTGACGTCGCTGATCGACAAGGCCGGTACAGTGGCAACGGCAGGCTGATACTGGGGCATGCTGGCAAACAAGACGAAGACCGGAGCGCATAGGCACGTCACAAGGACCGCAAACGCCTTGGGGGACGCGGTCTGGAGTAGGCGCTCGAAATGGTTTACCGCCCATCCGAACACCGATGCAACACGGCCTGGGCTCAGCGCAGGCGGAACAGCCGTGCGCGCCCGATTGTCGTTGAAGACCGGATAGACGGTGCGCCGGACGTTCGCTGCGATAGTCTCGAATTCGGCATCGACGATATCGGCGCGATGCGGCATGCCCCCTGCGGCCCTGGCTCGCCCCCGCCGTTCAGGCGGCAGGAAATCCATGCGGCTGGACGTACCGTTGGAACGGAAAGCGGTCATCGTCTCTCCTTCGCAGCCACACTGGCCGCACCAGGATGCAAAGGCATCGGCAGGCCAGATTCTGGCATTGAAACAAACCTTTTCGAGACGTAAACCTAAATGGTTAACGCTTCGAAAACGGCAGCACCGAACCGCCTGTTTTCACGCAAATTTAACCACTGTTTAACCATGTTGGCGCTGTAACAGCGAACGCTGCGCTATATGCTGCAACAAAGGCCATCAACCCGCCGCGAAGACGTGGCATGCTGGATTGAAGAGAAGCTGGACACTGACCCGTTGATTCATTTTGAAAATGTCGGATTGCGCTATGGAATGGGCCCGGAAATTCTCCGTGACCTGACCTTCGACATTCCCAAGAAATCGTTCCAGTTCCTGACCGGCCCTTCGGGTGCCGGCAAGACCACGCTGTTGCGGCTGCTGTTCTTGTCGCTGCAGCCGACCCGCGGCCTGATCCGCATGTTCGACCGCAACATCTCGACCATTCCGCGCGACGAGTTTCCGATGCTGCGCCGCCGTGTCGGCATCGTCTTCCAGGACTTCCGGCTGCTTGATCACCTGACAACCTACGAGAATGTCGCGCTGCCCCTGCGGGTGCGCGGCAAGGACGAGTCCTCCTATCGTTCCGATGTTCTTGAACTGCTTGGCTGGGTCGGGCTCGGCGAGCGCATCAACGTTTTGCCACCGGTTCTTTCAGGGGGCGAAAAGCAGCGTGCGGCAATCGCCCGCGCCCTGATCGACCGGCCGGAAATCCTGCTGGCCGACGAGCCGACGGGCAATGTCGATCCGCCGATGGCGCGGCGCCTGCTCAACCTGTTCCTCGAACTCAACCGGCTCGGCACCGCTGTCGTTATCGCAACGCACGATCTCTCGCTGATGGACCAGGTGGAAGCGCGCCGCATGATCCTGTCCCAGGGACGGCTCGATATCTATGAGTGACGCCTCCGCCACCAGTCGTTCCCAGCCTGCTGCGCCCAAGGAGCGCAAGGCGGCCCTACGCGTGCGCCCGACAGCACCGATCGTGCCGCCGGGAAACGTCTCCGGCAATGCGCTGGTGCTGGTCATCGCCATCATGGCCTTCCTCGCCTGCCTGACGCTCGGCGCCGTCAGCATGGTGCGCTCGACGGCGCAAAGCTGGGAAAGTCAGATTTCCCGCGAGATCACCATCCAAATCAAGCCCGACGAAAACCTCGACATGGAAAAGGCGCTGGCCGATGCGCGCGATCTGGCGCTCACCTTTGAGGGCACCACCAACGGCACCATCGTCGATAAGGCCGCGACCGCCCGGCTGCTGGAGCCATGGCTGGGAGCGGGCCTTGATCTCGATGACCTGCCGGTGCCGCGCCTCGTGATCATCACCATCGACGAGCAGAACCCCCCCGACTTCGCCGCCATGCGAACGATGTTGACCGAAACCATCCCCCAGGCCTATCTCGACGATCACCGCACCTGGGTCGACCGGCTGGTGGCGATGGCGCATACCACAGCGCTGATCGGCACCGGCGTGCTGGTGCTGGTGTTTTCCGCCATGGTGCTGACCGTGGTTTTTGCCACCCGCGGAACGCTTTCCGGCAACCGTCACATCGTCGAGGTGCTGCATTTCGTCGGCGCCGAAGCTGGCTTCGTCGCTTCGGAATTCCAGAAACATTTTTTGAAGATCAGCCTGAAAGGTGCCGGTGCCGGCGGGCTTCTGGCTGCCGCGTGTTTTGCGGTCGCGAGCTTCTGGCAATCGCGCTCGCTGGCCACGCCGCAAAGCGACCAGACGACCGCCATGTTCGGCAGTTTCTCCATCGGATATTCCGGCTATCTCGGCATTGCCGCCATCATGATCGTCATCGCGCTCCTGACGACGCTGACGGCCCGCTTCACGGTGATGCGGACGATCTACGAGATCGATCTGATCCGGTCGGATCCGGCCCGCATCGACGGAAACCAGACCTGATTGTCATGATTGCGTTGCCTTGCATCCATCCGTTGCCGCAATCTGCCTCTATTGAGGAGTTCGAATCACTCCTGCGCCTGATGGAGCAGCCGGAACGGCAATGAGCGAAAGCGGCGAAACACGGCAGAGGGGAACGCTGGTGCGGCGGCACGTAAGCCTGCGCCGCCGGATCGTGCGGCTGACATTTTACGTGCTTCTGCTGTTTGCCGCCGCCGCCGCTGCCGGCTTTCTTTATTTTGCTGATTCCGTTGCCTCTCTTCAGCCGCCTGCCAATCCCAAGGCGGACGCCATCGTTGTGCTGACCGGCGGTTTCCAGCGGATCGACCAGGCTGTCGATCTGTTAAAAAACGGCGCGGGAAAACGGCTGCTGATCTCCGGCGTCCACCCTTCCACCACCGGCGGCCAGATTCGCCGCAACACCCAGAGTTCGGCTGATCTGTTCAAATGCTGCGTCGATATCGGTCATGATGCGATCGACACGATCGGCAATGCCAACGAGACCGCCAACTGGATCCGCGACAACGGTTATCGCAGCATTCTGGTCGTCACCAATAATTACCACATGCCGCGCAGCCTGCTCGAATTGCGCCGGGCCAATCCGGAAATCGAGTTCATCGCCTATCCCGTCGTCAATTCCGATCTGAAGAGCACCAACTGGCTGGCCAATCCGATCGTGCTGAAGACGATCCTGCTGGAATATCTCAAGCTGACGATCGCTTCTGCGCGCGACGCGCTCGGCGCGCATCCGGCGAGCGGATTGCGCACCGAAACGAAGGTTGGCGGCAGCAGCGGGTAGACATCCTGCTTGATCAGGCCATCCAGCTGTTTTCCTTGCGGGAATATTGGTGTAGGCAGCGGGCTAACCTTTTCGCTGCGAAAGCCTGCCCGATGATCATCCTGCGTTCAGTCCTGTTCAACATCGTGTTCTACATCAACCTGATCCTTCAGATGGTCGTGATGACGCCGTTCTACTTCCTGGCGCCGCGCAAGACCTCGTGGTTCGTTCCGAAGAACTGGGCGCGCAGCAATCATTGGCTGCTCCGGGTGATGGTCGGCACGACGTTCGAGATCGAGGGCCTGGAGAACATCCCCAAGGGCGGCTACATCTTTGCGCCCAAGCACCAGTCGTTCTGGGATGTCTACGCCTTGCTGCCGTGGCTGGCGGACCCCTTCTTCATCCTCAAGCGCGAACTCGTCTGGATCCCGCTGTTTGGCTGGTATGTGCAGAAACAGCGCATGGTTCCGGTCGATCGGGGTGCACGCGGCAAGGTGATGGCGGCAGTGATGCAGCGTGCCAAGGATGAACTGGCAACCGGCCGGCAGTTGATCATCTATCCGGAAGGCACGCGCCGTCCGCCCGGTGCGCCCCCCGAATACAAATACGGTATTGCAAGGCTCTACCGCGATCTCAATATGCCGGTGATCCCCGTCGTCATGCATCCGGGCCTGTTCTGGCCGCGCCGGAAGTTCCTGCGCTATCCCGGCCATTTCAAGGTACAGATCCTGCCGCCGATCGAGGCCGGGCTCGACCCGGACGTCTTCCTGAAAAAGCTGGTCGATGTCATGGAAAGCGCCAGCGATGCGCTGCTGGCCGAGACGGTGAGGAACAATCCGCATGTGCCGCTGCCGCCGACGGTCGTCCAGCGTTTGAAAGAGCTCAAGGAGCTCGGGGCTCAAGCCTAAAATTTCGTTCTTTCGACGATTGCAGCCACGTCTTCCAGCCAATCATCGCGAATGCCCATCTCTTTCAGGTGGGCGAGCGTATTCATGACATACTCGGTATTCGGCCCTGATTTTCCATGGGACACGGCGACGGTGGCAGCGGCCTCCGCGGCGCTCAGCGCTCCGGCATATTGCGCGTGGGCTCGATCGATCGTGTAGGTGAGCGCGGCGACGCGGCGGCCGTCGGCAAGCAGGATGGGCATCGTACGCTCGATATAGACATGGGTGACCAGTTCGCGTTCACGCAAGTAGCCGATAACGTCGTCCTTGTCCCTCAAGGCCACCTTGAACGCCATGCCGCGACAGGAGCCGCCATGGTCGAGACCAAGCACGAGGCCGGGACGTTCCGGCGTTCCCCGATGGACGAAGGAGCGGACGCAGAGCGAGCGCCGGTAGCCGAAAGCCCGCGCCGTCATCTTGTCTTCGAAGGCAAAGCCTGGGTTCCACATCAGCGAACCGTAGCCAAACACCCAAAAATCGTCCATATCCACTGCCATTCACATCCATGCCATCCCGGCGCCACAAAACGGGGCCAGGAGCGGCGTACAGACCACTCGGGTGCTTTCCTAGCGCATCTGCCCGGCAATCGGAATCGATTTCCTGCACGATTTTTGGAGCGCATGCGACCGTGGACTGCCCGATCGACTGACCCCGGAGTAGACCATGACCGCAACAGATATCGCCGCTCCCTCCGCCGGCAACCGGAAAATCAGACGCCTGGCGATCGGTGTCGTGCTGTTCCTCATTGTCTATTCCGGTGCATGGTTCATCGCAGCCCACCAGATCGAGACGCGGCTGGGGGCTTTCCTGACCGAGAGGAAGACGGGCGGTTCTTCAGCGGAGTGCGACGCCCTGAACGTGCGCGGCTTTCCCTTCCGCATCGGCCTGTTCTGCAATAGCGTACGTCTTGACGACATGACGCGCGGGGCATCGGCATCCTTCGGCGCGCTGCGCTCGGCAGCACAAGTCTATAGGCCCGGTCATGCGATCATCGAGCTCGACGGCCCGGCGGAAATCCGCTTCTCGCCCGGCATGACCGTCTCTGCAGACTGGGAACTGATGCATGCCAGCGTACAGGCAACGCTGTCGGGCCTCGATCGCACCTCGCTGACCTATGACAAGCTGGCCGGCACGGCGATGCTGCCCGCCTTCGAGGACGATGCCGCACCGGGTGACACGCATAAATTCATCTTCAATGCCGGACATGGCGAGGCGCATTTCCGCCAGAACGGCCCCGATCTCGATGCGGCTCTCAGCATCGACAAGTTCGATTTAAAGCTCGATGCCGGATTGAGCCTGCTGCCGCCCGTCAACGCCAGCGCCGACATGACCTTCGTCGATCGCGCCAATTTGATGCAGCGGGGCGGATGGAAGCCGGATGCCCTGCGGGGCAGCAAGGGCGAGATGCGCAACCTGACGCTCGATCTCGGCAATGGCATGGTGACATCAGCGACCGGCCCGTTCAGCGTCAACGACCAAGGCCTGATCTCGGGAGAGTTCAGCGTCACCATGCAGAATATCGAAGGCTGGCGCCAGAACCTCGTCAAGGTTTTTCCCGACGAGGATGGCACCGTCATGGTCAACAATATCGCCAATATGCTGACGGCACTGGCCGACGGCAAGAACGAGGCGACCGTGAAGCTCAACGTCCGCGACGGGATCGCGTTTCTGGCGTTCTTTCCGATTGGGAAACTGCCGCAGCTTTGAGGCCGTCAACGACGGTAATTGAATACCCCTAACACACTTCCTCCAACGCACTTGTAATGTTCACGGGAAAGATCTTCGTGAGTGCGCGAGCACCTCGCGGTACGTTGCAAAAAATGCAAACTGATAACCCTATTATTACGTGTGCAACACGCTGAGGATGAAGCATTTGGAACAGTATTATTTCTGGACGGTATGGGAATGGGGAAAGTCTCTACTCGCAATCCTCGGCCTTACAGGACTGTCCGTTACGTTGGTCGTTGGCGCAACGTTCGCGGTCTTTAAATTTCTAGGCGAAAAGTGGATCAGTCAAAGGTTTGCTGAACAACTGGAGGCCTACAAGTCGGAGCAGGTACGCGAATTGGAACGACTGCGCCACAAGATTAACGGTGTTTTTGATAGAACAAAACGGTTGCACGACCGAGAATTTGAGTTGTTACCTGACGTTTGGGCGAAACTGGTAGACGCGAGGAGCGAGGCGGGTGGTTATCTTGCAGCATTTCAGCAATATGCCAACGTGGATACTATGGATGTCGAGAGGCTTAGCGAGTTCCTCAACCGCACGCAGTTCTCCGAAGCCCAAAAAAAGGACATTAAGAACGCGACGGATAAACATAAAACATACGTCTCTATTCTTGAGCGCTACCGATATTCAGATGTTATGGACAAATTAAGAGAAGCTAACTCTGGCTTGAGTAAAAATGGCATTTTCCTGCAGCCAGCTCTTCGAGAGCAGTTCAAAAAGATGATCGACCTATTACACGCAGCCGTCATCGAACATCAAGCCAACCAAGAATACAACGTTCATCCTTGGATTAGGGACGGAGCCACCAAGCTTAAGAATGAAGGCGAACCGCTGTTCAAGGAGATCGAAGAATCTGTTGCCGCGAGGTTATGGGACTCGACGACAACCGAAGTCTAGCGCCACTTTCGTCCCCAGCACTTTGGACTATTTTCAGGCGATGGCATAGCTTGCGCATTCGATGACACGACTCTTCGCACCCGGCTTCATGCCGCAACGCGCCCGCCTACTTCTGATCCATCGCATGCCGGCCGAAATCGGCCATATCGGTATCCTGGCCAGCCTGGACGATTGACCGGCGGATGGCGCGGGTGCGGGTGAAGAGGTCGAACAGCTTGTCACCGTCGCCCCAGCGGATCGCCCGTTGCAGATAGGCTAGATCCTCGGAAAAGCGCGACAGCATTTCCAGGATCGCATCCTTGTTGTGCAGGCAGACATCGCGCCACATGGTCGGGTCGGACGCCGCAAGACGGGTAAAATCGCGGAAACCCGAGGCCGAATATTTGATCACTTCCGATTCGGTCACGGCTTCCAGATCGTCCGCCGTGCCGACAATGTTATAGGCGATGATGTGCGGCAGGTGGGAGACGATCGCCAGAACCTTGTCGTGGTGTTCCGGGTCCATGTCATCGACCATCGAGCCCAGCGTTTCCCAGAAGGTGCGCAGCTTGGACTTGGCCGTTTCATCGGTATCCGGCAGTGGCGTCAGGATGCACCAGCGGCCCTTGAACAGGCCGATGAAGCCGGCATCCGGGCCGGAATATTCGGTACCGGCGATCGGGTGGCCGGGAATGAAATGCACGCCCGGCGGCATATGCGGCGCCATCTGGGCAATCACCGAGCCCTTGGTCGAGCCGACGTCGGTGACGATCGTACCCGGCTTCAGATGAGGCGCGATCTCGGCCGCGACAGCGCCGGATGCACCGACCGGCACCGAAACGATGACCAGATCGGCATCCTTGACCGCATCGGCGGCCGATATCGTATAGCGGTCGCCGAGATTCAGTGCCTCTGCCCGCTTCAACGTTGCTTCACTGCGCGTCGAGATCGTCACCGACCCGGCAAGGCCCTTGTCCTTTATCTCGCGGGCGATCGACGAGCCGATCAGGCCGATGCCGATCAGCGCGATGGTTTCGAACTGCTTTGCCATCACGCCACCTGACATCAAGGTTGCCCCATGAACTCGGTCAGCGCCGCGATCACGCCCTCATTGGCTTCCGCCGAGCCGATCGTCATGCGCAGCGCATTGGGCAGGCCATAGCCGCGCACCGCTCGCAGGATGAACCCGCGGCTGGTCAGGAATTCGTCCGCCTCCGGCGCGCGTTTGCCGTCGATATCGGGGAAGTGGATCAGCACGAAATTGGTGACCGACGGCGTCAGCCGCAGACCGAGCGCGGAGAATGCGTCGGTCAGCTTGCCGAGCCACAGCGAATTGTGCTCAAGCGCAGTCGCCATAAACGCCTGATCGCGCATTGCGGCGGCACCGGCGGCAATCGCCGGCGCATTCATGTTGAACGGCCCGCGCACCCGGTTCAGTGCATCGATGATGGCAAGCGGTGCATACATCCAGCCGACGCGAAGCGCTGCAAGCCCGTGGATCTTCGAGAAGGTGCGGGTCATCACCACGTTCTGGTTGGACGATACCAGCTCGAGGCCGGCTTCGTAATCGTTGCGGCGGACATATTCGGCATAGGCAGCATCGAGAACCAGGATAACGTTCTTCGGCAGGCCGGCCTGCAGGCGGCGCACTTCATCGACCGGAACATAGGTGCCGGTCGGATTGCCGGGATTGGCAAGGAAGACCATCCTGGTCTTCGGCGTGACGGCTGCAAGGATGGCATCGACGGTGACGTGGCAATCGTTTTCCGGCACGGTGACCGGCGTAGCCCCCGCACCCATGATCTGGATTTTGTAGACGAGGAAACCGTGCTCGGTGATGATGGCCTCGTCGCCGGGGGCGAGATAGACGTGGCAGAGCAGGCCAAGCAGCTCGTCGGAACCGTTGCCACACATCAGGTTGGCAGTGTTGAGGCCATAAACGGAGGCGATGGCTTCACGCAGCTCGATCGCCTGACCGTCCGGATAGATTTCGAGCTTGGCGGCTGCCTTCTGGAACGCTTCGATCGCCTTTGGGCTCGGCCCAAGCGGGGTTTCGTTCGAGGACAGCTTATAGACCTTGGCGACACCCGGCGCATGCTCCTTGCCCGGCACGTAAGCGGCAATATCGAGGATACCGGGGCGTGGCGTTGGGCTCGTAAGGTCTGTGCTCATGGGATCAGCTTTCGGCGACAAGGAAATGACGCTCAGGCAATACCGGTGCAGCGGGTTTTTGTCGAGTGTGGCATTGTTTCTTCGCTCGCGCTTGTGGTTTACCCCCCTCTGTCGGCGACGCCGACATCTCCCCCACAAGGGGGGAGATTGAACGAAAGCTGTGGCCATAAGGAAAAAGAACGATCTCCCCCCTTGTGGGGGAGATGTCACATAGTGACAGAGGGGGGCGACTGGGCTCTGTCGCCAGCGACCGAAACGCTACGACTTGTCCCGCGTCGTCGGCACGCCCTGCGGTGCCAGCACCGGTACGAAGACGCGGCGCGAAGCGCGGGCGGCGACCGGGAGGCCCTGATAGAGCCGTTTCTGCGCCTCGACGATAATGACCCCGGAAAACACCGGCCAGAGCGACCGGCCGATGCGCTCGAAGGCCTGGCGCATTTTCAGGACTACCTTCAGCTTCGAAGGCGGAAAGAACAGCGCATCGGCGGAAGCGCCGTGGGTGAAATTGGTTTCGCGCAACAGCGCGGTCAGCTGTCCCCGCGAATAGGGCCGGCCGGAACCGAATGGCGTGTGCTCCATGCGGGCCCAGACGCCGCGGCGATTCGGCACGACGATCACCAGGCGCCCGCCCGGCGCCAGAATGCGCCAAAGCTCCTTCATCGTCTCGCGCGGGTTTTCCGCAAATTCGAGAGAATGCACCATCAGCACCCGGTCGATCGACGAATCGGGCAGCGGCAGTTCCTCGTCGAAGATCAGCGCCGTTGAGGAAAGCTCGGCAACCGGCCAGTTCACCGCCCCCTGCCCCGCCGGCATGAAGGCGAAGGTGCGCTCGGTATCGGCACGAAAGCGATCGAGATAGGGAACGGCATATCCGAGCCCCACCAGACGCTCTTCCGGCAACCTGGCCCAGACCGAGGATAGCGCCATGCCGATCGATTGTTCGGCAAAGCGCCCGAGGCGGGAATGATAGAATTGGCGAAGGTCAACGATATCTGCGTGCATGCCCTCATGTTAGACTCGAACGGGTGGACTTCAAGGCGGCGCTCACTACATTCGCCTAAACGCCCCGCCCCCTCCGCAGGAATCCTCCCCATGGCCAATCTCGACATCGAACTGTTCCCATGCCGCACCGACAATTTCGGCGTGCTCATCCACGATCCGGACAGCGGCGCCACCGCCTCCATCGATGCGCCGGATGAACAGCCTATCCTCGACGCCCTGAAACGCCGGGGTTGGACGCTGACCCACATCCTGACCACGCACCATCATCCAGACCATGTAGACGCCAACCTGGCGCTGAAAACGCGCTATGAGGCGACGATCATCGGCCCGGAAAACGAGGCCTCGAAAATTCCGGGTCTCGACATGACCATCGGCGATGGCGGCGATTTCGAATTTGCCGGTCACAAGGTACATGTTTTCGAAACACCGGGGCACACGGCCGGGCATATCTGTTTTTATTTTCCCGACGACAAGCTCTTGTTTTCCGCCGACACGCTGTTTGCGCTCGGTTGCGGCCGCCTGTTTGAAGGAACGCCGGCGCAGATGTGGACTTCGCTGCAGAAGCTGATGGCGCTGCCGGACGACACCGTCGTCTATTTCGGCCACGAATACACGCTCTCCAATGCCCGTTTCGCGGTGACGGTGGATCCGGACAATGCGGCGCTGAAATCGCGTGCGGCCGAGATCGAGGCTCTGCGCGCCAAGGGCAGCTTTACCGCACCGACGATACTGGGACTGGAAAAGGCCACCAACCCGTTCCTGCGGCCGCACGACGCGGGCATACGGACACATCTGGGGATGCAGAGCGCTTCGGATGCCGAAGTCTTTGCCGAGATCCGCAAGCGCAAGGATAATTTCTGATGGATGTTCAATTGCCGCTGTCGGCGCAAGCCATCATCGAGACCTTGAAAATGGAGCGCCATCCGGAAGGCGGCTGGTATATCCAGACGTTCAAGGACAAGGCGGGCGGGCCGCGCGGCCACTCGACGGCGATCTACTATCTGCTGGAGCGCGGCGAACACTCGCACTGGCACCGCGTGCGCGACGCGGTCGAGGTCTGGCATTTCTATGCCGGCGCGCCGCTGTCGCTCAGCATCGCCGAGGACGGCAAACCGGCCACGACCGTCAAGCTCGGTTCCAACATCCTGATCGGCGAGCTGCCGCAGGCCATCGTCCCGGCCAACGGGTGGCAATCGGCGACCTCGCTTGGTGCCTGGACACTGGTCGGCTGTACAGTGTCGCCGGGCTTTGATTTCTCGGCGTTCGAAATGGCTCCGGCCGGCTGGCAGCCGCCGGCGGCTTAAGCCTATTCGGCGGGTTGCGAGGCACTTGAGCGGTCACGGAAAATAATGTCCTTGGCCGCCAGCACCGCGCCGCCCGTCACAAACAGGCAGGCAAGCGCGATACGCCACGACGGCTCGGCAAAGCCGAACGCGATCAATATCAGCGTCGAGAGAACCGGTGCGGCATAGCTGGCTACGCCGAGGATCTGGATATTGCCGTTCTTGACGCCGAAATCCCAGGCATAGAAGGCAGCACCGACGGGCAACAGGCCGAGACCGGCAACGGCGACCCATTGCGTCGCTGTCTGCGGCCAGACAGTGGTTTCGAGGCCAAGATGGCAGAGGAACGACAGTGCCGCCGTTGCCAGGCAGAACCCGGTGACGACATCCGTCGAGACGGCCTCGAATCGCCGCGTCAGCAGCGAATAGCCGGACCAGGTGAAGGCGCAGGCCAAAGCCGCGCTGTACCCCATGACATAGGCATCATCGAACTGAACGCCATTGCGCGCGACGATCAGGATCGTACCGGCAAGACCGCAGACGGCCCCGGCGACGTGATACCAGCGCAGCCGCTCGCCCGGCAAAAGGGCAGAGCCGACGACGATCAGCAGCGGCCAGAGATAGGCAATCAAGCCTGCTTCGACCGCAGGCGCATTTCGAAGCGCTGTGAAATAGAGGAAATGATAGCCGAACAGGCCGGCAATGCCGACGATCCAGACTTTGGCGGGCTGCTTGAGAAGCGCCAGCCGCTCAGGCTTGAGCGCCAGCACGACGAGGCCGGGAATGCTGCCGATGGAAAAGCAGATAGCCGAAAGCTGGAAGGGCGGCATGGTGCCGGAGGCGGCCGTGAACAGCGCCAGCAGCGACCACATCAGGATTGCCGAAAACCCGATCAGCGTTGCCTTGACTTTCATACCCCGCCCCCCGGCCTTGATTGATCGTCAGCTCCCGAAACGCGTTGCCCAGATGGTGACCGGGCCATAGCTGGTCGGGATGCGGACGTAGACCGGAGCATATACATTCACCGCCTCGGCCTTGGCAAACCAGATCTCCATCGTTTCCAGCTTGCGCAGGTAATCGACGTCGTCGCGGCCCTTGCGGAAGCCGGATTTCGGTACGAACTTGATGCCGCAGACGATAACATCGCCTTGGAAACCTTCCGTCTTGAACGGCCGGGTGCCTTTGGGCGAAAGCTTCAGGTCCATGCGCGATTCGCCGTCGAAGACCGGCACGCTTTTCGGGCAGACCTTCGTATCGGCGGGGAAGATCAGTCCGGAAAGCGGATCAACGACATTGCGCATATCCGCCTTCGTCACCGGCACCCAATTCTTCGAGATCTTGCGCGGCGGCTTCATCGAGGCAGACACGACATCGCCATCGCGGAACTGGACGTCGATCGCCCGGCCCTTCTTGCCGGTCTGATACCTGACCCGATATTCCGATGCGCTCAACTGGTCGCGGCCGACGATGCCGGAGACCGAGGTTTCGCCCGAGGTCTGGGCGAAGATATCGGCAAGCCCCGCAGAATTCATCGTGCCGGAAATAGTGTAGCGCTTGTCGTTCAACGCGGTATGGAACGAAGCCTTTGCAATCGGCAGGCCGGCAAGCGAGATGCTGTAATCCGTATTGTGCGTCACATCGACGGCATAAGCCGTACCTGTGGAAAACGTTGCCGTTGCAAACGCCAGAAGCGCCGAGACACTGATGCGCCAGTTCATTCCAGAGCCCTTCCATTTCGTCATGCGACATTAGCCGATACGGCGGGTTTGCGGCATTTCTGCGCCGTGAAACCCGCTTTTGCCACAAGCCTTAACCCGTGGACCAATAAAGTGGAATTGGCTGCTGCAAAGATGTATAGGACGCAGAGAATCTGAACCGAACGGCATCTCCGGCTTGAAAGACCACGGCGTTTCTCAAGAGTTTTTCCCGGAAAACGAAGGTTTGGCTTGACGCCGCGGCTCTCGCTGACTATAGAACCGCAACTTTCCAATCATGGCCAACGGAATGCGGCCTGGGCATATGGCCCGCCAACGCATGGACCGAAGGCGAAAAGAAAATAGGTGCATCATGTCCCGTAGTTGCGAATTGACCGGCAAGGGCGTCCAGTCGGGCAACAATGTGAGCCACGCAAACAACAAGACCAAGCGCAAGTTCCTTCCGAACCTGTGCCAGGTCACGTTGATTTCCGACGTGCTCGGCCAGCGTTACCGTCTGCGCGTTTCGGCCGCAGCCCTGCGTTCGGTTGAACATCGCGGTGGTCTCGACGCATTCCTGATCAAGGCTGACGAAGTCGAGCTGTCGATGCGCGCGCGTCTGCTGCGCCGCCAGATCGTCAAGAAGACGGCTGAAGCCGTCGCTATCGCCGCTTAATCGGCGAGCTTGGCTCTACAGTTTAAAAGGCTTGCCAGGGCAACCGGCGAGCCTTTTTCTCGTGTAATATTCCAGTGCACCGTTCGCGCTTGCCGGGCTTAAGGCCCGGTGAATTGCGGGCTCAGATGACTCCAACTGGTGGCATACCCCAGGATAAAAAAATGCTTACAAACCGCACGTTCCTAACCTATGTCGCGCTGATGACCCTCGTGGTCGTGGCCTCGAATTTCCTGGTCCAGTACCCCCTGCCCGGCTCGATCGCCGGCATGCAGCTGGGTGATCTCCTGACCTGGGGCGCCTTCAGCTATCCGATCGCCTTTCTCGTCACCGACCTTACCAATCGCCAGTTCGGCCCCCGCACTGCCCGCAAGGTGGTGATCGCCGGCTTTGCCGTCGCCATCGTCCTGTCGGTACTGGTCGCCACGCCGCGCATCGCGATCGCCTCGGGCTCCGCCTTCCTGCTCGGCCAGCTTCTGGATATCTCGGTGTTCAACAAGCTGCGGATGCAGAGCTGGTGGCGCGCGCCGCTGGTCGGCTCGCTATTCGGCTCGTTCCTTGACACGGCGATCTTCTTCTCGTTCGCCTTTGCCGCGGTCTTCGTTTTCTTTGGCCCCAACGATCCTTTCGCGCTCGAAGCCGCTCCGATCCTCGGCGTGATGACAGCGGAAGCGCCGCGCTGGATCTCCTGGGCGCTCGGCGACCTCAGCGTCAAGATCATCGTCGGTCTGGTGATGCTGTTGCCCTATGGCGCACTGATGAACGTGATCAAGCCGATGCCGGGAGCGAAGGCAAACGCCTGAGCTGCGTGATGCAACAAGGCGACGGCAGAGCAAGTTCACCCCCCTCTGTCACTCCGTGACATCTCCCCCACAAGGGGGGAGATTGGCCGAGAGTTCACGGCTCCCTGACAATGTGAACAAGTTGAGTTGAGGCGAGCCGGTAAGGGAAAGAACAATCTCCCCACCTGTGGGGGAGATGTCAGCGCAGCTGACAGAGGGGGGCGAGCTTGCTCGGAGTTCCCGACTCACAACACTACAGACCGTCACTCGACCAGCCGAAATTCCAGCATCAGGTTACGCTCAAGGATGGAGTGATTATCGTCGGAAACGAGGATGAGGCGGATGTCCCCGCCAGGTTCCACCACGACGTCCAGACCTTCCATATTGTCGATCTGGTAGCCCATATCCGCGCTTAGCAGGATTTCGCCATCGACCACCGCGCCGGGCTTGATATCGTCGCCCTTGATGCGGCGGATCTGCATGCCGATGCCTTCGGCAAAACTGAAGCGGCGCTCCAGAATCAAAAGGTCGCCATTGGGCAGGAACGCGCCGTCAGTGACCGCAAACGGACCTTTGCGGACGACCCCGAAGACACCCTTGCGCGGGCCATCGAGGACAGCGGCCAAGAGATGTCCGTTCTTGTCGAAGCTTAGCTCGGACACGACGGTGACGCCGCCCGCAAGCGGACTGTCCTTCGGCGAAACGGCGATGGTTTCAAGCCCGCGATTGCCGCGCAGCGACGTGACCGGAATGAGAAGCGGCAGGGTCGCCACCGGCCCGGACCGGGCAAAGCCGGGGTCCGGATAGATATCGACGCGGTGAAGGCCCTCATAGCTGGCGAGAACCGCGCCATCACGCAGCGCCACACCTTCGCAGTCCATGCGCTCCTTGACCTGCTCCGAGCGGCCATTGGCATCGATCATCGAGGTGACCGTCAGATCGCTCATGCCTGACAGCCGGCCCTTCGAGTCGCGCTCTATTTCGCCTTCGACCCAATGGCCGGTGTCCATGATCGCGACAAACGATGTCCGGTCCGGGCGAAAGCGGATCGACGAGATTGCCCCGAGCAGGGCATTCGACGACGACATCTCGATGCCGCCGATGAATTCCAGCTTGCCGAACAGGTGCTGATCCGAGCCGATCTTGAAGTTCTCGATCTGCCGGCTTTTCACCGGAACGGTTTCCGAAGGTGCGAGTTGCGGCGCAGCCGAGGCCGCGACGGCCAGCAATAGGGAAAAGGCGGCGGCCTGGATCAGTGTCGCTTTCAAAAGACGTCCTTCCGGCAGGCCGGCATGGAGCGCAAAGCGGCTCCGTAAAAATCAGCAAGCAATAGGCGGGCAAGGCGGGACACAGGATGTCCCGGCCAGACGCTATTGTCAGCTCCCACGCCGGCGCCCGGGGCCAGCGCGGCGGCGGGAGCTTTCATCGTCGAATAGCGACGCCAGCTGCTCGGTCATCGCCCCGGCCAACTCGTCGGCATCGACGATGGTCACGGCCTTGCGATAGTAGCGCGTCACGTCGTGACCGATACCGATCGCCAGCAGTTCGACCGGCGAGCGCGTCTCGATCTGATCGATGACGGCGCGCAGATGCCGTTCGAGATAGTTTCCCGGATTGACCGACAGGGTCGAATCATCGACCGGCGCACCATCCGAGATCATCATCAGGATGCGGCGCTGCTCGGAACGGCCAAGCAACCGGTTATGCGCCCAGATCAGCGCTTCGCCGTCGATGTTTTCCTTGAGCAGGCCTTCGCGCATCATCAGGCCGAGATTACGGCGTGCGCGGCGCCATGGGGCGTCAGCAGACTTGTAGACGATGTGGCGCAGATCGTTGAGGCGGCCCGGCGTCTGCGGCTTGCCGCTGGCCAGCCATTTTTCGCGCGACTGTCCACCCTTCCAGGCTTTGGTGGTGAAGCCGAGGATCTCGACCTTGACGCCGCAGCGCTCCAGCGTGCGGGCGAGAATATCGGCGCAGGTGGCGGCAACCGTGATAGGCCGTCCGCGCATCGAGCCGGAATTGTCGATCAGAAGCGTCACCACCGTATCGCGGAAATTGGTGTCCTTCTCGCGCTTGAAGGAAAGCGGCTGCATCGGGTCGATAATCATGCGCGTCAGCCGCGCCGAATCGAGATAGCCCTCTTCCAGGTCGAATTCCCAGGACCGGTTCTGCTGCGCCATCAGGCGGCGCTGCAACCGGTTGGCCAGACGGCCGACCGCACCCTGCAGATGGGCCAGCTGCTTGTCGAGGAAGGCCCGCAAGCGGTCGAGCTCGGCTTCGTCGCAAAGCTCTTCGGCCGTAGTGGTTTCGTCGAACTCCTCGGTGAAGACGCCGTAATCGACCTTCTCGTTGAAATCGTCGAAGGGATGGCTCGGGCGCTTGACCTCGCCGGGCGTTTCGCTGTCGTCCTCGCCGTCGTCCGACATCTCCTCCTCGGAGATTTCGGCACCGTCCATTTCGCCTTCGTCCATCTGCTCGTCGGCAGATTCGTTCTCGTCGGCGGGGGCAGCGTCGGAACCGGCATCCTCGTCGGAGCTGTTTTCATCCTGCTCCTGGCTGCGCGGCTGGTCTTCGTCGGTCTGGCTTTCCTGATCGTCCGGCTCGACATCCTCGTCGCCGTACTTTTCGGCCATCTCCATCGATGTCAGCATATTGCGTACGACACGCGCGAACGCCTGCTGGTCATTGACCGCGGCAGACAGTTCCTTCATGTCGCCGGCAGCTTTTTCCTCGATGAAATCGCGCCAGAGGTCCAGCACCTTGCCGGCGGAGGCCGGCGGCTTCTGGCCAGTCAGTTTTTCGCGCACGATCAGGGCAACGGCCTCTTCCAGCGGGGCGTCCGCCTGGCGGTCGATATTGCCGAAATTGGCCCGGGCGTATTTTTCATCCAGCATCGAGGTGATATTGCTGGCAACGCCGCTCATGCGCAGCGAACCGATCGCCTCGACGCGCGCCTGTTCGACAGCGTCGAAGATACCGCGTGCATCAGCGCCCTGCGGCGCCATGGTGGCGTGGATACGGGCATTGTGGCAGGCCTTGCGCAACGCCATCGAATCGCCGAGCCCACGGGTGACCGCGAGCTCCTGGAGCGTCGGCCGCTTGGAGATTTCCGGCAGCCGCACGCGCTCGCCGGCAAGACCCGGACGCTCGTTGGCAAACACGACTTCGATTTCCGAATCCCCGGCAATCGAGCGGATGCAACCGGTCAGTGCGCGGCGGAATGGCTCCACATCCACGACACCGGCCGGCCTTGCTTTCGAATTATCGCCCCGGCCTGCCATCGATCAGGCCGTGGCTTCGAGCACGATATTGGCAGCACTTTCCTTCAGCTCGACACCGAAGGCGCGCTGATAGTGTTCTGCCACCAGCGCCCGCTCGAGCTCGTCGCACTTGTTGAGGAAGGTGACGCGGAAGGCAAAGGCGATATCGCCGAAGATATGCGCGTTTTCAGCCCAGGTGATGACGGTGCGCGGGCTCATGACGGTTGACAGGTCGCCGTTGATGAAGGCAGCACGGGTGAGATCGGCAACGCGGACCATCTTCGAGACGGTGTCGCGGCCGCGATCCTTGGTGAAGCCCTTGACCTTGGCGGCGACGATATCGACTTCGTTGTCATGCGGCAGGTAGTTCAGCGTGGTGACGATCGACCAGCGGTCCATCTGCGCCTGGTTGATCTGCTGCGTACCGTGATAGAGGCCGGTCGTGTCGCCGAGGCCGACAGTGTTTGCCGTCGAAAACAGGCGGAAAGCCGGGTGCGGGCGAATGACGCGGCTCTGGTCGAGCAACGTCAGGCGGCCGGACGATTCCAGCACGCGCTGGATGACGAACATCACGTCCGGCCGGCCGGCGTCATACTCGTCGAAGACCAGCGCGACATTGTGCTGGTAGGCCCAGGGCAGGATGCCATCCTTGAATTCGGTGACCTGCATGCCGTCCTTGACGACGATGGCGTCCTTGCCGACGAGATCGATACGGCTGACATGGCTGTCGAGGTTGACGCGTACGCAGGGCCAGTTGAGGCGGGCGGCGACCTGTTCGATATGGGTCGACTTGCCGGTGCCGTGATAGCCGGACACCATGACGCGGCGGTTATGGGCAAAGCCGGCCAGAATGGCGAGCGTCGTCTCGCGGTCGAAGAGATAGTCGGGATCGAAATCCGGCACATAGGCATCGGCCTTCGAATAGGCCGGCACGCGCAGATCGGTGTCGATACGGAAAACGTCACGGACGGAAACTGTCGTATCGGGGAGGTTGGAAATATCGAGGTCTACCTTGCTCATCATGTCTCCAGCACGGTAAAGCCCCTTGACTCGAATGGCTGGGGCGTTCCCGTCTATGCCTTTATAAAAGTGTGACCGTAATAAAACGGGTTCCTAGCAGAAGCCAGCCTGTTTTAACAATTGATATGCCTGGATCACGGCGCGAAAACGATCTTCCGATCCCCTGTCTCCGCCATTTGCATCGGGGTGATGCTTTTTTACAAGCTCTTTATACGCCGTCTTCACATCTGCCGCGGTCGCATTGGCATGCAGACCGAGCGTCTCGAAGGCCTTAGCCTCCAATGTCTTCAGTTTGCGCAGCCGCGGTTCCTGCCGGTTGGCGCGGGCACGCGCCTGATCGACGAAACCGAAGGGATCGCGCATACGGGCCTGGGCACCGGCCGACCCGGAGCGTTGTTGCGACTGCTGCGGCGCATTCTTGGCATTCTTGTTCACCCCCACCGTCCACGTCGGGCGGTGGCCGGTGATGGCTTCCTTCTGGTAGCGGGCGATCTCGCTGTCGGAAAGGCCGGAGAAATAGTTGTAGCCCTTGTTGTATTCCTTGACGTGCTCGAAGCAGAACATGAAAAACTCGTTTTCGGCATTGCGGCCCACCGGCGCGCGATGAACCGCATTCTCCTCGCAGCCGTCCCACTGGCACTTGGGTGCCATCGGCTCGGGTTTCTGGGTCACCCTGCGGCGCGTCCGGATCCCGTCAAAGTATTTTGAATCAAGTTTCATGGCGCTAATTATGGGGCGTGGCGGACGCCACAACAAGAATTGACAAACCGGAATGTTGCAGGCTTTGTGAAGCAATTTTGCACCGCGCAAAACGCAATCCCGCACGGGTCGTTCGTTTGAGGTCGATGCTGACGGAAAAGCCAGAAAAACGGGGCCAAAACATGTCGCTTCAAAGCCGCATCGAAACAAAACTCAACGCGGCATTTTCGCCCGAACGGCTGATCGTTGTCAACGAAAGCCATCTGCACGCCGGCCATCATCCCGACATCGACGGCACTGGCGAAACCCATATGCGGGTACGGATTGTTTCCAGCGCCTTTATCGGCATGAGCCGCATCGCCCGGCACCGCGCCATCAATGATGTTCTGAAGACCGAAATCGACGCCGGATTGCATGCGCTTGCCCTTGAACCAGCTGTTCCCGGGGAAACAACCCGCTGGTAAGGATAAGGGTAGCGTTTGTTGAAGCAACGAAGGTAGACCGAAGGGTTTAATTTCTGCCGAATTGACGAGATTGTGGCCAACATCTACAATTGCCGGTGGGGCCATAGATTTATCGGATCGGGCGATCCGTTTATTATTAAGACATACAGAAAATTTTCATCATAGGCGGAGCCGGTTCAAGGTTGTCCGGGGAGCCTCTTTTTTGGGGTCAAGACGATGCTCAGGAGGTTTGGGCTTGTCGCGGCGTTCGTCGCCGCGTTTCTATCATTCAGTGAAGGTTCGGCAGCAACTCCATCCGGTAAAAAAGTAGCCCTTGTCATGGGCAACAGTGCCTACAAGCACGCGGTCGAATTGCCGAACCCGAAAAACGACGCCAAACTGATGGCGGAAACGTTCCGCACGGCCGGCTTCACCGTCATCGAGGGCGAAGATCTCGACAAGACGGCAATGAGCACATTGGTCGATCAGTTCACCGAAATCGCCTATGACGCCGATGTTGCCGTCGTCTACTATGCCGGCCACGGCCTGCAGGTCGATGGGCACAACTATCTCGTGCCGATCGATGCACAGCTGGAAAAGGCGGCGCAATTACAGACACGCACGGTGCCCGCCGAAAAATTCCTGGCCGCCCTGCCGCCGGACCCTGCCGTCAGCATCATCATCCTGGATGCCTGCCGCGACAATCCGCTGGCACGCTCTTTGGCAAAGGCCATGCCCGCCAGCCGCTCCGCCTCGATGGGCGTCGGCCTGGCACCGGTGCAAGCCAACAGCCAGACACCCGGATCCGGCGGACTGCTGATCGCCTATGCGACCGATCCAGGCGCCGTGGCCTATGACGGCAAAGGCATCAACAGTCCCTATACGACCGCACTGGCGCGGCATCTGACGACACCGGGGCTTGAAATCCAGAGCGCCCTGACGCGGGTCCGCGCCGACGTCTCGGAAGCAACCGGTGGCGCCCAGCTCCCTGGCACAATGCCTCGCTATCGCGCGAAGTGTTCATTGGTGCAGAGCCTGCGGCCGAGGCTGCAATTGCTACACCCGCCGACGTGAAACCTGCGGGTCAAGCGACTGCGGCCGGCGCCAACGATGTCAACTGGACCGTAGAGCAGAAACTGTGGGAAGAGGCCTCCAAGCGCAACACCGTCGCGCATTACGAGCTTTACCTTCAGCAATATCCGAGCGGCAATTTTGCCACGCTTGCCAAGCTCAACCTCGACCAGCTGAAAGCCACGGCGACCACGCAAGTCGCTTCCGTTGCTCCGGCCGGTGAGGCGACGGCATCGGCCTCGCAAGTCCGCACCGCCGTCGCAATGCCGGATGATGTCAAGCTCAGTGTCGGGACGCCGGAAACGGAAACGGCGCTTAATCTCGACAAGGAGGGCAGGATCGATCTGCAACTCAGGCTCGGCGCGCTTGGCCATGTCACCGGCGGCGCAGATGGTGCGCTCGGTGCCCGCTCACGCACGGCGATCGGTGCATGGCAACAGCAGAACGGCATGGTCGAGACAACCTACCTGACGCAACAGCAGCACATGTTCCTGATGATTCAGACCGATCCGATGATGCCGCAGATCCGCGCCCAGGATGAAACGCAGAAAGCTGCGATTGCGGTTCGCAAGGCGCCAAACCCGGCCCGCCAAAAGGTGGCTGGACAGCGCGTCAAGCGGCAACACAATGGCGCAACCCTGGAAGGCCCTGTGGAAAGAAACAGCGGCGGAGTCGATCCGGCAGGGGCAGCCTTCGCCGGTGGCCTGCTCGGCGGCGCTCTTGGGGGTATTATCGGCAGCCGTTAAGACAAAACCGGCCTATCCTTCAATGCCTTCGCTCTTCATCGAGAGCGGAGGCATTGTTGCATCATCAGCCGATCTGATTCTGAGCCGCGTTATCCGGTTCTTCACCCGCTTCATCACGGTGAAGCGCTTGCCGTAGAAGGTGAACGCCTGCCGCTCTTCCGGGATCGTCTTGGATTCGTGAATCACGAGGCCGGCCACCGTCGTCGCCTCCTCGTCCGGCAGGTTCCAGTCGAGCGCACGGTTGAGATCGCGGATCGGCACACTGCCATCGACGACGATCGAGCCGTCGGCCTCCTGGCGCACGCCCTGGATTTCGATATCGTGCTCGTCGGAAATATCGCCGACGATTTCTTCCAGAATATCCTCCAGCG
Source organism: Pararhizobium sp. DWP1-1-3 (assembly GCF_049896125.1). NCBI lineage: Bacteria > Pseudomonadati > Pseudomonadota > Alphaproteobacteria > Hyphomicrobiales > Rhizobiaceae > Pararhizobium > Pararhizobium sp. DWP1-1-3. The sequence continues at coordinate 96,222 of NZ_JAFCTR010000007.1, forward strand.
TCACCAGCCCCTGTACCTCGCCATATTCATCGACGACGATGGCGAAATGCCCCTTGCGGCGCAGGAAGGCGTTGAGCTGTTCTTTCAGATTGGTGGTTTCCGGTACGAACCATGGTTTTTGCGCAATCCGGACGATATCGAGATTTTCCGGCTCGACATCCGGTTCGGCCAGCGCCCGCAACAGGTCCTTGGCGTGCACGACGCCGATGATGTTGTCGGTCGATCCGCGCCAGACCGGCATGCGGGTATAGGGGCTTTCGAGCACCGTGCGAACCGCCACTTCCGGCGCGTCATCGGCATTGATGCCGCGCATGGAGGTGCGGTGGATCATAATGTCGGAGATTTCGAGTTCGCCCAGATCGAGAACACCGCCGAGCCGGTCGCGATCGGCCTTGATGACGGAGCCTTCGCGGTGGAGAAAATCGACGGCACCGCGCAGTTCTTCGTGCGCCGTCAACATCGGCATTTCCGAAGATAGATTGATGCCGAACAGGCCGAGAATGCGCCGGACGATCCAGTTCACCAGGCTTGAAACCGGGCCGACCACCAGCACAACGATATTGACCACCCGGGCGACCGTCAGCGCAAACCGGTCCGGCGATGCGATCGCCCAGCTTTTTGGCAGCACTTCGGCAAAGATGACCAGAATGACGGTCATCGCAAGCGTCGCATAGGCAACACCGGACGCACCGAAGAAATGCAGGAACAGGCTGGTGGCAATCGACGACGACAGAATGTTGGCAAGGTTGTTGCCGATCAACAATACGCCGATCAGCCGGTCGCGGCGCTCGATCAGGCGGTTGACCAGCCCGGCGCGCTCGTCACCATTGTTTTCCAGTGTGTGCATGCGGGATCGGGATGCTGCGGTCAGGGCCGTTTCCGAGCCCGAGAAAAACGCCGACAGCAGGATCATCAGGAGGATGATCAGGATGCCCGGGCCATAATCCGCCAGGAAAACCGTGAATGTCTCGTTGTTCATCCCAGATGCTTTTCCTTGAGAAAGGCGGTTACTTCCGATCCCGGAACATCATCGGCGACAAACGACTGGCCGATACCGCGCGTCAGGATGAAGGTAAGTTTGCCACCGCTGACCTTCTTGTCCTGCGCAATCGCGTCCATCAGCTTTTCCACAGGCGGCAGCGTGCCGGGGATGTCATCCATGCGGGTCGGCAAGCCCACAGTCCTCAGATGGGCTTCGACGCGCTTGGCGTCGTCCGGGCTTGCAAGGTTCATGCGTGCCGAAAACTGATGCGCCAGCACCATGCCGATCGCCACGCCCTCGCCGTGCACGAGACGCGTACCATCATACTGTGTTGCGGCTTCGAGCGCATGGCCGAATGTGTGGCCGAGATTGAGCAGTGCGCGACGGCCATTCTCGCGCTCGTCGGCTGCGACCACATCGGCCTTGGCCTGGCAACTGATGGCGATCGCCTCGATGCGGGCATCGCCGCCGGCAAACACCGCCTGCCAGTTGTTTTCCAGCCAGGCAAAGAAGTCCGGCTTGTCGATCAGCCCATATTTGGCGACCTCGGCATAACCAGCCTTGAACTCGCGCGGGCTGAGCGTATCCAGCACATCGGTATCGGCGAGCACGAGGTCGGGCTGGTGGAAAACGCCGATCAGGTTCTTGCCGTGCGGCGAATTGATGCCGGTCTTGCCGCCAACGGACGAATCCACCTGCGCCAAGAGCGAGGTCGGGATCTGGATGAACCGCGATCCGCGCCGGGCAATGCCGGCGGCAAAACCGGTGAGATCGCCGATGACACCTCCGCCGAGCGCGATGACTGCATCGTTGCGCTCGATGCGGGCGCCGAGGATTGCCTCGCAGACCGGGATCAGGTGTTCGAAACTCTTGGTCTTTTCACCGGCCGGCAGAACCATCGAGACGGCGGTGATGCCCTTTTCCTTCAGGCTTTCCATCAACGGCTCAAGATAGAGCGGCGCGACGTGCTCGTCGGTAATGACAGCCATGCGGCGGCCCTTCAGCCGCCCGGCAATCTCGCCGGCGGCCGTGGCGATCAGGCCGGGGCCAATGAGGATATCGTAGGAACGATCGCCCAGATTGACGCGAACGGTTTTACGGGCGGCGGATGGGCTGGCACTGGTCATGGCTTCACTTCTTCGGGAGACTGGCGAGAGCGGCGAGAACCTCTTCCACCATCACCTCTTTCTTGACATCGCGGGACAGCACCGTCAGGTCCGCCTGCGCATAGATCGGATAACGGGCGTGCATGAGGTTTTCGAGCGTCTGCTTGGGGTTTTCGGTTTTCAGCAGAGGACGGCTATCGCGCTTGTTGACACGCTCCCACAGCACGTCGAGTTCGGCATTCAGCCAGACGGACAGGCCGTGGCGCTTGATATGCTTGCGGGTACGCTCATTGATATAGGCGCCGCCGCCGGTGGAGACGATGCGCGGGCCGGTATTGAGCAGCCGCTTGATAACGCGAGCCTCCAGCGCGCGAAACTCGTCTTCGCCGTAAGCTGCAAAAAGTTCGCTGATGGTCATGCGCGACACGCGCTCGATCTCATGATCGGAATCGACAAAGGGAATGCCGAGCGCCGACGCCGTCATCCGGCCGATCGCCGATTTTCCGGCCCCCATCAGACCGACGAAGATCAGGTTTCGTCGCCCGAGCGCGGCCTTCGCTCGCCCGATCAGCGCTTCGGAAACCGGTTCAATCACGTCGCTCATGCAGTTTCAATTTCCCCGTTCCGTTCCGGTATCGACAAAACAGCCGGAAGCGTCAAGACTTCACGGCATAAGGCAACGGGAATCCCGTGCGATACAGCGGTTCTTGCACTTGCAAACAGGCATGGTCATATAGACCCCTGACCCTAGGAGTTGAAAATGCCCACCCTGTTCCGGTTCCTGTTCATCTGCGCCCTGATCGCCGGCGTGATCTATGGAACGATGGTGGCGCTGGTGACCTTCGTCAATCCTGTGGAGCGCGACGTGACGATCCGCATTCCCTCAGAGCGGATCAACAAACCGCAATGATCGATCTCTCCGCCGCCCATATGGAATCCTTCCTGGAGATGATGAGCGCCGAACGGGGTGCCGCCAACAACACGTTGATCTCCTATGAACACGATCTGGAAGACGCCTATTCCTTCCTCAAGCAGCGCGGCGTCAAACCGACTGCCGCGACCTCTGACGATCTGCGCGCCTATCTCTCGCATCTGGCGCAGCAGGGCTTCAAGGCCTCGTCGCAGGCCCGCCGGCTGTCGGCGCTGCGGCAGTTCTACAAGTTCCTTTATGCCGAAGGACTGCGCACCGACGACCCGACCGGCGTTCTCGACGCGCCGAAGAAGGGCCGCTCGCTGCCCAAGGTGCTGAGCATCGACGACGTGTCGAAGCTGATTGGACAGGCTGAACAGGAGGCGGCGAAAAGCGGAGAGGATACGGTGGCGCGGCTGCGTATGCACGCGCTGATCGAGCTGCTTTACGCCACCGGCATGCGGGTGAGCGAACTCGTCTCGCTACCGGCCTCGGTGCTCGCCCAAAACGGCCGCTTTCTCGTCGTTCGCGGCAAGGGCAACAAGGAGCGCATGGTGCCGCTGTCGCATTCGGCGATCCGGGCAATGCAGGCCTATGGCGCGGCGATGGCAAGCGACAATGCCGCGCAGAAAACCCCACCGCCGGAAAGCCCGTGGCTGTTCCCTTCCTCAGGCAAAGCCGGCTACCTGCCACGCCAGGTTTTTGCCCGCGACCTCAAGGATCTTGCTGCCCGCGCCGGTATCCGGGTTGCGGCGATCTCGCCGCATGTGCTGCGCCATGCCTTTGCCAGCCACCTTCTGGCCAACGGCGCCGACCTTCGTGCCGTGCAGGAACTTCTCGGACATTCGGACATTTCAACGACACAAATCTATACCCATGTGCTGGAAGAACGGCTGCATCAGCTGGTCCAGAACCATCACCCTCTTGCCAAACAGGCGAAAAAACAGGATTAGGAGCGCCAGAACACTTAGCCGGGGCGGCTGAAACGTCAGACCCGTGGCCACTGGCGCAATATGATCGGAAACGCATCACATGCACAATTATCTCGATTTCGAAAAACCAATCTCCGATCTCGAAGGCAAGATTCACGAGCTGAAGAAGATTGCCAGCGAGGACGAGAGCATCGACACCGCCGATGAGGTCGAGCGCCTTGAAGTGCGCGCCCGCGAGGCGATGGCCGAAATCTATTCCAAGCTGAATCCCTGGCAGAAGACGCAGGTCGCGCGCCACCCGCAGCGCCCGCACTTCCAGGAATATGCCGCCAACCTGTTCACCGAATTCACGCCGCTGGCCGGCGACCGCAAATTTGCCAATGACGAGGCCATCCAGGCAGGCCTTGCGCGCTTTCGCGGCACCCCTGTCGCCTTCATCGGCCAGGAAAAAGGCAACGACACCAAGTCGCGCATCAAGCACAACTTTGGCAGCGCCCGTCCGGAAGGCTATCGCAAGGCAATCCGCGTCATGGAAATGGCTGATCGTTTCGGCCTGCCGCTGATTACCCTGATCGATACCGCCGGCGCTTATCCCGGCATCGGTGCGGAAGAGCGCGGCCAGGCGGAAGCCATCGCCCGCTCGACGGAAATGTGCCTCAACATGCGCGTTCCGATCGTCTCCGTCGTTATCGGCGAAGGTGGTTCCGGCGGCGCCATCGCGATTGCTACCGGCAGCCGCGTCTATATGCTCGAGCACTCGATCTACAGCGTGATCTCGCCGGAAGGTGCGGCCTCCATCCTCTGGCGCGATAGTACCCGTGCCAAGGAAGCGGCGACCAACATGAAGATCACCGCCGAGGACCTGAAATCTCTGGGGATCATCGACGGCATCATCACCGAGCCGGTCGGCGGCGCCCATCGCGATCCAAATGCCGTGATCGACAAGACCGGCACCGTCATCGCCGACGCGCTCAAGGAGCTTTCGGGCCGCACCGGCGACGAGCTGCGCTCCGATCGCCGCCAAAAATACCTGGCGATCGGCCGCCAGCTCTAATCATATTTGCTGGCTTTGCCGGGGTTCGCGTGACAAATGGAGTGCGCGGTCCAACCTTGGCCATATTCTGGGCGTCTGGAACGGTTGAGCAAAGCGGTTTTGTAAGGTTAATATTTTGTGAAGTAAAAGGGCATATTGATTCCCTGTGGACCGCCTGCACGGAACGCCACGTTCGACAGTTTTTCTTGATGGACCTTTGCCGATGCGTTTGACACATCTTGTTGCCACCGCTGCCATCGCCGCACTCCTTGCGAGCTGCACCGCCAATGAGGCGATGGACACAGTCGATGTCGACCTCAAGAAAGTCTCCAGCAAGGTCAATTACCAGCTCTCCGGAAAAATAGTCCAGAAGATGCAGGCGATGAGCATGGCGAAGGATTCGCCGATCATGCTGCGCATCTTCAAGGAGGAAGGCGTTCTTGAAGTCTGGAAGGCCAATTCTTCCAACCGTTTCGAGATGCTGCGCCAGTACAAGATCTGCGCCTGGTCAGGCAAGCTCGGCCCCAAGGTCAAGGAAGGCGACCGGCAGGCGCCGGAAGGTTTCTACCCGATTTCGCCGGGCCAGATGAACCCGAATTCCAGCTATTATCTCGCCATCAACACCGGCTTTCCCAACCGATTCGACCAGGCCAATGGCCGTTTCGGCACCAATCTGATGATCCACGGCGCCTGTTCGTCGTCGGGCTGCTATTCGATGACCGACGAGCAGATGCAGGAAATCTTTGCGCTGTCGCGGGACGCCTACAAGGGCGGCCAACAGGCGATCCAGCTGCAGGCCCTGCCCTTCCGCATGACCGCCGAAAACATGGCGCGTCACCGCAACAGCCCGAACATCGAATTCTGGAACATGCTGAAGCCGGGCTACGACCAGTTCGAGATCACCAAGCGGCCGCCGGAAGTGAACATCTGCGAGAAGAAATACGTCTTCAACCAGCAGACGGACGGCAAATTCAGCCCAACCGGTCAATGCCCGGCCATGTCGACACCGGCGGCGATGCAGGGCGCCCTCGCGGCCTTTAACAAAAAATACAATGACGACTACGCCAAGGCGACGAAGAAGCTCGACGGCCTGGTCTGGTACGAGCCGACCGAAGCGGAACGCAAGGCGATCGTCGCTAAGCTGCGCGTCGGCAAGGAACTGGCTTACGCGCCGACCGGCACCTCGCTCGACGCCGGCAAGCTGATGAAGGTCGCCGATCTCGAAAAGCAGGAAGCCCGCCGCGCCGAGCTGGAAGAAGCCAAGAAGGCGATCGAAATCCAGAAGGCCGAGCTGGACAAATCCACCCGCAACGGCAAGAGCGTGCCGGTGCCTGTGGAAAACCCCTTGCCCAAGCCGGTACAGCAGGCCGCTATCGAGCAGCCAGGTGCTGCCCGCAAAGGCTTCTGGGGCAGCCTGTTCTCCAAGAACAGTGCAGATGCGCAGCAACTTGAGCCGGCAGCCGTAGCCCCGGTCGAGGCGGCTCAACAGCAGCCGCTCAACCAGAAGCAAGCCGTGCAGCACTCGCCAGCTATCGCAACGCCGGAGCCGGTGACCACTGCGACAGCGAAAAAACCGGCTGACGCAACCGCACAGACAGCGGCCACCACCGAGGCGGCGCCGATGGCCGAGCAGGCCGTTGCCGAACAGCAGCCGAAGAAGCGGCCGTTTTGGAAAATCTGGGGCAATTGATGCCCGACGGCCTGGTCTATGACCTCAAGGGGCTGAAATGCCCCTTGCCGGTTTTAAGAACCCGCAAGCGCATGCTGACCCTTGCGCCGGGCACGCTGATCACGGTGGAGACGACGGACCCCCTCGCCATCATCGACATTCCACATTTCTGCCAGGAAGACGGCCACAGTCTGGAGCAATCCGAGGTTCTGGCTGGCGGACACCGCTTCGTCATCCGCAAGAAGGCTTGAGGGCGGCCAAGTGGCCCCAATCCCGTCTAGCTGTTGGCCCCAGTGGTGAACTGCCGATCATGTTTTAAAAAATTCTTCAAAAAAATTTCAATTGGCGTCGATCGAGCCGGGCTTCGTTCGTCGTATGATCAGGAAGGCCCCACCGGCTTCCAATAACCAAGGGAGAAGACAATGCGTGTGATGGTGATCGTCAAGGCGACGAAAGATAGCGAAGACGGCATCATGCCGACGACCGAGCTTCTGGAAGCCATGGGCAAATACAACGAAGAGCTGGTCAATGCCGGCATCATGATGGCCGGCGAAGGACTGCACCCTTCGTCCAAAGGCAAGCGGATCGCCTTCGACGGGCCAAGCCGCACCGTTATCGACGGCCCTTTTGCCGAAACCCGCGAGCTGATCGCCGGCTTCTGGCTCTGGGAAGTCAAGGACATGGCCGAAGCCGTCGAATGGGCCAAGCGCTGCCCCAATCCGATGCTTGGACCAAGCGAGCTGGAAATACGCCGGGTGTTCGAGGCAGCCGATTTCGGCGAGGCGTTGACGCCTGAACTGGCCGAGCAGGAAGAACGGCTGCGCGAAAAGGCAGCCAAGCGCTGATTTCGGCCGGACCGCGTCAAGCCACCACTGCGGCTTGACGCAGCCGCCACTGCTCGCTTAATCCGGAAGCATGGCGGCTAACCAAACACACCAGGCGATTGAAACAGTTTTCCGGATCGAACAGGCCCGGCTCATCGGCGGCCTGGCCCGTATGGTCAGGGACGTGAGTCTTGCCGAAGAGCTGGCGCAGGACGCGCTGGTGACCGCCCTGTCCGAATGGCCGAAGACAGGCGTGCCGAAAAATCCGGGAGCTTGGCTGATGGCCGCCGCCAAGCGCCGCGCCATCGATGGTTTTCGCCGCAAGAAGATGCTGGTGCGCAAGCATGCCGAAATCGGCCGCGACCTCGAAGACGAGCGCGATACCAGTGTTGGGGATGTGGAAGCGGCACTGGACGACGATCTCGGCGACGAACTGCTCGGCCTCATCTTCGCCGCCTGCCATCCCATCCTGTCGGCAGAGGCGCGCGCAGCACTCACCCTGCGGCTGATCGGCGGATTGACGACGGATGAAATTGCCCGTGCCTTTCTCTCCAACGAAGCAACCATCGCCCAACGGATTGTCCGGGCCAAGAAGACGATCGGCAATGCCGGCCTGACCTTTGCCGTGCCGCGCGGGCCGGAGCGCGGAGAACGGCTCTCCTCAGTGCTGGAGGTGATCTACCTGATCTTCAACGAGGGTTATGCGGCGACCGCCGGCGAGGATCTGATCCGCCCGGCGCTTTGCGCCGAAGCGCAGCGGTTGGGCCGTATTCTCGCAGGCCTGCTCCCAGAAGAGCCGGAAGTGCTCGGCCTGCTGTCGCTGATGGAAATCCAGGCCTCCCGTCTCAACGCCCGCGTAGCACCGGACGGGTCGCCGATCCTTTTGACCGAGCAGAACCGTGCCCATTGGGACCAGCTGTTGATCCGCCGCGGACTTGCCGCCCTGCAGCGCGCCAAAACGCTCGGTGGTGCCAACGGCCCTTACGTCCTACAGGCGGCCCTGGCAGCCTGTCATGCACGCGCCCGCAAGGCGGAGGACACGGACTGGCAGAAGATTGCTGGCCTCTACGACACGCTGCGCCAAGTGATGCCGTCGCCAGTGGTCGATCTCAATCGCGCCGTAGCCCACAGCATGGCCTTCGGGCCGGAAACCGGCCTCGCGCGCCTTGATGAGATCGATCAAGCAGCGGGCCTGCACAACTATGTCCCCATGCCCGCTGCAAGAGGCGATTTCCTGTTCCGTGCCGGGCGATTGGCGGAAGCCAAAGTTGAATTCGATCGCGCGGCAGACCTCACCCGCAACGCACGCGAAAAGGCGTTCTTTCTGGCCCGGGCCGCTGCCTGCAGCCGTTGAACCGCTGGCCTTTTCTAGTCCGCAGGACCGTCATCGGCTGACAGATTGTGATCGGCCCAGTCGCTTTTCGGAATCTCGCTACCTACCGCGAAGGCAAACGATACGACTTGCTTCAGGTCCGGCGTGACCTCGCAGGTGAAACCAATGTTGTACCAGTGGCTTTTGCTGCGAAACGCCGCGCCATCGGCATGGAGTTTCTGCCCGGAAAGTTCGGTATCGGCCATCGCATAGGCGACCAGAAAGTCCGGCTTCAGCGCGGCTTTCCAAAGATGGACCTGCTCCATCGCCTCGATATTGCAAAGCTGGACGATGCGCTCGGAGGGCGCCAGCTGGCCCAGCGTCTTGCGCGCCTTGGCGCTGCGCGGATCCGCCAGGACCTTCGCCGACCGGAGATGTGTCGCCTGAACCATGACGCTTGCTTGAGGACGTGGCCGGTCCGTTGGCAGTTTGGCAAAGTCCGGAACCGGACTTTCTGTTTGTGGCTCAGGTGCCGCATCGCTCATGGCCCCGGGCTGTGGTTGGGGCTGGAGCTGGGGCGGTTGAGCCTGGGTTTGCACCTCAGCAGCCGGTGGGCTGTTGGCAGCTTCAAACTGTTGCGGTGTCAGAACATCAACGCTGACGCTGTCTTCCGATGACGGGACCTGCCGGGGTGGCGTCACGGCCAGAAGCAGGGCAAGCCCGATGAGCAGATGGAAGCCGAGCGAGGCGCTGATACTCCAGCCGCCGGGACGGCTGGAAGGATAGGCTGGCGCCCGCATGTTGCCGATGACTTCGCTCGCCTCGAGAAACATGCCGGCCCCTTGCCGATTGGTTACATCCGCAGCCCGGGAACCGCCAGCGGGTTGTCCTCCAACGCCTGCCGGTCCGGCCGGTCGATGCGCGGCTTGCCGGTAAAGGCGTCGAAGAGATCGCGCACGAACGCTTCCGGTAGATCCTTGGTGATCAGCACCATGCGGGTGCGCCGGTCGGACGGGTCGGGCCATGCAGCCATGCGCTGCGGCGTATGGAACACGGTCTGCACGCCATGCAGGATCAGCGGCCGGTCCGGATTGTCGGACATCGAGACGATGGCCTTCATCCGCAGCAGCTTTTCGCCATGGGCGGAGCGCAGCAGATCGACGAACATTTCCAGCGCCATCGGATCGATTGGCCGGTCGTGGACGAGGCTGAACGAGCGGATATCGGCACCATGCCGGTTTTCGTCATGATGATGGTGGTGATGGTCATGGCCACAATTTTCGTGACCGCAATGCTCATGATCATGGTGGTCGTCGTGACCATGGGCATGATCGTGGTGATGATCATGGTCCGCCGTCGCTTCATCCTGCAGCCAGCGGCCGACATCGGCGATCTTGGTTGTCGGATCGTAGAGCCCGCAATGGAAAAGTTCCGCCTTGCCAGCCTCGGGCAGATCGCCATCGATCATCGGTGCGCGCGGATTGAGCGCCCTAAGCCGCGCTTTCAGCGAGATCACCGCATCCGGCGTCGCCAGCGACATCTTGCTGATCACCAGCCGGTCGGCCATCGCCACCTGCTTGACCGCTTCTTCGTGATTGTCGAGCGTCGACAGACCGTTGGCCGCATCGACGACGGTGACGACGCCATCGAGCCGGTAGCTCTGGGCGATGACGGGATTGCCCATCACCGACTGCAGCACCGGCGCCGGATCGGCAAGGCCGGTGGTCTCGATGACCACGCGCTTCAACGGCTTGATCTTGCCGGTCTGCATCCGGTCCATCAGATCGGCCAGCGTATCGACCAGTTCGCCGCGCACCGTGCAGCAGAGGCAACCGTCCGACAGCTCGATGATCCCGTCGCTCGAAGCCTCGACCAGCAGATGGTCCAGCGAGACATCGCCGAATTCGTTGATGATCACGGCCGTGTCCGTGAGATCAGGATCCTTTAGAAGCCTGTTCAGAAGGGACGTCTTTCCCGCGCCGAGAAAACCGGTGAGGATCGACACCGGCACGGCGTTCAGCAGAAGGCTCATGGTTTATCCGATCAGTATGCGGAAGCTTTAGAAAACGGGGCGAGGAACCGGGATCGGCACATTGGCGACATCGCCCTGCGCGGTCTCCGTCTGGTCCTTGCCCTTGGCATCGGCCACCTTTTCGGTGCCCGGGATAAGCCCGGCGGCGACAAGGTTCAGCGGGCGGTTGATCTCGTGAATATAGGGCGACAGCAATTTCTGCCGGCCACCTTCATCACGGTTTTCCGAGCGCACCTTGGCGGCCTTCGGATTGCAGATTTCCTTGCTGACATCGGCGACCATATCGCGGCTCTCGCCATAGGGCGCAATCTGGCCAAGTCCGGGCTTGCCGGCGCCGCTCGACGTCAGACCGAGCTGCAGCAAGCGCGCAGATTCGTCCGCCCGGCCGCCAAGGCTGTCGGCGCCAAGCACGACGGAAACGACGGCACGCCCATTGCGTGTCGCAGATGAAACCTGATTGAAGCCCGAAGCGCAGATAAAGCCGGTCTTCATGCCGTCGGCACCATCGAAGCGGCCGATCAGCATATTGAAGTTGGGATAGTTTTTCTTGCCCGTGGTGAAGCCTTCATAGGCAAAATAGGCTGCATATTGCGGAAACTCGCGCTTGATCGTGATCGCCAGAACGGCGAGATCGCGGGCGGTCGTATATTGACCCGGCGCAGGCAGCCCGTTCGGATTGACGAAATGCGAGGATGTCATGCCGATGCGCCGCGCCTCGGAATTCATCTGGTTGATGAAGGCGGGCTCGGAGCCAGCCACGGTTTCGCCGATCGCAACGGCAATGTCGTTGGCCGATTTGATCAGCATCATCTTCAATGCACTGTCGAGCGTGACGGCCTGCCCGGGCTTGTAGAACATCTTGCTCGGCGGCTCGCCGGCGGCGTTCTTGCTCATCACCACCGGTGTTTCCAGCGTCAGCTGGCCGGATTTCAGTGCCCGGAACGTCGTGTAGGCCGTCATCAGCTTGGTCAGCGAGGCCGGATACCATTTCTGATAGATTTCCCGCTGCTCATAGACTTTCAGCGAACTGACATCGACAACCAGCTGCGGATTGGCCGCACTCGGCAAGCTGGCCGAAAGCAGCGACGCGCAGGCGCCAGTCAGGACTGCGAATAGCTTCAACGCGCCACTCTTGCGAATTCCAGTTGTCACCACGTCAAACCTCGAAATTTCGGGAATTGCCTCGTATCGTCCGGCTATTTAACCTATATGGCGAGGAGATGGCAAAGACCATTCTTTTGCGCCGATGCCAAATTTCTCGTATCCCATGCCCGCAATGGATCCACAGGAAGACAAAATGCCTATTCTGAACCGCGCAGCAGAGCTCCAGACCGAAGTCACAGAATGGCGTCGCCACCTCCATACGAAACCGGAACTGCTGTTTGCCGTCGAAAATACGGCAGCTTTCGTCGAAAATAAGCTGAAGGAATTCGGCGTTGATGAAATCGTCACGGGTCTTGGCCGCACCGGTGTTGTCGGCCTGATCAAGGGCAATCTCGGCGAAGGCCGCACCATCGGCATGCGCGCCGACATGGATGCCCTGCCGATGACCGAAACCAGCGGCAAGCCCTGGGCCTCGACGACATCAGGCAAGATGCACGCCTGCGGCCATGACGGCCACACCGCCATGCTTCTGGGCGCTGCAAAATATCTCGCCGAGACACGCAATTTCAAAGGCGCGGTTGCAGTGATCTTCCAGCCGGCAGAAGAAGGCGGCGCCGGTGGCCACGAAATGGTCAAGGACGGCATGATGGAGCGTTTCGCCATCGAGGAAGTCTACGGCATGCACAATATGCCGGGCATGCCGGTTGGCCAGTTCGGCAGCCGCGTCGGCCCGATCATGGCCTCGACCGATGAATTCACCATCACCATCGATGGCCGCGGCGGCCACGCCGCCCAGCCGCACAAGACGATCGACCCGATCGTCATTGGCTCGCAGATCGTCAACGCGCTGCAGACCATCGCCTCCCGCTCGGTCGATCCGTTGTTTTCGGTGGTCGTTTCGGTGACCAAATTCAATGCCGGCTTTGCCCATAACATCATTCCGGAACAGGCCCTGCTCGGCGGCACGGTGCGCACGCTGATGCCGGAAGTGCGCGATCTCGCCGAACAACGTATCAAGCAGATTTGCGAAGGCCTGGGTGCCGCCTATGGTGCCAAGATCAAGGTTTCCTACGCCCGCAACTATCCGGTCACGGTCAATCATCGCGAGGAAACCGGCCATGCCCTTTCGGCTGCGGCAATCATCGCCGGCGAAAACCAGGTATCAGGCGATCTTGATCCGATGATGGGCGGCGAGGATTTTTCCTACATGCTGCTGGCCCGTCCCGGCGCCTTCATCTTCATCGGCAATGGCGACACGGCCGGCCTGCACAATCCGGCCTACGACTTCAATGACGAGGCTATCCCGCACGGCATCTCGTACTGGGTGAAGCTCGCCGAAACGCGGCTGGCGGCTTAAGCTGCCGCAAGCGCTGAAAGGGTAGAGAATCCGATGCATGAGATAGACAAAATCGACCGGCGGATCCTCAACATCCTGCAGGCGGACGGCCGGATCACCAATCTGGAACTGGCCGACCGCATCGGGCTTTCTCCGACTGCCACCAGCGAGCGGCTGCGCCGCTTGCTGAAGGAAGGCTATGTCTCGGGCTTTGGCGCGCGGCTTGATCCGCACAAGCTCGGTTTCGGGCTTCTCGTCTTCATCGAGGTGATGCTCGACAAAACGACACCCGAAGTGTTCGACAAGTTCGCCATCGCCGTCAAACAGGCGCCGTCGGTACTCGAATGCCATATGGTGGCCGGTGGCTTCGACTATCTCGTCAAGACCCGCTTCGAGGATATGAACGCCTATCGCAACTTCCTCGGCCAGGTGCTCTGGACCCTGCCCGGCGTCAAGGAAACGCGGACCTACGCGGTGATGGAAGAAATCAAGAACGACGGACCGCTACCGCTGGGCTGAGGTGCGTCTGTTTCCAGGCCGCAAGGAAGGCGGCTGTGGCAGCCGGAGCAGTGTCAGCGCGAGGATCATGCGGAAGGCTTGAAGACAACACTGTTCGCCTCGATCACCACAATTTTGGTTCTTTTCAAACGGCATTGATTGCGCATAGGCTCATATTGCAGCTCGACCATCGAGCCAATTTTTGAGGGGTCCCATGAAGAACATCATTATCACCGCGGCGCTCGCGCTCGCAGCTGCTTCCGGCGCGAATGCGCAAACCGTCAATGCCGGCAAGTACACCGTTCAAGGTACCAATCTCGACGGGTCGAGCTATGCCGGTACGGCGGAAATCACGCTCGCCAGCGAAACCACCTGCGTGATCGAGTGGGAAACCGCCGGCGTCAAATCGACCGGCGTCTGCATGCTCAACGGCGATGCTTTTGCAGCTGCCTACGTGCTCGAAGACGCCATGGGGCTGATCGTCTACCAGGTCAAGGGCAATGGCACGCTTGACGGCGCCTGGACGATTACCGGCAAGGACGGCTCCGGCACCGAAGTTTTGACCGAAGTCAAATGATTGGGCGGACGCGACAAAAGGCCGGCAAGGTGAATTTGCCGGCCTTTTCGTTTTAATGGATTACAGTGTCGCCATATCGATGACGAAGCGGTAGCGCACGTCGCTCTTGATGACGCGCTCATAGGCTTCGTTGACCTGGTCCATGCGGATCAGTTCGATTTCCGAGACGATGTTATGCTCGCCGCAAAAATCGAGCATTTCCTGGGTTTCCTTGATCGAGCCGATCATCGAACCGGCAATCGAGCGGCGCGACGGGACCAGCGAGAACGCATGCACCGGCACCGGCTTTTCCGGAATACCGAGCAGCACCAGCGTGCCATCGACCTTCAACAGGCCGAGATAGGCGTTCCAGTCGATCTCAGCCGAGACCGTGCACAGGATGAGGTCGAACGTTCCTGCCAGTTTCGTGAAGGTTTCGGCATCGGCGGTCGCATAATAGTGATCGGCACCGAGCTTCAGGCCATCTTCCTTCTTCGACAGGGACTGGCTGAGGACCGTGACATCGGCACCCATCGCATGAGCAAGCTTGACGCCCATATGGCCAAGACCGCCCATACCGACGACTGCGATCTTCTTGCCGGGACCAGCACCCCAGTTGCGCAGCGGCGAATAGAGCGTGATACCGGCGCAAAGCAGCGGTGCCGTCGCCTCAAAGGGCAGGTTTTCCGGAATGGAAAGGACGTAGCCTTCCTTGACGACGATGAAATCGGAATAGCCACCCTGGGTCGGCGTCTTGCCGTCGGCTTCAACGCCGTTATAGGTGACCACGAGGCCCGGCATGTACTGTTCGAGATCGACATCGCGGCTGGCGCAGGCTGTGCAGCTATCGACGAAGCAGCCGACGCCGACCCGGTCGCCGACCTTGAACTTGGAAACCTTCGAGCCGACCGCCGTAACGATGCCGGCGATCTCGTGGCCGGGAACCATTGGAAATGCCGAATTGCCCCACTCATTGCGGGCCTGATGGATATCCGAATGGCAGATGCCGGAATATTTGATGCTGATGACGACGTCGTCCTCGCGGGGTTCGCGCCGTTCGAATGTGAAGGGCTGCAGCGGCTTTGACGCATCCGTCGCAGCATATCCTCTTGCCAGGGCCATGGGTCACTCCTTTATCTGATGAAGCGGGGATTGTGATGGAAGCACAGATCGCCTCTCCCCGGAAGCATACTTGCAGATCATGTTGGCAGAACGTTAGAGCAATCCTGCAAGATTATTGTACGATCCTGCAAAACGTGTCTTCAAGGTTTTGCAGATAACCGCAGAGCGACTAACTTGCGATTTGCGAGACAAAATCTAAATAGCTGGAAAGACTTTCGATTATGACAGCTTCACGAACCCCACGCAGTCAGGAACTGATTGATCTTATTGCCCGTTTCGCCAAGGAAGATGGCGATCACAAAACGGCTATACCGGGCGTCAGCGTTCACCGGCGCTCAGGAACCGGGACGAAATCCTGTGGTTCCTACAAGCCCAGCCTGGCACTGATTGCCCAAGGCGCAAAGCAGGTGGTGCTTGGCGACGACATCTACCGCTATGGCGGCGCCGATTATCTGTTGACCTCGATCGACCTGCCGGTGACCACGCAGATCGTCGAAGCGTCGGAGGAAAAACCCTATCTGAGTGTGACTTTCGGCATCGACACCACGCGTATTGCTTCGCTTCTCGAACGCGCTGGCGGCGGCGTCCCTGCATCAACAGCACGCGGCATGACCGTCAGTTCGGTGACAGCAGAATTGGAAGATGCAACCATAAGGCTCCTCAAGCTGCTGGACCGGCCGGACGACATCCCCACCCTGCTGCCGCTGATCGAACAGGAGATCATCTACAGGCTCCTGACCGGTCCGCAGAGCGGGCGCCTGCGCCAGATGGCGGTTACCGAAAGCCAATCGCACCAGATCAGCCGTGCCTGCGTCTGGCTGAAGGAACATTACGCCTTGCCCCTGAAGATCGAGGATCTGGCCAGCCGCGTCAGCATGAGCGTTTCGTCGCTGCACCACCATTTCAAGGCGATCACCGCCATGAGCCCGATGCAGTACCAGAAGCAACTGCGGCTGCAGGAAGCCCGCCGGCTGATGCTGGAGGACATGCTGGATGCCGGTTCCGCCGGCCATCAGGTAGGCTATGAGAGCCAGTCGCAGTTCAGCCGCGAATATGCCCGTCAGTTCGGCGAGCCGCCGCTGAGGGATGTCGGCCGTGTCCGCCGCAGCCTGATGGACCGTCTGACCGGCGGCATGGAAGCACTCAGCGAAGGCTGACTGGAAAACCTCTCGCTCATATTCTGATCGGCTTCGTGGTAGACTGGCACGGAGGAGAATCACCATGATGCCAGTCACCGTACGCCTGAGTTCATGGCGGGAGGGGCGGCTCCTGCGGGAACCGGTGCTGCTGACGGCGATGGGGTTGCGCGAGACCCTGCTTGCGGCGCTCGATCACGACGAAGCCAGGGTCAATTTCGTCTGCCGCCAGGTGGAGGAAACAGGCGCCTACGAACTCTGCGGCCTCAACGAGGCCACCACTACGATCGAGAAAATCCTGCAGTCCTGAGCATCGGTCATGGATAGGGAGCGCAGCCAAAAAGGTGGCCAGCGGCTCTTGAGCTCCTAAAAGAGGACCGGCACCGCAATATGATCCGGCTCCTGCCCCTCACGAGCGCGCTCGACCATCAGCTCGAACGCCTTTTCCAGATGTCGGACAAAGCGCGTCGTATCGAACAACGGCGCGACCGGGCGCTGCGCGGCAATTTTCTCTTTTATGGCACGCAGTTCATCCCGGTTTTTCGCCAGCGAGACGCAAAGTTCGACATACTGTTCTGCATTATCCGCAACCAGTTCGCCAACCCCAAGCGCCCGCAGCAGGCTCTCCGTCACCCGCGAGGCAAAGTGTGTGCCCTTGAAGGTCGGCACCGGCAGGCCAGCCCATAATTTGTCGGATGTCGTCGTGTGGCCGTTACAGGGAAACGTATCCAGCCCGATATCCGCCGCCTGAAGGCGGGCGATGTGATCGGGATAGGCAACCGGATCGGCAAAGATAATCCGGTCACCGGCGATGCCTGCGTTTTCCATCCAGCGCAGAAGATTGTCACGTGCAAAACGATTGGAGCACATGACCCATAACAGGCTGTCTTCCGTTTGCCGCAGAATGTCCGCCCAGAGCTCAGCCGTCTGCGGCTTGATCTTGCGGTGCGTGTTGAAGGAGGCAAAGACGATGCGGTCTTCCGGCAGGCCGAGCGCACTGCGCGGGGTCGCGGGCGGCAGCGGGCGTGTGACATTGTCATTGGCCTGGTAGCTGTCGGGAAGCAGGCAGAATTTTTCGTGATAGAACGGCCGGCTGGTTTCCGGCGTCACCACGGCGTCGGTGAGAATATAGTCGCAGTCGATGCCGGTCCCGGATCCCGGAAAGCCGAGATAGGCCACCTGGATCGGGGCAGCCCCGTGATTGAGCAACCCGGCGCGGGAACCCTTGGTATGCCCCTTCAGATCGACGAGAATGTCGATACCCGAGCGGCGGATCAGTGCCGCCGCATCCGGGTCCGACAGGTAGCCGATGCGCTGCAGATTGGGATAGGTATCGCGCGATCCCTGGTCGAGCCGGATCAGGTCGTCGCCGGTACTGCAGAAAAGCGCGATGTCGAACCGGTCCGGATCGTGCTGCAGCAGCGCGCTTTGGAAAAGGCGCATCGTGGCATGCTGATCGCTGAAATCGGCCGAGAGATAGCCGACCCTGATCCTGTCAGAAAACCTGTGGGGCGCCGCCCGCCTTGCCGCTCTGGATGCCGGCGTGAAGGCTGCGGCATCGTGGATCTTCGTCTGCCGCGCATTGATGCTCTCGTCGCCGCACCAGCCGATATGGCGATGTGAAAACTCTGCGGCCAGATAGCGCTCATCGCCGGCTTTCAGCCGGTCCAGAAATCGCTGGTCATCCATCTGCGCTTCGTCGAGGCAGAGAAACTCGTGCAGATACCGGCGATAGGTTTCCTCAGCATTGGTATCGAATACGCCGGATTTGGCGGCGAGCCGGGCTATGTTCAAGGATGCGAAGGAATCGTCCGCCTCCTGCAGCATGTTGGCCGCAAGTGCCCGCAGCATCGCCTGCTTGGGGCCTCCCATTTCCGCTCCCTTGATGTAGAATGCAGCGGCCTCAGCGAACTTCTGCGTCTTGGCATAACATTGGGCAATCAACAGCAGCTCGTTGAGCGCGAACGGTTGCCGGCGGGCGGGCGACAGAATGCCCAATGCCTTGTCATAGTGACCTGCATTGTAAAAACCGAGCGCTTTTGAAAGAGATGCCGACATCAAGTTTCCCGACGTATCCACAGATAGGCCATCGCTAGCAAAACCGGCTGGTGCAAGGCTGGATCGATCGAAAACGCCCACGCAAGCCTCGCGCACCCGACACGGCCTACAGCGGGAAACCTCAATTCCGCGTGGATACGCCTGATGACACAGCTGACCCTCTGCATGCCAAGCAACCGCAATCTCCAGCACTCCGCCAGCGCGATCGAAACGGCGCTGATCTACGCGGACAAGAGAGATTGCCGGCTGGTCGTATCCGACAATTCCGGAGATCCGCAAAAGCGCGCCCGCTATGAAAACAGCCATCCACGGCTGACCTATGTCGTTCCGGATGGCGATGGCGGGCTGCAGAACATGGCCTCTGCTTTGTCAAAGGTCGAAACGCCGTTCCTGATGCCGATGGGCGATGACGACGAGATCTATGGCCTGGATGACAAACAGCCGCTTGATCTTTCGGCCCTGCCCGGCGACGTGATCGGAGTTCGGCCGCAGACATTCATCTGGACGAATGAAAAAGGGGTGCAGCAGGTCGATCGGTTTGCGATCACCGCCGGTGATGCCGGCGGCCGGCTGCTCGAATATAACGGCAAGGCCAATGGCAATAACGGGCTTTACTACAGCATGTATCGCTCGGACCTGTTCAAAGGCCTGTTTTCGCTGTTTTCGGACGCCCATCCGACGCATGGCGGCTACTGTGACTGGGCCTTGAGCTTTGCATTCTCCGCCGCCGGAAAATTTCTGACCGATACGTCGACGATCTACCGCTATGACCTTGGCCGCTGGGCGAGCAGCAGCAAGCTGGAGGCTGCAAAAACCAGCCTCTATCTGCAGGCTGGATTGCCCGACACGGCAGAGCACTTCTCGGCCCTTTTGCGGTTCATAGACGTTCACGTCTTCCTGATCAGCCTGCCCCTTCCGGATGCCGAGCGCCGGACTGCGCAGATGGCCAATGCCCGGCTGGCCCTCCGCACATTTCTGCACGAAGTCACCAAGACCCCTGATCAATACGATCCCGAAGTGGTCTATCTGGCCGAACTGACCGGCCAGACCCCCGATCTCGACACGGCCTTCCAGATCTCCCTGCTGATCATCGACCGGCTGCAGGAGGGGCTGGCTGAGAAATATGTGCGGTTTATGAAGGCCGCGGGCGGAGCGGTGTGAGCTTTGCCGCCGCTGAAAGAGGTGCGCCAAAATGAGGAGAAATGCTCTTTGCCATGAGCAGCAAAGGCGTGTCTCCTGAGGCCCCGACGACGGGCTACGCCAGTCGGGTCACTTTTTCCACAACGCTGGAGAGGATGACAATGCCTTACCGGCAGCGCGCCTCGAACCGCCGGCCGTTACGGTCTCGATAGATGCAATAGCCTTTGCGCTCATGCGAACGGCCAATGAGATTGCCGACGATGCCGCCCGCTACTGCGCCAATAGCCGCGCCGCCCCAGCTGTTGCTGACAACGCCGCCGATGATTGCGCCGGAGCCTGCGCCGATTGCAGTCCCTCGCTCTGTCACCGCGCAAGACGACAGGGCAACAATTAGTGTGGGAGCACGCCGGGACGCCGCTCATTTCCAGTCCGGCCGAATGACCAAAGAAGCTGCTAAAGCGTGAGCGGTAGAGAATAGCTGCCAATTTTGACAGCATCTAAAAGTTGTTCAAAAGATTTTGGAATTTTGGTAGCGGGAGAGGGACTCGAACCCCCGACACGCGGATTATGATTCCGCTGCTCTAACCACCTGAGCTACCCCGCCATCAGACTGCGACTTGGGCGCTTGGCCGCTGTCGTCGCGTCAGTGGGCGGCTTATAAGGTGCGGTTCATGCTGGTGTCAAGCCGAGCCGTTTCAAAAAACCGGAAGTTTTTCAAGGGACGCTGGACAATGGCCGGACACAGCGCGTGATGCGCAGTCCCCGGCCCTTTATCAGGCTGCAACCACGCTCTGCAGCAGGTCCTTCAGAGCAGCTTCGGCTGCGGCCTCGCGTTCGGAGCGCAGGATGAAACCGCCGCCATAGACGCGGGCGTCTTCTCCGATGCCGGAATAGAGCGCGCAGGCCTGGCCGGGGGCAACGCCCGCCTCGCCTTCCAGCAGCTCGACCGAGACGCCGTCTGCGCCGGCGCGCAGGATCGCAGGCGCTGGCTGACGCGTCGATCGGACCTTGGCGAAACAGGCAAACCCATCGGCCGCTACATCGAAAATATCGCCGTCACCCAGCCAGTTGATGTCGCGCAGATAGACGCGGCGGGTTTCCAGTGCTTCCTTCGGACCGACGATGACGCGGCGCGAACGGGCATCGAGATGCACCACATAAAGCGGCTCGCCGGTGGCGACGCCGATGCCGCGGCGTTGACCGATCGTATAGTGCAGGATGCCATCGTGGCTGCCGAGAACGCGGCCATCCAGATGGACGATATCGCCCGCCAAAGACGCATTCGGCTTCAGCTTGTTGATGATATCGGCATATTTGCCCTGCGGCACGAAACAGATGTCCTGGCTGTCGGCCTTCTTGGCGACGACGAGGCCCATATCTTCGGCAAGCGCCCTTGTTTCCGCCTTGGTGAGGTTGCCGAGCGGAAAACGTAGATAGTCGATCTGCTCCTGCGTGGTGGCAAACAGGAAATAGCTCTGGTCCCGATCGGCATCCGTCGGGCGAAACAACGCGCGGCGGCTAGGCGCGTCCGGCTGCGGATTGGCCTTCGAGCGGATGTAATGGCCGGTCGCCAGCGCATCGGCGCCGAGATCGCGGGCCGTCGCCAGAAGATCGGCGAATTTGACGGTCTGATTGCAGGCAACGCAGGGGATCGGCGTCTCGCCGGCGACATAGCTTTCGGCAAAGGGATTTATTACCGTTTCGCGAAAACGCTGCTCATAGTCGAGAACGTAATGCGGAATGCCCAGCACCTCGCAGACGCGGCGGGCATCGTCGATGTCCTGGCCGGCGCAGCAGGAGCCGGCCCGATGGATGGCCGCCCCGTGATCGTAAAGCTGCAGGGTGATGCCAAGAACGTCGTAGCCCTGCCGTTTCAGGATGCCGGCCACGACGGAACTGTCAACGCCGCCGGACATGGCAACCACGACGCGCGTATCTTCGGGCTTGCGGTCAAAATCGAGACTGTTCACGGCATCCAATCCGGCATTGCGGTCCATCGGCGGGTTGTTCGGCATTGTCGCGCGACCATACCCTGTTTCCTGCAAACGGCCAACGCCGCAGCAAAGCGGTTCCGGCCCAGGCCGGCCATGCCGCAAGCCGTTATATAGAAAGTCGCGGGGAATTGAACAAGGGCAAGGGCTTTGGGCTGGTCAGATCAGCTTCATCCGCATGGCGCGCGCAATCGCCTGCATGCGATTGACCGAATCAAGCTTGCGGGTCGCGGTCTTGAAGTAACTGGAAACCGTATAGGCGGAAATACCGAGGATGATGGCGATCTCGTCGCTGCTCTTGCCCGCCGCAGCCCAGCGCAGACACTCGATCTCGCGCGTCGACAGCTTGTCGCGCGCCGAGGCGCCGACCTCGAAGGTTCGCTCGAGGGTTTCGAACAGTTGCAGCAGGGTCAGATAGAGATCGGCCGTCTCGGCCCTGTCGGGCTCGCCACGCGGTCCGCACAGCAGAGCAGCAAATGCCTCCCCGTGGGTGGTGTGCAGCGTAACGGCAAATGTATTGTTCATCGCCTGCGCGGCAAACAGCGCGCCGACAGTGTCACGGGCTGCAGAGCCTTGCGCATTGAGCAGCGATTGTGTTGCGCCGAAGACCGGCAGTTTCGTATGACGCAGCCGCTCGATCAGTGCACTGGCCTGAAAAACCGTGGCGGCGTCGTATTCCCGCACAAGCTCCGATGGCCAGCTGCTCAAAACAAGGCGCTCGGCGAAGCGCTGCTGCTCGCCGAAGGGAATACGCGCGATCATGAAATGGCTGAAACCGAATTGCGCCGTGCACTGGCGCATCAGGTGGAGCACTTCATACTCCGTCTGGACTGCGGAACTGTTCATGCCTGAAAGAAAATCAGCATAAGCTTCGCTTCGCAAGGTCAGCTTGTCAGGGTCTCTCATATTTTCATCACCAACCTGCCGGCCATCGCGCCAGCTCTCGAAAAATTCTCATTCCGGAATTTTTTCGGCAGCAGCACGATAGATCCAACACCGACAAAAACTCCGAGAGGCCACCAGGGACACAATCGAAGCGAAAAGGAGGGTGTTTTGAAATAAAATGGCGCATCGAGAGCATTCCAGAGCAACAAAATGTTGCATATGCTCAATTACTCGCCGTTATTATCAACAATTTGATGAAAATTGAACCATTATATTTGCATAGCTCCCATGCATACCTGGAAATTACCAGGACAAAGCTTTCGAAGACTACAATAAAAATAGGTTCGGGAGAACAGTTACGCCGCTCCATATACCGCTTGGACGATCCGCAATTGGTCGAAGAGCGTTCTGGAAGTCTCTAAAATTATTAGCAAATTGTTACCACGCGCTTAGGCAAATGTTAAATGTGGCAGGGTAAGTTGAGCCTACATGGTCTTGAGTATGTGTAGAGAGTCCAATGACCGAAATGATACGACCCCGCGTGAAATATGTCATCGGACCCGATGGCAGCCCTTTGACAATTGCTGATCTGCCACCGGCCAATACGCGCCGCTGGGTGATCCGCAGAAAGGCAGAAGTCGTCGCCGCCGTGCGTGGCGGACTGCTGAGCCTGGAAGAAGCCTGTGACCGCTATACCCTGACCGTCGAAGAATTCCTGTCCTGGCAGTCCTCGATCAGCGACCATGGCCTTGCCGGCCTGCGGACGACCCGCATCCAGCAATATCGCCACTAGCCAGACCCTTCATTTGCAAGAGCTCAAGCGGCCGCATTCAGTGCGGCCGCAGCTGCATTTGAAGCAGCCCCGTCAGCACCGCCGATCCGGCGTAGAACCAAAGGCCCGGCTGGGTGAAAGCCTCTGCCATTCCACTGGTCTTTGCCGCAAAGATGACGAGCGCTACAAGCATCACATCCATCATCGACCATTTGCCGAGTAACGGCAGAAGGCGGGCGACCATTCCGTCCGCAGCCTTACCGTTCGCCGGTGCTGTCGCCTCGAAGGCAATCCCGACCAGCTTCGCAAAAGGGAACACGATGGAAAAAAGCGCCACGATGATGGCCAGCATCTGGTTGCCCTCTCCCCAAAGCGACGATACGATTCCCAGCAGCGACGGCGTTTCGGTGAAAAAAACCAGTTTTTCAAACTGAACCAATGGCAGCACAAGCCCGAGAGCGAGAAAAAAAGCGGACAGAACAAGGAAAAGCGGAGGGATGAGACGCATGATTCTTGTCTTCTCTTGCACGGACGGGATTACATATCACCTTTGGTGGCGCTGAACAGTGATGAACCAACCACGATGGAAACGGTCCGGGCAGCCGGCAAGGGGGAGAGATTGATGGATATTATCAGCGAAGAAACCGGCTCGCATGGCCGCTACAGTACAAAAGTCGAGGGCCATACGGCTGAAATGACCTATTCCCGGTCATCGCCGCAACTGATCATCATCGATCACACTGCGGTTCCGGATGAACTGCGCGGCAAAGGCGTCGGCCAAGCGCTGGCGGCGCACGCAATTGACGCGGCGCGAAAAGGCGGTTGGAAGATCATTCCGCTCTGCCCCTTCATGCGCGCCCAGACACAGCGTCATCCGGAATGGCAGGACGCAATCCAAGCTTAAGAAGCGTCCTTGAACCTGCTTCAAAAATACACAAGGCCCTTCTCACGGACTTGACGTAAGTCCGTGAGAAGGGCCTTTTGGCCTTGGGCAAGCCTCAAGCGCGCCTAAGCGCGCATGCGCGCACCGCTGTCGCGTTCTTCGAGCGCTGCGGCCTTGGCGAATTCCGCCTGAACCTCTTCCAGCGCAAGTTCCGCCGCATCCTGCTGTACCTTCAGTTCCCGAACCGAGACCTGGAGATTGTCTGCCCGCTGTCGCGCAGCCTTGGCAAACGTCGGATAGGCGAAATGGGTGGGATCGGTGATCCCGGACTTCTTTTCCTCGAAAGTGATCTGATTTTCCAATTCCTTGGTCATCCGCTCAAATTCGGACATCATCAGTTGTAGCTGGCTCAACTGACGCTGTTTCTCCTTCACCTGAAATTCCTTCAGGCGAACAAGGCTCTCACGTGACTTCATACGCAATACTCCCGTGATGCGAGACCCCGGTTACTGGATTTGACCCGTTCAACCGACCTTACGGCGTCGGAAACGAAAATAATTACAGCGATCTTAACAAAATCCTACCGCTGGTAACCTTTCGTTTACGGGCATCGTTAATCATAGGGACGATCATTTAAGGGTCAGTAAATGCCCAGCGCTAAATTTGGTGTTTGGCATAGATTGAGTCAGATGAGTCACATAGCCGATTTCCTTAATGTTGTGCGTTAAGGATGTCATTCTAGATTCACATGTAAAATCAGAGGTCTGCAAAAAATATTTAACATTTTCGATACACCTTGCCAGAGTGAATCAGAATTTGTTAACCATTTGCTGGCAGCCTCCAAATCAGGCAACGACTGGATCCGTATCGCGTAAGGGGGCCACAACGACCTTTCGGCGGCGGAAAAGGGGACAATTATGCGGGTTCTACTCATCGAAGACGACAGCGCGACAGCGCAGAGCATCGAACTGATGCTCAAGTCGGAAAGTTTTAACGTTTACACCACCGATCTTGGTGAAGAGGGTGTCGATCTCGGCAAGCTCTATGATTACGACATCATTCTGCTCGATCTTAACCTGCCGGACATGTCCGGTTACGAGGTTTTGAGAACGCTGCGTCTGTCCAAGGTCAAGACACCTATTCTGATCCTCTCCGGCATGGCCGGCATCGAGGATAAGGTTCGGGGCTTAGGCTTCGGCGCAGACGACTACATGACCAAGCCTTTCCACAAGGACGAATTGGTTGCTCGTATCCATGCGATCGTGCGCCGTTCCAAGGGCCATGCGCAGTCGGTCATCTCGACCGGCGAACTGATCGTCAACCTGGACGCGAAAACCGTTGAAGTCGGCGGCCAGCGCGTTCATCTGACGGGCAAGGAATACCAGATGCTGGAGCTGCTTTCGCTCCGCAAGGGTACCACGCTCACCAAGGAAATGTTCCTCAACCACCTTTATGGCGGCATGGACGAACCGGAACTGAAGATCATCGACGTGTTCATCTGCAAGCTGCGCAAGAAGCTCGCAAATGCTGCCGGCGGCGCCAACTATATCGAAACCGTCTGGGGTCGCGGCTATGTGTTGCGCGAGCCGGAAGGCGAATTCGCAGAAAGCGCCTGATAACCACCGGCCATTCCAGCCGGCGGTGTTTCGCATCCCGCATAATGCAGGGACGCCACGGCTGATCGTGCCGAAAGTTTCGTGAAAGCCCGCCGATGATGGCGGGCTTTTGCGTTTCCGGGTTTCCGCATCGTACCGCGCCCGGCCCCTTATGAGGGGTGCGTAAAAAAGCCGCCGCCTGGAAAGGCAACGGCTGGTTTGAAACGATATCGGTTGTAAAGGATCAGGCGGCGATCGACAGGCTGCCAAAGACGCTGGTCAGGATCTTGCGGTCGAACGGCTTCAAAAGGAAATCGTCGGCACCGGCGCGCTTGCCGGCCATCATCTTCTTCAGGTCCGCCTCGACGACGCAATAATAGATGCGGACGGCCTTGCCGTCGGGAAGGTTGCGGATATTGGCAATCAAATCCAGCGCGCCATCAAGGCCCGCATCAACGATGATGATGTTGGGCAGTTCCGCTTCGCAGCGCACAAGCGCTTCGAGGCCGTTTGCGGCCTCGGAGACCAGGAAATTCAGGCCCGAGAGGATGCGCTTCCCGACCTTGCGTACGACGTCCGAATCATCGGCAATCATCAAGCGTTGCATCTCAAGCTCCCTCTTGGCGCTACAGCGGGAACTAATCCCTATCTACAACCGTATGCCGCTTTGGCAAAGAATCAGTTACCGCCATGCCTAAAAGCAGATTTATCTCGACTTCAGGCTGCAACCATTTTCGCGGAAAACACGATTTCTTCCGAGTTCGAGGTGACCTCGATCTCCATGCCGGCCTCGTCGGCAAGCAGAACCGTGTAGTAGGGCTGGATCGTATGCGCGTCGACGGCCTCTTCGAGCGTTCCCGAAAGAAGCTCGACAAGCTTTGGCGGTACGCGCATCATCCGGCCCTTGCAGATCAGCTTGAAGGCCGCGTCATATTCCGGGTTTTCCAGGACGACATCGATCGAACCACCACGCGGAATGGCGCCGTAAGCGATCAGGAACAGGTTGAGCAGCAGCTTGACCCGGTTCTTGGCGATGATCACGCGCGGTCCGGTCCAGGTGACTTCCGTCTTCTTTTCGACGGAGGCAAAATCCTTGGCCGCCTTTTCCGCCTCACCAGTATCGATCGAAGCGCCGGCCGAGCCCGAAGCACCGAAGGCCAGACGGGCAAATTTCAGCCGGACCGAAGCGTTGAGCGCGCTGGTGCGGATGAGGTCCATGGCATCGGCATCCGCCCCGCCCTCGTCCAGCAGTTCGAGGCCGTTGTTGATCGCGCCAACCGGCGAGATGATGTCATGGCAGACACGGCTGCACAGAAGCGCTGCGAGATCGGGACCGGTCAAGGTCAGGTTCGGGTTCTTTCCCATGGTCGTATCCTCAATAGCCGCCGGACGGCTCACAAGCGAGATCAGGCGGCCTTCCGCGATCCTATTGCCCATTGGTCTAGCCCGCGAAGATTGCGCGGGCATAGTCTCAAGGCGAAGATCATAAAGACACCACATTTGGTAAACCGATTGTTAAGATCATCGGTTCAAATTGCTGACAATCAGCCCGACCCCCGTCACAGAGTGAAACGGGGCAGGATAGCGGCCCGCGCATGACGTCGCGGCGCTCCTGAGATTACGGAGAAAAACATGCAGCGGATCCTCAATGCCGTGAAATTCCCACTCTTGCGCACATTCGTGGCGATGATGGCTGCGTTCAGCCTCATGCCGGCGGCGCTTGCGCAGAGCAGAGGCGAACAATACACGATGCAGGAAATCGTCGATGCCGGTCACGGCTTCTTCGGCTCCACCTCCGGCGGACTTGCCAAGGTGGTCGAGAACGCATTTTCCAAATACGGCCTGCCGAACGGTTACATTCTCGGCCAGGAAGGATCCGGCGCATTCGTGGCCGGCCTGACCTATGGCGAAGGCGACCTCTATACCAAGAATGCCGGCCAGCATAACGTGTTCTGGCAGGGGCCGTCGCTCGGACTCGACTGGGGTGGGCAGGGTAGCCGGACGATGATGCTGGTGTACAACCTGCCTGCCGTCCCCTCGCTCTACAAGCGTTTTGGCGGCGTCTCGGGCTCGGCCTACGTGGTCGCCGGTGTCGGCATGACGGTACTCACCGACGAAAACATCGTCCTGGTTCCGATCCGAACCGGCCTTGGCGCTCGCCTCGGCATCAATGTCGGCTACCTGAAGCTGACACAGCAGCCGACCTGGAACCCCTTCTGAGGCAAAACGTCTGCTGATTTTCCCGAGGTTTTCCAGTCGTTGAGGCGGCTGGAAAAAAATGCGCGTTCGCGAGCACTTGAAGTGATATTCTCGTTCGTCTTTAGTGCGAATGAAACGAAAACCATGGATTATTGCGTATCGCCGCGTGCCCTGAACTGAAATGGCCAGCCCGTGATTGAATTCGCACTCCTGTTCGCCCTGGGTTTTCTGACTGCGGCGCTGCTCGGCCTGCTGGTGGCGCCCGTCGTGCACAGGCGCATCGTCCGCTTTGCCGAGGACCGGCTGACGGCAACGATGCCGCTGTCGCCACAGGAGGTCCGGGCCCAGAAAGACGCGGCCCGCGCCGGGTACGCGGCCGAAAATGCCAGGACCAGCCAGATGCTGAAACGCGAGCGCGACAAGAACGTCGCTCTTTTGCTGCAAAACGGTTCCACCCTGAAGGAAACCCAGCGCCTCGCCGGTGAAAACGCCGACCTGCATGCGCAGCTTGCCGACATGAATGTCGAAGCGGCGGACCTGCGTTCGGCTGCCCGGCAGCTCGAGCAGAACATCGAGCGGCTGAAAGTGACGCTTGCCGATGTCGAGCGCGACAATGTCAAAAAGAACATCGACATCAAAACCCTGACCAGACAGGTGGAGCACCTTTCCGGCGATATGGACAGTCTGAAGATCGACGTTGCTGCCCATGATGCAGAGGCAGAGAACCTGAAGAGCCGCATTGCCGGCCTGAAGGACGAACGCGAGATCATGCGCAACGAACTGAAAGCCGAAAGCACCAAGGCGCGCGAACTGGAAGTCCGGCTTGCCCGTGACGAAACCCGCCTGAAGCAGTTGGAGGCAAAGCTTGCCAGAGAAATGGCTGCCAATGCCGACAAGGACAGTTTTCTGGAACGCAGGGGCGGCGAGATCGAGCGATTGAAAGCCAAGGTCAGGGATGCGGGCACGGACCTGCGCGACGCCTCAAAGGCGTTGCGTGCCGCCGGTCTGACCATGCCCGTGCGCCGCGAGAAGAAAATCGCGGCACCGGATCCGGCAACAGTCGGCACCATACGAACACAGGACAACCCGGATGCACAGAACGCCATGTCACCCGTAGCCGCCATCGATCTGACCGTGCCGGCCGACTATGCCCGCAACCGGGCTGCCGCACTTTCGGAACAGTTGATCAACTCGGCATCTTCAGCACACGACGACGCCTTGCGCGAGGAAATTGCCGACATCGCGGCAACCATGGTGGCTTTGACAGCGGCCAGGGAAGGCCAGGGATCGCCGATACCCACCCTCCTCGCTGCGGCAGGCACGCAGCCCAATCGTTCGGATAAAAGCCTCGCAGCCCGCGCCCGCGACATGCTGCCGCCGGACCATCGATAACTTCTACTCAGATAAAGCCGTTGATCATCGCCACCTGATGCAGTGCGATGCCTGTCGCTGCCGCGACGTTCAGGCTGTCGAGGCCCGGCCGCTGGCGGATGCGGGCGGTCTGGATCAATGCCATGATGTTTTCAGGCAGCCCCTCGCCTTCCGTCCCGGCAAGCAGCACGGTGCGCGGCGATGGTGGAATATCGTGCAGATCGGTTCTGCCCCGCGGCGATAATCCCCAGATCGCAAAACCTTCCGCCTGCAGACGCCCGATCAGTGCTGTCACCGAGCCCTCGCGGGCAAAAGGCACGCTCAACACCGAGCCGACCGAGACCCGAATCGCCTTGCGATACATCGGATCGCAGTTGGTCTCATCCATCAGGATGGCATCGACGCCGAAGGCGGCGGCGTTGCGGAACATCGAGCCCATATTGTCATGGTTGGAAATGCCGCAGGCAGCGAGAACCAGGCTCTTCTCCGGAAGGCTGCTGACGAGCGTATCCAGACCGCGTGCCGATTGACGTTTGCCGAGCGCCAGCACGCCCCTGTGCATGTTGAAACCGGCAATGGCATCGAACACCGGAGCGCTGGCCACATAGACCGGAATGTCCGCCGGGAATTCAGCCAGGATGCCGCGGACACCATCGACGCGGTTTTCGAGCAGCAGGATGGCTTCAGCCTCGATGCCACGCCCGGCATGATGCGCTGCCGCCAGCATGCGTAGCACGACCGTACCCTCGGCAATGAACCGGCCATGGCGTCCGGTCAGGTCGCGCTCCTTGATCGAGACGAAGCCGGCGATGCGCGGATCGGCCGGGTCGTCGATGCGGAGCGGGATCACGGCCAGGCCTTCTCAGTTGGTCTTGACGGAAACATCCGCAACGATGCGGCCGGCAGCGATATCGAAGACGATCGCCTTGCGATCGCCACCGGCAACCGCGCCATAAAACAGGATCTGGCCGCCCGACAAAGCAACGTCGGAAACTTCGAACCCGGCAGGCAGGGCAGCGATTGCCGTGACCGGCGCCTCGCCCGGCACCGTAATAGAGGCGCTTTGCGTCACATCGGCCTTGCCCGGACGCGTAAGCTTATAGACAATCGCTGAAAGCACGACCATAAGCATCACCACCATGACACCAGCCGAGACCAGCTGCAGCTTGACCATCTTGCGGCGCACGTTCTCCATCACCGGATCGAGCGGCTTGTCTTCCTGTTCGACTGGTTTCTGATTGGACATGGCTGGCCTACCCTGCGGAAATGGAATGAGAATGAACGACCCCTTTAAACAAGCCTCGGCGATTAGGAAAGTCCTCACGGCAAATGAGGACGCGACCGGGCGGATGGATGCCTATCTGACCGAAGCGCTGGGCGGCGAGTTTTCGCGCAACCGCATCAAGAGCCTGATCGAACAGGGCGAGGTCTCGGTCAACGGCAAGACCGTCAAGGAAGCCAAGAAGAAGGTCCAGCCCGGCGACGTCTTCGAGATCGGCATGCCCGAAGCGGAAGACCCGGAACCGAAGGGCGAGGACATCCCGCTCGACGTACTCTATGAGGACGACGATCTCATTGTTCTGGTCAAGCCGCCGGGCCTTGTGGTTCATCCCGGCGCCGGCAACTGGACCGGCACGCTGGTCAACGCGCTGATCCATCATTGCGGCGCAAGCCTTTCGGGCATCGGCGGCGTCAAGCGCCCCGGCATCGTCCACCGGCTCGACAAGGATACCAGCGGCGTCATGGTGGTCGCAAAGAACGATATCGCCCATCGCCACCTCTCCGACCAGTTTGCCGACCATGGCCGTACAGGGCCGCTGGAGCGCGCCTACATGGCTATCGTCTGGGGCCGCCCGCGCGGCCTGAAGGGCACGATCGACGCGCCGCTCGGCCGCGCCGGCGACAGGATCAAGCGCGCCGTCAAGCAGGAAGGCGCCGATGACGCCCGCGAGGCGATCACCCACTATCAGGTGGTCGAGCGCTACCTAGAAAAACCGGATTCCACGGCGCTCGCAGCCATGGTCCGCTGCAATCTCGAAACCGGCCGCACCCATCAGATCCGCGTCCATATGGCCTATATCGGCCATCCGCTGATCGGCGACCCGGATTACGGCGCTGCCTTCAAGACGAAAGCCAATCTTCTTCCGGATGCTGCAAAGGCGGTCGTCAACCGTTTCCCCCGCCAGGCCCTGCATGCCTTCATGCTGGCCTTCGAACATCCAACCACCGGAAAGACCATGCATTTCGAATCGCCGGTTCCCGACGACATACAGGAATTGGTCGAAGCACTGCGCGGCTGAAGCACAGACTCGGACATTCGCTTGTTTGAGGCCCTTCACGCGCGAAGAGCGGCGCGCTCAAGCGCGAGCAAAGGGCAGAATTTGCATAGCGGCGTCATACGATTTCTGATGTCGCTATGCATCCTTTCCAGCTCTGGCGCGTTGTTGCGAAACAGCAAAAGGAGAAACCCGATGATTGATGTCACACAGATCAAAGAACATGCCGAAGTGATCAGCGCCGACGGCCTTCATGTCGGTACGGTCGATCATGTCGAAGGCGACCGGATCAAGTTGACCAAAAGAGATAGCGGCTCTGGCCATGAAGGCCATCACCACTTCATCGCCCTTGAACTGGTTGCAAGCGTTGATGACAATCGTGTGCGCCTCAGCGCCAATGGCGACGTCGCCGTGATGTTTGAGGAAGAAGAAGACAATTCGCCGATCCACTGATCCAGACGCCGGAAAACATCGCGAATTCCCTTTCCGCCCTTGATATTTCGGGGGCGGACCCAATTTACAGGCTGTAACCCAACTGGAGCATACGCGTCTCCGGCTTCACGTCTCTGTGAAACCGGCGTTCTTGAATCATGCTTTCGCTGCACTTATCTATGAGGATGTGGGGTCGGACAGACCCACATTCCCGGCCTGCCACCAGGAGGCCGGAACGCGAAAGGGGGGTGCATCATGGCCCGCAGTACGTTACCGTCCATCACTGCAGGAGAAGGTGGTCTTAACCGCTATCTCGATGAAATCCGCAAATTTCCCATGCTTGAACCGCAGGAAGAGTACATGCTGGCCAAGCGGTATCAGGAGCATGACGACCGCAAGGCTGCCCATCAGCTCGTGACCAGCCATTTGCGCCTCGTGGCGAAGATCGCCATGGGTTATCGCGGCTACGGCCTGCCGATCGGCGAAGTCGTTTCTGAAGGCAATGTCGGCCTGATGCAGGCGGTCAAGAAGTTCGACCCGGAACGGGGCTTCCGTTTGGCCACCTACGCCATGTGGTGGATCAAGGCTTCGATCCAGGAATATATCCTGCGCTCGTGGTCACTGGTGAAGATGGGCACGACCGCCAATCAGAAGCGGCTGTTCTTCAACCTTCGCCGCCTCAAGGGCAAGATCCAGGCCCTCGACGAGGGTGACTTGAAGCCCGATCAGGTCGCGCATATCGCCACGACCCTGAAGGTGTCGGAAGCCGAAGTGATTTCGATGAACCAGCGCCTCTCCGGCGACGCCTCGCTGAACGCGCCGATTAAGGCGGGTGAAGGCGAATCCGGCCAGTGGCAGGACTGGCTCGTCGATGACCACGACAACCAGGAAGACATCCTGATCGAACAGGACGAGCTGGATAACCGCCGCAGCCTTTTGTCGAGCGCGATGAACGTGTTGAACGACCGTGAACGCCGTATCTTCGAGGCGCGCCGCCTGACGGAAGATCCGGTGACGCTTGAGGAGCTGTCGACGGAGTTCGACATCAGCCGCGAGCGCGTCCGGCAGATCGAGGTCCGCGCCTTCGAAAAAGTCCAGGATGCCGTCCGCAAGGCGGCGCAGGAGCGCCAGAATGCGCTTCGGGTCGTCGAAGACGCCTGACACCGGCGCTGATTGAACAAAAAGAAACCCGGCTGGATCGCTCCAGCCGGGTTTCTTTTTTGTACTCTTGAAGATTACTGACCGGCCGGATCGGGCTTTGCGGCCAGGCTCCAGGCCTGCATCGCCTTGGTGAAGGCCTCCGTGCCGGCAGCCCCCTTCTCGAGGGTCAACAGCGCGCGGCGGCCGTTGCGATAGGTCAAAGGAATATCCATCCAGCCGCGCGTGCGCAGAAGTTCGGTATTCGTCGCGACCGCTTCGGGGAAGTCGTTGAGCGCGATCATGTGGAAATCTTCGGTGATCTTGGCCGGAACCGCAATCAGCGCATCGCCACGATCCTGCTCGTTGCGCTTCATCGAAACGCGTTGGACGCTATCGATGCTGCCACCTTCGAAATTCTCCGGCAGCGAGAAGACAAACTCGATCACATGGCTGGCCGGCAGCGATGAGTCGGCGTTGCGCTTGATCGTCATGAGGGCCGTCAGCCCGCGCTCGGGAACATTGATCTGCGCCTGAACGACCGGTTCCGGCTTGGCATCGCCACCAGGTGATTCTTCCTTGACCGACCAGGCGACATTGCCTTCGATTGCCGTTGGCGCCGACTGGCCCAGCCGCTCCTCATAGAGGAACATCTTCTGAGCTCCGGCTGGCACCTGCTGCGTCGCCGGATTGGCCGCTGTCTGCTGACCGGGCACGGGCTGGGCGGGCTGCGCGTCAGTCGCCGCCTGGCCTGCCGGCGTGGTTGCAGTCGCCTGAGCAGTATCGACAGGCTTGCCGGCCTCGGTCTGCGCAGCCACCGACTTGCCCTCCTCGGTAGCATTTGCACCTGCAGGCACCGCCGCCGGACCCGGATCGATCTCCGTACCATCCTGCTGCAACCGCTGTGTGAACTTGCTATTGCCTTCGACCGCCGCGACCTCGGCATTCGCCGGCGTCTGCGTCTGGTTGTTCGTCTCCGGCGCAGTCAGATTCTTGTTGCCCTCTTCGGGCGCAGATGCCTCCGGCGTTGTCTGGCTCGGGATCTTTGCAGTGATGGAGGCCAGCACGCCGGAGACCCACGCATTCACTCTAGTCTGATTTTGCCAATAGGCATAACCGCCGCCGCCCAGGATGAGCGCAAGCACTGCGGCAAGTCCGATCGCCTTCACATTCAATCGCGAGCGCTTCGGCTCTACCCGGTAGGAAACGGGCCGCGCCGGCACGTCGACATCGTCATCGACGGCGGCGGAAGTTCTACCGGCCTGTGACGCGCTGGCGCCTCCAACTGCTGCGGCCGTGCTGCCGTGCGCCAGAAGCTCGTCGATATCGTTCCAGCTGTCATTGGCAGCTTTGCGCTGTTCAGGTTCGGCGGCAGCCGTCTTCTCGACCGGCCAGGACCAGTCAGCGATTGCAGGTTCCGACGTTTCGGCTGGTGCGGCGGCTGGCGCCTGGGTAAAGGGATCGTTATCGTCCCAGGCCCAGGCGGCCGCAGCTTCACCTGCAGCTCTGTTCTTGACGCCGGTGTCGTCGTGCAGCGGCGTTACCGTTTCGACAGGCTGGTACTGCGTCAGGTCGGGAATGTCGTCAACGACAGGTGCTGCTTCCGCAGCCTCCGTCCAGACCGGTTCGTTATGGGCAGTTGCCGGAACCGGATCATTCCATTCCGGCAATTCCCACTCAGCGGAAGCCGCAGGTTTTTCTTCGACCGGTTCGACAGCCGGCTCGGTGATCGGTTCGGCGACTGTTTCCGGTTCGGCGACGGCTTCCGGAGTGTGAACCGTTTCTTCAACAGCCGCGCCGTAGTGCTCAAGAGGGTCGAACACCGTAGTGGCCGGATGCTCCGGCTCGGCAGCAGGCTCGTGGCGATCGCCTTCCGGCTCTTCCGGATGGACCGATACGGCTGGGACGTGGTCTTCGACACCAGCAGTTGCCGTGCCGGCATCCACCACTTCTGGCTCTGGCTGAGGATAGACATGCTCGTCCTCCACCGGTGGCTGGACGGCAGCGGCCGGCACTGGCTCTTCCATCGGTTCGGCGGCGGCGTACGGCTCGGCAACGGGTTCCGGGCGTTCGTCCTCCGCGGCTTCCGGTTCCGGTTGATATTCCGCTACCGTTGCCGGGTCAGCAACGTGCTCCTCGGCATCGGCCGCTTCCGGTATCGAATCATCGTGCGGCTCGTCCAACGGCGGAAGCGCCTCGGCGTGATCGTCCTCGACCTCGTTGATCGCCGCCTCGAGCTTGACCATCTGGCGCTCGATCATCTCGTCCGAAGGACGAGGCTTCATGCTTTCGAGCTGACGGCGGACGGCGCCGCGGGCCTTGTCATAGACCTTGGCCCGCATTTCGGGAACATTGTCCGACAGACCATCGACGGTCCTTCGAATAACTGCAACAAAATCCGCCATCAGAACTTTCTCATACCATCGGCGCGTTTACGCCAAATTCTTCCCTAGTCGTCAACGTCAGACTAGTCCTCAAACGGGTCCGTCACAAGTATGGTGTCGTCGCGCTCCGGGCTGGTGGAAAGCAGCGCCACCGGCGCACCGATCAGCTCTTCGACCTGACGCACATATTTGATCGCCTGGGCCGGAAGCTGCGCCCAGCTGCGGGCACCGACAGTCGATTCTTTCCAGCCCTCAAGCGTGATGTAGCGCGGCTTTGCCTGGGCCTGCTGCGCCTGGCTTGCCGGCAAATGATCGATATCGACACCATCGAGCGTATAGCCGACGCAGATCTTCAATTCGTCGAGGCCATCAAGCACATCGAGCTTGGTCAGCGCGATGCCGGTGATGCCGTTGGTGGCAACCGACTGACGCACCAGAGCCGCATCGAACCAGCCGCAACGGCGCTTGCGCCCCGTTACCGTGCCGAACTCATGGCCTTTTTCGCCGAGGAACTGACCGATTTCGTCATGTAGCTCGGTCGGGAACGGGCCTTCGCCGACGCGGGTCGTGTAGGCCTTGGTGATGCCGAGGATATAGCCGAGCGCCCCTGGCCCCATGCCGGAACCGGCCGCCGCCTGTCCGGCAACCGTGTTGGACGACGTCACGAAGGGGTAGGTGCCATGATCGATATCGAGCAACGTGCCTTGCGCGCCTTCGAACAGGATGCGGGAACCCTTGCGGCGATGACGATCGAGCAGCAGCCAGACGGTTTCCATGAACGGCAAAACGCGGGCAGCGATCGAGGAAAGCTCGGTCATGATCGCCTCATGGCTCACTTCGGCTTCGCCAAGACCACGGCGCAGCGCATTGTGATGGGTGAGCAGACGATCGATCTTGGCGGGCAGCGTATCGAGATCGGCAAGATCCATGACGCGGATGGCGCGGCGGCCGACCTTGTCTTCATAGGCCGGGCCGATGCCGCGGCGTGTCGTGCCGATCTTGGTGCCGCTGTTGGAGGCTGCATCCTCGCGGATACCGTCCAGTTCGCGATGCAGCGACAGGATCAGCGTGGCGTTGTCCGCGATGCGCAGGTTTTCCGGCGTAATGGTGACGCCCTGCTTGTCGAGCTTCTCGATTTCCGAGATCAGTGCATGCGGGTCGATGACCACGCCATTGCCGATAACGGCGAGCTTGCCTGGGCGCACGACGCCGGACGGAAGAAGGGAAAGCTTGTAGCTGGTGCCATCGATGACAAGCGTATGGCCGGCATTGTGCCCGCCCTGAAAGCGCACGACCACGTCGGCACGCTCGGAAAGCCAGTCGACAATCTTGCCCTTGCCTTCGTCACCCCATTGCGATCCGACCACCACGACATTCGTCATTTCAGTTTTCCTGTTTCCACGCGCCTGTGATTGCGCTGTCTTCAAACCCGCGCATCTATACTGTTTTGTTTTTTGGAAAGCGACCCTGCTTAAGCCGGGATTCGCGGTTTTTGCATGGTAAAGACCGCATTTGACCCTCAGATTTTGCCTTGACGCGCTGTTTGGCAGGACTGAATTAACCGGGGATACTGACAAAACGGCTGGATCGCGAAATATTCATGCCAGTTTTGCAGCGGCATCGTCCTCAAGAGTGGCGTGAGCCCCGCTCTATCCTGCTGCAACACTGCCACGGCCAAAAATGCGGGCTTGCCTTCTGCGGTCCGGGTTGATTCAATGCGCGGATAAAGCTGCGTCGGCAAAGGCTGGTACGGCAGCACCTGTCTTTTACCATCATCTATACCCGTCATGTTTTGCCTTAGGGAATACCGTGCCCGTCAATCTGCAAGCTTACATCATTCTCTGCATCACCACCCTGATCTGGGGCGGGAACACGGTGGCCGGAAAGATGGCGATCGGCCATGTCAGTCCGATGATGCTGACGGAAATGCGCTGGGTGATTGCCTGCAGCGTGCTCTTGATTTTTGCCGCTCCGCAAGTGCGCCGCGATTTTCCGGTTATCCGCAAGAACTGGCTGCTCCTGCTTGGCTACGGCACCGTCGGCTTCACCGCCTTCAATGCTTTTCTCTATTCGGCTCTGCAGTTCACCAGCGCCATCAATGCCGTCATCGAACAGGCTGGCATTCCGATGGTGATCTTCGTCATGAACTATGTGCTGTTCCGCACCGCCTTTTCCATGGCGCAGATCGCCGGTTTTACACTGACGCTGTTCGGCGTGGCGCTGACCGCGTCGCATGGCGATCTGACGACACTCCTCTCCCTCGATCTCAACCAGGGTGACGCGCTGATGATGGCAGCGGTGCTGGTCTATGCCGGCTATACGGTGGCGCTGCGCTGGAAACCGGCAATCCACTGGAAAAGCCTGATCGCGATCTCTGCCTTCGGGGCGCTGCTCAGCAGCCTTCCGCTGGTCGTCTGGGAATTCTCCACCGGCCGGTTGATCTGGCCGGATACGCAAGGCTGGATCATCGTCGCCTATGCCGGCCTCCTGCCCTCTCTCGTGTCGCAGATTCTTTACGTGCGCGGGGTTGAGCTGATCGGCCCGAACCGGGCCGGCCTGTTCATCAACACAATCCCGATCTTCGGCACGTTGCTGTCGATCGCCCTAATCGGCGAGGCGCTGCAGACATTCCATATCGTCGCAATCGTGCTGGTGCTGGGTGGTATTGCGGTGGCGGAAAAAGGGCGCCCGCGCCTGGCGACAGACACCGGGAAAACATCCTAGCGCCGATCCGCACCAGCCAGATCGCGCTCCATGTAGACGGCCTCGTTGCCATAGCCGGAAAGCTTGGCGGCAAGCATTTCATCCTGGTGCACGGAAAAACCCTGCCGTTCCCAGAAACCTTGCGATCCGTTGACCGAGACCAGTGCCAGGGTTTGGTATCCATCCCTGCGGGCGCGTTCCGCAATCAGCGTCGCCACTTTCGCACCCGCGCCGGAACCACGCGTGCCCGGCAACAAGGCCAGATCGTGCAGATACCAGCTATCCGCGCCTGCCGGAATTGCCCCAAGCCTGGTATCGATCGGCGGCGGCGAGAGACGGCGCCAGGGGTGGCTGAGCACATATCCCGAAACCACGCCGCCTTTTTCCAGCACGAAACATCCCGCCGGGCACAGTTCCAGCCTCTCAAGCAGAACCTCCCGCGCCTCGGGGTATTCGGCATGTACGATGCACTGGATACCGTAGATGGCGTCAATATCCGTCAAAATGGCAGGGCGCCAATCGGCTAGGCGGTCTGTCGCGTTCATTCCATTACTTTCATCAACGGCAAACGCGCCGGAGAGCATCCGGCGCGTTTGCCTCTCAATTCTTCGAAGCCATCAACCTTTCAGCTGATCAATCGACGTTGAAGACCAGCGGTTTTGCAGCCCGGATCGCCGGGTTGGCGCGCAGCTTGTCGAGCACGTCTTCCGACACGGCGCCGTCGACGTAGAGCAGTGCAATCGCATCGGCTCCGGCATTGTGGCGGCCGAGCTGGAAGTTGGCGATGTTGACGCCGGCATCGCCCAGCGTCATGCCAATGAAGCCGATCATGCCGGGAACGTCGGTATTGGTGATGTAGACCATGTGATTGCCGACATCGGCGTCCAGATTGATGTCCTTGATCTGGATGAACCGCGGCTTGCCATCGGAAAAGACGGTACCAGCAACCGAGCGCGTCTGGTTCTCGGTCGTCACCGTCAGCTTGATGTAGCCATCAAACACACCCGTCTTGTCACGCTTGACCTCGGACAGGATGATGCCTTTTTCCTTGATCATCACCGGTGCAGAAACCATGTTAACGTCGGAAACCTGGCTGCGGATGAGACCGGCAAGGGCAGCACTCGTCAGCGCCTTGGTGTTCATTCCAGCGGTCGATCCATCGTAAAGGATCTCGATTTCCTTGATCGCGCTTTCCGTCACCTGACCGACAAAGGCGCCGAGCACATCTGCAAGCCGGATGAAAGGCTTGAGAAGCGGGGCTTCCTCAGCCGTGATCGACGGCATGTTGATGGCGTTGGAGACCGCACCCTTGACCAGATAATCCGACATCTGCTCGGCTACCTGCAGTGCGACATTCTCCTGCGCTTCCGTGGTCGAGGCGCCGAGATGCGGTGTGCAGACGACGTTCGGCAGGCCGAACAGCGGGCTTTCCGTTGCAGGCTCGACTTCGAACACGTCGAAACCGGCGCCGGCGACATGGCCGGACTTGATGGCATCGGCGAGCGCCTGCTCGTCAACCAGGCCACCACGGGCGCAGTTGATGATGCGCACGCCGGGCTTGGTCTTGGCCAGTGCCTCGCGATTGAGGATGCCGCGCGTCTTGTCGGTCATCGGCACGTGCAGGGTGATGAAATCGGCCTGGGCGAGCAGTTCGTCCAGCTCGACCTTGGTGACACCCATTTCCTCGGCCCGTTCCTTCGACAGGAAGGGGTCGTAGGCGAGCACATGCATCTTCAGGCCGATGGCGCGCGAGCAGACGATGCCGCCGATATTGCCGGCACCGATAACGCCAAGCGTCTTGCCGGTGATTTCGACGCCCATGAACTTGGACTTTTCCCACTTGCCGGCCTGGGTCGACGTGTCGGCCTGCGGCAGCTGACGGGCAACGGCAAACATCAGCGCGATGGCATGTTCGGCCGTCGTGATCGAGTTGCCGAACGGCGTGTTCATGACGATGATGCCGCGGCGCGAGGCGGCCGGGATATCCACATTGTCGACGCCGATGCCGGCGCGGCCGATGACCTTGAGGTTGGTCGCAGCAGCAATCAGCTTTTCCGTCGCCTTGGTGGCAGACCGGATCGCAAGACCATCATAATTACCGATGATTGCGGCAAGCTTTGCCTTGTCCTTGCCAAGTTGCGGCTGGAAATCGACGTCTACGCCGCGATCACGAAAAATCTGGACGGCAGTTTCCGACAGTTCATCGGATACGAGTACGCGCGGTGCCATGAGAGGCCTCCATTGGTTTCGTCAAAAATTCTGATTGGTGAGGAGGACCGCGCCCTGTTGGCGCGGTCTAACCGGTTAGGCCGCTGCCTGAGACAGCGTTGCCTTCTGGGTCGCAAATGCCCAGTCGAACCAGGGCATCAGCGCCTTGATATCCGAAGTCTCGATCGTCGCACCGGCCCAGATACGGAACCCGGACGGCGCATCGCGGTAGGCGCCGATGTCATTGGCGACGCCCTGCTTTTCCAGCAGCGCGACCATGCCCTTGGCAAAGGCGTCCTGACCGGCAGCATCGAGCGCTGCAACGTCCTTGTCGACGATCTTCAGGCAAACCGAGGTGTTGGACTGCGTGGCCGGATCGACCGCCAGATTGGCAATCCAGTCGGTCTTCGCAACGAAGTCATCGATAGCCTGCGCATTGGCATCGGCCCGCGCCATCAGTGCCTTGAGGCCGCCGAGCGACTTTGCCCAGTTCAGCGCATCGATATAGTCCTCGACGCACAGCATCGACGGGGTGTTGATCGTTTCGCCCTGGAAGATGCCTTCGATGATCTTGCCGCCCTTGGTCATGCGGAAGATCTTCGGCAGCGGCCAGGAAGGTTCATAGCTTTCCAGCCGCTCGACAGCGCGCGGGCTGAGGATGAGGATGCCATGCGCGCCCTCCCCGCCCAGAACCTTCTGCCAGGAGAAGGTGACCACATCGAGCTTAGCGAAATCGAGGTCCTGCGCAAACGCGGCCGATGTGGCATCGCAGATCGTCAGGCCCTTGCGGTCGGCCGGAATGAAATCGGCATTGGGAACACGGACCCCAGAGGTGGTGCCGTTCCAGGTGAAGACGACGTCACGGTCGAAATCGACCTGGTCGAAATCGACGAGCTTGCCGTAATCGGCAACGAACTTGCGGGTGTCGGGGAGTTTCAGCTCCTTGACGACGTCGGAGACCCAGCCGGAGCCGAAGCTCTCCCAGGCGACCATATCGACGCCACGGGGCCCAAGCAACGACCAGAGCGCCATTTCGACGGCGCCGGTGTCGGAGGCAGGCACGATACCGATGCGGTAGTCCGCCGGAACCTGCAAAATTTCGCGGGTGAGATCGATCGCCTGCTTCAGCTTGCTCTTGCCAACCTTGGCACGGTGCGAGCGCCCGAGGGCCGCATCAGAGAGAGCATCAAGCGACCAACCGGGGCGCTTGGAACAGGGACCAGAAGAAAAATGGGTGTTTGCCGGACGCAATTCCGGTGTCGCAGGGGTCGTCATCAATGCTATCCTTCCAGATAGAAAGCCTCTCGTTAGGGAGAGGTGGCCTGCCGCCGTGGATATTGCGGACAGGCCAGGAAGTCAAGAATGATGTGTCGTTTCCGGAAAGATTTTTGGCGTTGAGAGCATTGCTAGGGTCGATGCCGTCTCGCCTACCACAAAGACAGGCGCAGGCCAGCGCGGATTTCGTGGCGGCCGAGGCCGTCGTCCAGGCCGTCGATATCGCTGCCGTTG
Organism: Pararhizobium sp. DWP1-1-3; assembly: GCF_049896125.1. NCBI lineage: Bacteria > Pseudomonadati > Pseudomonadota > Alphaproteobacteria > Hyphomicrobiales > Rhizobiaceae > Pararhizobium > Pararhizobium sp. DWP1-1-3. Next base: position 138,317 of record NZ_JAFCTR010000007.1, read on the forward strand.
AACATGTCGCCGTCGGTGATCTGCGAATAGCGGTAGCCGACGTCCAGTTTCAGCTGCTCGGTCATATTGTAGGAAACGCCTGCCATCAACGCGTAGGTCAGGCGCCAGCTGCTTTCGCCGTCAAAAGTTTGATTGACCGGCCCAGCACCGGAGCAACCGGCTGCGCCCGGCACGCAGCTGGTGCGCAACGCGATATCGTTCCAGCGAAGCTGCGTCACGCCGAGACCGGCGCCGACGTAAGGGGTCAAGCCGGCCACGGTCGCGAGATCGACATAGCCGTTCGCCATCAGGCCAATCGCCTTATAGTCGGCGTTGAGGCCGCCGGCGCAAGATGTCCCGGCAGCTTCACCGTCGCAAGGAATGTTAGCCTGGCCGCTTCCCCGGACGTCGCCTTCGAAATAATCGCCGGTCAAATCCGCCCGGAACATATCATTGAACTGATAGCCGGCGCCAAGGGTCCCGGAAAAAGGTTGGTCGAAGTCATTGTCAAAGGACGCGGAGTTGGTCGCACCCGTGCCGGCATCGAATAGGCGCAGCGATGGGTCGCCGCCTCGCGTCCATCCGGCGTAACCGAGATCGCCCCGCAGATAGAACCCCTGACCCACAGTCTCCATGGGTGAGATGCTGACTTCCGGCGCTTCGAGAAGATCTGCAGCCATCGCCTGCCCACCGGCAAACAGCAGGATCAGTGCAGATGCATTGAGGAGAGAAAGCCGCAACTTCATTTTGCTGTCCTTGAAAAATGGTATCGGCGACCGGAACTCCCGTCGCCCGCGTTAATATGCTCCCATCATCGCATCCGCCGGTTAACCTCAGGTTAAGCATGCTCCTTAACCAAACGGGTCCGCAAAACCGAAAAGGCCGCCCGGAAACCGGACGGCCTTTTGCAGATCGGGAGCGCGACGCGCTTACTTGTAAACGATTGGCTCAGCCGGCGGGACGTAAGCTTCGGCACATCCACCGAAGGAGTAACGCAGACCGGCGCGGGCTTCATGGAGATACATACCCTTGTCTGAACCTGGACCGCTGTTCTCGTTGTAGCCGAACATGTTGCCGCCAAGCACGTGACGGAAGCGGTAGCCGACGTCAGCCTTCAGATTACAGGTCAGGTCGATCGCCGTACCCGCCATCAGGCCGTATGTGAAGCGCCACTTGCGGCCGCCTTCATGTTCGAAGGTCGGATCGCAATTGCTTGGATTGGCCGTTTCGCAGCTCGTGTTGCGCAGCTTGTCCCAACGGACCTGTGTTCCGCCAATACCGGCGCCGATATAGGGAGTGAACGAACCGTAGGTACCGATATCAACATAGGCGTTGGCCATCAGGCTCCAGGCAGCGATTGCCGAAATATCCCGCGATGTGCAGGCGACGGCGACGCCGCAGCCGCCAGTCGTCGAACCCTCGAAATCGGCATTGCCGAGATAATCGAGCGTCAGGTCCGTGCGCAGGTAATTGTTGATCTGGTAACCGACACCGACGCCGGCCGTCCAGCTGTCATCGAGGTCGGCCTCATCGAAATCGCGAACGTAGCGGCCCGGGCCTTGATAGAAATTGGCACCACGAAGATTGGTGAAGGCGTAACCAACGTCACCGCGCAAATACCACCCACTTGCTTCGACCAGCTGAACCGGCTCTGCGACGGGCTGCTCCATAGGCGGCTCGTAGAGATCCGCAGCAAAGGTCGCGGTGCTGCCGAGCAAAGCTGCAACAACGCCAATCAAAATAGTCTTCATTGCCACACTCCAATACATCTTGCTGCTTGGTCAGCCGGCAGACCGGCCTCCAACAAATCGTGTTGATGTGGATCATGGATAGGAAAGGTTAAGGTCTAATTAACTACAAAAATTTACTGTAACTGTTAATACATCGGCTGAATTATTAAGCAACGCTCCCTGCCCGTTAAACAACGCATAAAAAAGACCGGGGAAAACCCGGCCTCTTCAAGTCTCGTCTCACGGGGCAGATCAGGCGACGTTTCGCACGCCACCGATCACGCTGATCAGATCATCGACGATGCGCTCCACCTGGGCCCGGTCGTCGCCTTCCGCCATAACGCGGATCAACGGTTCGGTACCCGACGGACGGATCAGCAGGCGGCCATTCTTGGCAAGCTCGGATTCCGCGTCGGCAATGGCTTGACGCACGACGGCGTTTTCGAGCGGCATGCCGGCAGACACCCGGACATTCTTCAACACCTGCGGCACGGGGTCGAAGCGATGGCAGACTTCGCTGACGGTTTTGCCCTGGCGCTTGACGCAGGCGAGGATTTGAAGAGCTGCGACAAGACCGTCACCGGTGGTGCCGAAGTCGGACAGAACCAGATGGCCGGATTGCTCGCCGCCGACGTTGAAGCCGTGCTGGCGCATGTGCTCGACCACGTAACGGTCACCAACCTTGGTGCGGTGCAGATCGAGGCCGCGGCCGTTGAGGTAGCGTTCCAGGCCGAGATTGGACATCACCGTCGCGACGATGCCATTGCCCTTGAGCACACCGTCATCGGCCCAACTGTTGGCGATAACCGCCATCAATTGGTCGCCATCGATAACCGTGCCGTTCTCATCGACGATCAGGACGCGGTCTGCATCGCCATCGAGCGCAATGCCAATATCGGCCCGCACTTCATGCACTTTCCGCGACAGCGCTGCCGGATGCGTCGAGCCACATTCGAGGTTGATGTTGACACCGTTCGGCTCGTTTCCGATGGTCACCACGTCTGCACCAAGCTCCCAAAGTGCCAAGGGGGCGACCTTGTAGGCGGCACCGTTGGCGCAGTCGATGGCGACCCTCAGCCCCTGCAACGTGACATCGCGCGGCAAGGTGCGCTTGGCATGTTCGATATAGCGGTAGATGTCGCCTTCGACACGCTTGGCCCGGCCGATTTCCTGGGATTTCGCGAGTTGGGCGGTCATGTCCTTCTCAAGAAGATCCTCGATCTGTGCTTCGATCTCATCGGACAGCTTGTAGCCGTCCGGCCCGAACAGCTTGATGCCATTGTCTTCAAACGGATTGTGCGAGGCCGAAATCATCACGCCGACATCGGCGCGAAGCGAGCGCGTCAGCATGGCGACACCGGGCGTCGGAATAGGTCCAAGCAGAAACACGTCGAGGCCTGCAGCTGTAAAACCGGCGACCAGCGCATTCTCCAGCATATAGCCGGACAGCCGTGTGTCCTTGCCAATCACCACACGGTGACGATGCGCGCCATTGCGGAAGATGGTGCCAACGGCAATGCCGACCCGCATCGCCAGATCCGGTGTCATCGGAAAAACATTGGACTGTCCGCGGATACCATCCGTGCCGAAATATTTGCGCTTCATAAAAACTCCAATTTTTATCAGGGGTTCCGGCGGCTCACCAAGAGAGCACTGCCGGCGACATCACCCTGAATTCCATCTTAAGCCCAATGGGTCATTTCAAGAAACCGTCGCCGGGGAGCGTCATCGACGGCTGCCCTCCCGCAACTGCGAGGTTTTCAGTTATGCCTGCAGTTGCGCCAAAATCCGACGCATCCTTTTGGGCGACCTCGTTACGTCATGGCATAAATCTTCTGCAACAGCATCCCACCCTATCATCAGAATTCATTACAGCGCGTTACCAAGCCGGAGGCCGGAAAACCAGGAGACACAAACGAAAACCGCCGCGCATCAAGGCGCGGCGGCTCTGTTTCGATTGTCTACTTCGGTAGATTACTGAGGCTGCGGCTCAAACCCGCCTTCGGCTTCGTCACCCTTGCCGACGGACCCGTCTTTCTTGGTTCCGGCCGATGGAACGGCTGAACCGCGATGCGGGGTCGAATCGTCGCCAAGGTCACGGGCAGGCTTCTCGCCGCGGATCAAAGCCTTGATCTCATCGCCGGTCAGCGTCTCGTATTCGAGCAAGCCTTCGGCAATCGCAACAAACTCGCTGTGCATCTCGGTAATGATCCGCCTGGCTTCCAGATAAGCCTCGTCGATCAGGCGGCGGACTTCGTTGTCGATCTTCTGAGCCGTCGCTTCAGACACGTTTTTCGTCTGCGAAACCGAATGCCCGAGGAAAACCTCCTGCTGGTTTTCGCCATAGGAAACCTGTCCAAGCACGTCGGAAAAGCCCCACTGCGTCACCATTGCCCGGGCAAGCTTGGTTGCCTGTTCGATATCGGAGGACGCTCCGGAGGTGATGTTTTCCTTGCCGAAGGTGATTTCCTCGGCAACGCGGCCGCCCATCATGATGGCAAGACGCGAGACCATCCACTTGTAGCTCATCGAATAGCGGTCGCCTTCGGGAAGCTGCATGACCATGCCGAGTGCACGGCCGCGCGGAATGATCGTCGCCTTGTGCAGCGGATCGGCAACCGGAACCTTCAACGCCATGATGGCGTGCCCGGCTTCGTGATAAGCGGTCAGCTTCTTCTCGGCTTCGGTCATGGCAGACGAGCGGCGTTCCGCGCCCATCATGATCTTGTCCTTGGCGTCTTCGAATTCCTGCATGGTGACGACGCGCTTGTTGCGGCGTGCGGCCATCAGGGCGCTTTCGTTGACAAGGTTCATCAGGTCGGCACCGGAGAAACCAGGGGTACCGCGGGCCAGAACCTTGAGATCGACATTCGGGGCCAGCGGAACGTTACGGACGTGCACCTTGAGGATGCGCTCGCGGCCGTTGATATCCGGGTTCGGAACGACGACCTGGCGGTCGAAACGGCCTGGACGCAGAAGCGCCGGGTCGAGAACGTCGGGACGGTTGGTGGCGGCGATCAGGATGATGCCTTCATTGGCCTCAAACCCATCCATCTCGACCAGCAACTGGTTGAGCGTCTGTTCGCGCTCATCGTTACCGCCGCCGAGACCGGCACCACGATGGCGGCCGACGGCATCGATTTCGTCGATGAAGATGATGCAGGGGGCATTCTTCTTGGCCTGTTCGAACATGTCGCGGACACGGCTTGCGCCGACACCAACGAACATTTCCACGAAGTCCGAACCGGAAATCGTAAAGAACGGCACATTGGCTTCGCCGGCAACGGAGCGGGCGAGAAGCGTCTTACCGGTGCCTGGAGGGCCAACGAGCAGAACGCCGCGCGGAATTCGGCCGCCAAGGCGCTGGAACTTCTGCGGATCGCGCAAGAATTCGACGATTTCCTCAAGATCCTGCTTGGCCTCGTCCACGCCGGCGACATCGTCAAAGGTCACCCGGCCGTGGGCTTCGGTCAAAAGCTTGGCCTTGGACTTGCCGAAACCCATCGCACCACGCGAACCGCCCTGCATCTGGCGCATGAAGAACAGCCAGACACCGAGGATGAGCAGCATCGGCAACAAGGTGCCGACGTAGCTCAGGAAGCCGGACGAACCATCGGTTTCGGGGCGAACCGTCACGGTTACGTTCTTGGCTTCCATGCGCTCGGTCAGGGCGGTATCGATCGCAGGTGCATAGGTCTGGAAGGTCGCACCGCTCTCGGCATAAGAGCCGATCACCTTATTGCCGGTGATCACCACTTCCTTGATGCGACTTCCGTCCACATCCTTCAAGAACTGGGAAAAGGGAACTTCCTTCGATCCAGTCCGCTCGGTCGGCTGCTGGAACATGCTGAACAGCGCGATCAAAAGCAGGGCAATGATTGCCCAAAGTGCAAAATTTCTGAAATTAGGGTTCATCGAACTCCCCGGAACCTCTGTCGCAACCCGCAATGATTTGTGGCTGCATTCTTGCCCCTAACATAGGGTTGCGTGACCGCCTTGCCAAGGCAAACTCAAGACTAACCTGACTTTTCCGTCAAAACATCGTGAACCGGAGGAGCAAGATAGCGGTCACGGCCAAAGAGCGTGGCAATGCTGTTGGCCATCATCAGGTCGAAACACGGCAAAAAGGTGTCGTAAAGGCTGATGTGGGTTTGCACGCAAGGCGTTGGCTGCAAGGGAGCCGCCGCATCGGAAGGAGACGATACCTCAGCCATCGCGGAAAAATGGATGGCGGATTTGACGGCGCGCTTGGCCACCGGTTGGGGCAGGCCTGCGGCAATCAGTCTCGCGCGTAATCCGGCCGTTTCACCCCCGGCATGAACTGCAACGCTGTCCAAACCCGTATTGCTGACCAGAAAGCGGCCATCCCAGAGGGCGCGTTCACCGGGTTGAAGCTCCATTTGTCTCAGCCCCCTCGCCTCGCGGTAGAGATAGAGCCCGGACTTGCGGCGATCGAACACCACCCGTCCGGCCGTCATCCGACCGCCATCGGCATCTCTCAGAAACGCGGCAAGCCGTACGGCCGTCTCGCGGCCGGCAAGATGATGACGTCCACCGACAACAGCGGCAATCGACATCAGCGCCCGCGCACCATCCGGGTCAGCCATATTGGCTGAGAGTGCAGGATCGACCCGCGCCACCAGACCTTCGAAACCTTGCACGTACCGCGCAACCAGTAGCGCTGCACGCTCGCTCGAACCAAGGCGGGCTCTCCCAGCGGCAAGCATGTCGGCGGACGACGGCCCGCTCTCGTTCAGTGCCTGCCGCACACGCACGCGTTCGAAGCGGCGGTTGCTGTTGCTTGGATCATCAAACCACCCCTCACCGCGCGCCGCAAGAAAGGCACGGATGTCTGCCCGGCACACATGGAGAAAGGGACGCCACACCCAGGCGCGACGGTCAACCAGAACCCCCGCAGCCATACCGGCCAGACCCGGCGCGTTGGGGTCCGACCGGCTTTGCCGCATGACAATCGTTTCGTTTTGGTCATCGGCGGTATGGGCCGTGACGATGCACAAGGCGCCCATGCCCTGCGCCGCATCGGCGAGCAACCCATAGCGCGCTGCGCGCGCAGCTGCCTGAATACCGGTCGCCGGTTTGTCGCCGGACCATTGGCGGATGGTATGCGGGATGCCTTTTTCGGCGCAGAAGGCCGCAACATCACGTGCTTCCTCTGCAGATTCAGACCGAAGCGCATGATCAACGGTACAGGCGGCAAGTGAAAAAGCTGAGAAGCCGCCGAGCGTTATCGCTTCATGCAACGCCAGAACCAGGCCTTTTGAATCGCTCCCGCCGGAAACGGCGGCCATAATCAGGCCGGGGGTCTTGAACGTGGAAAGAAATCGTTTTGCCGCATCGATCGCGGCGTGCGGCGCGGCGCGGTCCGCCTCAGCAGGCAAGGCGGCCCTGTTCGCTGGCAACTTTGGTCTTTACCGCCTGCGAAGCCTTCGGATAGCGTTTGTTGACCTCGCGCAACGTGGCGCAGGCGGTATCCTTGTTGTCGAGAGCTGCCAGCGACATGCCGAGCTTCAACAGCATTTCCGGCGCCTTCGGCGACTTGCTATAGGCCTGATGGGCATTCAGGAACGTCTTGGCGGAATCGTTGAACTTGCCCTGCGAATATTGCGCCTCACCCATCCAGAAGCTCGCATCTGCGGCTTTTTCGCCCTTCGGAAATGCGTCGAGATAGCTGCGGAACTCGTTTTCGGCCTGGCTGTAATCGCCGGTCAGAACATGGCCATAGGCCGACTGATAGAGATCGCCGGGATTGTCGAGCGCCGCTGTCTGTTGCTGGCTATCCGGTGTCTGGTTGATGCCCTGATCAGCACCGGGAAGTGTTGATTCAAGGCTCGACGTGTCCTGGTTTGCTGCGACGGGATTGCCGTTTTCGTCAAAGACGATCTGGCCGAGCGTCGATGACGGCGCGCCGGTACTGGCACCGGCAACGGTACCCGATCCCAAACCTGCGTTGGGATCGGTTGCCGTTGCCTGATCGGTCGCTGCCGGCGCGGTGCCGGAAGCCTGATCGTTGGTGCGTGGTGTTTCAAGCTGGCTCTTCTTGGTGGAACCAGACTTGCCGCCTTCCAGTTCCTGGAAACGAAACTCGTTGTCCTCCTGGAACTTGCGGATTTGCTCCTGCATCTGCAGAAGCTGGAAACTCATCTCCTCGATACGCCCGTTGAGCGAGCGGATCTGTTCCTCAAGCTGCCCAATGCGTCCAACCTCACTCGACTGGACCTTGAGCAACGGCGCTTTGCCCGGCGATTGGGCTTCGCCGTGAATTGCGCGGTTAAACAGCGCGGAAAGCGGCATGGCGGTTACTGTCTGTCCAAACCCCGCAAGGGCGGTCAGGCCGATCAATCCCGCCACGACAAAATGTTTCATGTCATGTGTCCTGTTTGTGTATCCACTCTCACCCAAACCGTTGCAAATCGGTTGACGGATGATTGCCGCACAGTTTTCCAATTGGCCTCAAAAAGCAACGGAGTTCGGTCAAAGTGTGACAAAAAAGAAAGGAACGGCCGGAATGCCTACCCTTTCGCCCATGCGGCGATTGAAACCACGGCACCGGAGAGAATCCTCATGTCAAACCAGGCTCTGGCAAACGTCGTCGGAGACGCGAAACTGGAGTGGATCGAAGGCGGCGGCCACGAACTGCATCGGAACGATTGGCCGCAGATCATCGGAGCGATCGCGGCGCATGCCGCCGCCGCGTGAAGTAAAAAAAGGGCCGCGTGAAAAACACGCGGCCCTTGGCATTTTGAAGAAAAGTCCGGCTGTCACACAGACCGGCAATTACATGCCGGCGCCACCGAGAACCGTGACGGCGCGGCGGTTCTGCGACCAGCAGGAAATGTCGTCGCAGACGGCGACCGGCTTTTCCTTGCCATAGGAAATCGTACGGATCTTCGAAGCTGAGATACCGCGCGAAGAGAGATATTCCTTGGTCGAAGCGGCACGGCGTGCGCCCAGTGCCAGGTTGTATTCGCGGGTGCCGCGTTCGTCGGCATGACCTTCAACCGTGATGGCGTAGTTCGGGTACTTGGCCAGCCACTGAGCCTGACGATCGAGCGTTGCCTGGGCATCTGCACGGATCGATGTGGAATCCGTGTCGAAGAAGATGCGATCGCCGACATTGACGGTGAAATCCTGGGTCGAACCCGGGGTCGCCGCAGAATTGGCACCGAGACCGAGATCACCGGCGCTGTTCATCGGCTTCTTGGCGCAGGCGGCAAGTGCCAGACTGGCGAAGAGAGCGATCATGATCGGGTTGCGGGCGATGGATTGCATGCGGCCTGCGGCCTGGGCGTGAATGCGGCTCATGGGCCGGTCTCCTTGGATGGTCTGAATTCAGGGTTGCCAGACTGTAACCGGAAGCGGTTAATCCCATTTCAACGGATATGGTTAACAGTTTGTCAAAATAGACTTGTGGGCTTGCTAGATCAGTCCTTTGCGGCGAGAAAGCGGCAATTTCGCCTTATTTCCCGCCGCACCGTCACGATGCTATTCGAGGAGGCTATTCGAGAAGCGGCGACCAGGCCGGGTCGGAAGCGAAGCCCTTGGTCTGGACCAGCTGCTCGTTATAGCCGGTCAGGTCGATCGAATAGAGCTGCGGGCCACCGGCACCGGCGTTCTGGCGGAAGAACATCAGGACGCGGCCGTTCGGGGCCCAGGTCGGGCCTTCGTTGTGGAAGCCGGTCGTCAGGATGCGTTCGCCAGACCCGTCCGGCTTCATCACGCCGATCGAGAACTTGCCACCCGACTGCTTGGTAAACGCGATCAGGTCTCCGCGCGGCGACCAGACCGGAGTCGAATAGGAGCCGTCGCCGAACGAGATGCGGTTCTGTCCGCCGCCACCGGAGCTCATGACATAAAGCTGCTGGCGGCCGCCGCGATCGCTTTCGAAGACGATCTGCCCACCATCAGGTGAATAGGATGGGGACGTGTCGATTGCCGGCGTCGAGGTTAGGCGTGTCGTGGTGCGCGAACGCAGGTCCATCGTATAGATGTTGGCGTTGCCATCCTGCTGCAGGCTCATGATCACCCGCTGACCGTCCGGCGAGAAGCGCGGCGCAAAGGTCATGCCGGGGAAATTGCCGACCACCTCGCGCTGTCCGGTTTCGAGCTGCAGCAGATAGACGCGCGGCTCGTTGCCCTCGAACGACATGTAGGTGATTTCCTGCTTGTTCGGCGAGAAACGCGGCGTCAGGACGATGTCGTTGGAATTGGTGATGCCGCGGGCATTGGCGCCGTCCTGGTCCATGATGGCCAGCTGACGCTTGCGTGCCGTCTTCGGGCCGCTTTCGGCGACATAGACGATGCGCGTGTCGAAATAGCCCTTCTCCCCGGTGATCTGCTCGTAGATCGCGTCGGCGATGATATGGGCGACACGCCGCCAGTTTTCCGGCTGGGTGAAGAACTGCTGGCCTGCCATCTGCTGACCGGCAAAACTATCCCACAGGCGGAATTCAGCCTTTAAACGTCCGTCGCCTTCCTGAGTGACACGGCCTGTGACCAGCGCCTGCGCGTTGATGACCTTCCAGTCTTCGAAGCGCGGTGCAGCATCCGGATTGGTGATTTTCTCGATGAAGGCGCTCTTGGCGATCGGCGCAAACAGGCCGGAGCGCTTCAGGTCGGCTGCGACGACATCGGAAATCTTCTGGCCCAGTTCACCCTGCAGAAAGTCGGTGACGGCGATTGGCAAAGGCTCGACATTGCCCTTGTTGATATTCAGTTCGACTTTCGCAAGCACGGGCGAGATCGATAGCGTAACCATCGTCGCGAGCGCGATCAGAAAACGGAAGGGATTGCGTGTCAACATTGTAACGGAGCCTTTCAGCCATTCATTCATGTGATGTTCTAAAGCATGGAGCTTGGATCGAAATTGACGACCACTTCGCTCCAGTCGTCGTATTTATCTGTCGGTAGATTATCGAACGGCGCCGACTTCATGATCGCTCGCCGCACACTACCTTCGAAAGTCCGCCGTGCGGCATCGGTTCCACCGGACGCCACCACTTCAGGCCGACCGATGATCTCGCCATTCTTGTCGAGCTGCATCGTCACCTTGATCGTCAGGCCTTCGGCACCGGAAATGCCTGCAACAACAGACCAATTGTTTTGGATCCGCCCACGAAGCGCATCCATTTCACTGGCTGACAGCGTATTGCCCGTGGTTTTCTTGGCACCGAGCGAAGCCGTTTCGGTGGACCTCTTCGTGCCGCCACCGGACGAGTCCTGCTTGTTCAAGAGGGCCGACACTTCGTCAGCATCGAAATCCGACTTCATCGCTGTCGATGTCTTCTTCTTTTCCGTCTTGTTCTCTTCATTCTTGCGATCGGGCGTCTTGGCCGTCTGCGCCGGCTGTTCCACCTTGGGCTTTGCCATTGGCGTCGGAACCTTGTCCGGCAAAGCTTCGGCATCCGGATTTTCCGCAGGCTTCTCCTCGGCAGGGGTCTCCGCAGGCTTGGGGTCGGGCTGGACCTCCTGCTTCGGCTCTGGCAGCGAAGCGACCTCCGTCGCAGGCTCCGATGCCGGCTTTTCTTCGGTCACGTCGGGCGTATCTTCCTTCACCGGTTCAGGTGTCGGCAGCGGCTTCTCTTCGGATTTGATCGCGCCGGTCGATTCCTTCTCGATCGGCTTGGATTCCGGTTTCGGCGGTGTTTTGAGATCGACGCTGTTGTCGCCGGTATTTTCACCATTGTTGATTTCGGCCGGCTTTTTAGTTGGAATAGGCGAAGGCTTTTCGGACTTCGGAGCCTTTGCGTCTCCCTGCTGCAACTGGGTCAGCTCTTCGACAGACACCATATCGACCGGAATGGACTCCATGCTGGAGACCTCGAACGATTTGGGACTGCCAAGCGACACCAGCGCCCAGGTCAGAACCAGGCCATGCAGCACAGCGGATGTGATGAGACTGCTCTTCATCGTACGCGCTCTACTGGCCCTTCTGCGGCTGGGTGACGAGACCGATATTCTTGAAGCCGGCTTCCTGAATGCGCGCCATGACATCGGCGATCACGCCGTAAGGCGCCGTCGCATCGCCACGCACGAAGATGCGCTCGCTGTAGCCCGTCGTGGCGATCGCCTCGAGCTTTGCTGCGACCTCTTCGACCGGGATTGGCGTTTCCTGCAGGAAGACCTGGCCGTCGCTCTTGACTGAAATGGTGATCGGCTGGGTTTCGGCATTGAGCGCCTTGGCCTGCGTTTCCGGCAGGTCGATCGGCACGCCGACCGTCATCATCGGTGCTGCAACCATGAAGATGATCAAAAGCACCAGCATGACATCGACGAACGGCGTCACGTTGATTTCGCTCATGACGCCCTTGCCACCGCGGCCGCTACGGCCGCCACGGCGACGGCCGCCACCCTTAGATCCACCTGCTGCTGACATACCCATGGTCTATCTCCGTCTTCGTGCCGCTCAGGCTTTTACTGTGCGGCCGTCACTGTGCCGCTTGGCGCGGCTGCAGCTTTTCATCGATCTGGCGCGAAAGAATGGCCGAGAACTCGTCGGCGAAACCTTCCATGCGGGCCGTCAGCTTGCCTGCATCGGCGGAGAACTTGTTGTAGGCGATAACCGCCGGAATAGCGGCGAGAAGGCCGATCGCGGTGGCCAGAAGCGCCTCGGCGATGCCGGGTGCAACGACTGCAAGATTGGTCGATTTCGATCCGGCGATGGCCTGGAACGAGGTCATGATACCGACGACCGTACCGAACAGGCCGACGAACGGACCGGCGGAACCGATGGTGGCGAGCGATCCGAGCCTGGCTTCCAGGGCCTCGGCTTCACGCGACAGGGTGACGTCCATCGCCCGGTCGATACGCATCTGCAGACCGATCGGCGAACGGGCGCCGCGCTCGAACGACTTTTTCCATTCGCGCATGGCCGAGACGAAGATCGCGCCCATGCCGGAGGTCGTCCGGTCGGACAGCGTCCGGTAGAGTTCCTCCAAGGATTGGCCGGACCAGAACACCTGTTCAAAGGCGTCCAGCTGGCGGCGGGCCTTGCCGAATTTCAGCGTCTTGTCGACGACGATCGCCCAGGTCCAGATCGACGCGCCGATCAGTCCCAGCATGACCAGCTTCACCACGAAGCCCGCTTGCATGAATAGCGACCACAGCGTCACGTCTGTCGTCGCCGCAGCCAATCCAACCTGTTCCATCGTTCTCAAATCCCCGAATCCAAACGCCCGGCAAGAGCAGTCACATGCTCACAGCCAGGGTGCTCAAACGTCATTGTTGCAAGATTGACCCGGCAGCTGCCGATGACCGGCGTCATGCCGATCTTTAAGCTTCCTGTCTGCCTTCTTGCGTTCAATCTTGGTGAAAGGATGACGTGCACTGCACGAAACCCTAATATGCGCATTAAGACATCATTATGGTTAAGAGAGTATTACTTTGCCGCACTGCAATGTCATCTTTGCCAAGACTTGGCACCGGAACAATTTGCCCCCCGCCGCGTTACCCGGCCATGAGCACCACCACGCCGAAGAAATCGTCCAAACCTCTGTCCCGGCCGCATTTGGATCATCGCGACCGCCTGATCCTTGCGCTTTACGCCCAACTGAAGGCAGAGCGCGAGACGCGTGAAGCGCTGGAATGGGCTATCGAGAACGGTGCCATAACGCCGGACCTGCTGCAGGCCATGGTCGCCGATCCGGTGCCGGTGATTACCAGCGAGGACGTGGCGGCGCTGGAACGTCTGCTGGCCCGCGACACGAACACGACGAATATTCCGCACTAACCACGACGAATATTCCGCACTAACATCGACACACGGAAAAGGTGGAGCCATGGTATCGCGTGCATTGTGGAAGGGGCAGTTGCGCCTTTCCCTCGTTTCCATCCCCGTCGAAGTGTTCAGCGCCACCAAGACCGGCGCGCGCTTTGCCTTCCGCCAGATCCACGAACCCTCCGGCAAGCCGGTTCACTATGACAAGGTGGTCGATGGCATCGGGCCGGTCGATACCGACGAGATTGTCAAAGGTTATGAGTACGAGAGCGGCAAATATGTCCTGCTCGAGCCCGAGGAAATCGACGCCGTCAAACTCGAGACCAAAAAGACGCTTGAACTCGTTCAGTTCGTCGATGCCTCGGAAATCTCGCCGATCTACTATGACAAACCCTATTATGTCGTCCCCGCCGACGATCTGGCCGAGGACGCCTATCGCGTGGTGCGGGATGCGCTGCGCAAATCCGGCAAGGTGGGGCTTGGCCAGCTGACACTGCGGGGCCGCGAATACATCGCCGCCATCAAACCCTGCGGTGACGGGCTGCTGTTGGAGACGCTGCATTACGCCGACGAGTTGCGCAAGGCCGACCCGATGTTCCACGGCCTTTCCGGTAAAACCTCCGACGAGGACCTGCTGGAAGTCGCAACCGCTTTGATTAACAAGAAGAGTGCTCCGTTCGATGCCACCACCTTCAAGGACAATTACTCAACCGCCCTGAAAGAACTGGTGCAGAGAAAGCTCAAGGGCAAGAAGGCCAAGATAGAGGTCGAAGATGAGGAAGATACCAGCAAACGTGGCGACAATGTCGTCGATCTGATGTCGGCGCTGAAGAAAAGCCTCGAAGGCGGCGGCGAGAAGGCCGCGCCTGAGAAAGCTGCCCCGAAGAAAAAAACCGCTTGAGGCACCGCCATGGCCGAGCAGCAAGACACCCTTTCCGAATACAACCGCAAGCGCGATTTCACCAGGACTGCCGAGCCCAAGGGGGCGGCAAAACGCGCCAAGGCGGGCAAGCTATTTCTCGTGCAAAAACACGATGCGACCCGGCTGCACTATGATTTCCGGCTCGAATGGAAGGGCGTTTTGAAAAGCTGGGCGGTGACGCGCGGTCCGAGCATCAACCCGGACGACAAGCGGCTTGCCGTGCGTACCGAGGACCATCCGCTCGCCTACGGCGATTTCGAAGGCACGATTCCAAAGAAGCAATATGGCGGCGGCACGGTGATGCTGTGGGATACCGGCTGGTGGGAGCCGGACAATGATCCGGATGAAGGCCTGAGGGAAGGCAAGCTTAAATTCCACATCCATGGCCAGCGCATGCACGGCGGCTGGACTTTGGTGCGGATGAAGCCGCGCAACGGAGAAAAGCGCGAAAACTGGCTGCTGATCAAAGAGCATGACGAGGAAACCGGCGAGGACGGTGAAAGCCTTTTGACAGAAAACCTGACAAGCGTGAAAACCGGCCGCTCGATGGAGGAGATCGCGTCCGGCGAGGGGGAAAAGAAAGCCCATGTCTGGGAATCGGCGAAAAGCGCTGCCGCCAACGTCAAGGCTAGTGCCATTGCCGCAGAACCCTCTGAGCCACGAAATGCGCGGAAACGCACGGGCAAATCGCCCGCCTTCGTCAAGCCGCAGCTGGCGACCCTTACCGCCGAAGCACCGGCAGGCGACGGCTGGCTGAACGAAGCCAAGTTCGACGGCTACCGTCTGATTGTTTCCATCGGCAAGGACGGCATCACCTGCTTCACCCGTACAGGACTGGATTGGACGGAAAAATTTCCCGACATCGCCCATGGGTTCGCCGATTTGGATTGCGATACCGCATTGATCGACGGCGAAGCCGTCGCTGCCTCCGACGAAGGCTCGAAGTTCTCCGCTTTGCAGAAGGCGATCAAGACCGGCGGTGAAACGCGGTTCTATGCCTTCGATCTGCTGCAACTCGACGGCAAGGATTTGCGCAAGCAACCGCTGATCGAGCGCAAGAAGGCGCTGAAAGCCCTCTTGGACACACTCGGCCCAAGCCGATCGGTACAGTACAGCGAACATGTCCGTGGCAATGGCGAGAAAGTATTCCAGGCCATGTGCAAGTCTGGGCAAGAAGGCATCATCGCCAAAAAAGTCGATGCCCCCTATCGCGAAGGCCGGGTCGGCAGCTGGCTGAAGATCAAATGCACGAAACGGCAGGAGTTTGTCATCGGCGGCTATTCGCCCTCCGACAAACGCGGCCGCCCATTCGCCTCGCTCCTGGTTGGTGCCTATGATGGCGGGAAGTTCGTCTATCAGGGCCGCGTCGGCACCGGGTTTGACGAAGACACGATGGCAGACATGGCCAAACGCTTCCTGAAGTTGAAGCGCAAGACGTCACCCTTCGACGCGGTCCCGAAGGAGATTGCCCGTGACGCTGTCTGGCTGACGCCGGAGCTTGTTGCAGAGGTCGATTTCGCCGAGTTTACCGACGATGGTCATATCCGTCACGGGGCTTTTCAGGGCCTGCGTGAAGACAAGGAGGCTTCCGCCGTGACACCAGAAACGAAGAACCCAACACCACCGTCCAGAGCCGCGGCGAATGAAGCGGAAGCACCGGCCGAGCCGCCTGCGGACAAGAAACGTCCGGCGCGCAGGCAAAAGGATGCGGACGGCGACGTGCTTGGTATCCGCATTACCCATGCCGACCGTTTGCTGTTTTCCGATCCGGATATCACCAAGATCGACCTCGCCCGCTATTACGGCGTCATCGCCGATCGAATGTTGCCCTACGCTGCCGACCACCCCGCCTCGATCCTGCGTTGCCCGCAGGGACCAGATCATCAGTGTTTCTACCAGAAACATGCCGGCGACGGTTTCCCTGATGAAATCCATCAGGTTCCCATCAAGGAATCCGATGGCGATATGGCCAATTATCTCTACGTCAATGATGCCAAGGGCTTGGTTGCCGCCGTGCAGATGGGCACGATCGAGTTGCATATCTGGGGCTCGACCATCGACAAGCTCGACGCCGCCGACCGGCTCGTCTTCGATCTCGACCCGGATCCGAGCGTGACGTTCGAGACGGTCAAACAGGCCGCCGTCGCGCTTCGCGACGCGCTGGAAGAGCTTGGATTGAAATCGGTCGCCATGATTTCCGGCGGCAAGGGCATCCATGTCATCGTGCCGCTGTCGCGCCGCGCCCCGTGGGAGGAAGCCAAGGCCTTTGCCAAGGGGCTTTCCGCCAGGATAGCCGACAACGATCCGGACAACTACATCGCCACCATGTCCAAGGCCAAACGCAAGGGCCGCATTTTCATCGACTGGCTGCGCAACGATCGCGGCTCCACCGCCGTCGCTCCCTATTCGGTGCGCGCCCGCGCCAATGGCCCGGTTGCCACACCTGTCGGCTGGGACGAACTGGACGGTCTCGACGCCGCCAACGGGTTTCATATTCCCGATATTCTCAAGCGGCTGGAAAGCGGCACCGACCCGTGGGGCCATGCAAAGGACTGGAAACAGAGCCTGACCAAGGCGATGCTGAAAGCCGTCGAGGCGGACGGCTAAATTCAGCCTTGTCCGAGGAACCTTTTGCCCAGCGTCTCAGGCAGCCGCCGTGGCCGTCCTTGCCCGTTGATCACGGCGATGATCACTTTGGCCGCGATCAGCAGCGTGCCCTCGCGGCGGATTTCCTGTTGCAATATCATCTTCGCGCCGCCGGCCTTTTCCGTTGCCGTGATGATTGTCAAGATATCGTCCATGCGCGCCGGCTGCTTGAAATCGATCTCCATCCGGTGAACGACGAATACCAGACCTTCGCTATCCCCCTCGATCGCCAGCGTCGCCTGCTCGACGCCGAGCAGGCGCAGATAATCGGTACGTGCCCGCTCCATGAAATGCAGGTATCGGGCGTGATAGACGACACCGGAAAAATCCGTGTCCTCGTAGTAGACACGCTGCACAAGCTGGTGTCCGGCATCCGTCAGTTCGCCTGAAAGTGCGATCAAAGTCATCCGCAACCTCGCAAAATTATTCGTTTTCCTGTGCAGGAACCGGACGCCTTTTGCAAGCTTTGCAGGCTTGTCACACTATTCTCCTATCACCGGCGCATGACTTCCATCCCACTGGAGATTGGCGCATGAAGATTGCAGTCCTTGGCGGTGACGGCTTTGTCGGTTGGCCGACAGCCCTGCATCTGTCCGATGCCGGACATGACATCCACATTATCGACAACCTCTCGCGCCGCTGGATAGACACCGAGCTCGGCGTGCAGTCGCTGACCCCGATGGACAGCATTCAGGAGCGCACCCGCATCTGGCATGCGCAGACCGGCCGGCGTATCCATTTCCACCTGATCGATCTGGCCCGCGACTACGAACTCTTGAAAAACTGGCTCGCCGAAAACCGGCCGGATGCCGTCATCCATTTTGCCGAGCAGCGCGCCGCGCCCTATTCGATGAAAAGCGACCGCCACAAGAACTACACGGTCAACAACAACGTCAATGCCACCCATAACCTGCTGAACGCGCTGGTCGAGATCGGCCTCGATGCCCATCTTGTCCATCTCGGCACGATGGGTGTCTATGGTTATTCGACGGTCGGCGCGGCCATTCCGGAAGGCTACCTTCCAGTCGGCATCGAGACCGAAAGCGGTGAGACGGCGAAGCAGGATATCCTCTATCCGGCCAATCCCGGCTCGATCTACCACATGACCAAATGCCTCGATCAGCTGCTGTTCCAGTTCTATGCCAAGAACGACAGCCTGCGGATCACCGACCTGCATCAGGGCATCGTCTGGGGCACGCATACCGAACAGACCCGCCGCCACGAGCAGCTGATCAACCGTTTCGACTATGACGGCGACTACGGCACTGTGCTCAATCGCTTTCTGATCCAGGCGGCGATCGGCTATCCGCTGACCGTGCATGGCACCGGCGGCCAGACCCGCGCCTTCATTCACATCCAGGATTCGGTCCGCTGCATCGAACTGGCATTGAAAAACCCGCCCCAGCGCGGCGCGCGCGTCGAGATATTCAACCAGATGACCGAGACCCACCGGATCCGCGATCTTGCCGAGATGATCGCCGGCCTCACTGGTTCCCAAATCGCCTGGCTGCCCAACCCACGCAAGGAAGCGGCCGAAAACGATCTGGTCGTGCGCAACGAAAAATTCCGCCAACTTGGCCTCAACCCGATCACGCTGCAGGACGGCCTGCTTGCGGAAATCGTCGATGTCGGCAAGAAGTACGCCTACCGTGTCGATCGCAGCTGCGTGCCTGCCGTTTCAGCCTGGACCAAGGACATCGCCGCCAGGATCAATCACGATCCGGAAGGAAAAAGGCTGAAATCGGTTTCATGATGCAATCCGTTGCTGCCTTAAACGGTGTCGCCCCTGCCGGATCGCGGCACGCATTCGTGACGCTGGTAACGAATGCGGACTACGCGATGGGTGCAACGGCGCTGGCCCGCTCGATCCGGCTGACGGGAACAAAGGCCGATATCGTCGTTCTCCACACCGGCGGTGTCGATCAGCAGGCTTTGAAACCACTCTGCGACTTCGGCTGCCGGTGTGTCGCCATCGAGCTTCTGCCGCTCTCGGACGCTTTCAACGCCCGGCATGCACGCAAGAGCATTCACAGCACGGCCCCCTTCACCAAAGGGCGCAAGCCTGACTTTCACTCGCCACTCGACAATTTCTGCAAGCTGCGGCTTTGGCAACTAACTGGCTACGAGCGCTGTATCTTCATCGATGCCGATGCGCTGGTCCTGAAAAACATCGACCGCTATTTCGACTATCCGGAATTTTCCGCAGCGCCCAACGTTTATGAGAGCCTTGCTGATTTCCATCGGCTGAACTCCGGGGTCTTCGTCGCCACGCCCTCTCTCCAGACGTTCGACGCCATGCTGGCACGACTGGATGCACCGGATACCTTCTGGCCGCGCACCGACCAGACTTTTCTGCAGGATTTTTTCCCGGAATGGCACGGGCTCCCTGTCACGATGAATATGCTGCAATATGTATGGTTTACCATGCCGGCGCTGTGGGATTGGTCATCGATCGGTGTGCTGCATTATCAATATGAAAAACCGTGGGAAAAGGACCATCCGAAAGCGGAAAGACTGCGACCGCTGATCAATCTCTGGCATGCTTTTTTCAGCGGCAAGGCTATTCCGTCCATTGCCGATCTGCCAAACCCGAGCCCGCAAAGCCCGGAGTGACATCAGGAAGCTTATGACACGCGTTCTCGTTTCCGGCGGCACCGGCTATGCCGGCCGCTTCATCGTCGAGCACCTGCTGGCCAATGGCTACAAAGTCACCGTCGGCGGCCGCACCGCGCCCGAACCGGGCTTCTTTTCCAAGGATGTCGCTTTCGTGCCGCTGCGGCTCGATCCGGATGCCGAACAGATCGAAGCCTTCGATCATGTCTATTATTTCGTACATGCCGCCTTTCATCATGTGCCCGGAAAATATCGCGACGGCGAAGGGGATGATTCCGAAGGATTTCAACGCGCCAATCTTGACGGCACGGTGCGGCTTTTCGAAACCGCCCGCGACGCCGGCGTGCGCCGCTGCGTTTTCCTGTCGAGTCGCGCCGCCTATGGCCAGCAACCACCCGGCACGCTCTTGACAGAGGATATGCACGGCAAGCCGGACACGCTCTATGGCGAAGTCAAGCTGCAGGCGGAGCGCAGCCTGCTTTCCCTCTGCGGCCATGGCTTCGTCACCGCAAGCCTGCGGGCAACCGGCATCTACGGCCCCGCAGGACCCGGGCGTCGGCATAAATGGGCCAGGCTGTTTGAGGACTACCTTGGCGGCAAGCCCATTACACCGCGCGCCAGCACCGAAGTACACGGCGACGATGTTGCCCGAGCCGTGCGGCTGATGCTGGAAGCGGACAGCGTGCGGATCAACGGAGAAACCTTCAACGTCTCCGATGTCGTGACCGACACCCGTGAAATCCTGTCGTTTCTGCAGCGCGCCACGCACTGTCCGCATCCCCTGCCGCCCCCCGGGGACAGGGCAGCCTGCAACCCGATGGGCACTTGCAAAATTGAAGCGCTAGACTGGAAGCCGGGCGGCTTGGAGTTGCTCAGAGCGACGATAGGACAGCTGGCTTAGCCCGGCAGTGTCCGTCCGTGTGCCGGGCGCTGTGATCTACCGATCGAGATCGCCGTCATGCCAGATGATATGGACCGGTGTCTGTGGCAAGGCCTCAATCTGTTCGGCGATAAAATAGGGCGGGATATCAAGCGCCGTCAGCGCCGCCTTGGTAGCCTTCACCCATTTGAATTCCAGATCGTTCTTGCCGTCCCGCAAGCGATGAACGATATCGCTGGGATGAAACGGAAACCGCGCGGGAATTTCCATCTCGTAGTAGAAGCCGATCTCGTGATGATCGCGCTCCTCGTAGCGAAAGAAGTTTTCGACCGTCCAGAGCATGCGCCCGACGCTGACCTCGACGCCGAGTTCCTCGATCATTTCGCGCTTCAATGTTTCAACCGACGTCTCGCCGATCTCTGCCCGCCCGCCCGGAAATGTCCAGAAATCCTCATGCACTGCCCGATGCACCAGAACGTGACCGTCGCGAAAGCCAAGGCCTGCAATGCGAAAATTGAACCGCTGTCTGCGCGGCCCATCCATCCGGATCATTTTACGTTTGGGCATGACCTATCCAAGTTCGACGACGACGATTTCCGGCGGCGAGCCGAAACGGATGGGGGCAATCGAGCAGCCGAGCCCACCTGAAACGATCAGGTTACGATCGTCCTCCACCACATGCCCATAAGCGTACCGGTTGCGATAGCGCGACGGCACGATCGGCGAATAGCCAAACAGCCGGATCTGCCCGCCATGCGTATGCCCCGACAATGTCACCGACACCCTGTCCGGCACCGCTGGAAAAACATCGGGCTCGTGCGCCATCAGGATAACCGGCGCTTCGTCGGTGACCTGCGCCAAGGTTCCCGGTAAATCGTCGAGGCCTTCGCGCGGCCCGATCTGGTCGGCAAGACCTGCCAGCCAAAACCCTTTGCCGTCCTTTTCGAAACGGGCTGCCTGGTTTTCGTAGATAGGGACATTGATCGAGGAAAGAGCCTTGTGCACGATCGTTGGCCCCATGCCTGCGATCATTGCATCGGGATCATCGATCCAGTCATGATTTCCCATCACCGCGTGAACACCGAGAGGCGCCGCAAGGCGGGCAAGCTCGCCCGCCCACTCATCGGATGTTACCCGGTTGCCCCCCATGCGCATTCCGGAGAGAAAGTCGCCCAACAGCAGGATCATGTCGCCATCAAGCGCATTGGCCTGCGCGCAGATATCGCCGATCCGGCGCGGTGACATCCAAGGCCTGCAGGCATGCAGATCGGCCAGGATCACCAGCCGCAGTTTTAACCCGGCCGGCCACTTGTTTGGAACCGGATTGTAGCGAACGACCCGCGGCCGTCCCACAGGCTCTATCCCGACGGCATAAGCGCCGGAGGCCACGCCCGACAACATCAGTGCGCCAAGCGTTCTTACAAAACTCCGCCGCGTCAACAATCAATCATCCTCTTGGAACAGGCGGAACTGCGTGGCTTCCAGATCCTTCGGCACCTGCAATCCAAGGTGTTTCCATGCGTTTGCGGTTAAAATACGCCCCCGTGGGGTCCGCTGGATGAAACCCTGCTGGATCATGTAGGGCTCGATGATGTCCTCGATCGCATCGCGGGGTTCGGACAGACCTGCGGCAATTGTTTCAATGCCGACCGGACCGCCGCCAAAATTGAGTGCAATCATCGTCAGGTAGCGCTTGTCGAGTTGGTCGAGCCCCATATTGTCGACCAGAAGCCGGGTCAGCGCCTCATCGGCGATCTGTTTGGTGACGGCTTCGGCCTTTGCAACCTCGGCAAAATCCCGCACCCGGCGCAACAACCGTCCGGCAATACGCGGCGTGCCGCGCGCCCGGCGGGCGATTTCGCGCGCACCATCTTCGGTGATACCCAGCCCCATTAGCCGGGCGCCACGGCGGACGATCGATTCCAGTTCTTCCATCGTATAGAAGTTCAACCGCACCGGAATGCCGAAACGGTCGCGCAGCGGCGTCGTCAACAGCCCGAGCCGGGTGGTGGCCGCTACCAGCGTGAATTTCGACAGGTCGATCTTCACCGACCGGGCCGCCGGTCCCTCGCCGATGATCAGGTCGAGCTGAAAATCCTCCATCGCCGGGTAGAGGATTTCCTCTACGGCCGGGTTCAACCGGTGAATTTCGTCGATGAACAGCACATCCCGGTCTTCAAGGTTGGTCAAAAGTGCCGCAAGGTCACCAGCCTTGGCGATCACCGGGCCGGATGTCGAGCGGAAATTGACGCCGAGCTCCTTGGCCATGATCTGCGCCAATGTGGTCTTGCCGAGGCCGGGCGGGCCGACGAACAGCACATGATCCAGCGCCTCACCCCGGTTCTTCGCCGCCTCTATGAACACCTTCAGATTGGCGCGCGCCTCCGCCTGGCCGGTAAACTCGTCCAGCGATTGCGGGCGCAGCGTCGTATCGAGGTCCTCGCCGCGCTTTTCCGGGGTGATCAAACGTGCGGCATCGGTCATGCGAGAAGTTCCATTCCGGGGACTGTTTTGGCGGCTTTCGCGTCGAAAGTAAGAGTGTGGGCGCAATCCGAAAGCCGGTTCAATTCACCGATCAGGGCATCGGATATGTCCGCGCCCAAAAGTCTCGATATATTGATCGCATTGCCGACGATTTCATATTGGTCAACCTCCAGGTCACTACGCTCCAGAAGCGCCTGGGCCAAAGCCAAAAGTTGAGGCTTTTGGTAACCGTATTGTCTGCTCAGCGTCCACAATGTCTCAATCAAGACGACGATATTGATAAAAAATACATCGTCGTCCTTAAGAGTAGTAACCAATCGTGCAACAGATGCGAATTGCCTGAGATCGTCCTTCACAAAGAGGCGAACCAAGATGTTAGTGCCCACACCGATGCGCGCCATCACTCCGCGTCTGCCTGCCGAACGGAGCGCATCACATGCTTGGTTGCGCCATCGGCGGCGGCGTCGGACAAGTCACCAATCGTCGCACCTGCTCCATACGGCGGCTCACCGAGTATGCCAGCCAAATCGGCAAAACTCTTGTTGCGGGGAATAACGATCATTTCACCGTCGCGAACCCACACATAACACTTATCGCCCGGCTTTATGTTCAGTGCTTCCCGAACAGCCTTCGGTACAGTCATCTGACCTTTTGACGTAATCGTCGCATGATGTCCCATCATATTACCCCAGCCAAAATCCTTACTTTTCTAAAATAGTAAGGCGGCGTGTGAAAAGCAACAAACTATCGTGCCAATTCCTTCAGCCCCAACCGGATCAGCTTGGCGCTGTCCAGCCCCTCGCCGCCATTTTTCAACGCCGCTGCCACGGCATTGGCCGCCTGATCCCGCGAATAGCCGAGATTGCTCAGCGCCGACACCGCATCCGACACCGGCGCGGAAGCGACGCCTTCGCCAAGCTCTTGCTTCAAGCCGATATTGGCGCCCGCATCGCCGGCAAAGGCTGGTGCCTTGTTCTTGAGTTCGGTGACGATGCGGCCCGCAACCTTCGGCCCGACGCCCGGTGCGCGCGACACGACTGTCTTATCCTGAAGCGCAATGGCATTGGCCAATTCGCCCGGCGTCAACACGGAGAGAACGGCAAGCGCCACCTTGGAGCCGACGCCCTGCACGCTTTGCAGCAGCCGGAACCATTCCCGTTCAAGGGCCGACAAGAAACCAAACAGCCGCAACTGGTCCTCGCGCACATAGGTCTCGATGAACAGCACGACAGCCTCGCCGGGCGAACCGATCTTCGACAATGTCCGTGACGAACAATGGGCGACGTAGCCGACGCCATGAACATCCACCACGACATGGTCCTCGCCAATCTCGTCGATCGTTCCCTTGAGCTTGCCGATCATGGCGCAAAATCCTTCATGGGTGAGTGTCCGGGGTGATCAGTTCGACGGAGGGAAAGTAGAGTTTGTATCGCGCCGGATCACGGGTCAGAATCCGGTAGCCGCGCACCGCTGCATGGGCGCCGATATAAAAATCCGGCAACGGCGACCGCTTGTCTCCACCAGATTTCTTGTATCGCAAAAAAGCCTGTCCAGCCGCGTGCGCAGCCTCCCATGGCAAATCCTCACGCTGAAAAGCGGACGGGGACAGAACCGCCTCCAGCGTTGAAGCAAGAACAAAGCCTGCAGCCATTTCGGCGTAGATCAATGGATTGATGACGACTGAACCCACGCGCTTGGCATCCGCCAGCCGCAGAGCCGACCACTCCTCAAACGGGCTGCCCGTGTGAAACACGTCAATCAGCACGTTCGTATCGACCAATGTTGCCATCAGTCCCTCAACAGCCGGTAAAATTCATCTCCATCCATACCGCCAAGATGCATCGATCCTTTGTGGCGGTTGAGATGATCAGAAAACTCCTGAACCGAGCGTTCGATCGCCGCGTGAGCGGGCTCGATGCGACGCAGAACGGCCTCGCTCCCTTTCAGAACGAACTCAACGCTCGACCCCGGCTCGATACCCAGATTCGATCGCACATTCTTCGGGATGGTCACCTGACCTTTTTCCGTCACACGCATTGTAATACCTCTTAGGTATTACTTAAGCGCCAAAATAGAACAAGTCAAGAACAAATCAGCCGGCGAGCGCCGCCATGCGCATCCGCGCGCCGCCGCGATTGTGGGCGTGGCAGATGGCGATCGCCAAGGCATCCGCAGCATCGTCGCCTTTGAATTCGGCTTTCGGCATCAGGATTTTCAGCATCATGTGGATCTGCTTTTTTTCACCGTGGCCAACACCGATCACGGCTTTTTTCACCGCGTTCGGCGCATACTCAGCCACCTGAAGACCCGCCCGCGCCGGCACCAGCATGGCGATACCGCGCGCCTGGCCGAGCTTCAGCGTCGCCACCGCGTCCTTGTTGACGAAGGTTTGCTCGACGGCAGCCTCATCCGGCTTATGGGTGTGAATAACGTCAACCAGACCGTCATGCAGCTGGCAAAGCCGCGACGCCAAGTCCATCTCGCCATCCGAGGTAACGGTGCCGGAAGCGACGAAGCGCAGCGAATTGCCGAGCGTATCGATGACACCCCAGCCGGTGCGGCGCAGGCCTGGATCGATGCCGATGATACGAATCGTGTTGTGCATGGTCGGAAGCTTAATACTCATGCCCGGACGCTGCCAGCAAAATGTGAACAAAACAAAAACATCCATCACAATTTGGCGATACGGTCTCATCACATGTCATCGTCAGGCTTGGATTTACGAAATTCGATCTTACATAGGCTTCTATCAGTTCCATTCATCGAAGGCTTTTCCCATGGTGCCCTTTTCGATCCTCGACCTCTCCCCGATCACGCAGGGGTCGACCGCCTCCCAAGCCCTGGAAAACTCCCGCCGGCTGGCGCAGGAAGCCGAAGCATCCGGCTACAAGCGCTTCTGGCTGGCCGAGCATCACGGCATGAAGGGCATCGCCAGTGCGGCGACCGCCATCGTCATTTCGCATGTGGCGGCCGGCACCAAGACCATTCGCGTCGGCTCCGGCGGCATCATGCTGCCCAACCATTCTCCGCTCGTGATTGCCGAGCAGTTCGGAACGCTGGCCGCGCTCTATCCGGGCCGCATCGACCTTGGCCTTGGCCGCGCGCCGGGAACGGACATGCGCACCGCATCGGCGCTTCGCCGCAACATGGAAGCGAGCGCCAACAATTTCCCCAATGACGTGATTGAACTGCAGGCGCTGCTCGGTCCGATCCAAGATGGTCAGGACCTGATCGCCGTGCCCGGCGCCGATAGCAATGTGCCGATCTGGCTGCTCGGTTCAAGCCATTTCAGTGCGCATCTGGCCGGCATGCTCGGCCTGCCCTTCGCCTTCGCCTCGCATTTCGCTCCGGACATGCTCCTGTCGGCGTTGGAAATCTACCGCGAACGTTTCGAGCCGTCGCAATATCTCGACCAGCCCTATGCCATGGTCGGCATGATGGGCGTCGCCGCCGATAGCGATGCCGAGGCCGACCACCTCTTCACCTCGATGCAGCAGTCTTTCGTGGCACTGCGCCGCAATGCCCGCGGTCAGTTTCCGCCACCGGTCGATTCGATGGACGATCTCTGGAGCGACAATGAGAAAATCTTCGTCGATCACGCCATGACCTATGCAGTCGTCGGCGGGCCGGAGACGATCAAAACGAAACTCGACCGGTTCATCGACCAGACGGACGCCGACGAAGTGATTGTCTCCATGCCGATCTACGATATGGACGCGCGGCTGAAATCGGTCCGGCTGTTTGCAGATGCGCAGCAGCGACTGGCCAAGGCGGCATAAAAATACCCCGGAGAAATCCGGGGTATCCATCACCTCAATCTTAGATCAGGCTGAAACCTTGAAATCGAAATGCTTGCGCACGGTTTCAAGGATTTCCCACGTGCCCTTGAAATCGGCCTCGACGACGAAGGCATCGCCGGCGGAGACCGTGACGGGCGTGCCGCCATCCGGTGTGATGATGATCTTGCCGGCGATCATGTGCACGAACTCATAGGCCGTGTAGGTCGCGTGATAGGTGCCGGGCGTCGCTTCCCAAAAGCCCGATACCATCGACCCGTCAGACGATGTGTGCAGTGCCCAGGTTTTCATCGAAGGATTACCCGCGACAACAACCCAACCATCCAGTGTTGCCGGATCGCCGTCTGCGGGAACGGGTGTCGCGAGTTTCGTCACGGTCTGCATATCAACATCCTCTCGAAAAGAGGGGAGCCTAATGCCCAACTGCCCGAACTGGATTGCCAATTCCGACAGGCGGTGACGTGAACCGCGCAAGTTAGGCCGAAAGCTTGGCCATCACTTCGTCGGACACTTCGAAGTTGGTGTAGACGTTCTGCACGTCATCGTCGTCTTCCAGCGTGTCGATCAGCTTCATCAGCGACTGGGCGCGTTCTTCGTCGACCGGCACCGTGTTTTGGGCCTTCCAGATCGCCTTGACGGTATCGGCTTCGCCGAGCGTCGCTTCAAGCGCCTTGGAAACGTCGCCGATATCCTCGAAGCCGCAGATGATGAAGTGGCCGTCCTCGTCGGTCGTCACGTCCTCGGCACCGGCCTCGATTGCCGCTTCCATCACCGTGTCGGCATCGCCAACCGAAAGCTTGTAGGAAATCTCGCCGACACGATCGAACGAGAACGAAACCGAGCCGGTTTCGCCCAGCGCGCCGCCGGCCTTGGTGAAGGTCGAGCGGACATTGGAGGCGGTGCGGTTGCGGTTGTCCGTCAGAGCCTCGACGATGACGGCAACGCCGCCCGGGCCATAGCCTTCGTAACGGACTTCTTCGTAGTTCTCGCCGTCGGCACCCGAGCCCTTCTTGATGGCGCGCTCGATATTGTCCTTCGGCATCGACTGTGCCTTGGCGTTCTGGATCGCCAGGCGCAGGCGGGCATTCATCGTCGGGTCGGGCAGACCGCCCTTGACCGCAACGGTAATTTCGCGTGCGAGCTTGGAGAACATTTTCGACCGCACGGCGTCCTGACGGCCCTTGCGGTGCATGATGTTTTTAAACTGTGAATGGCCGGCCATGGCGCCCTCTTCTCATGCTAGTCATGTTTGGAATTGGCCGCCTTATAGTTTCATTGGCGCTTTGCGTCCAGAAGGGGCCGCCTTTTTTCAGTTGGCGGCAAGGCGCTTGCGGCTGAGAAAGAACGAATGGCCGTCGCTACGCTGGCAGGACAGACCGGTTCGGGTCGAAAGACAGGAAAAGGGCCCTGCAGCCCAGCTTTGACCATAATCGAGCACGGGGCCTGCCGAGCAGCAACTCGGATCGCCGACATCTTTGACAAGCGCGGCAGCCCCTTTGCGGGACAATGTCGCGCGGACATAATGGGGCTCGACGCGATCACAGGACAGTTCCGGACCGCCGTCCGCTGGCTGATACACCTCCGTGCCGCCTTCAGGCGTATAGATGCAGCCGATATTGCCGGAGGGCAGAACGAACTCTTCCTGCCGGCCGAACGTTGTCGTCTCCGGCACGGTGATAGGCGTCTTGCCGCCTTCCGCAGCGGGCAAACGCGGCGGCGGGGCGCCGTCGGCAAGAACCTGAGTTGTCATGGAAAGAACGGCAAGAAGGCAAGCGGCGAAAAACTTCATTCCAGGGTCCCCAGGGTCAGACGCCCTGCAGAATATAAATCAGCGGCTTCTTTGGCAAGGAACGCATGGAGACCGTTACGCTTGCCTGCGCGGAAAAACTCTTGTCGAAACCATCCCCGAACATCTGCAGGAAGCTTGTGACCGGCGGGCCGCGGCGGTGCATCGGCAGGATCAGCGACGAGCGCAGCCGCGTCACCACCCGGCTCATGCTTTGCGCCCCCATCGTCAGGCCGCCATCGACCGGCACCATCAGCACATCGAGCCTGCCGATCTCGGCATAATCGGTATCGTCGAGTTCATGATGCAGATGCCCGAGATGGCCGATGCAAAGGCCCGCCACCTCGAAGATGAAGATCGAATTGCCGTCCGGCTCCATCACGGCGCCGCCCGAGCGGATATCCGTCGTGACATTGCGGATATAGGCGTCACCGACAACGACATCGTGATCCGCCGGTTGCCCGTTATCACCCCACCCGTGGAGCACTTGGCTGATCGCCGGGTCCGGCGTCAGCGTATAGTGACTGGAATGCGCCTTGTTCATCGTCACCACATCCGGCACCTTCGGTGGCGCATACCAGCCGCTGTAATCCGTGGCGATCGAAACGCCGCCCGGCGTCTCGATCAGAAACGTCGAATGGCCGACATAGGTGATAACGACCTTGTCGTCGGCCGCGGCCTGAACGCCAAAGGCGGACGACGGCTTGAAACTGGCGAAGATGACGGCGGGAAGAGACCGGGCGATCGCCTGGCACTGGCTGACCGGCGGCCGGGCGCTCTGCGCATGCGCAGGCATCGGCCACAGAATGTGCAAAAGAGCGATGGCGGCAAATGCAATCAGGATCAATCGCGGCATCATGCACCTCTTAGAACCAAGGTTGGCATGGACGCTGAGGATAGACAGCGGATGCGCAAGGTCCAGTCTCGATTGCCGAGCTGCCACTCACGATTACGTCATCAGTATAATGGCTGGATTAGGGTTTTGCCTGCTTCAAAATCTCGTTGACGCGCGCATGCCAGCCCTTGCCCGTCGCTTTGAACTTCGCGATGACATCGGGATCGAGCCGCAAAGAAATCTGCTGCTTGCGTGTTTCAACAACCGGGCGCCCGCGCGAACGGCGGATACTGTCCATCAATTCGGGAAACACCTCGGCAAAAGGGCGCGCTTGCGACAGTTCTTCGTCGGTCGCTTCAGGGTTGTCCGGGTCACTGGCTATCTTTCTTTGAATGTCAGCCTCCTGCTCATCCGTCAGCGGTGGGATTTGCGGCTTGTGAACGTTCATGAGCCAACCTTTCCTTTCTGCTTGCCAGGCGTTGCGAGACAATCGAAATGGCCTGCGTACCAAGAGTGACAAAGACGACGGCGATCACGCCGGGTCGCATGATTCCGATCGCCATCAATCGTCCCTGCTTGACCGGAACGATCGTGGCGCTCGCAAAAAAGTCCAGTGTCAAATCGGCGAAATCAAACCCGTGCTGCTCTATATTGAGCTTCCGCTTGATCTCATCATAAACGATTTTCATAATTTTTGTATCACATTTAATCGCGTGAAATTATGAAAGGGAAAGTTCAACTCCAGAACGTGGGGATCGTCTCGGCCAACCGCGGCCCGATTCTCAGCGGCGCGATATTCTCGGCCAATCCCGTGCGATCGGAAATCTCGACACCGACTCCACAGAGGGTGGCCGGACCGGAGGCGGCCTCGAAGCGGCCCTTCGGCATCTTGGAGATGAAGCGGTTGAGCGGCTCTTCCTTTTCCATGCCGAGCGACGAGTCGTAATCGCCGCACATACCAGCGTCCGACATGTAAGCCGTGCCGCTATTAAGAATCTGCGCGTCAGCGGTCGGGACATGGGTATGGGTCCCGACGACAAAGCTGGCGCGGCCATCGACGAAATGGCCAAAGCACTGTTTCTCGCTGGTTGCCTCCGCATGAAAATCGAAGATGATCGCGTCGGCCTGTTCCTTCAGCGGGCAGGCAGCCAGAATGCTTTCGGCCGCCTTGAAGGGGTCGTCGAGCTCCGGATGCATGAAGACGCGGCCCATGACATTGGCGACGAGCACGCGGGCGCCGTTGCGGGCGAAATAGAGGTTCGAGCCACGCCCGGGTGTTCCGGCCGGATAATTGGCAGGCCTCAGGAACTGGTCGTGCCGCTGGCAGAATGAAACCGCTTCCTTCTGATCCCAGACATGGTTGCCGGTGGTCACCACATCGGCGCCGGCATTGATCGTCTCGAGAAAGATATCTTCGGTGATGCCGAAACCGCCGGCGGCATTCTCGCCGTTGACGATGACGAAATCGAGTTTCAGGTCGCTGATCAGGCCAGGCAGTTTTTCCCAGACCGCCGTCCGGCCAGTCTTGCCAACCATGTCACCCAGAAACAAAAGTCTCATATTTGCTTATTCCTAGCCCGAAAATCCGGAACCCGCTTTCGGTCAGCAGGGCATCCAGCGCCACATCATGCGGCTCCGCCGGCACTGATGCCACTTCCTGGCAGTCAAATGCAATCCCGATCAGCCTCGGCATATGGCCTTTCAGGCGCAAACGCTCGATGGCTCGGTCGTAATATCCAGCTCCATAGCCGATCCGGTGGCCCGTCCTGTCGAAGGCAGCCAAGGGCACAAGCATAATGTCCGGATCGAGAACCGGCGCGTCTTCGGCTGGCCCGGTCGTACCAAACCCTGTTTCCACGATAGGGGCGCCGGCTACGAGTTCACGAAAAACGATCGTCTGCTTGTCGAGAATGGCCGGCAGGCAAAGCCGGGCGCCGCGCTCGCACAGGCGCGCCATCAGCGGCCGGATATCCACCTCCGAGCGGATCGGCCAGAAGCCGGAAATCACCTGTCCGGAATCAAATTCAATCGTATCGCCGGCATGGTCGAGCATTCTGAGGCTCGCTTCGATGCGCGCCTCCGGCGTCATCGAATCGCGCAGCGCCAGACGTTCCAAACGCAGCGCAGCTTTCAGTTCCCTCGGTGTCATGGACATGCTCTCCCGTCTGCCATCATTCATGTCTAGTGCATCAAACCGGGCCAAGGGAACCGCGCAACCGGTACATCTGCCACTTTTTGCCACACAACCGCGCGGTTTTCCCAAACTGGCACGATTTTAGAAGTCTGTTCATCATGCAAACCGGTTCCACTTTCGCGCCCTCTCGCCGCCGTGCAAGAGAGGGCTGCAATCAACATCAGGAAAACAGTTCGGTGCCCGCTTCCGGCGATGCGGGGAACTGTTCAGCTTTTATACGGAGCCGGATATGTCCATGAAGGACAAGATGCTGCAAGAACTCGATCCATTGGAACTGCGTTGCCTGTCACTGACGGCGCGCGGGAGAACCCGGGAAGACATCACCCGGGAAACCGATATTTGCCACGAGAAGATAGAGCAGGCCTTCGCCTCGGCGATGGAGAAACTGCAGGCTGGCAACGTCGCCGAAGCGGTTTTTCGCGCCGCCCGGATGGATTTGATCTCATAACATCCAGAAACGGTGCCGCTTGGCACCATCGGGCAGATCGCATCCGGCATCCCTTCTGTTCAAACCGATGTCCTCCAGCAGATGCGCGCTTTTACGGCGCCATATTTCCGTGAATGCCAGCCGCGCCCGGCGCTTCTGCTGCCATTGCGCAAGCGTGCTCCATATCCATCTGCTCAGTCTGGCGGGCCACCGCCGTGTTCTGTGGTCGTGCTTCATATCCGGACAACTCCGACGTGTTTACCGGGAGTATCGGACGTCCATTGACATCAAGCCAACGAATTGCGAGCATGCCTATCATCAGAAAATATGATGGCTGGCACGATGTTTCCTCCTCTCGAAAGCGATCTTCTCCGTACCTTCGTCGCCGTCGCCGAAAGCGGCAATTTCACCAAGGCGGGTGAAACCGTCGGCCGGACGCAATCGGCCGTCAGCATGCAGATCAAAAAGCTCGAGGAGATCCTGGGCGAGAGCCTGTTCGAGCGCGGTTCACGCGGCGTCAACATGACCGGGCACGGCATACGGCTGCTGGACAACGCCCGCCGCATCGTCACGCTGCTGGACGACACCGCCGCATCGATCCGGCTTCCGGCTCTGGATGGCTCGGTCAGGATCGGCATCTCGGAGGAATATATCAACTCGACCCTACCGAAGGCGCTGGGTGCATTCGCCGCCGTTCATCCGGGCGTCGAAGTCACCGTGCAGCAGGGTGTCTCGATGTCCAACCTCGCAGCGCTCGATGCCGGCGAAATCGACATTGCGGTTGTTTTCGAGCCGGGCGGACCAACGCGCAACGAAGTGCTGATGGTCGATCCAACCGTCTGGGTGACATCCGACCAGCACGGTGCCCACACGAGGCAGCCTCTACCGATCGCCACCTATACCTACCTCAAAAATGGATGGTGCGATGAGCTGGCACTGCGCAGCCTGACGAAACGCGGCATCGATAGCCGGGTCGCCTATATCAGCCGCACCAGCAGCGGCCTGATCGCCGCAGTCACGTCAGGCCTTGCCATCGCCCCGCTCACTCGCTCAAGCATCCCCGCCGGCTGCCGCGAGCTCACCGCAGCGGATGGCTACGATGTCATCGATTTTTCGAATGTCGTGATGAAAACCAGGCCCCGCGGCAACAAACGGATCGTCGAAACCATGTCCAACGCCATCCGCGAGGCATTTCGGCCAGCGGCACAGGGATAGGTGTTTTCAGAAGGGGAAAAGTGCGATCCACACAACCGATGGACTTTTTACGATCCTGGGTGCCTACAAACGTAGGTGGGCGCCATGTGACCTAGCCCACGGGCCAGGTCAGGGACAGCTCCCTTTGGATCGAGTATGGCCCCAGGGATTGTGGTGTCCTGTCGGGAAGCGCAGACCGCAACTGGAATATAGAGTGCATTGACCGCTTGCGCCAGTGGCACGCGCTGAAACTGTCAAAATTCAATGAGACGAAGAAGCAGCCTTGCCGCTGAGCTTGGCGGCAATGTCGTGGATCTGCGATGTCACCTCTGAGAGCGCCGAAGCCAGGGCATCCTCATTCTTCTGCTGATCGGACAAGGTCGCGGCGCGGCCCTGTCTCAGACCATCGGCCTCTTCATGCAGGTTTTTCAGCTTGCGGTTCACTTCGCTGAGCTCGTCCATCACCATGATGCCGGCCATCACGGTCAGGCGCAGGTCGCCGATCTCGCCGAACTGGCTTTTCAGATGATTGACATACTGGTCGAAGTGGGTGGCCAGTTCGGTCAGGTGATCTTCCTGGCCCTCCTCGCATGCCATGCGATAGGCCTTGCCGTCGATCGTCACCGTTACTTGCGCCATACGTCACCTGACCCGCAGGCCGACCGCGCCTTAGCGGTCCAGCACTGCCCTTATCGTTTCCATGGCCGTCACCAGACGGCGCGAGACTTCGCGATTGACTTCCTCAAGGCGGTTTGCCCGGAATTGCGACTGGTCGAGTTCCTGGGCGAGCCGCGACCGGTCGGTGTTGACACGCCGCACTTCACCTTCGATCTCGCCGCGATCCCGCTCCCGGTCGAACCGTCCATCAATGGCATTTTCGAGGCTGCTTAATGCACTACGCAACTCGTCGATCGCCGCCTTGACTGTCTTTCCTGCCGCCATCACGCTTTCCTGATACGCGCCAGGCCGCGTCGAATCGCCGCCCGGAGCCTGTATTTCAAGCCAATCACACTAATAAACCCATTCGGCAAGTGTTCACAACGCCGACGGCCCGCACAGGCTGCGGAACCTGTGGATCACGATTTTTAAATCGATTAGCATGCCGCAGGCCCGCCCGTACCGATTAAGCGTAAACCACTCCAAAAAGCACCTTCCGGCATAGTCGGAAAGCCCGTATTTGTTGACTCCGTCGAAGCAGGTGCTATGTGTCAGCCGCTTCTCATACGGTCTTTGGAGGATAGAGACCGTCCCCTGTCCACCGAACTCAAGCGGAACAGACAATGATCTCTCGCGAAAATCACGACCGGATGGCAAATGCAATCCGATTCCTCTCCATGGATGCCGTTGAAAAGGCCAATTCCGGCCATCCCGGCTTGCCCATGGGTGCTGCCGATGTGGCAACGGTGCTATTCTCCCGTTACCTGAAATTCGATCCGAAGGCGCCGCTCTGGGCAGACCGCGATCGTTTCGTCCTGTCGGCCGGCCATGGCTCGATGCTGCTCTACTCGCTGCTCTATCTGACGGGCTACGAGGATATGACCATCGAGGACATCAAGCAGTTCCGCCAGCTGGGTTCCAAAACGGCCGGTCATCCGGAATACGGTCATGCCTCCGGCATCGAAACCACCACCGGCCCGCTCGGCCAGGGCATTGCCAATGCCGTCGGCATGGCGATTGCGGAGCGCAAGCTCGAAGAAGAGTTCGGCAGCGACCTGCAGAACCATCGCACCTATGTCCTGTGCGGCGATGGCTGCCTGATGGAGGGCATAAGCCACGAAGCCATTGCGCTGGCTGGCCACCTCAAGCTCAACAAGCTGGTGCTGTTCTGGGACGACAACAACATCACCATCGACGGCGCCGTCTCGCTGTCGGATTCGACCGACCAGATCGCCCGCTTCCAGGCCGTTCACTGGAACACGATCCGCGTTGACGGTCATGATCCGGATCAGATCGCGGCAGCCATCGAGGAAGCCCACAAGTCCGACCGCCCGACCTTCATCGCCTGCAAGACCGTCATCGGTTTCGGCGCGCCCAACAAGCAGGGCACCCATAAAGTCCACGGTTCGCCGCTCGGCGCCGAGGAAATTGCGGCAGCCCGCAAGGCGCTGAACTGGGAATCCGAAGCCTTCACCATCCCAGCAGACGTTCTCGACGCCTGGCGCACGGCCGGTGGCCGCTCGGCAGACGCGCGCAAGGCCTGGGAAGGCCGTCTGGCTTCGACCGAGGCCGGCAAGAAGTCCGAGTTCACCCGCCGTTTTGCCGGTGTGCTTCCGGGCAATCTCGATGCCGCCATCGACACCTACAAGAAAAAGCTGGCCGATGCTCCGCCGGCCATTGCCACGCGCAAGGCGTCGGAAGACGCGCTTGAAGTCATCAACGGCATCGTGCCGGAAATGCTGGGCGGCTCGGCCGACCTGACGCCGTCCAACAACACCAAGACCAGCCAGATGACGTCGATCACCCCGACCGATTTCTCCGGCCGCTACATGCACTGGGGCATCCGCGAACACGGCATGGCTGCCGCCATGAACGGCATCACGCTGCACGGCGGTCTGATCCCGTATTCCGGTGGCTTCATGATCTTCTCGGACTACTGCCGTCCGTCGATCCGCCTGGCTGCCCTGATGGGCATCCGCGTCATCCATGTCCTGACGCACGATTCGATCGGGGTCGGCGAAGATGGCCCGACGCACGAGCCTGTCGAACACATGGCAGCCCTTCGCGCCATTCCGAACCTCCTGATGTTCCGCCCGGCCGACGCGGTGGAAACCGCTGAATGCTGGCAGCAAGCCCTGAAGGAACAGCACCGTCCATCCGGCCTGGCGCTGACCCGCCAGAATCTGGCGCCGGCGCGCCTGACCTATTCGGCCGAAAACCTCTGCGCCAAGGGTGCCTATGAGCTAATCGCCGCTGAGAATGCCAAGGTCTCGATCTTCGCATCCGGCTCGGAAGTCGAACTGGCCGTCAAGGCTGCAGCCGAACTGAACGGCAAGGGCATTGCGACCCGCGTGGTTTCGGTTCCCTGCGTCGAACTGTTCCAGGAGCAGCCGGACGATTACCGCAAGGCCGTTATCGGTACAGCACCGGTCAAGATCGCCGCAGAAGCCGCAGTCCGCCAGGGCTGGGATTACTTCATCGGCAATGATGGAGATTTCGTCGGCATGCACTCGTTTGGCGCGTCCGGTCCGGCCAAGGACCTGTTCAAGCATTTCGGCATCACCTCGGACGCCATCGTCGCGGCTGCCGAAAAGAAGCTTGCCTGATTTTCCCCTTCGGAGCGCGTCAGAACGCGCTCCGTTTTCCACATCGACACCTTAGACAGGGAGAGACCTGAAATGACTGTAAAAGTTGCCATCAACGGCTTTGGCCGCATCGGCCGCAACGTCCTTCGCGCCATCGTCGAATCCGGCCGCACCGATATTGAAGTCGTTGCCATCAACGATCTCGGCCCTGTCGAGACCAATGCCCATCTGCTGCGTTACGATTCGATCCACGGCAAGTTCCCGGCCACGGTGCAGGTCGAAGGCGACACGATCATCGTTGCCGGCGGCAAGCCGATCAAGGTCACCGCGATCAAGGACCCGGCAACCCTGCCGCATGCCGCAATGGGCGTCGATATCGCTCTGGAATGCACCGGCATCTTCACATCGCGCGACAAGGCTGCCCTGCACCTTCAGGCCGGCGCCAAGCGTGTCATCGTTTCGGCGCCTGCCGACGGTGCCGATCTGACTGTCGTCTTCGGCGTCAACCACAGCGAACTGACCAAGGAACATCTGGTCATCTCCAACGCTTCCTGCACGACCAACTGCCTGGTTCCGGTCGTCAAGACCCTGGACGATGTCGTCGGCATCGATCATGGCTTCATGACGACGATCCATTCCTATACCGGCGACCAGCCGACGCTCGACACGATGCACAAGGATCTGTACCGCGCCCGCGCTGCAGCTTTGTCGATGATCCCGACCTCGACCGGCGCCGCCAAGGCCGTCGGCCTCGTGCTGCCGCACCTCAAGGGCAAGCTCGACGGCACCTCGATCCGCGTGCCGACCCCGAACGTTTCGGTCGTCGACTTCAAGTTCGTCGCCAAGCGCGACACGACGGTTGCCGAAATCAACGGCGCGATCAAGGCAGCCGCTGACGGCGCCCTCAAGGGCATCCTCGGCTACACCGACGAGCCGCTGGTGTCGCGCGACTTCAACCATGACAGCCATTCGTCGATCTTCGCCAACGACCAGACCAAGGTTCTGGAAGGCAAGTTCGTCCGTATCCTGTCCTGGTACGACAATGAATGGGGCTTCTCCAACCGCATGGCCGACACGGCCGTTGCGATGGCAAAGCTGATCTAGGATTCGAGTACTTGGAGGGGCACCCCCCTCTGTCACTACCGTGACATCTCCCCCTCAAGGGGGGAGATTGGCTGCAACACACCTGCCAACCTTACATGAAGCATTCGGGGCTTCGGTGATCTCCCCCCTTGAGGGGGAGATGTCCCGGAGGGACAGAGGGGGGTAGCCCGCCTCATACTCCGAACGCCGATCCGGAGACAATCCATGACTTTCAAGACCCTCGACGACCTTACCGATATCGCCGGCAAACGCGTGCTTGTGCGCGTCGATCTCAATGTGCCGGTCAAGGACGGCCAGGTGACGGATGCGACCCGCATCGAACGTATCATACCGACCATCCGCGAACTCTCCGAAAAGGGCGCCAAGGTTATCCTGCTTGCCCATTTCGGCCGTCCGAAGGGCGAACCGGTCGCCGACATGTCATTGTCGCTGATCGCGTCTGCCGTCGAGGACATTCTCGACCAGCGCGTTCAATTCGCTGCCGATTGCATCGGCGAAAAGGCAGCGGCTGCTGTTGCCGGCATGAACGACGGCGACGTCCTGCTGCTCGAAAATACCCGCTTCCACAAGGGCGAGGAAAAGAACGACGCCGCGTTCACCAAGGCGCTGGCCGCCAATGGCGACATCTATGTCAACGACGCCTTCTCTGCCGCCCACCGCGCCCATTCCTCGACCGAAGGCCTTGCCCGCCTGCTGCCCGCCTATGCCGGACGCACCATGCAGGCCGAGCTTGAGGCGCTGGAAAAGGGCCTCGGCAATCCGAAGCGCCCGGTCGTCGCCATCGTCGGCGGCGCCAAGGTCTCCACCAAGATCGACCTGTTGATGAACCTGGTGAAGAAGGTCGATGCGCTGGTGATCGGCGGCGGCATGGCCAATACCTTCATCGCCGCCCGCGGCACCAATGTCGGCAAGTCGCTGTGCGAGCATGACCTTGCCGACACCGCCAAGCAGATCATGATCGAAGCAGCGACGGCCGGTTGCGCCATCGTACTGCCGGTCGACGGCGTCATTGCCCGCGAGTTCAAGGCTGGTGCCGACAATGAAGTGGTCGATATCGAAGCGATCCCGGCCGACGCCATGGTGCTCGATGTCGGACCGAAGTCGATCGCTGCCGTCAACGAATGGGTGAGCAAGGCCGAAACGCTGGTCTGGAACGGCCCGCTCGGCGCGTTTGAAATCGCCCCGTTCGACAAGGCCACCGTCGCAGTGGCCAAACATGCGGCAAGCCGTACCAAGAGCGGCGCTCTCGTTTCGGTTGCCGGTGGCGGCGATACGGTTTCGGCAATGAACCATGCCGGCGTTGCCGATGACCTGACCTATGTCTCGACAGCCGGCGGCGCATTCCTCGAATGGATGGAAGGCAAGCCGTTGCCGGGCGTCGATGTTCTGCACCAGCAGAAGTAAATTGACCGCTTGAGCGAACGCCAATCACCCTTCCACCCCCCGGCCCTGTGCCGGGGGTTTTTCGTTGCGTCGCACCCACTTTTGGATGCAGTGCAAAAATAATCCCAATCTTTCAAACGATTAAATTTATTTTAATCGTTTTAAACAATTTAACTTCCGTTTTCCTTGCCGTATTCTTCTGCTATCCGCGATCCATCAGGACAATCAGGAGAACGCATATGAGCGAAAGACTGGAAGATATTGCAGCCGCCATGGTCGCCACCGGCAAGGGTCTGCTGGCAGCCGACGAATCCACCGCGACGATCGGCAAGCGCTTCGAGACGATCAGCCTGACATCGACGGAAACGTCCCGCCGCGATTACCGCGAGATGCTGTTTCGCGCCGACGACGCGATGAAGGCCTACATTTCCGGCGTCATCCTCTATGAGGAAACCCTGTTCCAGAAGGCAGCCGACGGCACACCGCTCGTCGATGTCATCCGCGCCGCCGGTGCCGTTCCCGGTATCAAGGTCGATACCGGCGCCAAGCCGATGGCAAAGTTTCCGGGAGAGACGATCACCGAAGGCCTCGATGGCCTCGCCGCCCGCCTGAAAACCTATTATGATGCCGGCGCCCGCTTCGCCAAATGGCGCGGCGTGATCTCGGTCTCCGATGTACTGCCGAGCTTCGGCGCCATCAAGGCCAATGCGCAGGCGCTGGCCCGCTACGCCGCGCTTTGCCAGGAAGCCGGCATCGTGCCGATCGTCGAGCCGGAAGTGCTGATGGACGGCGTACCCGGAACCCACTCGATCGAACGCTCGGAGGAAGTGACCGAACTGACATTGCGCATCGTGTTCGACGAACTGAACGATGCCCGCGTCAGCCTGGAAGGCATGATCCTCAAGCCAAGCATGGTCATCGACGGCAAGAAAGCGCGCAAAGCCTCGGTCGCCGAAGTCGCCGAACGTACGGTCAAGGTTCTGAAGCGCACCGTGCCGTCAGCCGTTCCGGGCATCGCCTTCCTTTCCGGTGGCCAGTCCACCGAGGAAGCGACCGCGCATCTCTCTGCTATGAAGGCCGGTTACGACCTACCCTGGGGCATGACATTCTCCTATGGCCGAGCGCTGCAGACCGAGGCACTGGCCGCTTGGAGCGGCAAGCCGGAAAACATCGCCGCCGGCCAGCGCGCCTTCAGCCATCGCGCCGAAATGTGCAGCCTTGCCGCCAAGGGCGGCTGGAAGAAAGACCTCGAAAAAGCCGCGTAACGTCACAGTTACTGAGGGGAGGAAGCCCGGTTCGCGCAAGCGGCCGGGCTTTTACTGTTGCGCAAAGCCATGATGCCCTTTCGATTGTCTGGGTGACAAAAATCGTGTTCGCATGATCTCCGCCTCGCGCTATCCCTGACACGCGGATCAGCCTGGCCAAGGGAAAACCATTATGAACAGCATTGCCTATGTCACCGTCGATGTCTTCACCAGCGAACGGTTTTCCGGCAATCAGCTGGCTGTCATCCCGGATGCCCGTGGTCTCACGGACGCGCAGATGCAGAACATCGCCGCCGAATTCCGCTATTCCGAAGTCACCTTCGTGCTGCCCCCGCAACATCCCGCCAACACGGCGCATGTGCGGATCTTCACGCCGACCATGGAAATTCCGTTTGCCGGGCATCCCAATGTCGGCACAGCCTTCGTTCTCGGCCGTCAGCCCGATGTTTTCGGCCGTCCAACAGGCGATGTGCTCCGGTTCGAGGAGAAAGCTGGAATTGTCGAGGCGGCATTGATACGCGAGGCCGATGGGCAAGTGACTGGCGCCGGTATTTTCGCGCCGCAGCGACTATCGCTTGGGCCACAGATCGACCGCGAAACCATCGCCCACTGCGCCTCGATCGAGGTAGCAGCGATTTCCCTTGCGGCCCACGCCCCGGTTATCGCCTCTGTCGGCCTGCCCTTTGCGGTGGCCGAACTGGCCGATCTCGAAACGCTTGGCAAGGCATGCCCAAACACCGCAGCCTTTGCCGAGGCCGGGCGGCGTTACTCGCCGGAAGACGATCAGTTTGCGCTGTTTCTCTACGTGCGTCAGGCGGAAAACCCGTGGCATCTGCGCGCCCGCATGTTTGCGCCGCTCGATAACGTCATCGAAGATCCGGCAACCGGCAGCGCCTCCGGTGCACTGGGCGCTTTACTGACCTCGCTGCTGCCGGAGAGCAACACCGTCGTAGAAATTACCATAGAGCAGGGCGTCGAGATGGGGCGCAGAAGCGTGATCGGCGTGACGGCAAGGAAATCCGGTGGAAAAATCAAAAGCATCCGCATCGCCGGAGAATGCGCCACCGTGATGAGCGGCACGATCCTTCTCTAGGCAACGTACCGGCAGTCCTTACGAGGTGACTTGCTGCATCGCCTTTTCGAGATCACTGCGATCGAAGGGCTTTTGCAGCACCCGCACCTGTTCAAATCCCTCCGCCAGCCCGGCAGCGCCATAGCCGCTGGCAAAGAGGAAGGCTATTCCGCGCTGACGCAGGATTTCGGCGATCGGAAAGGATTGCTTTCCGGCAAGGTTGATGTCGAGAACGGCAAAGTCGATATCCGCAGTCTGCGCCATTTGCAGCGCCGGCTCCAGCCGCATGGCAGGGCCGACCACATCGAAGCCGAGATCCGTCAGGTAATCTTCAACCAGCATGGCGACGAGGGCTTCATCCTCGACCAGAAGGACACGTTTTTTTGCCTGTCTATCCACCGGACACACTTTCCTCGATGGCTCTGAGTGTCGTGTCCAGCGTGAAGAAAAATCCCTCAGGGCCGTAATCGATCTGCGCCGTTCCTCCGAGTTCCATCGGCAGGACCCGCAGGATAAGGCGGGACCCGAAACCCTTGCGGTCGGATACGGGCGCGGACGGGCCACCGATCTCGCGCCAGGTGAGCATGAATGCACCGTCATCGCCTGTATTGTTCACCGACCATTCGATCGTCACAAACCCGGTCTCGTTCGACAGTGCTCCATATTTGACTGCGTTCGTCGCCAGTTCGTGAAGGGCAAGGGCCATCGACAGCGCTGCCCGCGGTCCAAGCCGGACATGCGGCCCTTTGATCCGGAAGCGATCCCGGGCAGGGCCGTCGAAGGCGTCAGTCGATGATGCCACGATGACGGAGAGATCAGCTCCATCCCAGTTTTCGTTGGTCAGGATATTATGCGCTGCCGACAAGGCGAGGATACGAGCGCTGATCGCGCCGCTTGCTTCTTCCATCGAATGCGAGCCGCGCAGGGTCTGCATGACGATCGATTGCACCGATGCAAGGGTGTTCTTGACCCGGTGATTGAGTTCGTTGACCAGCAGCCTTTGATGGTTCTCCGCCCGCACCCGCAAGGTCACATCCGATCCCTGCACGAAAATATTGGTCACCTTGCCATCGTCACTCTTGATCGGTTGATAGACGAAATCGAGATATCGCTCTTCGACCGCTTCGCCTGATCTTTGCAGCAGCACTCTTTCGGAAAAACGGCTGACCGCCTGTCCGGTTTCAAACACCGTATCCAGCAATTCGACAAAACCCTGACCTGCGATTTCCGGAAGCGCTTCACCAACTGTTTTTCCAAGGACGTCGCGTTCGCCAATCAGCTTGCGATATTCCGGATTGACCAGTTCGAACCGGTGCTCGGGGCCGTGAAGCATAGCCATGAAAGACGGGGCTTGCTCGAACAATTGCTGAAGCCGCTCATGCTCGGCGGCATTGCGCCGGTCGGCGAGAACGCGCTCCGTCGTCTCCACGACAATGGCGATGACACCGGCAGGCTTGCCGCTCTCGTCAAGCACCGGGGAGTAGTCCAGGTCCATCCAGACCTGTTCCGGTACGCCCTTGCGGTGCAGGGTAAGCTCCTGATCCCGGTAAGCAAGCTTTCCGCCGGCCAGTCCAACCTTCATGACATTATCGTTGAAATCGGCGACTTCTGGCCAACCTTCGCGCACATTCGAGCCGAGCAGGTCGGGGTGCCGTCCACCGGCAAAGATGGAATAGGCGTCGTTGTAGATCATCACGCCCTGCTCCCCCCAAAGCATGACGATGGGCACGGGAGATTGCAGCAGAAGCGCCGTCGCCGTCTTCAGACAGCCGGGCCAATCACGGGCAGGACCCAGAGGCGTCGATGCCCAATCACAGTCCCGGATGAGCCTGCCCAACGCGCCCCCATTTCCCAGAAACTCGAATTCGTCTTCATCGTTTCGAGCTTCAATCAGTCCAAGGCTCATGGCCAAGCCCTTTCACGCCAACCGCAAAGCAGGTTAAACTGTCAATCGTTTCACTAACGGACGGGATTTAACGCACAATTTTGAAACGGCAAGACTGGCGGCGGCGGGTTTGAAGCAAAGTTTCACGGCCGGATCAGCACCGTTATCATCATCACCGCGATAGCGAACACGGCAATCTTCCAGAAATCGCTGCGACGGCGCAGCCCGGGCAGGTTGAGCGGTTTCAACACCTGGATCAGCATCGCCAAAAGCAGAAGAACCGTTAACGCTTTCGACATTGTTTTCTCATTTGTTGCGAAGAGCTTAAGGACGCTTCCGGCCCGTCACGCGCGCGTCGCTTTTGCGCGCGATCTGGGTTAGAGCGTCTTTTGCATTCTCACTCAATGAAAAATTCCGGCTGGCAATTGCGCAGGCATGGCCTTAGTTTTGTCGGAGCCCGGAACCAGCGGATTTCACATGCGAAAAAACCTTCTTCCTGTCGCCGCACTCCTGCTCGGAACGCTGTTTCTGTTCCTTGGAAACGGCCTGCACAGCCTGCTTTTGCCGGTGCGCGGGACGACGGAAGGCTATTCGACCACATTGCTCGGTCTGCTCGGCACGTCCTGGGCCAGCGGCTTCGTCCTTGGCTGCCTGCTTGCCCCGACGATCGTCAAGCGCGCCGGGCATGTGCGCGCGTTCAGCGGCTTTGCCGCCCTTCTCGCCATCATCGCCCTGTTGACCGGCCTGCTGGTCGATCCGATCTGGTGGGTGGTGCTGCGCGCCTTTACCGGGTTTTCGACGGCCGGCACGTCGATGATCATCGAAAGCTGGCTGAACGAGCGCGCCACCAATGAAAGCCGCGGCGCCATCTTCTCGCTCTATATCGCCATCACGCTGATGGGCGTCGTCGGCGGCCAGTTGATGATCCCGTTCGGCGATACCGGAACGACGACATTCTTCATGATCTGCGGCATCGTCTATTGCCTGGCCATGCTGCCGACGCTGCTTTCGACAGCAGCCTCGCCGCAGCCGCTGAAACAGGTCAGCCTCGACCTGCGCGGCCTCTATCGCAATTCGCCGATCTCCTTCCTCGGCATCCTGCTGGTCGGCATTGCCAACGGTGCCTATGGTACGCTCGGCGCCGTGTTCGGCCGCCAGGTCGGCTTGACCGACAGCAATGTCGCGCTGATGATGAGTACGACGATCTTTGCCGGGGCGGTGATGCAGTTTCCCGCCGGCC
Organism: Pararhizobium sp. DWP1-1-3; assembly: GCF_049896125.1. NCBI lineage: Bacteria > Pseudomonadati > Pseudomonadota > Alphaproteobacteria > Hyphomicrobiales > Rhizobiaceae > Pararhizobium > Pararhizobium sp. DWP1-1-3. The sequence continues at coordinate 182,729 of NZ_JAFCTR010000007.1, forward strand.
GCCTCTCCGACATGATCGACCGCCGTTATGTTCTGGCAGCGCTCGCCGCCGTCGCCGCTGTCGCCGGCACGCTGATCTTCCTGATCGAGCCGACCCATGTGATCATGCTGATCACGCTTGTCGGCATTTATGGCGCCACCGCCAACGCGCTCTATCCGATCGCCGTATCGCACGCCAACGACTTTGCGACGCCCGAGGATTTCGTCAAGATTTCCGGCGGCCTGCTTCTGCTCTATGGCATCGGCACGATCATCGGACCGACCATCGGCGGCCCGATCATGACCGTCACCGGCCCCTACGGCCTGTTCATGATCACCGCTTGCGCCCATGTGCTGATCACCGCTTATGCGATCTTCCGCAGCCGCATGCGCGCCGCCGTACCGGCGTCCGAACGCGACGCCTACTCGACGATCAACCCGGGAACGCTGACGACGCCCGAGAGCCTGCAACTGTCGCCGCGCGCCGCGCCGTTCGACGAGGAGCCGGCTAGCGAAGAGCCGGAAAGGAAGCCGCAATGAGCCTGTTTGATGATGACCGCCCGAAGAAACAGCTGGCCCATGAGATCGGCTCCGACCTCGCATTGCTGTCGGCCGACGAGCTTTCCCTACGCATCGACCTGCTGAAACAGGAGATCGAGCGGCTGGAAGCAGAGCGGCAAAGAAAGTCGGCAAGCAAATCCGCCGCCGAGAGTTTCTTTCGTTAATAGCTTTGCATGTCGAAGGAACGTCATGACGGCTGGCCATTGAAACTATGGCAACATTTCGCCCTGATTCTGGCCGTCGAAACACATCATTAAGCATTATAATGTATTACTGAGGCATCCGGATCGCTCTGGACTCAGACATTTCACCATTGGCGAATGGTCTGATTTTTCTCCCTGTTTTACCTTGAGAGCCGCTTTTGCGGCTCTTTTTTTGTCTTTTTTTCCACAACTTGCAGAGAATTGTGGAGATTAACCCTTTCTTAAGAATAGGCTTGCGCGGAATGCGCTATGGGATCATGTTCAAGCTATCAAACGGGCGGCAGGAAACTTTTCGTTAACCCGTCCGTTACCTGACCAAGTCGATGCGTTTAACCAGGGAATCAAACCATGTCCGAACGGGGATTGAATACTGTGAGCTTCGCGGGGCATGCTGCATCTTCGGCGCAGTTCAAGGTGCTGTACGCTGAAGGCATGGGCCTGGTTGAAGAAACGGCAAGCTATCTCGACGGCCCCGGCCGCACCGCATCCAAGGTGCTGCCGCGCATGGCGTCGGTGCTCTATGCAGCCGAATCGATGCGCCTCACCACCCGCCTGATGCAGATGGCGTCCTGGCTTCTGCTGCAGCGCGCCGTCAACAATGGCGAGATGAACCGCGAACAGGTCCTGTCGGAAAAGAACAAGGTTCGGCTCGACAGCTTCAATGTCGATCGCACCGCACCGGGCTGGAACGACCTGCCGGAAGGCTTTCGCGATCTGATCGACCGCTCGTTGCGCCTGCAAAACCGCGTCGCCCTGCTCGACCGCGAAATCTACCGCCCGCAGGAAGCCCAGAACTTCCTTCCGGACAACCAGAACGGCGTCAAGGCACAGCTCAACCTGTTGCAGACCGCCTTCGGTACCAACTGATCTCCAAGCCTACAGGCAACAGGACTTACTAACCCGGCCAATGAGCCGGGTTTTTTGTTCCTCTGGCGTTCCTTTAGGGACTACTGCTCGCCCGCAGCTTTCAGACGAAGGACCAATTTCCGGCCACGACGAGCTGCCGTGAGAGCTGCCCCAATGGCAACGATCCACAGCGCCACCATCAGCACCTGATTGTGACCGTTCCACATCGGTTCCAGAATAGAGATGGCAGCCGCCGCCGTGATCGCCGCCATACGGTGCTGCTTGGCCATCGGGCCTGAGAAGTCGCTTGGCTGCCCGGTGGCACGGCCGAGTTCGCGGACATAGGCTGTGAGGACGGCAAAGGCACCGGCGGCCCAGCCGAGGCCCGGCATGCCGATGCCGTAGCCGACACCGGCAAAGATCAGGAGATCGGCGACCCGATCCGGAAACTCGTTCCAGAACGGCCCATCCGGCGCCCCCTTGCCTCCTTCGACGGCCACCATGCCGTCGAACAGGTTGCAGAGCAGCCGAAGCTGGCAAAACAGGATAGCCGAGAGCAGGCAGAGTATCCGCAAGCCGCCTGTGCTCTGCCCGGCCAGCACGAATGCGCCACCGGCCAGCGCTGCCGCCACCATGCTGGCTTGAGAGATCTGGTTGGGCGTAATCGCCCGTGCTGCCAGCCACCGGGCGATGGTTCCGGCCCATCGGGTGTTGCGGCTTGCCAGCGGCCGCCGGTCGCCTGTCTCCGTCATGATCCCGCACCTCTTCTTCTGGAAATCGAATAATTGTAGATCGCCGCATAGCTGGTCGAGACCAGCAATGGCACCGCGATGGTTTTGGCGATTTCGGGCGTGCCGATCAGTGCATGCAACGCGGTCAGCAGGCTTGCCGAGCCCAGGCATGCGATCAAAGGCGGCGCCCAAAATCTCGTGACGCCTCTAAAACGTCTGGACAGAACGTCAATCACGGATTTTAGGAACAGCGTCAGGCAGGCCGACAGCGCCCCCTGCAGAAGCCCCGAATAGAGCGGTTGCGGCATGGCATGACCGCGATTGGCAAAGGAAGCCCAGCCGCCCATCGCCAGAAAGGCGAACAGGACATGCACCGTGCCGCTGCCTGCCAATCGCCTCAACGTTGCCGTCACGACAGCGACCACCAGTAGCGCACGATGTGGAAGAAGATCGGCGCCGAAAAGACGACGGAATCCAGCCGGTCGATTAGCCCGCCATGGCCTTCGATCAGGTTACCCCAGTCCTTGACACCGCGATCGCGCTTGACCGCCGACATCACCAGCCCGCCGAAGAACCCCATGATGGTAATGATGAAGGCAAGGACGCCTGCCTGGAACGGCGTAAACGGCGTGATCCACCACAGCGATGCGCCGATCAGCGTGGCGCTGATGACGCCGCCGGCAAAGCCCTCAACCGTCTTCGACGGTGACAGGTTCGGAGCGATCTTGGTACGCCCGAACAGCTTGCCCCAGACATATTGCAGCACATCGCTCAACTGCACGACGATCACCAGAAAGGCGATCAGAAGCACGCTGCGTCCCTCGTAACCGGGTATGGTGAGCGTCAGCAGCGCCGGCACATGCGAGGCGCAGAAAACGCAGATCATCAGCGCCCATTGCACCTCTGCAATACGAATGAGGAACCGCTCGGTATCGCCCCTCAGCACGGAAATGATCGGCATCAACAGGAAGGCATAGACCGGAATGAAGATCGCGAAGATGCCGTATTCCTCAGCCCACAGCAGATAGTACTGGATCGGCAAGACGATGAAGAAGGCCGAGGCCAGCGCCCAGTGATCGGCGCGCCGGGTGTTGATCAGGGTGACGAACTCGCGCAGGGCGGCAAAGGAGCAGAAGGCGAAGAGAACGAGGACGCCGACCCGGCCGGCGATAAAGGCGATGCCGATCAGGATGACCATCACCCACCACGCCTTGATGCGGGCATTGAGGTTGTCCACCGCGGCATTCGGTCCGGTGGCGGCGAAGCGCCGCTGTAGCACGTAGCCGATTGCCGAGGCAAGGATCAGGACTCCGAAAATACCCAAAACCAGGGTCAGGAGGTCGGAGCTTGCCGTATTCATTCGCCGCTTCCCAATGGTTTTGGAGCCAAGGCCAGAAGTGCTGCCTGCGTCCGCTCAAGAAAGGCGTCCTTGCCCTCGTTTGGCGCGATGCGAAGGGCGTCGCCGAAGGTGACGGTGCAGATCAGCGGGATCGGCACGATCTCGCCCTTCGGCATGACGCGGTTGAGATTGTTGATCCACACAGGCACGAGATCGACGTCCGGCCGCGACGAGACCAGATGAAAGAGCCCACTCTTGAAAGGGAGCAGCCGCGCATCCGTCTGATTGCGCGTCCCCTCGGGAAACAGGATCAACGACGAGCCTTCGTCGATCGCCGCAGTCATCAGCGCGATCGGATCCTGCGTGCGGTTTTCCCGTTCGCGCTCGATCAGCACCGCGTTGAAGACATCGCGGCCGATGAAGGTGCTGACCTTCGATTTCAGCCAGTATTCGGCACCGGCCACCGGCCGCGCCAGCTTGCGCAGTCTCGGCGGCAGCACCGCCCAGACCAGAACGAAATCGCCATGGCTGGAATGATTGGCAAAATAGACGCAAGGGCGCGACGGCAGTCCATGCTCCGGCCAGATGGCGCGAACTGCGGTGATCGCGCGGGCAAACAGAACGAAGGCCGCCGCAGCGAACTCCGCAATCATGATCTTCATACTTATCCCACCCCCGTCAGCTTCGTGACGCTGATGAGAACTCTAGCGGCGGTTGCGCCGTGAGGGAAGCCGCCATTGAAGCATCCGGTGCAAAGCCGGCGTTTAACCGGTGCGTATCGTTACGCCGGCGGCATTCTGTCGAATTTAGGTAGATCCGGATCAAGGTGGTCCCAGGCATAGCCGCGCACATGGTAAGTCACCGCTTGCGGTTTGTACCTGCTGGGATCGTCAAGGCTGGCAGCGTGCACCGTGAACAGATCCGGCATTGCCACGAAGGTCAGATAAACCGGCGATCCGCATGTGGGACAAAAGGCGTGACGCTTGATGCCGCCGCTATCGCCAGCGACTTCCCACTCTTTCGCCTCCCCCTCAAGCTTCACGTCCTTGCGGCCGGCGAATGTCATATAGGAGCCATGTCCGCCGCCGCTCCTATGCTGGCAATCCCGGCACTGGCACTCGTTCATGAAAATCGGTTCTGCGGAGATTTCATAACGGATCACGCCGCAGGCACATCCACCCTTGAAAGCCATGCTCATCTCTCTTCTCCTCAAGATGCGGTTGAAAGCAAATAGTGCCCGCGCACGGGCTCGCCCGCGACGTACGCGGGTAGACCGGAACCTCAGTTGGCAGCAGCGTTATGATTTCAGTGACGACGCGAGCGGAGGCCGGCCGGCTTCAGCAAGCAGGTCCGCACGGGGTATCGTCAATGCAGGGACTTCGTCCCCTCCTGTTCGGCCGCCACCGCATCGAGGTTCCGGACAACCTTTTTCCAGCCATTGCTCATGTTCTGGTAGGCCGTATCATTCCTCGGCAGTACAAAACCGGAATGAACAAGCCGGATGCGCGTCCCTCCCTCAGCCTTGGTCAGCACCCAGGTAACGACAGTATCGAGCGGCGAGCCATAACCGGAATTGCCCGCGTGCCCGCCTTTCCAGGCATAGGCCAGGCGTTGATTGGGAATGACCTGCAGCACTTGGCAATGGATAACCCCGTCCCATTCACCTGACGGTGTCGTCGTGAAGGTAAAATGCGTTCCCTCGACCGCCTCAAACCCCGCCGGGGCCATCATCCACCGGGCAATCAGATCGCCCCATGTCAACGCTTTCCAGATCGTCTCGGGCGCATGCGGGAATACCTCTTCAAGCACGATGTCCTGCGTATCGGATTTCAATGCGGCACCGGTCATGAATCGATCTCCTTGAGCAGGGTTCTGAGATTGGCAAAGCGGTCGCGCCAGAAGGCACCATAATGGCCCATCCAGTCGGCCAGCGGCTCAAGACCTTCCGGCCGGGCGCGATAATAGACATTGCGGCCTTCCGGCCGCTCCACGACCAGACCCGCCTGCTTCAGCGACTTGAGGTGCTGCGAGATGGCGCCTTGCGTCACCCCGCTGCCGCGCGTCAGCTCGACCACGGATATTTCGTCTGAACCGGCGACACGCTCGAACACGGCCCGGCGCGTCGGGTCGGCAAGTGTTCGCAGGACAGTGGCAATATCGGTCGCTTCAATCATGACATTTCAAGTAGTATTCGCTAATTGATTAGTCAACACTATTGATTCAACTCTGCCCGGTTGACGCTCATGCCGCCGTCTTGGGAAAAACGTCCGGTTGCGAGCCCGACGCAAAGGGCAACCCTTCATCGGCCCATCCGGTGATGCCGCCAATCATGATCTTCACCGGCCGCCCGAGGCGCGCAAGCTTGAGCGCAGCCTGGTCCGCCCCGTTGCAATGTGGGCCGGCACAATAGGCAACGAACAGCGTATCACCAGGCCATTCCGCCATGCGCGCATGCGTCATTTCGCGGTGCGGCAGGTGGAGCGCGCCCGGAACATGGCGGCGCGCATAAGCGTCGGGCGAACCGACGACGTGCAGAAGGACAAAATCCTGCTCGCCGGAGCTCAAGGCAGATGCCACATCCGAGCAATCGGTCTCCACCGAAAGACGCTTCAGGAAGTGATCGATGGCGACGATGGATGGTGCGGCGGGATAGTCGGTTACAAAGCTCATTTTGGCCTCCGTTATGATGACGGAGAAATTCCTAAGCCACATCCGGGCGGAGTTGCAGATGGCACTATCGCCATATAGGATCAATATTATGCCAAACGTATCTCCAACCTCGCCCAGCCGCAATCCCCTCGTCGTTGCCATCGCCTATGATGGCCTGTGCACGTTCGAATTCGGCGTTGCGGTCGAGGTTTTCGGCCTTTCGCGGCCGGAGATGGGGCCGGACTGGTACCGTTTTGCCGTTGCCGGGATCGATGATGGTGAGATGCGCGCGACAGGCGGCGTGCGATTTGTCGTCGATGGCGGGCTGGAGCTTCTGTCAGAGGCCGATACGATCATCGTTCCCGGTTGGCGCGGCGTGGAGACGCCGGTGCCTGACGATCTGTGCGATGCGCTGAACAAGGCGCATGACCGTGGCGCCCGCATTCTATCGATCTGCTCTGGCGTCTTCGTTCTTGCCGCCGCCGGGCTTCTTTCCGGAAAACGTGCGACGACGCATTGGCGCTACACGGAAACCCTGAAGCTGCGATATCCCGACATTCTGGTGACGCCCGACGTGCTTTATGTCGACGAGGGCAATGTCCTGACATCCGCAGGCAGCGCCGCCGGTCTTGATCTCTGCCTGCACCTGATCCGCCGCGACTTCGGCACGGCAGCCGCCAATACAGTCGCCCGCCGGCTGGTTGTTCCACCCCACCGCGATGGCGGCCAGGCCCAGTTCATCGCGCAGGCGGTCCCAAAGCCCCACGAGAGCAGCCGGCTCGGACCGCTGCTGGATCATATGCGCGCGAACCTGGGTGGCGACCATTCGGTTGAGGCGCTGGCAATGCGCGCAGGCATGAGCACGCGCACGTTCCTGCGGCGCTTTGAGGCGGCGACAGGCGTGACACCGGCGCGCTGGCTCCTGGCCGAGCGGTTGTCGCGCGCACGGGATTTGCTGGAGACGTCGAATGTTTCCGTCGAGACGGTGGCCGAGATCGCCGGTTTCGGAACGACTGCGACATTACGCCATCACTTCCGCAAGCATCTGTCCACGACGCCCGCCGCCTACAAGGAGGCATTCGGCAAAGCGTCATGACAAGGCGAAAGACCGCGCAACCGCAACGCAAAAAAGCCCGGCAAAACCGGGCTTTCTCGACAATATCTTCCAGCAGGAAGCTTAGAGGCCGAGGCCTTCGAAGCGCTTCTTGAACTTGGAAACGCGGCCGCCGCGGTCCAGCATCTGCTGGTTGCCGCCGGTCCATGCCGGGTGCGACGTCGGGTCGATCTCAAGGTTCATGGTCTGGCCTTCCGTACCCCAGGTCGAGCGGGTTTCGTACGTGGTGCCGTCCGTCATGACGACTTTGATCATGTGGTAAGCGGGATGGATATCAGCCTTCATAACAATCTTCCTGCAAGTTCCAGGGTCCAATTGTCGCAAGCCATTAGCGGGCCATTGCGGCATGAGGACCGAACACGTAAATGATGCCGAAGACCACTGAAGGGACCACGGCTTCCCAATTTGATGCCGTGCCTATACATGATGGTCATTAGGATAACAAGTACCGCCGGAGAAGACTCATGCGAGTTTTGTAAGCTTCTTCCGGTATTGGAGGTCATGTGTCGAATGAGGTCGTTCAACCGGCGGGGCGAAAGTCAGTCCGCCCGCTGGTCAAGCTGCTGCCGTATATCCAGCGCTATCGCAATCTCGTCATAGGCGCCGGCATTTCGCTGGTCGCCGCAGCCGTGACCACCTTGACGCTGCCGATGGCCGTGCGCCGGATGATCGACCACGGCTTCTCCAATTCCGATTCCGGTTTCATCAACACCTACTTCTCGATGCTGATGATCCTGGCGATCATTCTGGCTTTGGCGAGTGCCTGCCGCTATTATTTCGTCATCACGCTCGGCGAGCGCATCGTCGCCGATCTGCGCCGCGATGTGTTCGATCATATCACCCGGCTTTCCCCGTCCTTCTTCGACGTCAACCAGTCCGGCGAGATCGTCTCGCGGCTGACCGCCGATACGACGCAGATCAAATCCGCCGTCGGCGCCACCGCGTCGGTGGCGCTGCGCAACATCATCCTGTGTCTCGGGGCCATCGGCATGATGGTCTATACCAGCCCGAAACTGTCGAGCCTGGTGATTGCCGCGATCCCCGTCATCGTTTTTCCGCTGGTGGGGTTCGGCCGCTCGGTGCGGCGCCGGTCGCGTGAGGCACAGGATACGCTGGCCAGCGCCTCAGCCTATGCCGGCGAAGCGATCTCCGCCGCCCGCACCGTTCAGGCCTTCAACGGCGAAGCGGCAGCGCAGGCCCGCTACGGCAGTTCCGTCGAAAGCGCCTATGAGGCGGCGCGCTCCGCCATCAAGGCCCGCTCCATTCTTACAGCATTTGCCATTACCATGATCTTCGGCAGCGTCGTCGCCGTCTTGTGGTTCGGCGCGCAGGACGTGCTGTCCGGCGCCCTCTCGGCCGGTACGCTTGGCCAGTTCCTGCTCTATTCGGTCTTTGCCGCCGGCAGCCTCGGCGCGCTCTCGGAAGTCTGGGGCGAACTCTCCCAGGCCGCAGGTGCCGCCGAGCGATTGAGCGAATTGCTGGTCGAACAGCCCGAGATCACCGCGCCGGCCAATCCACTGCCGATGCCGGAACCGGCGCAGGGTGCGGTAAGCTTTGACGACGTGCACTTCGCTTATCCGTCGCGGCCGGGCTACAAGAGCGTCAAGGGCCTGAGCTTTGCCGTCAAGCCCGGCGAGACGGTTGCGATCGTCGGCCCGTCGGGTGCGGGCAAGAGCACGGTGTTCTCGCTGCTTCTGCGCTTCTACGATCCGGTCAAGGGCGCGGTTTCCGTCGATGGCGCCGATATCCGCGCCGTCGATCCGGAAGCCTTGCGCCGCCGCATCGCCATCGTGCCGCAGGACGTGACGATCTTTGCCGCCTCGATCCACGACAACATCGCCTTCGGCCTGCCGTCGGCATCACGCGATATGGTCAAGATCGCTGCCATGGCCGCACAGGCTGATGAATTCATCGCCAGGTTGGATCAGGGCTACGACACGCAGGTCGGCGAACGCGGCATCACGCTGTCGGGCGGCCAGCGGCAGCGCATCGCCATTGCCCGTGCGATCCTCAAGGATGCGCCCGTGCTGCTGCTCGACGAGGCGACCTCGGCACTCGACGCCGAAAGCGAAACGCTGGTGCAGAAGGCTCTGGATGGCCTGATGCGCGAACGCACGACACTGGTCATCGCCCACCGGCTGGCAACCGTTCTGAAGGCAGACCGCATCCTGGTGATGGACCAGGGCCGGATCGTCGAGGAGGGCACGCATGCGTCCCTCGTCCGCCAGGGCGGCCTTTATGCCAAGCTCGCCCGGCTGCAATTCGACTATGATGCGCCAGAAGCAAGCAATGTGGTCACGCTTGGCTGACGCTGTTAACCGTTAATCTTCTTCCAACGGTTGCCCTGCCGGCTTGCAGCGCTATTGTTGCCCGCAGCAACGTCTTTGGGAGGAGATTTGAATGACTTTGTCTTTATTGAAGCGACGCACGGCTCTCGCGCTTGCGATGGCAGCAGCATCAGCGCTTACGCTTGCCACTGCAGCGCAAGCACAGGAATTCCCCGATCGGCCGGTCACCCTCGTGGTACCATTTGCAGCCGGCGGCTCGACCGACGTCGTTGCCCGCATCATCGGGCAGAAAATGGCCGACGATCTCGGCCAGCAGGTCGTGGTTGAAAACGTCGCCGGTGCCGGCGGCAATCTCGGCGCCGACCGGGTGGCACGGGCTGAGCCCGATGGCTACACCATCCTGATGGGAACAGTCGCGACCCACGCGCTCAATCCGCTGATCCTCAAGACCAAGCCCTACGATCCGGAAAAGGATTTCGCTCCGGTCTCGCTGCTGGTGCTGGTGCCCAACGTGCTTGTCGTCAATCCGGAACTGCCGGCCAAGACCGTCGCGGAGCTCGTCGCTCTTATAAAGGCGGCACCGGAGCAATATTCCTATGCCTCTTCCGGCAATGGCACGCCGCTGCATCTCTCCGGCGAGCTATTCAAGAAGATGGCTGGTGTCAGCATGCAGCACGTGCCCTACAAGGGATCAGGTCCGGCGCTGAACGACGTGATCGGCAACCAGGTGCCGATCATGTTCGACAACCTGCCCTCGTCATCCGGCCATATCAAGTCCGGCACCTTGCGGGCGCTTGCAGTGACCACGAAGGAACGCGCGCCGTCCTTCCCGGATGTGCCGACCATCGCCGAGACCATCCCGGGTTATGAGACCTATACCTGGAACGCTCTGTTTGCCCCGGCCGGAACGCCGAAGGAGGCCATCGACCGGCTGAATGCTGCCGCCAAGAAAGCGCTCGCAGATCCGACCGTGGCCGAAAAGATGAAAGACTTCAGCGCCACCATCATTGCCTCGACACCGGAAGAACTGGCCACCCATGTCACGGCCGAATTGGCGAAATGGGGTCCCGTCGTCAAGGACGCCAACGTCCAGCTGGATTGATCATAAGCCGCTCCCCGGTCATCCGGGGAGCTGTCTCCAAGCATCGATCAGATGCCGACGCTGCGCCCGGCGACCCGTCCCGAAAACAGGCACCCGCCGAGAAACGTCCCTTCCAGCGCGTTATAGCCGTGCATGCCGCCACCACCGAAACCGGCGACCTCGCCGGCCGCATAGAGCCCCGGAACCGGCTCGCCCGACAGTTCCAGCACCCGGCCGTTCAGATCCGTCTGCAGGCCACCCAGCGTCTTCCGTGTCAGGATATTTAGCCGCACGGCAATCAGCGGTCCGGCTTTCGGATCGAGCAGCCGATGAGGCTTGGCCGTCCGCATAAGCCTGTCGCCGAGGTAATTGCGCGCGCCACGAATGGCGGTCACCTGAGCATCCTTGGAGAACGGATTGCCGATCTCCCGGTCGCGAGCCTCGATCTGACCGCGCAGATGCTCCAGCGACAGCCGCCCTTCGCCGCTCAGCGCATTCATCGCCTCAACCAGATCCTCCAGCCGGTCGCGAACGATGAAATCCTCGCCCTTGTCCATAAACGCCTGTACCGGGCCGGGCGGGTTCTTGCCGAGCCGCTTCAACAGCAGTGGAATATTCTTCCCCGTCAGATCCGGGTTTTGCTCGGAGCCGGACAGCGCGAACTCTCGTCTGATGATCGCCTTGGTCAGAATGAACCAGCTATAGTCCGCCCCGGTTTTGCGGATCGCTTTCAGCGTTCCAAGCGTGTCGAAGCCCGGCATGGCAGGTGCTGCAAACCGGTTGCCGTCGGCATCGCACCAGAACGAGGATGGCCCGGGCAGGATGCGGATACCGTGGTTCGTCCAGACCGGATCGAAGTTTCTAAGACCTTCGGTATAGTGCCACATGCGATCCTTGTTGATCACCGATCCGCGCGCATGCTCGGCAATCTCCACCATGCGGCCATCGACATAGTCAGGCACACCGCTGACCATGAACTTCGGCGGCGGGCCAAGGCGATCGACCGGCCATTGCCGCCGCACCATATCGTGATTGCCACCAATACCGCCGGACGAGACGACGACGGCACCGGCCTCGAACCAGAACTCGTCGACCACCTCTCGCGAACTGCGCTGGCCGCGCGGCACGCCGTCACTTTTGAGAACCGAGCCGCGCGCACCGGTAACCGCCCCATTGCTCATGATCAGTTCATCGACCTGATGGCGAAACCGGAAACGGATGCGCCCCCGCGCCTCCAGCGCCCGTGCCCGCGCAATGAACGGCGCCAAAACGCCCGGTCCCGTTCCCCATGTCACATGGAAACGCGGCACCGAATTTCCGTGACCATCGGCCAGACCACCGCCACGCTCTGCCCAGCCGACCACCGGGAACCAGCGCATGCCCTGACTGTGCAGCCAGGCGCGCTTTTCAGTCGCCGCGAAATCGAGATAGGCCTCTGCCCAGCGGCGCGGCCAGAAATCCTCGGGGCGATCGAATTGCGCCGATCCCATCCAGTCCTGGTGGGCAAGATCGAGCGTATCGCGAATGCGCATACGCCGCTGCTCGGGACTATCGATAAACAGAAGACCGCCGAGCGACCAGAAGGCCTGGCCGCCGAGATTCTGTTCGCCTTCCTGATCGAGAACGATGACCCGCAGACCGCGATCGGCAGCCTCGACAGCTGTCACAAGGCCCGCAAGCCCCGCCCCGATCACCAGAACATCACAATCCATCGGCATCCTCCTGCAATTCCACCCACTCCAAACATTACGCACACGTAAACGTCAGGGCAACGGGCAACACGGCCGGAAAGTCCTCGGTAGTGAATGGTTGACCGCCGCGTCAAAAGAGGGCGGGTCCTTTACTTCTCGGTGAGCTTCAACTCGATGCGGCGGTTCTGCGATCGCGCTTCCGGCGTTTCGCCCTCGGCAATCGGCTGGAATTCGCCAAAGCCGGCGGCCACCAGACGGTTGGCGGGAACGCCCTTGGAAATCAGGAATTTGACGACCGATGTCGCACGCGCAGACGAAAGCTCCCAATTGTCGATATAGCGCCCAGTCCCGGACAGCGGCACGTTGTCGGTATGGCCGTCGACACGCAGCACCCAATTGATCTCGGAGGGAATCTCTTTGGCAAGATCAAGCACCGCCGAGGCAAGCTTGCCCATTTCTTCCTGGCCTGCCGGGTTCAACTCGTTGCCGCCTGACGGAAACAGCACTTCCGACTGGAAAACGAAACGGTCGCCGACGATACGGATATTCTCACGGTCCGAAAGGATTTCACGCAGACGGCCGAAGAAGTCGGAGCGGTAGCGGTTCAGCTCCTGCACGCGCTGTGCCAGCGCCACGTTCAGCCGGCGGCCGAGATCTGCGATTTTCGTCTGCGAGGCAGTGTCCTTCGACTCGGAGGCCTGCAGCGCGCCCTCGATGGCAGCAATCTGGCTGCGCAGTGCGGCGATCTGCTGGTTGAGCAGATCGATCTGGTTCATGGCCCGGGTGCTCACCTGCTTTTCCGCATCGAGCTTTCCCGTGAGGTCGCCGATCTGCTGGTTTGCGCTATCGGAACTGCCCGCACCTTGATCCAGCAGCGCCTGCAGCCGTGAGCGCTCGCCTTCCGATGTGGACAGCGATGCCTGGAGATTGGCCAGCGAATCCTCAAGATCCTGCTTGCCGCCCTTTTCCAGCGCCAGAAGCTGGGTCAGTTCGTTGATCTGGCTGTTCAGCCGGTTGAGCACATCGTCCTTGCCGCTGATTTCGCGGCTGAGCAGAAACTGCCCAAGCACAAACACGCAGAGCAGGAACATGATCGACAAGAGCAGCGTCGACAGGGCATCGACAAAACCCGGCCAGTAATCGACGGTCCTCTGGCTGCGGCCCTTGCGCGCCAGTGCCATCAGTCATTCCCTCCGGCATCTTCGACGCGGGCAAGCTTGGGTGGGGTCCTGTCCGGGTGCGTCGGAATCTTGTCTGCATGGCCGATGCGGGACGAAAGCTTGTCGAGCGTCTTGCGCATCGACTTTGCCTCTTCCTGCTGCGCCTCGATCCAGTCGCGCAGCATCTGCTGTTCGCCGCGCATGTTTTTCACCAGCCCTTGTATGCCCTCGGCAAGACTTGCCATTGCGGCAGTGGTGCGCTGGTTCATGCCGCCATCCTGGTTCAGCCGGGCCAATTGTTCGGTCAATTGGCGCAATTCCTCGACCGGCGCCGAAAGCGGCTTGCCAGGCACGGATGCTTGGTCGGAACTGACGTCCGTCACCGAGGAGAGCCAGTTTTCAAGCTCGGTATAGAAGCGGTTTTGCGCGCGGCCGGCCTGAAGATCAAGAAAACCGAGGATCAGCGATCCCGACAGACCGAAGAGCGATGTCGAGAATGCCGTGCCCATGCCGGTCAAAGGTGCAGACAGGCCGGTTTTCAGCGCGGCAAGGACGTCCTCGGTGCTTCCCGTTCCAGCATCCAGAGACTGGATGACGGTATTGATCGAGCCGATCGTGCCGAGCAAGCCCCAGAACGTGCCGAGCAGACCGAGGAAGACCAAAAGGCCGATCAGGTATCGCGAGGTGTCACGCGATTCGTCGAGGCGGGTGGCGATCGAATCGAGAATGGAGCGCAGTGCCGTCGTCGAGATCGACATCGAATGGCGCTGGCCGATCAGCGCCCGCATCGGCGCCAGAAGCACCGGATCGCGGCCGACCTTCTCGGCGCTGCCGGCAGCGCGGAAGGAATTGAACCAGCGGACTTCGGGCCGCAGACTGAAGACATGGTTGAAGACCAGCAGGACGCCAATCAGCAGAACGCCGAAAATAAGGCCGTTCAGGCCGGGATTGCTGAGAAAAGCCGCCTGTGCCTGGCGAAACAGGATGGCTGCGACGAACCCGACGATGATCAGGAAGATCACCATGGTCCAGAAGAAGACCATCGGGCTCGACAGCTTGTTGGGATTATACCCCTCGTTCAAACCTCCGCCGGCATCCCATCCCGACAGTTCCAATTTCGCCATGGGGCTCTACTCTCCGGTTTGCCAGTGCTGCGCCCTTGCCTGCCGAACAGGTAGGGCGACGCTGGGCGGAGACTAGAGGAAGTTTGTGCCAAATTGAAGGGGAAACAACGGGCAACATCAACAGGATGAAACAGCCGCCCGTTCAGACCATTCTCTGCTTACTTGCCTGGAATGGGGCGGTGCAACACGTCATGCAGCGCCTTGCGGATATATTCGTTGCCCGCAACGATCGAGCCGTCGTCCATCGGCTTGTTGCCACCGTCGATATCGGCAACCCAGCCGCCGGCTTCGCGAATCATAAGGATGCCGGCTGCCAGATCCCACGGCATCAGGCCGCGCTCCCAGAAGCCGTCGAAACGGCCGGCAGCGACATAGGCGAGATCAAGCGAGGCAGAGCCCATGCGGCGCACGCCGGCAACTTCGCCCATGACGTGGCGCAGTTCGACCAAATAGGTGCCATGGTTGGCGACGCCCAGATGCGGCGTGCCGGTGCCGATGACAGCATCCGAGAGGTTCTTGCGGGCGGCGACGCGCAGACGGCGGTCGTTGAGGAAGGCTCCGCCGCCACGCTCTGCCGTGTAGAGTTCGTCGGTCGCCGGATTGAGCATGACAGCGGCGACAACTTCGCCCTGGCGCTCAAGCGCCACCGAAATCGCGAAATGCGGAATGCCGTGCAGGAAGTTCGTCGTGCCATCAAGCGGATCGACGATCCAGCGATGCGCGCCATCGGTGCCGATGATCTCTTCGCCTTCCTCGCCGAGGAAGCCGTAGGTCGGGCGGGCTTTCATCAGTTCCTCGCGGAGCAGCTTTTCTGCCTTGCGGTCGGCCTGCGAAACATAATCGCCGGGGCCTTTCAGCGAGACCTGCAGGTTCTGCACTTCGCCGAAGTCGCGCGCCAGGGACTTGCCGGCCTTGAACGCGGCCTGAACCATGACATTGAGAAGAGCTGAGCGTGCCATTTGGCTTTTCCTTCGAAACAGAAAACCGGCCGCAGGAACGGCCGGAGAAATTCAGATATGCCGCTGCGGATCAGTCCGCGCGGCGGAGATAGGTAATTTCATTGGTATCGACCAGAATACGCTCTCCAGTCGCGACGAACGGCGGAACCATGACGCGAACGCCATTTTCCATGATCGCCGGCTTGTAGGAGGACGCTGCCGTCTGTCCCTTCACCACCGGATCGGCTTCCGCGATCGTCAGAACCACCTGGTCCGGCAGCGAGATGCCGATCGGCTTCTCGTCGTAAAGCTTCACCGTCACCATCATGCCGTCCTGCAGGAAGGTGGCGCGATCGCCGACGAAATCCTTCTGCAATTCCAGCTGTTCATAGCTCTCATTGTCCATGAACACCAGCGCATCGCCCTGCTCATAGAGGAATTGGAAGTCTTTCAGTTCAAGGCTGACCAGCTCAACGGTTTCCGACGAGCGAAAACGCTCGTTCAGCTTGGTGCCATCGATCAGGTTCTTCAGTTCGACCTGATTGAAAGCACCACCCTTGCCCGGCTTAACGGTCGTGCACTTCACGGCAGCCCAAAGACCACCATTGTGCTCGACCACGCAGCCGGGCCGAATTTCATTGCCGTTGATTTTCATGGGGAGCATTCCCTAAAGAACCGAGAGCCGCCCCTACGGCCGCCAATCCGGCGCTTCAAGACCACAAAACCCTCGAAAGTTCAAGTCTTGCCGCAGAAACTCGGTCAGGACGAGCGGTATTTGTTGGCAGCACTGAGCGCCGCCTTCTGTTGCTCATCCGTCAGCCCCAGATAGAAATCCTCAAGAGCCGCATCCTTCAGCCCGGCCCGGCGCGACAATACATACCATTTGGCCGCCTCGATCGGATCAGGCCGCGTGCCGATCGCATTGACGTAGAGATGCGACAGCTTGTTCTGGGCCACGACATTGCCGCCGCCGGCTGCCCGCGACATCCACTTGAAGCCTTCCTCGAGATTTCGGTCGCCACCGATGCCATCGACCAACCAGATGGCAAGGTCCAGCTGGGCGGTATCGAACCCTGCCTTGGCTGCCCGGAGCAACCAGTCGCGCGCCGTCGCCCGCTTGTTGTCATCGATGCCATCGACATTTAGATAGATCTGCGACAGGGCATATTGCGCGTCGGCAATGCCCTGCTCGGCAGACTTCTCATAGTAAGGCAGCGCTGCCTTCAGGCCTTTTTCACCGGGCATGTCGGCGACGAGCAGCTGGCCGTAATTGAACTGTGCAGAAGAATTGCCGAGATCGGCAGCCTTCTTCATCAGCTCTTCCGACTTCTTCTTGTCGCGGGTAACATCGCGGCCTTCCATCAGCAGCAGCGCGTATTTGAACATCGCTGCCGGATCGCCGGAATTGGCCGCCTGGCCATACCAGAACGCCGCATCCTTCTTGTTGCGCGCGACACCAAGCCCCTGCGAAAAGATTTCCGCGACCAGCGTCTGCGCCGCCGCATCGCCAAGCTGTGCACGCGGCAAAGCCATTTCCATCGCGGTCAGATAATAGCCGCGCTGAAACGCACCATAGGCATCGTCAGCCTTGCCCTCAAACGGCTTTTCCTGCGGCAAGGCCGGCAGTTCGGCGCCCATGCGCTCCAGCACGTTGACGCCGGTCGACGGCCCCAGCTTTTTGGCATCGGCTTTTTTTGCCTCGTCATCGGCCTTCTTGGCATCTTCGGGAGACTGCAAGGCCGGGAGCTCGCCCTCGGGCAGCGCAGCCCCGTTGAAGGGCGTGATGCGGCCGCGTTTGGCAACCACACCCTCGTCGTTTTCGTCCTGCACCACAGGCGGCGCCGCGTCATTGACACCGGGCAGCGTATCGTCGGCACGAAGGCCCGACGGCGCAACCAGAAGGGCAGCTCCGAGCAACAGGAGAGGAATTCGGCGTAGCGATGGAAAAGGACGGATCAACATGCAAATGTCTTAAGCTTCAAACCGTGGCGCTTTTTCGTCCAGAAGTGCATTGACGCTCGCGACAATGGCCGGTGCCTGTTCCGGCTCGGCAAACACAGCCAGCCGCAACGCGACGAACTCCGCTCCGCTTTCGGCGACGTCAAGCACCGATTCCGGATCCGTACCACCCATGACGATGCAGGGAATTTCGATCATCGAGGCCCACCATTCGGCCAGCGCGACGTTTTTCGGATGCGCCTCCGGCTTGATATCGCCGTCGACCTTTCCGAAGAATACATAATCCGGACGGACTTCACCCATTTCCAGCGCATGGTGACGGTCGGTGGCATTGCCGCCGCCAACGATCAGCTTGGGCGAGAATTTTTCCATCGCTTCCGCCAGCTCGGTGGCATTGCCGGTCACATGCAGGCCGTCGGCCTTGACCCGGCCCGCAACCCGCGTATCGCCGGCAACCAGTGCCGCAGCACCCGCTGCCTGGATCACCGGCACCAGCGCTTCGGCATGCTTCTGGAAGGTCTGATCGTCTAGGCCGTATTGCGGCACGATCACCGAGGCCACATCGCCGCCACGCAGCGCATTGCCCAGGATTTGCGCGCGGCTGTCGATATCGGCGATATCCGGCACGATGAGGACGAGGCGGCAGCGATTGTCTGTATTGCTCATAAATGTCTCTGTTCCCGGTGAAATGCGCGGCGGCGCATCACCCCTACTCGATTTCGATCTGCAAAAGCGATAGACCCTAGCGGCCAAAGGATCAACCGATACCCATGCTTCCTGATTTTCAATTCTATGCCATCGCCATTCCCGCAGTTCTGCTCGTCGGCTTCAGCAAGGGCGGCATGGGAGAGGCGCTTTCGCTCATGGGCGTGCCGCTTCTGTCGCTGGCCGTCTCGCCGGTACAGGCGGCAGCCCTTCTTTTACCGATCCTGATCGCCATGGATCTGGTCGCGCTCTGGACATGGCGAAAGCATGGCGACATGACGACGCTGAAGATCCTGTTGCCCGGCGCACTGATCGGTATCGTCATCGGCTGGGCCACGGCAGCCTATGTGCCGCGCGATGCACTGAGGCTGATCATCGGGGCGATCACCGTTCTTTTCGTGCTGCGCTACGTCTATAATCTGTGGCGGGCGCGTCAGGGGATCATCACCCCCGCCAAGCCGCAAAGGCCGGTTCAAGCAACGTTTTTCGGTAGCCTCGCCGGCTATGGCAGTTTTGTCGCGCATGCCGGCGGTCCGCCATTCCAGATCTACACCCTGCCGCTGAAATTGCCGCCGCGCGAATATACCGGCACGATCGTGCGGTTCTTTGCGATCCTCAACGCCGTCAAACTCATCCCATATTTCGCGCTCGGACAGCTGGATCTCAGCAATCTTACCACGTCGCTGACACTGTTTCCGCTCGCCATGCTGGCGACTATGGCCGGCGCATGGGTGGTCCGGCGCATGCAGCCGCAGGTGTTTTATCCCTTCATGTACACGATGGCATTTCTGGCCGGCTCCAAGCTGGTCTATGACGGGATCATCGCGCTTGTTGCAGGGTCATAGCCGTTCGATGCGAAGACCTGAAAGATCTGTAGGCCGACCGTGGACAATGCACGCGCCAAAGCTGCATTCCGCAACGCAAAATTTCTCTACCGCACCGCACAATTTACTTGCCGGGCGCCGCTATTTCTCTTAGCTTTTGTGCATGGCACAAGCTGATCCCTTCGATGCGATCTCGGACCCGAACCGGCGGTATCTGCTGGAGGAATTGCGCCGCGCGCCGCGCACGGTGAATGAACTGGCACAGGGTTTGCCAATCAGCCGGCCTGCCGTATCGCAGCATCTGAAAGCTTTGCTGGATTCAAATCTCGTATCCGTATCGGCCAGCGGCACAAAGCGGATCTACGCGATCAACAAGCCAGGCTTTGACCGGGTCAATCTCTGGCTGGATCAGTTCTGGTCGTAAGGGGTTTTGGCCGCCAATGGCCAGTCATCGGGAAACTTAATACTTGCGCAGTTTTGGCGAACCTCATGTCCGCACCAACCAACTCCGCATTATCGACAACGCTTGAAACCGGCCTTCAAAGTTCAGTTGGCTGTCCGGAATTCAACAAATGCGCTGGAACACAAGTCTCCCGATGAATGTGATTGCTTTCTGTAATCAGTGAGTTGAAGAACGAATCTTCTCAATTTCGTCCTTCAAGCGCAGCTTCCGACGCTTGATGTCAGCGATATGCTGATCCTGGACCGACGGCTGTGTCAGCGCCGAATGGAGCTCCTGCTCCAAGACACCATGTTTTTTCTCAAGCGTTGCAAGATGAGCCTCAATGGTCATGTGGCAGTCCCTTCCTTTTGCTTGCACCCGATCAGTAAGCGCCGGGTGTTCCACGTATCAACCGAGATAGTGTGCCATGCTATTTTTCATTTGTCGAAGGCGAAATCGTGGCCGACAGCAAATCTCGATGTCGAGATTTGGTATTGGGATAACTTCCCGTTACCAACAATTCTGTGCTAGAGGACGCTCGATTCATGCGGATAGCAGACTATCTGCTGCCGGCGCTGACGGGGAAAATTGCATGCCAGATCAGGATCAGGCCGAACTCAGATTGACCGTAGCGCGGCTGAGACAGGAACATGAAGACTATGATGTTGCGATCAATGCGATGATCCAGACGGGCTGTGACGCTCTGCGTATCCAGCGGATGAAAAAGAAGAAGCTGATCATAAAGGACAAGATCACCAAGATCGAAGACATGATCATTCCCGATATCATCGCCTGAAGCCCTTGCGTGTCCCGCCATGATACGCTGCGAACGCTCCGGCCGGACCTTCGGCCCTCTTGTAACCCGGCCTTGTAACAAAGCGGAACGAACAACGTGACGAAAGCAGCAACCCCGCCCGTCGCCATCATCATGGGTAGCCAGTCCGACTGGGAAACCATGAAGAATGCCGCCGACACGCTCGATGCCCTCGACATCGCCTATGATGCCCGTATCGTTTCGGCGCACCGCACGGTCGATAGACTGATCAATTTTGCCAGAGGCGCGCGCGACGAGGGCTTCAAGGTGATCATCGCCGGCGCCGGCGGCGCAGCCCACCTGCCCGGCATGACAGCCGCGATGACGCCGCTTCCCGTTTTCGGCGTTCCGGTCCAGTCCAAGGCGCTCTCCGGCCAGGACAGCCTGCTCTCCATCGTCCAGATGCCGGCCGGCATTCCCGTCGGCACCCTGGCGATCGGCCGCGCCGGCGCCATCAATGCAGCCCTTCTGGCCGCCGCCGTTCTGGCACTCAGCGATTCCGATCTTGCCGACCGGCTCGACGACTGGCGCGAACAGCAAAGCGCTGGGGTTGCCGAATATCCCGTGGATCAGGCATGAAGACCATCGGCATCATCGGCGGCGGCCAACTCGCCCGCATGCTGGCCATGGCCGCAGCCCGGCTGAATTTCCGCACCGTCATACTGGAGCCTCAGATCGACTGTCCGGCAGCGCAAGTCGCCAACAGCCAGATCGTCGCCGCTTATGACGACCCGGAAGCGCTCGAACGGCTTGCTGCGGACTGTGATGTCGTCACCTACGAATTCGAGAACGTTCCCGTCGATGCGGCCGAACGCCTCGCCCGGACCCTCCCCGTCTTCCCGCCGCCAAAGGCTCTGGAAATATCGCAAGACCGGGTGACGGAAAAACAGTTTCTCAACGGCTGCGGCATCGACACCGCACATTTTCATGCAATTGACAGCCAGGCTGACCTTGAGCGGGCGCTTGCCGACTTCTTCGGCAAGGGGGTCCTGAAAACCCGGCGCCTCGGGTATGACGGCAAGGGCCAGAGGGTGTTCCGCAGCGAGGCTGACGATCCGGGTGGCGCCTATCTGGCGCTCGGCGGCGTTCCGTGCATTCTGGAAAGCTTCGTGCCGTTCGAGCGGGAAGTCTCCATCATCGCCGCGCGCGGCACCGATGGCACCATTGCCTGCTACGATCCGGCCGAAAACGTCCACCGCAACGGCATTCTCCACACGTCCACCGTTCCGGCCTCGATCAACGAGGCGACGGCCGAGGCAGCCCGCCTTGCGGCCACGGCTATCCTGACGGCGCTTGGTTATGTCGGCGTCATCGGCGTCGAGTTTTTCGTGCTTTCGGACGGCACCCTGATCGCCAACGAGATCGCCCCGCGCGTCCACAATTCCGGCCACTGGACGGAGGCAGCCTGCGTAGTCTCGCAGTTCGAGCAGCACATCCGCGCCGTCACCGGATTGGCCCTGTCGGACGGCGCCCGCCACTCCGGCTGCGTGATGCAGAACCTGATCGGCGACGATATCGACGACCTGCCGGCATGGCTCGCCAAGCCCGATACGCTCGTTCACCTCTATGGCAAGACGGAAGCACGGCCGGGACGTAAGATGGGGCATGTCACCTGGCTTGACTAAGGGTTTAACCCACAGAAAAGCCGCCAACCGCCATGAAAACAGGCTCTCTGCGGTTGACACGTTTACGATGCCGGGTTATTTGCCTGCCACCCTAAGAGCGCGCTCGGCCTTAACGGTCTGCAAGCGCGCTTTTGATTGTTAAAGACCGGCGAGTTCAAAGTCGCCGAAACTGCGGATCAGAAAAATGAAGATCAAAAATTCGCTTAAGTCGCTGAAGTCCCGTCACCGCGAAAACCGTCTGGTTCGCCGCAAGGGTCGCGTCTACATCATCAACAAGCTGAACCCGCGCTTCAAGGCCCGTCAGGGCTGATCCATCGTGTGCGCCGGAAGTCTGTGCTTTCGGAAAGACCACGCATGGGTTGAGTGCGCTCGGGTAGACTTGCTTTCAACACAGCTTGTTTCCCAGCGGTTCATCATTTTGATGTCTCAAATTTGATTTGATCTTCGGCCATGGCGGACTACCATATCTGCCATGGTTAAACTCATGTCTTCATTTTTGATTCTCGGCAGCATACTCGTTGCATCCGCAACCAGTCCCCTGCCCGCCTTTGCCGCTGATGCGGCCCAGGCATCGGCGACGTCTGAGCTGACGACGCCCATGCAGAAGCTCGATACGCTTTTTGCCGAATTGAAGCGCGAACGCGACCAGGACAAGGCGCGCGAGATTTCCAACCGGATCCGCGTGGAGTGGCAGGAGTCCGGCAGCGCCACCGTCAATCTCCTGATGCAATGGGCGTCCAAAGCCGTCGAAACTAACCAGCAGGCAACCGCACTGGATATTTTCGACCAGGTCATCACCCTCTCACCGCGCTATGTCGAAGGCTGGAACCAGCGGGCAACGCTGCATTACCAGATGGGCAACTACCGCAAGTCCATGTCCGACATCAACCAAGTGCTGGCGATCGAGCCGCGTCATTTCGGCGCCCTTGCCGGAATGGCCGCGATCCTCACGTCTTCCGGACAGGACGAGCTGGCACTGCGCGCCTGGGAACAATTCCTCGACATCTATCCCGCCGACCGCAAGGCGCAGGAGCAGCTTGGCGAGCTGGAAGAAAAACTTGCCGGCAACCGCACATAATTCTGCCTCCCCGGCGAAACCGTGGCGCCCTCTTCTACGTATCGGACGATAACCGACCATCCGGCCGATTGCCCATCCGGACGATCTGCAAGCGCGCGGAAGAGGGATTGATGAATTTCGTTTTCAGGAAAGTCATGCTGGTCTTTGCATCCGTGTTCCTTGCCGCCCTCGTCACTGGGTTCGGTTTCAGCGCCTATCAGGCGGCAGCCTTCGAACGGGACAATCCCAATACCGGTGAGCGGATCGATGTCGGCGGCTACAAGATGAACAGCGTCTACGTGCCGCGCCCGAAAAACGCCGATCTGCCCACCCTGGTTTTCATCCACGGGGCAAGCGCCAATCTGCGCGACCCGATGGTTGCCTTCCGCAGCAAGCTCGAAGGCCGCGCCGACATGCTGTTCCTCGACCGCCCCGGCCTCGGCTTCTCCGATCGCGGCGGGCCGCAGAATGCCTATCCCGACGGCCAAGCCGATGCGATCGCCGCCCTGATGAAAAAGCGCGGCATCAAGAAAGCCATCATCGTCAGCCATTCTTTCGGCGGTGCGATTGCCGCCACCTTCGCCCTGAACCACAAGGATATGGTGGCGGGCCTGCTGTTTCTGTCCCCGGCCACCCACCCCTGGCCCGGCGGTATCGAGTGGTATTACAGCGTCACCAGAACGCCGGTGCTCGGCTGGCTGTTTGCCACATTGGTGGCGCCACCCATCGGCCTTGCCTCGATCGACAAGGCGACCAGATACGTTTTTGCACCCAATCCGCGCCCTGACAGCTATGTTGAAGACACAGCCGCCTACCTGGCGATCAGGCCCGCCGCCTTTCGCAACAACGCCATCGATATCGCCAATCTGCTCGACTACGTGAAGCGAGTTGCGCCGCGCTACAAGGAGATCAAGGCACCGACCGTGATCATCACCGGCGATGCCGACCGCGTCGTCCTGCCGGAGATCCACTCGCGGCAACTGCATGAAGAGATTGCAGGCTCGACACTGCTGCGCATCCATAATCTGGGCCACAAGCCGGATTACATCGTCACGGATCTCGCCATTGCCGCGATAGAATCTCTGGCGGGCAAGAAGCGTGACCTGAACGCATTCGCCGCACAGGCTGAGGCCGGGATCACGGTGGTAAACTAGCTTCTTTCAGCAGCTTAACAGCTAACGCGCCAGCCCCATGCAAGTTGGCGATTGCAACCTGCGGCCCCAATCCGGAGGTCCCATTCATGCAAATCGGCGGCATCGCCACAACCTATCCCGTCGCACCACGGCCTCCACAGCAGGGGCGGGCCCGGCTGGCGTGGCAACCGATACGCAAAGCCTGCGGGACTGGGCGCTCGGCATGCTGAAAAGCACGGCAGAAACCGATGCCGACGACATGAAGGCGCGGGCGAGGCAAAAACTGGATGACGCCAAGAAGCAGCTGGAATACCTCCGCCGCTGGAATTTCGATCCGGAAATCCTCGCCCGGCAGGCAGGCCATCTGGCCCGCGAAATCGGCGCTGCAGCCAAGGACTTTGCATCGGCCGTTTCAGCCGGATCGATCACAGGAGCCGGCACGACCAGCACGACGGAGGCTGCGGCAACGCTGGCCGGGCAGTCCGATGCGCAGACCGCTGGGACGACCGACAGCGCTGAAGACGACATGTCCTTCGCCCAGAAGGCCTATCAGGACACGATGAAGGATGGCACGGAGCAACAGACCGTCTCCGCCGATGACCGCAAGACGCTTGAGGAATTCAAGGCCGTGGCGCAGGAGATCAAGGCTTTGCTCGAAGATGCCCAGCGGCGCATGCGCGAGCAGAAGAATGCCGACCAGAACGCCATAAGCGAAGTGCAGAGGTCGGGAGAGAGCCTGAACCAGGCAATCGAAGGCTTGAACGCCGCGTTCGGCAGCGGCGCTCCAGCTGGAGCACCGGGTGTGACAATCGCCATCCCCGTCAGCATCACCATCTGACCAGAGAAGCCAAAAGACAAAAAAACCGCCGGATCGCTCGGGCGGTTTTTTCATGAACTTTAAGCTTGTCTCAGACGCCGCTGAGGCCGTCGGAGCCGATATAGGCGATACGCAGCATGTTGGTGGCGCCCGGCGTTCCGAGCGGAACGCCGGCCGAGATGATCACCCGGTCGCCCGGCTTGCCGAAGCCTTCGGTGGCAACGATGCGGCAGGCGCGGTTGACCATGTCGTCCAGATCGGTCGCATCGGACGTTACGACGCAGTGCAGGCCCCAGACGACGGAGAGACGGCGTGCCGTCTGGATAACCGGTGACAAGGCCAGGATCGGAACCTGCGGACGCTCGCGCGCGGTGCGCAGGCCGGTCGTGCCGGACGAGGTATAACAGACGATGGCCGACAGCTTGAGCGTTTCGGCAATCTGGTGGGCAGCCAGCGAAATCGCATCGGCGCCGGTGGCTTCCGGGGGAGTGCGCTGGGCATAGATGATGCCCGGATAATGCGGGTCGGTTTCAATCTTGCTGGCAATCGAGGCCATGGTCGCCACCGATTCCACCGGATAATCACCCGAAGCCGATTCGGCCGACAGCATGATGGCGTCAGCGCCTTCGAACACGGCCGTCGCAACGTCGGAGACCTCGGCGCGGGTCGGGACCGGAGCCGAAATCATCGATTCCAGCATCTGCGTGGCGACGACGACCGGCTTGCCGGCGCGGCGGGCAGCCCGGATCAACTGCTTCTGCAGACCGGGAACGGCCTCAAGCGGCATTTCCACGCCGAGGTCGCCACGGGCAACCATCAGCGCATCGGACAGCTCGATGATTTCGTCGATCCGCTCGATCGCCTGCGGCTTTTCGATCTTCGACATCAGGCCGACGCGGCCGCGCGAGATCTTGCGGACTTCGGACAGATCTTCCGGACGCTGAATGAACGACAGGGCGACCCAATCGACATCCTCGGTTTCGAGGACGGCGTCGAGGTCGGCACGGTCTTTTTCGGTCAACGCACCGACGCTCAGCAGCGTATCGGGAAGGCTGACACCCTTGCGGTCGGAAATCTTGGTACCGGCGATAACGGTGCAGACAATGCTCTTGCCGTCCGACTTGTCGGCGCGCAGATGCAGCTTGCCGTCATCGATCAGCAGGCGGTGGCCGGCCTTGACCGATTCCAGAATTTCCGGGTGCGGAAGGTAGACACGGGTGGCGTCGCCCGGCTCGTCCTTGTTGTCGAGGGTAAACGTCTGTCCGGGAACCAGATCGACCTTGCCGGCGGCAAACTTGCCGACCCGCAGTTTCGGTCCCTGAAGGTCGGCGAGAATGCCGATCGGCCGGCCACAGCGCGCCTCGACATTGCGGATGCGCTTGATCAGCGTGCGCATCATATCGTGGCTGGCATGGCTCATGTTGATCCGGAAAAGATCAGCCCCCGCCTCGTGCAGCTTCTGGATCATCTCTTCTTCGCCCGATGCCGGTCCGAGCGTTGCGAGGATTTTGACTTTTCTATTCCGCTTCATCAGTTATGGCTTTCTTGAGTCCCTGGGGTGTCGGACAACTGAACCATCCAGCTTCCCTGACGCCCCGTGTCGTATTCCTTGAACCCCATCCGCTGAAAACCGCGCGCGAAACAGTCCTGCACGCCGGTTACTTTGAACTCGTTTTCGGCAACGCACATATTGACGTCGCCCGTCCAGCGTCCGCCGCGAGCCGCATCTTCAGCATAGAGATAATAGTATCGTGACTGGAGTTCGCCCTCGATCAGGGTGGCGCAGGTTGTCGCGGGGACCTGCCACCAGCCTTCGGTGATCCAGCCTTCCTTGGCACGGTAGCCGATAGCGACGCCGACCAGATTCTGCGTCCCATTGCAGACGCGAAACTCGGCGCGGGCTTCACTTGCGATCAACGCCGGCGAAAACGCGGTAAGAACGAAGAGGAGAATGGTGCTTAAGGACCAGTTCCGCAGAGTCAGCCTGGAAAAAGGATATCTGGACACGGTTTCCAATGGGTCTCCGTTGGGATTAGTCGAGGGACTTTCTTGCGACGGTAGGGCTTGAATGTCAACGCGACTCTAATCGATTACATCTGGCTTTTTGTTGACGCAAACATCGCAAATCCGCGACTGCCTTGCGATATCCACCACAGCATGCCATCAAATTTTGTCAAGGATGAAACAAGTTGATACTGTATGCCCCAAACATCACCATTCGAAATCATTGAAGGCGACCCGTCGGCTGGACTGGTCATTCTTGCCGATCACGCCACAAACCGCCTGCCGCCGGAATATGGCCGCCTGGGCCTTCCCGAAAGTGCTTTCGCGCGCCACATCGCCTATGACATCGGCGTCGAACCGCTCGTGCGCCGATTGGCGGCACGGTTGAATGTGCCGGCTGTTCTTAGCTGCTTCTCGCGGCTGTTGATCGACCCCAACCGGGGCGAGGACGATCCGACGCTGATCATGAAGATTTCCGACGGTGCCATTGTTCCCGGCAACCATCCGATTACCGCGGAGGAATGGGAAACCCGCCTCAACCGTTTCCATCGCCCGTATCACCGCGCGGTTTCGCAAACCATCGCCGATGTCAGCGCAGCAAGCGGCAAGGCGCCGCTGGTGATTTCCATCCACTCCTATACCCCAGCCTGGAAGGGTGTACCCCGCCCCTGGCATGCTGCGGTTCTCTGGGACGGCGATCCGCGCGCGGTGACGCCGTTGATCGAAGCGCTTGAAGTCTCCGGCGAAATCCTTGTCGGCGACAATGAGCCCTATGACGGTGCCCTGCGTGGCGACACGATGTTTCGCCACGGCATGGAAACCGGCATTGCCCACGCGCTGATCGAAGTGCGCCAGGACCTGATCGGCGATGATAGCGGCGTTGCCGAATGGGATGCCCGGCTTGGCCCGATCCTTAAAAATTTGAATGCCCGCCCCGAATTGCACGAAATCAGGCGTTATCCGTCGCGCACCGGACCCTATATGTTCTGACAGCTGAAAGAGACCGACGATGAGCGACCTGACACCACAACAACAGCTTGAATTCGAAGCCGCCGCCTTTCGCCGCCTGGTGTCCCACCTGCGCGAACGCGGCGACGTGCAAAACATCGACTTGATGAACCTGGCCGGGTTTTGCCGCAATTGCCTGTCCAACTGGTACCGTGATGCCGCCAATGCCGCAGGCGTCGATATGGACAAGGAAACATCCCGCGAGATCGTCTATGGCATGCCTTACGAGGAGTGGCGGGCTCTGAACCAGAAGGAGGCCACTGGCGAGCAGAAGGCGGCCTTTGAAGCGAGCAAGCCCAAGGAATAACGCTCGAGGCAGCCCTCCCGGGCCGAAAATCAGCGCGGTGTTGCGCAATGTCACTTGACCTCGACCGCACTTCGCGGCAGGTCACAGCCTCACAAATTCAGTCCCACCTCATTGATATCCCCAACAAGGAGAACACCATGTCGGATGCCCACGGCGTCGCACGCGACCAGCTTCGTTCGTTCATCGAGCGCATCGAGCGGCTGGAAGAAGAAAAGAAGACCATCGCCGACGACATCAAGGATGTGTACGGCGAAGCAAAGGGCACCGGTTTCGACACGAAGATCCTGAAAAAGGTCATCGCGATCCGCAAGCAGGACAAGGACGAGCGCATGGAACAGGAAGCCATCCTCGACACCTATCTCGCAGCCCTCGGCATGATCGAAGCGCCGGACGCCGCATAAAGCAATCTCACCCAATCGAAACGGGTGCAGGCTTTGAACATTAAAAAGGCCGGTGTCGACCGGCCTTTATCATTCTGGAACGATGGCAAAATAGAGCGAAGATAACCGCCTCAGGCAGCCGCTTCGCTGCCCTTCTCGCGTCGCGGCAGTTTCCAGCCCGGACGGATGAAATGGCAGGTATAGCCGTTCGGAATGCGCTCCAGGTAATCCTGGTGCTCGGGCTCGGCTTCCCAGAAATCGCTGACAGCGTCCACTTCCGTCACCACTTTTGCCGGCCACAGTCCGGAGGCATCGACATCGGCAATGGTTTCCAAGGCAACCCGCTTCTGCGCGTCGTCGGTATAGTAGATCGCCGAACGATAGCTGGCGCCCGTATCATTGCCCTGTCGGTTGGCCGTCGATGGATCGTGGATCTGGAAGAAGAACTCCAGCAGATCACGATAGCTGATCCGCGCGGGATCGAAGGTGATTTCGATGGCTTCGGCGTGGTTTCCATGGTTGCGATAGGTCGCATTCGCGACGTCGCCGCCGGTATAACCGACCCGTGTCGAGATGACGCCGTCATAACGGCGGATCAGATCCTGCATGCCCCAGAAGCAGCCACCGGCCAATACTGCGCGTTCGGTTGTCATCAGATATCCTCCACCTGAAAGAGATAGTCACCATAGCCTTCCGGCTCCATCTTGTCGCGGGGGACAAAGCGGAGAGAGGCCGAGTTGATGCAATAGCGCAATCCGCCGCGGTCGCGCGGACCGTCGGTAAAGACATGCCCGAGATGGCTGTCGCCGTGTTTCGAGCGGACCTCGGTCCGGGCCATTCCATGCGATACATCGCGCAGCTCGGCAACATGGGCAGGCTCGATCGGCTTGGTGAAGCTTGGCCAGCCGCAACCGGATTCATATTTGTCGGATGACGCAAACAAGGGTTCGCCGGAGACAATATCGACATAGATGCCCGGCGCCTTGTTATCGTTATATTGCCCGGTGCCCGGCCGCTCCGTGCCGTTCTCCTGCGTGACGCGATACTGTTCTGCAGACAGTTTCGCAATCGCCTCCGGGGTCTTGCTGTACTTCGGCATTCGCACACTCCTTGTCCGTTTTAAACGGGAACTCCTTCACGGCCTTCCGTTTCCATGCGCCGCTGGCTGCAAACCAAACACATCACAGCAGGATGGGAAACGTTTCTCCGACGAAGGGAATGACGGTGATATAGGAAGGCAAAAGCGCTTTCGCCACGCCGTTCAACGCCAAAAGAGGCGCTCGAACGCCGTAAACGCACACTTTCATGTGATATCGTTGCGCGCCGCTGCGGACAACAAAAAGCCCGCCGTCACCGGCGGGCCTTGTCGAGGTTCAATCTCAACAATCAGTTGGTGCTGAATTTCTTCACTTCGAGGAAGTTGACCGCGGTCCCACTGAACCGCGCGGTGTCGGCCGCCACGGCTTCATTGGAGAAGCCAGCCGAGTAGACCGTCGTCGGTGAAGCGCGCAGGGCCTTGCTGACAAAGCGCGGCGCTTTCACCGGCTTCGACAGGGTGGCCATGCGGCCGTTTGTCAACGCCCAGGAAGAGATGATCTGCTGGGTCAGCTTCGGCTCCGTGCGCACCGACGAGCGGGTCGCGGCATCGGCCTCCTGTTTCTTCGGACGCTTGCCCTTGGCAGGCGCTTCGGAACTGCCATCGAACGCATCGTCGAACACTGCATCGCGCGCGCTAGCAGCCGATTGCGGGACGAACGCAGCCATTTCGACCGGCTGCTCCTTCTGCGTCGGCTCCGCCAATGCGACGCGTGTCTGCGCTTCGGCTGCGGCTTCCACCGGCTTCTGCGCCAAGGCAACGGCCTGCGGCTGTACCCGTTCGGCGAACGACGGGACCGCGACATTGGCGTCTGCCACGGCCATCAGCGCTTCCTCGCCTGCCGGCCGCGCACCGGGAACCGGGACAAAGCCGAGCGCTGCCACGTCTTCAGGCAACACGGCCGCATTCGGGTCGGTCGAGGCCATCAGCGTGTCGCTGCCGGCATCGCCATTGGCGCCACGCTTGCCGAGCATCTGAGGCACCGGAATCTTGTAGGCGGTCAGATCGGCATATTGACCTTCGGTGGTTGCAGCGGGTGCCGGCAGAGCGGCAGCCCAGGCTTCCTGTGTGGTTTCCTTGGTCGGCGCGACCAGGGCCGTCTGAATGCCGGCGTCGGCATCCTTGAAGGCCGGCCTTACGCCGGGAACGGGAGCAGCAACATCCTTCTGTTGCGCGGCTGGCTGCTGGACGGAATTCTCTACGCCCGGAAGGGCCTGTTCTGCAGCAGCGACTTGCGTGACTTTCGCCTTGGCGGCCGGCTGCTCGTCAGAGCCTTCAAGATCGGCACTGGCAATTGCGTTGGGTTCTTCATCCTCATCGCCGCCGCCGCCGCCGAAGAGCATGGCGAACAAGTTGCCCTTACGCTTGGTCGTTTCCTTGTCGCCCGCCCCCTTGGTACCGCCACCGGCTACTTCGATGCCGCTGGCACCGACGCGCCGCTTGTAGTCTGAGACGGCCAGCTCATAGCCCGGCAACGGCTTGCCGTCGGCCGGAACATGCAGGGTCTTGCCGTCCGGGAACAGCCGGACAAGTTCGTTGCGGGTCATGCGCGGCCAGGCGCGTACGCCGCCGACATCCATATGCACGAAAGGCGATCCGGAGGTCGGATAAAAGCCGACGCCGCCGACCTGGAACTTCATGCCGATTTCGCGCAGGGTCTTCAACTTGACGTCAGGCAGATAGAAATCCATCGCCTTGCCCAGCATGTGCTGGCTTTTCTTGGCGACACCCTTCGAGCGCGACCGCAGCATGCCGTTGGTGGCTGGCGAACGGTAGGCCGAAACCACGTGAATATAATCGCGCGAACCGCTCTTCTGGTAGACTTCCCAAACGAGATCGAGAAGACGGGGGTCCATCTTCGTCGGTTCATTGCGGCGCCAGTCGCGCAGGAAGCGGTTGATCTCCTGCAGGCCCTTGGCATCGTAACGGCCGTTGCGCTTGAAGGTGATCGACGCCTTTTCCTGGGTGTGAATGAAATAGAGCTTGAGCGTACGCGTCTGGCCTGCTGCCTCGACAGGCGGCGCAAAGCCGGGCGTAACCATGGACGCGGCGATCAGAAGCGATGCGAGAACACGCGGCAGCTTGCCGGCAACCGCGGCGCAAAAGCGGGTGATCCCGGAGCCGCTAGGCTTCTTGAATCCGAACAAATTTTGCAAACTCAATCCCCGTCCGACGGACAACGCGTCCCGTGGCTGCTCAGATGACTGTCAATTGCGGTGACAGCATGGCAAATATGCCACAGTCATCGGTTATCCTTATAATATAGTGAATGGTTCACTAACAAGGTCTAAACGACAACAGCCAAATACGACGGACCGTTAAGGATCGTTATCCCTGGTTTTAGGCGGCCTCGCTGAAAGGATCGTCCGGATTGATGCCGTAATCCTTGAGTTTGCGATACAAAGTCGAGCGGCCAATGCCGAGCTTGCGGGCCACCTGGCTCATCTGGCCCCTGTAGAATTTCAGCGCGAACCGAATCAGTTCCTCTTCCACGTCGGCCAATTTCCGCACATTTCCACCGTCATCGACGCTTGCAATCGCGTTGTCGGAATGCTGATCGGGCGCTGCATTGCGCAGATCCGCCTTTTCGGCGGCGCTGAAATGCGGGTAGACGGGCGGCAGATAATTGGCGTCGGCAACTGTTCCCTTTGCCGGCCCGGTTTCTTCCCAGGTAAAGCCAGACTTCTCGGCGACGACATAGCCGGGAATCTGGGTTGCAATCTGCGGAAAATCCTTCACCGTCAATTCGGCACCCTCGGCCAGAACAACGGCCCGGAAGATGGCGTTTTCCAGCTGGCGGATATTGCCCGGCCAGTCATAGGCCGTCAGCAGCGCCATTGCCCCGCTCGACACCGAAAGCGGCGACGCCAGCCGCTGTTCCAGCGCGAACCGCTCAACGAAGGTCCGAACCAGAACCGGAATATCTTCCTTACGCCTGCGCAGTGCCGGCATGGCGATTGGAAACACGTTCAGCCGGTAATAGAGGTCTTCACGGAAGCGGCCTTCGCGCACCTCGTTAATCAGGTCCTTGTTGGTGGCCGAAATCAGCCGGACATTGACCTTCTGCGGATGGCGGGCACCGATCGTTTCGATCTCGCCCTGCTGCACAGCGCGCAACAGCTTTACCTGGACCTCAAGCGGCAGGTCGCCGATCTCGTCGAGGAACAGCGTGCCGCCGTCAGCATCGGCAAATTTGCCGGCGTGTTTTTCGGTGGCGCCGGTGAAGGAACCTTTTTCGTGGCCGAAGAGAATGCTCTCGACCAGATTGTGCGGGATGGCGCCGCAATTGACGGTAATGAACGGCTTGCTGGCACGCTCGCTGGCATGCTGGATGGCACGCGCGACCATTTCCTTGCCGACGCCGGATTCCCCTTCGAGCACGATCGGAATGTTGGACTGCGCGGCACGGCGCGCCAGATCCAGCACGCGGATCATCGCCGGGCTGGCCGAGACGATATCGTCGAACCCGACAGTACCGCTGCGCGACCGCTTTGGTGCGCGGCTGCTCTTGCTGTCGCGATGATCCATCTTGAGGGCGTTGGTGATGGCAACGGAAAGGCGCTCGGGCGACACCGGCTTGACGACGAAATCGAAGGCACCGGCCTGCATGGCCAGAACCACCGTCTCGATACCGCCCTGCCCCGTCTGCACGATGACGGGCGTTTCGATGCCGCGCTCGGCGATCGCTTCGAGAAAGCCGTGACCGTTCATTTCCGGCATCATCAGGTCTAGAAGAATGACGCTGATCAGCCCGCGCTTGCGCTCCAGCAGTTCCAGACCGCTGCGTCCGTTGTCGGCGAGATGGGCAATATGACCGAGCCGCTCGATCATGTTCGTCAGCAGCCGGCGCTGGACCGGATCGTCATCGATGACGAGAATTTGGGATGTCATGAAGGCCTCCTGCTTTCCGCGTAGAACCCGATCGCCACATCATGTGCCGTATCGTGAGAAGCATTCCTGTCAGAAAGGCCTGAAAATCCTCTTTTGAGAAATGCTTGCATTTTATCCATTGCCGACGTTAGGTCATGGCCCCATATCCGACCTCTGCCTCGCCGCCCGAATCCGGGCTTACTTCGACACAAAGAGTGACCGCCAATGCACCATCTTTCTGCCTTCCAGACATCGTCGCGCATCGTCCTGGCCGCATCGGCGAGCGGCGCGCATACGGCGGAATTGGGCGAGCTACCGTCCTGGAAGCTGGAAGATCTCTACCCCTCGGCAAACTCGCCCGAATATCTCGGCGACTTGGAAAAGGCTGACACGCTGTCCAAGGCCTTCGAGACCAAATGGAAGGGCAAGCTGGCGCAGGCAGCGACGCTCGTCGGTAACGATGGCATTGGCGCTGCCGTGCGCGAATACGAAGTGCTCGAAGATTTGATGGGCAAGATCGGCTCTTTTGCCGGCCTGACCTATTTCTCCGATACGTCCAATCCGGCCAACGGCAAGCTCTATGGCGATGCCCAGGCCAAGCTCACTGACATGGCGAGCCACCTCCTGTTCTTCGCGCTGGAACTGAACCGGATCGACGACGCCGTCATCGATGCGGCACTGGAAAACGACACGCTGGCAGCTCACTACAAGCCTTGGCTCGTCGATCTGCGCATGGACAAGCCCTACCAGCTCGACGACAAGATCGAGCAGCTCTTCCTTGAAAAATCGATGACCGGCGCCAGCGCCTTCAACCGGCTGTTCGATGAAACCATGGCGGCACTGACCTTCGAGGTCGATGGCGAGACACTGCCGCTCGAAGTGACACTCAGCATGCTGCAGGAGGCCGATCCGGCCATCCGCAAGAAAGCGGCGCAGGCGCTGACGAAAACCTTCAAGGACAATATCCGCACCTTCACGCTGATCACCAATACGCTCGCTAAAGACAAGGAAATTGAGAACCGCTGGCGTGGCTTCGACGATATTGCTGACTTTCGCCACCTGGCCAACCGTGTCGAGCGCGACGTGGTCGATGCGCTGGCCGCTGCCGTGAAGGACGCCTATCCGCGCCTGTCGCACCGCTATTATGCGATGAAGACAAAATGGCTCGGCATGGAACAGATGGAATTCTGGGATCGCAACGCGCCGCTGCCAGAATCGCCGACAACGCTGATCCCCTGGAGCGAAGCCAAGGAAACCGTGCTGTCGGCCTATGCCGGCTTCGAGCCTGAAATGGCCGATATCGCCCGCCGCTTCTTCGATGGCGGCTGGATCGATGCGCCGGTTCGTCCCGGCAAGGCGCCGGGCGCTTTTGCGCACCCGACCGTGCCTTCGGCCCACCCTTACGTGCTGGTCAACTATATGGGCAAGCCGCGCGACGTGATGACGCTCGCTCACGAGCTTGGCCATGGCGTGCATCAGGTTCTGGCAGGTGGCCAGGGCGCGCTGATGGCCTCGACGCCGCTGACGCTGGCCGAAACCGCCTCCGTCTTCGGCGAAATGCTGACGTTCCGCGCCCTTCTGGACAAGACGAAGGACAAGCGCGAACGCAAGGCCATGCTCGCCCAGAAGGTCGAGGACATGATCAACACCGTCGTGCGACAGATCGCCTTTTACGAATTCGAGCGCAAGGTCCACACCGCCCGCAAGAACGGTGAACTGACCGCTGACGATATCGGCCAGCTCTGGCTGTCGGTACAGGAGGAAAGCCTCGGCCCGGCCATTCGGATTTCAGAGGGCTACGAGACCTATTGGGCCTATATCCCCCACTTCATCCATTCGCCGTTCTACGTCTACGCCTATGCCTTCGGTGATTGCCTGGTGAATTCGCTCTATGCCGTCTACCAGAAGGCCGAAACCGGCTTCCAACAGAAGTATTTCGAGCTTCTGAAGGCCGGCGGCACCAAGCATCACTCCGAGCTTCTCGCGCCTTTCGGGCTGGACGCCACCGATCCGTCGTTCTGGGCACAGGGCCTGTCGATGCTGGAAGGGCTGATCGACGAGTTGGAAGTGCTTGATAGACAGGCGTAAGTCTTGAGCAGGAACGGACGATGACAGCGTGCTTTGCGGATACCGGCGTGGATCCTCGGGTCAGGTCCGAGGATAACGAGCTGCGGGCGCGGCTGGCTGCAAAACCGCTTCTACTCTGCGGTCGGCAAACCGATTTCCGGCGGCAACTCCATTCTCCGTCATCCTCCGGCTCGACCCGAGGATCCATGCGGACACAAGCGTGAGCAGCATGACCGGCACCGGCCCCTATGTCCTTTTCAGGGACGACAGCGAAGACAGGACGACTGTGTTTGCCGAGCCGCTGCGCGTGATCACCGCGCATACAAAGCCGGAATTCTGGCAAGGCCTGAAGGACATCGAAGCCGCCCACAAGGCCGGAAAATGGCTGGCCGGATTCATGAGCTACGAGGCGGGCCACCTGTTCGAGCAGAAACTCGCCCCTTTTGCAGAGGAAAACCGCCGCACGCCGCTGATGGCGTTCGGCGTGTTCGATGGTCCCGCTGAACGGCATGCACTGGCAGAGCCGCAGCGCCGCATCGAAAACGCACCGTTCATCACCGAGCCCCGCGCCAGCTGGAATTTCGACACCTACAAGCAGCGCTTCGACCGGCTGCATCAACACCTGCGACAGGGCGATTGTTACCAGGCCAACCTGACCATGCAGATCAACGCCCGCTGGAACAGCGATCCGCTGGCCGCTTTCTGGTCGCTGATCGAGCGGCAGCCGGTGAAATACGGTGCGCTGGTTTCGCTCGGTGGCCCCATCCTTTTGTCACGCTCGCCCGAACTGTTCTTCCGGATCGACAAGGATGGCTGGATCGAGACGCATCCGATGAAAGGCACGGCACGGCGCGGCGCAACGCCTGCGGAAGACCAGGACCTGATCCGCGAAATGCGCGAGGACCCAAAATCCCAGGCCGAAAACCGCATGATCGTCGATCTCTTGCGCAACGACATTTCCCGCATAACCGAGGTTGGTACGCTCGATGTGCCAAAATTGTTCGACATCGAGACCTATCCGACCATCCACCAGATGGTCAGCCATGTGCGCGCAAAGCTGCTGCCCGATATCGGTATCACCCAGATTTTCGAAGCGCTGTTTCCCTGCGGCTCGGTGACCGGCGCGCCGAAAATGCGGGCGATGGAAATCCTGCACGATCTCGAGGACGGCCCGCGCGATGCCTATTGCGGCTCGATCGGCTTCATCGCCCCGGATGGGACGATGCGCTTCAACGTCGCCATCCGCACGCTGTCGCTGTTTCCGGACGGCGAGGCCATCTTCAATGTCGGCGGCGGCATCGTTTTTGATTCGACTGCCGAAGCCGAATATGAGGAATGCCTGCTCAAAGCCCGCTTCGCCGTCGGCGACGCCTGGATCGATCGATGAGCGATTTCTCGCTGATCGAAACCATGCGATGGGAGCCCGGCACCGGCATCGTCCGCCTGCGGCTGCATCTCGCCCGGCTGAAGCGCTCGGCAGGGCGGCTGGGGTTTTTAGGAGCGGATAAGGCGGCGGAAAAGCTGGCCGAAGTGCTTGGGGAAATTTTACCCCCCTCTGCCCTGTCGGGCATCTCCCCCTCAAGGGGGGAGATTACAGAAAGCCAATCCCGTCTGAGAGGTGACTCCGATTTGATCTCCCCCCTTGAGGGGGAGATGTCGGCCATGCCGACAGAGGGGGGTAACCCCATAAAGATAGCAGCCGGTATCCCTGCCCTTCGCGTCCGCCTGACCCTCAGCCCCACCGGCGGGATCGCCATCACCACCGCGCCGTTCTCCCCGCTACCGGCGGATACCGTCTGGCGCGTCGCAATCGCTTCCGCCCGGCTTGATTCCTCCAACAGATTGCTGCGCCACAAGACCACCCGCCGCGACATCTACGAGACAGCCCGCGCCGAATATCCGGCGGCGGACGCCGACGAGGTCCTGCTGCTCAACGAGAAGAACGAGCCCTGCGAGGGCACGATCACCTCGATCTTTCTCGATGACGGCTCCGACGCCCTGAAAACACCGCCGGTCGCCTGCGGCCTTTTGGCCGGCGTGCTGCGCACCGAGCTGATCTGCGCACGCCGCGCCCGCATCCAGCACCTGTCACTGGCCGACCTGCAAACCGGCACGCTCTATATGGGCAATTCGCTGCGCGGGCTGATCCGCGCGAAACTCTTAACGGGGACCTGACCATGTTCATCTTGTCGCTGACCTACACGGCCGAATTGTCCGAGGTGGACCGCCATATCGCGCCGCATATGGATTGGGTGAAGGATGGCTATGACACAGGCGTCTTTCTCGCATCGGGACGGAAGAACCCGCGCACCGGTGGAGTGATTTTCGCACGCGGCACAAGGGCTGAAATCGAGGCGCTTGTCGCAGCAGACCCGTTCACCATCCACGCTGTTGCTGATTACGACATCACCGAGGTCGCGGTGACCCGCACAGCCCCCGGCCTTGAAGCACTGGCGCAATAGTTCAGCGGGCACCGACCGCCATCCGGTCGCGGCCGGAATGCTTGGCATCGTAAAGGGCGGCGTCGGCGCGGGAATAGATTTCCTTTGCCGTCTCGCCCGGCTGCAAGGCCGCGATACCGGCTGAGCAGGTGTAGGAAAACAGTGGCGCTGAGAGCAGCGGGCGGGCTGTGCGCACCGTTTCCAGCACCCGGGCGACGATCCATTCGCCTTCGGCCAGCGTCGTCTCCGGAAAGATCAGCATGAATTCCTCGCCGCCGATGCGGCCGAAACAATCGTGCCGCCGAACGATCGGGTGGACCCGGCGGGCGAAATCCAACAGAATCTCGTCGCCGGTCTGGTGGCCATAGAGATCGTTGATGCCTTTGAAGAAATCGATATCGAGAATGGAAATACAGCCGTTGACAGGCCCTCCCGCCGGCTGGCTGCGGATCATCGCCTCGAGCTGCGCCATCATGTAGCGGCGGTTGGAGATACCGGTCAGCTCGTCGGTCTGCGATGCCTTCAGCGCGAAGTCGCGATCCTGCCGCAGGGTGCGTTCGTCGGCGCGCAGATGGGTGATATCATTGGCGATGCACAGCATCCAGCCGCTGCGATTGACGGTCTCGGTCATCCAGAGCCAGCGGCCATCGACCAGATCGGTCTCGAAGGCCCTGAACGGCACCTTACCGCGCCGCGACTGTGCGGAGACGACCCATGCCTCGAAATCCGGCACGCTGATGACGGTGCCATGGCCAAGCGCATGATTGCGCCGCATCAAATCCGGCCAGAGCGGCGTCTCCGTATCATTGAGCGCGAAGGCCGCGCGAAAAGCCCTGTTGGCATAACGCAGGCGATCCTTTTGATCGTACAGCGCGATAAAGGCTTCGGTATCATCCCGCAGTGACGCCAGTCTCGCCTGTAGGTCATCCATCGCACAGATTCCGTATCACCGCATTCATGGTAGCAGCCATATCGTTCACCATGCCAGAATAATGCGGATTGTGAGGCTTCCCCCCGGTAAGCAATTCTTATGCTTGATGAAATCTTTCCATATGCTTCAGAGTGAGACAAAGGTTGCTAGCCCAAACCGATATCAACATGACGTTTTGTGGCCACGCGACAACGGATAACACCCAAGCCAAAAACGCGAAAAGCCCCACCGATTCGCAATCGGCAGGGCTTTGACGGGAAAGGACAAGCCTACTCGGCGGCGGCAGCCGGTTTCAGCACGCCGCGGCGGATCTGGTCGGCCTCGATCGATTCGAACAGGGCGCGGAAATTCCCCTCGCCGAACCCTTCATCGCCCTTGCGCTGGATGAACTCGAAGAAGATCGGCCCGATCACGGTTTTCGAGAATATCTGCAGCAGGATGCGGGTCATGCCGCCATCGACCACGCCCTCGCCGTCGATTAGGATACCGTGCTGCTTCATCCGTTCGATCGGTTCGTCATGGCCGTTCACGCGGGCATGCGAGAGATCGTAATAGGTTTCGGGCGGCCCCGGCATGAACTTCAGGTCATTGGCGGCCAGCTTGTCGGTCGCCTCGTAGATGCCATCCGTGCCCACGGCGATATGCTGGATGCCCTCGCCCTTGTACTTGCGCAGATATTCCTCGATCTGGCTGGTATCGTCCTTGGACTCGTTCAGCGGAATGCGAATCTTGCCGCAGGCCGAGGTGATCGCCCGGCTCGTCAACCCGGTGATGCGGCCATCGATGTTGAAGAAATGGATCTGCTTGAAGCCGAACAATTCGCGGTAGAAATCCCACCACGTGTCCATGTTGCCGCGATAGACATTATGCGTGAGGTGATCGAGATAATAGAAGCCGACGCCCTCAGGCTTCGGATCGCGCGCGCCCAACCACTCGAATTCGGCCGCGTAGGGCGAACCTTTCTGGCCGTAAGTATCGATGAAATAGAGCAGCGATCCACCGATGCCGACAATGGCGGGAACGTTGAGCGCCTTGTCCGTGCCTTCATAGGGTGTCGCACCCTTGGAAACCGCGTGATCGAATGCGTGTTTCGCGTTGGAGACGCGCCAGGCCATCGACGGCGCACAGGGACCGTGATCCTCGACGAAGCGCATCGCATGGCTGCCGGGTTCGGCATTCAGAATGTAATTGATATCGCCCTGGCGCCAGACGCTGATATCCTTGGTGCGATGCTTGGCAACGCAGGAATAGCCCATGCGGGCGAAGAGTTCGCGCAGCTTTTCCGGCTCGGGATGGGCAAATTCGACGAATTCGAAACCATCGGTACCGGCGGGATTGTCGTTGGTGATGCCGGTCGGTGCCGTATCATGCGGGAAGGGGCCCATCGTTCTCTCCTCTGAACGTCCTAATTTAAGGCCATAATGACGGAAACGTCGTGCATTGTGCTTGCATTCTTGCACGTTTTGGCAAAATCTACGCACGGATCATGCGAAATTTGGAGGATTGACGCACAGATGGAACAGCTTGACGGATACGACCTGAAGATCCTCTCCGAACTGCAGGGCGATGGCCGCCTGACCAATAACGAACTCTCGGAACGGATCGCTTTATCGCCCTCGCAATGCTCGCGGCGGCGGGCGCGGCTGGAGACGGAAGGGTTCATCCAGACCTACCGGGCGATGCTCGACCGCGGCCGGTTGGGGCTCGATCTGCTGATCGTTATTGCCGTGACGCTGGCAACCCACAACCGTGACAATGCCAAGCGTTTTGC
Source organism: Pararhizobium sp. DWP1-1-3 (assembly GCF_049896125.1). Classification (NCBI taxonomy): domain Bacteria; kingdom Pseudomonadati; phylum Pseudomonadota; class Alphaproteobacteria; order Hyphomicrobiales; family Rhizobiaceae; genus Pararhizobium; species Pararhizobium sp. DWP1-1-3. The sequence goes on from NZ_JAFCTR010000007.1 coordinate 223,683, forward strand.
AGCACTGATCGCCGACCTGCCGGAGGTGCTCGAATGTTATGCGCTGACCGGCGAGATGGACTATCACCTGAAGGTCGTGACGCCGGACCTGGCCGGTCTTGCCCATTTCGTCAACGATGTGCTTCTGCCGCATGACAGCGTCCAGCATGTCAAGACGTCGATCGTGCTGGCGACGCTGAAGGACTTTGAGGGACTGCCGGTACGCCAACGCGGTAAAACGTAAATTTTAGCCGCCTCGTTTGGCCATGGCCGTTTCGACGGCGGTCAATCCCGATGACAGGGCCTGCAACCCCTCCTGCCCCACCAGTTCGGACAATTCCGCCGAATAGTCTCGCGCCAGCCGCGTCAGGTCCCGGTACGCTTTTGCCCCGGTAGCCGTCAGTTCCAGATGTTCGGCCCGGCGGTCGTCCTCATCCTGCGTCCGCTTCAGCCAGCGGCGCTCCTCCAGCGCAAACACGGCGCGGCTGACCTTGGTCTTGTGCATGGTCGAATGGATGCCGACCTCCGTGGCCGTCATCCGGCCCGAACTGCCCAAAGCCGCCAGCGTCCGCCATTCCGGCCGCGTCAGCCCATATTCCGCCTTGTAGGCCGCGGCGAAGCGCAGAGCGATGAATTCCGCCGCGCGATTGAGACGGAACGGCAGGAACTGCTCAAGATCGAAATCGCCGATGATTTTCCGGGAGTTCATGGCTTCCTTGATAGTTACAAAATAGACAGTTACATTTGTAACCATATACATGGAGGAGGATCAAGCCATGCTGGAAAAAACCCGGACGGCTACTGTCGATGCGCTGGCCAACAGCCCGCAATACATGCCCGGCTTCGGCAACGACTTCGAGACCGAGTCCCTCCCCGGCGCGCTGCCGCAAGGCCAGAACAGCCCGCAGAAATGCAATTACGGCCTTTATGCCGAGCAGCTGTCCGGCTCGCCCTTCACGGCACCGCGCGGCACCAACGAGCGCTCGTGGCTCTACCGCATCCGCCCGAGCGTGCGCCACACGCGGCGCTTTTCCAATGCCAGCTACCCATTCTGGAAGTCCGCGCCGTGCCTCGACGATCATTCCCTACCGCTCGGCCAATTGCGCTGGAACCCGATCCCGGAACCCACCGAAAAACTCAACTTCCTCGCCGGCATCCGCACCATGACGGCCGCTGGCGACGTCATGACCCAGGTCGGCATGGCCGCCCACGCCTATATCTTCAACGACGACATGATCGACGACTATTTCTTCAATGCCGATGGCGAACTGCTGGTCGTGCCACAGCTCGGCACCATCCGGGTGTTCACCGAAATGGGCATCATCGACGTGGAGCCATCAGAGATCTGCCTGATCCCGCGCGGCATGATGTTCAAGGTCTCGCGGCTTGGCGAAGGCTCCACGTGGCGCGGTTACATCTGCGAGAACTACGGTGCCAAGTTCACCCTGCCGGATCGCGGCCCGATCGGCGCCAATTGCTTGGCCAATCCGCGCGACTTCAAGACGCCCGTCGCCGCCTACGAAGACAAGGAAACGCCGTGCCGGGTGCATGTGAAATGGTGCGGCAAGTTCTACGTCACAGAGATCGGCCATTCGCCGCTCGACGTCATCGCCTGGCACGGCAATTACGCGCCGTTCAAATACGACCTGCGCACTTTCTCCCCGGTCGGTGCCATCCTGTTCGACCATCCGGACCCATCGATCTTCACGGTGCTGACCGCACCGACGGAAGAAGCCGGCACCGCCAATGTCGATTTCGTCATCTTCCCGCCACGCTGGCTGGTCGCTGAGCACACATTCCGCCCGCCATGGTATCACCGCAATATCATGAGCGAATTCATGGGCCTGATCCACGGCCAATACGACGCCAAGGAAGAGGGCTTCGTGCCCGGTGGTATGAGCCTGCACAACATGATGCTGCCGCACGGACCGGATGCGCCGGGCTTCGAGAAAGCCTCCAACACCGAACTCAAGCCGGTGAAGCTCGACCATACGATGGCCTTCATGTTCGAGACCCGCTACCCGCAGCAATTGACCCGCTACGCCGCCGAACTCGAAACGCTGCAGGACAATTATCTCGAATGCTGGGACGCACTGGACCGTAAATTCGACGGCACGCCGGGTATCAAGTGAGGTAGTCCATAATAACGGCCCCTCAGCCGGCCTGCCGGCCACCTTTCTCCCCGTAAACGGGGAGAAAGGACAAGCGGCAACGCAGCAAATAGATAAAACAACGGAAACCAAAATCATGAAGCTCGCGACTCTCAAGGACTCCACCCGCGACGGCCGTCTGGTCGTCGTCTCGCGTGATTTGACCCGCTGTTCCGAGGTCGGCCATATCGCCCGCACGCTGCAGGCGGCGCTGGACGACTGGGCCTATGTCGGCCCGCGCCTCGACGAGGTGGCGGAAGGGCTGGAAACCGGGGCGCAACCCTCCATGCGATTTCATGAAAGCGACGCCGCCTCTCCCCTGCCGCGCGCCTTCCAATGGGCGGACGGCTCGGCCTATGTCAATCACGTCGAACTGGTGCGCAAGGCCCGCAACGCCGAGATGCCGGCAACGTTCTGGACGGAGCCTCTGATGTACCAAGGCGGCTCGGATGCGTTCCTCAATCCCCGCGACCCGATCGTCATGGCGGACGAGGCTTACGGCATCGACATGGAAGCCGAGATCGCCGTCATCGTCGATGACGTGCCGATGGCAGCGACAGTCGAGGACGCGCGGGCCGCGATCCGTCTGATCCTGCTGGTCAACGACGTCTCGTTGCGCGGCCTGATCCCGGCGGAACTCGCCAAGGGTTTCGGCTTCTTCCAGTCGAAACCGTCTTCGGCCTTCTCGCCTGTCACGGTAACGCCGGAAGAGCTCGGCGATGCCTGGGATGGCGGCAAGCTGCACCTGCCGCTGCTCGTCGATCTCAACGGAAAACCCTTCGGCCGCGCCAATGCGGGCATCGACATGACCTTCGATTTCGGTCAGCTCATTGCCCATGCCGCAAAAACCCGGCCGCTGTCAGCCGGCACCATCATCGGCTCCGGCACCGTCTCCAACAAGCTCGACGGCGGCCCGGGCAAGCCGGTCTCCGAAGGTGGCGTCGGCTATTCCTGCATCGCCGAAATCCGCACCATCGAAACCATCGAGAAAGGCACGCCCACCACGCCGTTCATGCATTTCGGCGATACCGTCCGCATCGAAATGAAGGACAAGGCGGGCCATTCGATCTTCGGCGCGATCGAGCAGACCGTGACGCAACATAAACCCAACTGAGGTAGCCACATGACCGATACGGTACTGTTCGACTACTGGCGCTCCTCGGCCAGCTACCGGGTGCGGATCGCGCTCAACATGCTGGCGATCCCCTATAGTTCGGTGCCTGTCGATCTCTTGGCCGGGGAACACAAACAGGCGGAGCACCTCGCCCGCAATCCGCAGGGCCGGGTCCCGGCCCTGCAGATCGATGGCCACATGCTGACGCAGTCTCTCGCCATCATCGAATATCTTTCGGAGACGCGTCAGAATACCAGCCTGCTGCCCAGCGATCCGCTCGGGCGTCAGCGTGTCAGGACGCTGTCCTATGCCATTGCCATGGATATCCATCCGACCTGCAATCTGGGCGTCGTCTTTCACGTCATGCAGCAGGCGAGCGATCCGGAGGCGGCGCGCTCCGCCTGGATGCGCAAGTTCATTGGCGAAGGTCTTCAAGCCTTCGAGCGGCTGCTTGACCATCCGACAACCGGCGATTTCTGTCACGGTGATAAACCAAGCATGGCCGATCTCTGCCTCGTGCCGCAGATTTATAATGCCCGGCGCTGGAACGTCGATTTGACTGTCTGCCCACGCGCGGTGGCCATTGCCGACAAATGCGCCGCACTCCCCGCCTTTGTGGCAGCCCATCCAGATCAGGCCGCACCAAAATAGCCCAAATGCCTATCGGGCTGCTTTTCGCCGTAAGCCGTTTTTGTCATAAGTGATGCCTTGGCCGGTGACGGCCATCTTCGCAACCAAACGCAGACTTCACCATGGATCAGGACTTCCTCATCGATGGCCCGGCAGACGCGGCCGTCACCATCCTGCTTGCCCACGGCGCCGGGGCGCCGATGGATTCCGCCTCGATGAATTCAGCCACTGCAGCACTTGTCGCCGTAGGATTTCGTGTCGCCCGCTTCGAGTTCGGCTACATGGCCGCCCGCCGCAGCTCGGAAACCCGCAAACCACCGCCAAAGGCAGAAAAGCTGATCCCCGAATACATGGCGGCCGTCGCCCGGCTCGGCGCCAGCGGACCGCTGATCATCGGCGGCAAGTCGATGGGTGGCCGCGTTGCCAGCATGGTCGCCGATGACCTTTTGTCGCAGGACGCGATCGCCGGCCTGCTCTGCCTCGGCTATCCGTTCCATCCACCGGGCAAGCCTGAAAACCTGCGCACGCAACATCTTGCAGGGTTGAAAACGCCGACGCTGATCTGCCAGGGCACCCGTGACGAATTCGGAACGCGCGAGGAGGTTGCAGGCTACGCACTATCAGGCAACATCCGCATCCTCTGGCTGGAAGACGGTGATCACGACCTGAAACCGCGCAAGACGGTCTCCGGTTTCTCGGCTGCCGGCCACATGAAGAGCATGGCCGGGACGGTGATGGCCTGGTCGCAGGAAACAACACAGACGGTCTGAGAACGGCCTCCCCCGCCATCCACAAACCTGTCATCGGCCGCATGCTAGAAACCAGCCCAGTTGCGGCGCCGCCCTTTATTGTGACAGAAATCTGTGCTCTAGGGCCTTTCAACCAGAGGGCAGGCACGGTATGCCCTCCATATCCAGACGAACCCGTCCGCAGGAGACAAGCGAAATGGCAGAAACAACCTACCCGATTCACGGCGAAATCACCGGTCCGATCGTGATGATCGGCTTTGGCTCCATCGGCCGCGGCACCCTGCCCCTGATCGAGCGCCACTTCAAATTCGACAAGAGCCGGATGGTTGTCATCGACCCGCGCGAAGACGCAGGCGACATGGAAATCCTTGCCAAGCATGGCGTTCGCCACATCAAGGAATATGTCACCAAGGACAACTACAAGGACCTTCTGAAGCCGCTTCTCACCGAAGGCGGCGGCCAGGGCTTCTGCGTCAACCTGTCGGTCGATACCGGCTCGGTTGACCTGATGAAACTCTGCCGCAAGCTCGACGTTCTCTACATCGACACGGTTATCGAGCCTTGGCTCGGCTTCTATTTCGACAAGAACATGAAGAATGCCGACCGCACCAACTATGCGCTGCGCGAAACGCTGCGCAAGGAAAAGGCCAAGAACCCGGGCGGCGCAACCGCCGTGTCCACCTGCGGTGCAAACCCGGGCATGGTCTCCTGGTTCGTCAAGCAGGCGCTGGTAAACCTTGCCAACGATCTCGACATCAAGTTCGAAGAGCCGGACCAGCATGACCGCGAAGGCTGGGCCAAGCTGATGAAGAAGACCGGCGTCAAGGGCATCCATATTGCCGAACGCGATACGCAGCTGACCAAGAACCCGAAGCCGCTCAACGTCTTCTGGAACACCTGGTCGGTCGAAGGCTTCATTTCCGAAGGCCTGCAGCCGGCCGAACTCGGCTGGGGCACTCACGAAAACTGGATGCCGAAGAACGCCAAGAAGCACAAGAAGGGCAACAAGGCCGCCATCTACCTGGAACAGCCGGGCGCCAACACCCGCGTCCGCACCTGGTGCCCGACGCCGGGCCCGCAGTACGGCTTCCTCGTCACCCACAATGAATCGATCTCGATCGCCGACTATTTCACGGTGAAGGACAAGGACGGCGACGTCACGTTCCGCCCAACCTGCCACTATGCCTATCACCCGGCCAATGACGCGGTTCTGTCGCTGCACGAAATGTTCGGCAATGGCGGCAATGCGCAGCCGGTTCACCACGTGCTCGACGAACACGAACTGGTCGACGGCATCGATGAACTCGGCGTCCTGCTCTACGGCCACGACAAGAACGCCTATTGGTATGGCTCGCGCCTGTCGCTGGAAGAAACCCGCCGCATCGCACCGTATCAGAACGCCACCGGCCTGCAGGTGACGTCCGCTGTTCTCTCCGGCATGGTCTGGGCCCTCGAAAATCCGACCGCCGGCATCGTCGAAGCCGACGAGATCGACTACAAGCGTTGCCTGGAAGTACAGACGCCGTATCTCGGCCCGGTCGAAGGACACTACACCGACTGGACCCCGCTCGACGGCCGTCCGGGCCTGTTCCCGGAAGAGCTCGACACCAAGGATCCGTGGCAGTTCAAGAACATTCTCGTTCGCTGAACCGACTGATTACGCTGGAATATTTAACGCCCGGGGAACGATCTCCGGGCGTTTTTCGTTATGGATCGAATAATACCCGCCGTGCCGGCGCCTCACTCTTGCTTTCAACTCCTGATCACGGCATGGTTTTTTCAATCGAAAGACAGCTTTCCGCGCAGCCTCCGGGAGACCCACATGAAGCCGATCGCCATCCTGACAGTCCTGTCCGCCGCAGCTCTGGCCTCCTGCCAGGGCGGGGGACAAGTGCGGGAACTGCCGCAAAACCGCCAGATGGCGCCAGTTGGCGTCGAAGGCGCATGGGTCGATCCGAACGGGATCGTTTCGACATTCTCGGCAGGAACCTTCACCACCCGAACCACGGATACCAATCAGGTTCTGGCCTCTGGAAACTACGTCAATCTGTCGCCGAAGCTGGTCGAGATCAACATGACCTCGATGGTTCGCAAAACTCAGTCCAAGGTCAATTGCGCCATGGTGACGATGTCGCAGCTCAACTGCACCACGGATTCCGGCGCGCAGTTCTCGCTGTCCCGCAAGGTCTGATCCAAAATTCAGGTCGCATTTTCGCGATCACGGCTATCAAAATCCTTCGGGCATGGCGTCCGGAGGGTTTTCCTTTTCGAGGGCCACCAATCTGCACAGACCTTAAAAAAGCCCGCCACCGTCTCGGATGTCTCCGCATGACCGAGACACACGCGCCGGAAGCCAAAGGCGGTTTTCGTCTGGCGCCTTCGATTTTAACCTTGCCGGAAGGCCTCGCGGGGATAGATCGATTTAATGCTTGAAGTCGTTGCAACCAAATGAAACCATCGGTTCCGACCCAAGTGTCACAGCAGTGCTCTATTATGCTGACGACAAACACCAGGAACAGGAGACATCCATGATCAGACATTTGCGAACCGGGCTGATGACAGCCTCGATCCTTGCGCTTTCGTCCGGTGCCGCCTTCGCCGATTATGAATTGAACATCCTGCATATCAACGATTTCCACTCGCGCATCGAATCGATCAACAAGTACGATTCCACTTGCTCGACTGAGGAAGAAGGCAAGAGCGAGTGCTTCGGCGGCGTCGCACGGCTGAAAGTCGCCATCGATCAGAAGCGCCAGGAATTGACCGGCAAGAACGTCCTTCTGTTGAACGGCGGCGATAATTTCCAGGGATCGCTGTTTTTCACCACTTACAAGGGCGCTGCGGAGGCGGAGTTTCTCAACCTGATGAAGTTCGACGCCATGACCGTCGGCAATCACGAATTCGACGAAGGCGAGGACGGCCTTATCACCTTCCTCGACAAGGCCACCTTCCCGGTTCTCTCTTCCAACGTGCTTGCCGGCTACAAGTCCAAGCTCCTCGACCGCATCAAGCCCTCGCTGGTGCTGGAAGTCGGCGGCCAGAAGATCGGCATCGTCGGCGCGGTCACCAATGACACCACTGAAATCTCCTCGCCGGGCGACAATGTGCTGATCGGGCTCGATGTCGATACGATCACCACCGCCGTCCAGGACCTGAAGAAGCAGGGCGTCGACAAGATCATCGCGCTCACTCACGTCGGCTATCCGCGCGATCTCGCCGTCATTGCCAAGATCCCGGATGTCGATGTCGTTGTCGGCGGCCATTCGCACAGCCTGTTGTCCAACACCGACGAAAAGGCCGAAGGCCCCTACCCGACGATGGTCGACAATCCCGGCGGCTACAAGGTTCCGGTTGTCCAGGCCGGTTCCTACAGCAAGTATCTCGGCGATCTCGTCGTCAACTTCGACGATAACGGCGTCGTCAAATCCGCAAAGGGCGATCCGATCCTGATCGATTCCAAGTTCAAGCCCGACGAAGCGGTGCTTGCCCGTGTCAAGGAAATGGCCAAGCCGATCGAGGAGCTGAAAGCCAAGATCATCGGCAAGACGGAAGCGGCGATCGACGGCACCCGTGAATCCTGCCGTGCCAAGGAGTGCGAGATGGGCGACCTCGTAGCCGATGCCATGCTCGACCGCGTCAAAGGCCAGGGCGTGACCATCGCCATCACCAATGGTGGCGGCTTGCGCGCCTCGATCGATGCGGGCGACGTTTCTATGAGCGAGGCGATTACCGTTCTGCCGTTCCAGAACACCGTTGCGACCTTCCAGATCAAGGGCGCCGACATCAGCGCCGCGCTGGAAAACGGCCTCAGCCAGCTTGAGGAAGCCGGTGGGCGCTTTCCGCAGGTGGCCGGCATGAAGTTCTCCTTCGACAAATCCCGCCCCGTCGGCAGCCGGCTCTCCGTCGTCGAGGTCAAGGAAGGCGAAGCCTATGTGCCGCTCGATGCGGCCAAGACCTACAATGTCGTTACCAACAACTTCATGCGCAATGGCGGTGATGGCTACAGCATCTTCAAGACCAACGCCGAAAATGCCTATGATTACGGCCCAGGGCTCGAGACGGTCCTTGCCGACTACCTGACGGCCAACAATCCCTACAAGCCCAAGACTGACGGCCGCATCACCGAAATCGCCCCTGCGACACCGGCAGAACCCTCGACGCAGACCAGCACCGACACGGCCGTAACCACCGACGCCAAGCCGGCTGCGACGGAAACGGCGACACCGGAAGCCAAGCCTGCGGCGCAGCCGGCTGCAACAGCCGAAAACAAGCATGTTATCGTCAAGGGCGATACGCTCTGGGATCTGGCCAAGGCCGTCTACGGCAATGGTGAACTTTGGAAGACGATTGCCGATGCCAATGGCAACCCGGCCCCGAAACACCTGGAAATCGGCAAGGAACTGACGATTCCCGCCAGGTAAGACAATATGTCTCTTGCCAAACAGCCGGTCCGGGGTTTCCCGGGCCGGTTTTTCTTTTTAAGAACAGCGTGAACCGCAGGCGCCCCTTGCCGTATAAGAGGCTCCAACCCCGTACTTGCAGGATATGCCATGACCGCTGCCACCGAGATGACCGCCCCGAACCATCCGCCCGTCAAGTTTGGCAAGGTCGGTGTGCTGCTCGTCAACCTCGGCACGCCGGATGGCACAGACAAGGTGTCGATGCGGCGCTACCTCAAGGAATTCCTGATGGACCGGCGGGTGATCGAGTGGTCGCCCTTCTTCTGGTACCCGATCCTGTTCGGCATCGTCCTCAACACACGTCCCGCCAAGGTCGGCAAGGCTTATGAGACGATCTGGAACAAGGAGCTCGATGAGAGCTACCTGCGCACCTATACCCGCAACCAGGCGGAAACGATGGCGAAATCCTTCGCCGACCTGCCGAATGTCCGCGTCGATTGGGCGATGCGCTACGGTCAGCCGTCGATCAAGTCGAAGATGGACGAACTGCAGAAAGACGGCTGCGAAAGGATCCTCGTCTTCCCGCTCTATCCGCAATACGCGGCGGCAACGACGGCGACCGTCAACGACGAGGCGTTCAAGGCGCTTTTGAAAATGCGCTGGCAGCCGGCTTTGCGCACCGTTGCGCCCTATCACGACGACCCGGTCTACATCGAGGCGCTGGCCAATTCGATCACCAGCCACCTCGCCACGCTCGACTGGGAGCCGGAGGTGGTGCTGACATCCTTCCACGGCATCCCGCAGTCCTATTTCGACAAGGGCGATCCCTATTACTGTCAGTGTCAGAAGACGGCGCGGCTGGTGCGCGAAAAGCTCGGATGGTCCAAGGAAAAGCTGCAGGTCACCTTTCAGTCCCGCTTTGGCCCGGAAGAATGGCTGCAGCCCTATACCGACAAGACCGTCGAGAAACTCGGCAAGGAAGGCATCAAGCGCATCGCAGTGATCAATCCGGGCTTCGTTTCGGATTGCCTGGAAACGCTTGAGGAAATCGCGGTGGAAGCCGCCGAGACCTTCCACCATGCCGGTGGCGAGAAATTCGCCCATATCCCGTGCCTGAACGACAGCCAGGGTGGCATGACCGTGCTGGAGCACGTGGTACGCCGGGAATTGCAGGGCTGGGTATAACCACCCTCCCTTGCCGGGAACGACGCTCGGCGGGCGCGAGAAATTCGGCCGTCTTCTTGCAAATAAGCTGACCAACTGCCACGTGTTTTCCTAGAGTGCATCCAACAACAAGACGCACCCAAAAGGAGAATCACCCCCATGCCTCTGGCCGGACTGGACATCGTCGTCATCGCCTTCGTGGTACTCGTCATCCTTGTGCTATTCGCCGGCATCAAGACGGTACCGCAAGGATATCGCTACACGGTGGAACGTTTCGGCCGCTATACAAGAACCCTCGAGCCCGGCCTCAACATCATCATTCCGTTCATCGACAAGATCGGCGCCCGGATGAATGTCATGGAGCAGGTGCTCGACGTGCCGACGCAGGAAGTCATCACCCGCGACAATGCCAGCTGCGCTGCCGATGCCGTCGCCTTCTATCAGGTGCTGAACGCTGCCGAGGCCGCCTATCAGGTCTCCGACCTGCAGAGCGCCATCCTAAACCTGACGATGACCAACATCCGTTCGGTGATGGGCTCGATGGATCTCGACGAACTTTTGTCCAACCGCGAGATCATCAACGACAAGCTGCTGCATGTGGTCGATGAGGCCGTTGGTCCGTGGGGCATCAAGGTGACCCGCGTCGAGATCAAGGATATCCAGCCGCCGAAGGATCTGGTCGATGCCATGGCGCGCCAGATGAAGGCCGAACGCGAAAAGCGCGCCCAGGTTCTGGAAGCCGAAGGCTCGCGTAACGCCCAGATCCTGCGCGCCGAAGGTGCCAAGCAATCGGCCATTCTGCAGGCCGAAGGCCAGCGCGAGGCCGCCTTCCGCGATGCCGAGGCCCGCGAACGCCTGGCCGAGGCAGAAGCCAAGGCGACGAAGATGGTCTCCGAAGCCATCGCCGCCGGCGACGTGCAGGCAATCAACTACTTTGTCGCCCAGAAGTACACCGAGGCCATGGCGGCAATCGGCACCGCGCCGAATTCGAAGATCGTGCTGATGCCGATGGAGGCCTCTTCGCTGATCGGCTCGCTCGGCGGCATCGGTGCGATCGCGCGCGAAGTCTTCGGCAATGGCGGCGGCGATGCGCCGGCCCCGGTACGCCAGGTGACCCCACGCACGGCGCCTGTGCGCAATCCGTTCGATACGGCCAAGCAGGAAGGCTGACCGATGATCGAGCGCGTCATCCTCGAACTGGGGCCCTGGAGCTGGTGGGTTCTGGGTCTGGTGCTTTTGGCCGCCGAAGTCGTCGCACCTGGCGTCTTTCTCGTCTGGATCGGTATTGCGGCCATCATCACCGGCGCCCTTTCGCTGCTGCTCTGGGACGCCGGCTTCTGGGTCTGGCAGGCACAGCTGGTGTTCTTTGCGGTCCTCTCAGTCGCAGCCGCCCTCATCGGCCGCCGGCTGCTCGCCCGCTCTGGCGACACGTCCGACGAACCGCTGCTCAACCAGCGGGGTGCGAGCCTTATCGGCCGTACCGCCGTATTGGAACAGCCGATTGCCGAGGGACGCGGCCGCATGCGGCTCGACGACACCACCTGGACCGTCAACGGACCGGACCTTGCCGCCGGTGTCCGCGTCAAGGTGATCGGCAGCAACGGCGGCCGCCTGACCGTCGAAAGCGCCTGAAAATAAAGCCGAATGCCGTTTCGGAAAGGAATGGTTAACCACATCCGTTTACGGTTGCTCAACACTGGTAAACGGATTTCCGGGCATTCGGCAGATGACGCCATTCTATCCACGCACGAAGAGGACGACCCTCGCGCGTCCGGCAGCCACTGCGGCTTGGCTGGTGGCCGGCTGTGCGCTGTTTTTGCCGCAAAACGTCTCTGCCCAGGCTCTTCTTCCCGCATCGGACGGCACCGCCCCTGCAACCACGGCCACAGCATTACCCGGAACAGCACTGCCCGGCGCGGAGCCTGCAGCGGATGCAGCGATCACCACCGGTTCGATCAGCACCGATGCCGGCGAACCGTTGCTCAACGACCCCACGGTCGACGAGGATATGGCTCGCACCAACCTGCGCCAAAATACCGTCGATGGCCTCAGATCGCAGCTCGATATCGGTCGCAACGATGCACAGGGCATCCGGTTTGGCAGCTTCATCCTGAAGCCGACCCTCGGCCAGACCTATAATTTCGAAAGCAACAAAACCGGCAGTTCCAAGCAGAGCCGCAGCTATCTTGAGACCGGACTGAAGGGCACGCTCACCTCCGACTGGTCCCGCCACCAGCTGACGGTGACCGGCGAAGGCACATGGCAGCGCAATGTCTCCGGCTCCGGAGAGACGGAACCGACCGCCGACATCGAGGCGGCGCTCAGGCTCGACCTTTCCGAACAGACGACCGCGACGCTCAAGGCCGGCTATCATTTCGAGCGCGAGGATTCGACCGACCCGAACGCGATCACCAATGCAAGCGTCCAGTCCGGCATCGATCAATATACGCTGGGCGCCGGTATCGAGCGCGATTTCGGCATCCTGCGCGGCTCCGCCAAGGTCGATTTCGACCGCTATGTCTATGGTAGTGCCGAACTCGACAATGGCGGCACGCTGTCGATGAAAGACAGAAACCGCAATGCCGGTGCTGTCACCGTGCGTGTCGGCTACGAGCTTTCGCCGGCACTCATTCCATTCATCGAGGCATCGGCCGGAAAGTCGATCTACGACCTGCGCAGGGATACGCTCGGGTTCGAACGGTCCTATGACAGCTACGGCGCCCGCGCCGGTATCGAGGCTGATCTGGGCGAGAAGCTCAATGGCGAGATCGCCCTCGGCTATCAAACCTACCGGTTCGACGACAACCGGCTCGACGAGTTGAAGGGCTTCACCGTCGATGGCACGATCAACTGGTCACCGCAGCGCGGCACCGAGGTAGCCTACGGCGTTTCCACCGGCCTCGAGCCATCGACGACCGCTGGCGAAAGCGGCGCCATGGTCTATACGCTGAGCAGCCGGGCGACCCACGAATTACGCACCGCTCTCGTGGCTCGGCTGTCGAACAGCCTGACCCTTCGCAATTTCCCCAGCGGCAATTCGGATGACGAAAAAGTCTGGGCGACGGGTGCGGGCCTCACCTGGGACCTCAACCGCTACCTCGCCCTGACGGGCGACGTCAGCTACGAGCACACGACCCGCGACAGCGGCCCGGCGACCAATGTCGCCCGCGTCGGCGTCGGACTGACCCTGCGCCGCTGACCCGACAACGAAAAGAGCCCGCCGACCATTCCGTCAACGGGCTCTTTTGCGTCTATCGGATGGGTTACTTCAGGTCGTGCAACAAAGCCTTCAGAGGACCTTCCACCCCCGGCCGGATGTCGCCGCGCGCCAAGGCGAAAGCGACGTTGGCCAGGATGAAGCCTTCTTTCATGCCGCAGTCATAGGTGTTGCCGCGGAAATGGTACCCGGCGAAATCCTGCGTCTGGGCAAGCTTGAGCATGCCGTCGGTCAGCTGGATCTCGTTACCGGCGCCGCGCTCCTGCGTCGCCAGGATCGAGAAGATCTCCGGCTGGAGGATGTAACGGCCGTTGATGAAGAAGTTCGAGGGGGCGGTACCCTGCGGCGGCTTTTCGACCATCTTGGTGATCTTGAACCCGTCGCCGACCTTTTCGCCAGCGCCGACGATACCGTATTTATGGGTCTGGTCCGGCGCGCATTCTTCGACGGCGATGACGTTACCGCCGCTCTGCTCGTAAAGCTCGACCATGCCCTTCAGGCAGCCCTTTTCGGACTGCATGATCATGTCGGGCAAGAGCAGCGCAAAAGGCTCGTTGCCAACGAGTTCACGCGCACACCAGACGGCGTGGCCAAGCCCAAGCGGCGATTGCTGGCGGGTGAAGCTGGTGCTGCCGGCAACCGGCAGAATGCTTTCGAGAAGCGTCAGTTCCGCCGTCTTGTTACGCTCGCGCAGGGTCTGTTCCAGCTCGACCTGGATATCGAAATAGTCCTCGATCACGTGCTTGCTGCGGCCGGTGACGAAGATCAGATGTTCGATGCCCGCATTCAACGCCTCGTCCACGACATACTGGATCACCGGCCTGTCGACGACGGTCAGCATTTCCTTCGGAACGGCTTTGGTCGCGGGCAGGAATCGGGTCCCCAGGCCGGCGACAGGGAAAACGGCTTTACGAACTTTACGCTTGTCAGTCATTGACATCTCCAGGATCACAGCAGCGTGATTTAAAACGGTTAGGGCCTCTATCAATAGGCAATAAACGTAAAATTGCTATTTTTTTGCAAAGGAAGACCTTACCAACCATTCATGGTAAAGAATTTGTTGACTTCATTTTCGTAAGATTTCGTTTCTGGCGGTTGCCTCTCGGGCTGAACGGCTAGAGAATGGAACCACATGCATGTAACCTGTGCATGAAGCTGGCTCTAAGACTGTAAATTTGCGCACCGCCGGTCACCCCTGATCGCAGCAGAGCGCCGACCAACGGAAACGACAGCTGATGACAAAGACCCGACACACCCTCCTTCGCTGTGCTGCCGCCGCATTGATGACAGCCGCAGCCCTGTTTTCCCCGGCAACAGCCTCGGCTGACGCGGGTTTCGAGACCTGGATCAACAGCTTCTATGCCACCGCCGCCAAGAGCGGCATCACCAAGGCGACCTACCGCCAGGCTTTCGCCGGCGTGAAGACGCCCGATCCGGACGTGCTGCAGAAGGCGGCCTATCAGCCCGAGTTCAAGAGCAAGATCTGGGAATATATCGACAGCCGCGTCAATCCCTACACCCGCAAGGTCGGGCAGGAGATGGCGGTCAAGCATGGCCGCACGCTCGCGGCGCTCGAGAAGCATTTCGGTATCGACAGGAACGTGCTCCTGGCCATCTGGTCGATGGAATCCAACTACGGCGCCGTGCTGGAAAAGGACGATCGCCTGCATTACGTGCCGCGCGCTCTCGCCACGCTTGCCTATGCCGATCCGAAACGGTCCAAATATGCCAAGACGCAATTGATCGCGGCTCTGAAGATCCTGCAGAACGGCGATGTCACGCCGCGCGAGCTGAACGGCTCCTGGGCCGGTGCCATGGGCCACACGCAATTCATTCCGACCAGCTACCTGCTCTACGCAGTCGATGCCGACGGCAATGGCCATAAAGACATCTGGAACTCGGTGCCGGACGCGCTCGCGACCGCAGCCAACCTGTTGAAGAAGAACGGCTGGCAATCCGGACAGACCTGGGGTTACGAGGTCTCCCCGCCGAAAAACGGCAGCCAGTATGCCGGCCAGACGAAGACGGTTGCCCAGTGGGCAGCACTTGGATTCACCCGCCCCAACGGCAAGGGTTTCCGCAACGGCGACGCCCGCGCCGAGCTGAAAATGCCCGGTGGCGATGGTAGCCCAGGCTTCCTAATGACCAAGAATTTCTTCGTCATCAAGCGCTACAACGCCTCGGACTCCTATGCGCTGGGCGTTGGCCTTCTGGCAGACGAGATCGCCGGCTATGGCGGCATGCAGCAGGCCTGGAGCCGCCCGGACGGTTCGCTCGACATCAAGCAGAAGTTCGAGCTGCAGTCCCGCCTGAAGGAACTCGGCTATTACGACGGCGAAGTCGATGGCAATTTCGGCTCCGGCTCCAAGGCCGCCATCCAGGCCTTCCAGAACCGCAATGGCCTTTCGCCTGACGGCGAACCGACCCAGCACCTGCTGAAGGCGTTGCGGAAGTAACATTCCGGGGCGTTGAACGCTCTCAATTGCGGCGCAATCCTTGTGCATCCTTGATGCGGCGCCTTTCGAAAGAGAGGCGTTGCGCGTTTGCGTAGAGACACTTTAGACGTCGGGCCAGAACAGTGCGGAACAGGTGCATGAGCGGCAGAGACAGCAGCAGCGGCCTTCACCGCCTGTTCAACGGTCTGATCGTCGTCGCGATCAGCCTGACTGCGTGCGTCATGGAGCCACCCCGCCAGGCGCAAGCGCAAGAACGCCGGACCATTCTCGACATGCTTTTCGGATTTGGCCGCCGGCAAGCGCCTCCCGTCTACGACGACGCTCCGATCTACGAGCCTCGGCAAAGGCAGCCACAGCAGCAGCAACGTCTGAAGGTCAGAAAGACACAGCAAAAGGCGAAACCGGCGCCTGCCGAGCCCGCCCCCGTCGTCGTCGAAAAGCTGGAAACGGCCAAGAAGGTCCTCGTCGTCGGCGACTTTGTTGCCGGCAGTCTTGGCGACGGACTGAAGACTGCCTTTGAGACGACCCCAGGCATCGTCATCGAAACCCGCGCCAATGGCTCCTCCGGACTTGTTCGCGAGGACTATTTCAACTGGCCGGAAAACCTGTCCGCCTATATTTCAGAAACGAAACCGGCACTGATCATCATCAGCCTCGGCGCCAACGAGCGTCAGCAGATGTCGATCGGCGGTGAGAAGGAAAAATTCCGCACCGACCGCTGGCTTGCCGAATATACCCGCCGGGCCGGCGCCTTCGCTGCGCTTGCCCGCAAGGACAAGACGCCGATGCTCTGGGTCGGCATGCCGCCTTTCCAGTCGACGTCGATGACCGCCGATATGGTGACCCTGAACGGGGTCTTCCGCACGGAAGCCGAAAAGGTCGGCGGTACCTTTGTCGATATCTGGGATGGCTTCGTCGATGAGGACGGAAAATTCGTCATGACGGGCTCCGATATCAACGGCCAGCAGGTCCGTCTGCGCGGATCCGACGGTATCAACCTCACCAAGGCCGGCAAGCGCAAGCTCGCCTTCTATGTCGAAAAGGATATCCGCAAGCTTCTGGGCGATGCTGCCGCCTCGGCCCAGGATATTCCGGGCGCCGACGGCATGAAGGACCTGGTCGTCGCTGCCCCGACGGCCAACGAGGATATTCTCCAGACCCAGCCGATCGGTCTCAACGATCCCGAACTGGACGGCTCCACCACCCTTCTCGGTGGGGGCGCGGTCTTGACGAGCAACGGCAAGAGCCCGCGCGACCGGCTCGTTGAAAAGGGCGAAGTGGCCGAAGCGCCGGCGGGGCGGGTGGATGATTTCCGATTATCAAAACCGGACACGGTGATCAGCAATCCGGTATTCCGCAACTAACCCTGCTCAAGCATGAAACCCCGTCCTCCTTCCGCCGGGAGAACGGGGTCTTCGGCAGCCCGCATCTTGCGAGTAAGGCTGCCAACCCGGGGTCAGGTTGCCGCGAACGGCACGGCGATGAAGGTCTTCTGATCGCCGCGTTCGATGAGCAGCAGCACGGATTTGCGCCCGGACTTCACCGCATTGGCGATCGCAGTTTTCACATCGCTGGCGCCAAGGACGGCCTTGTCGTTGACCGAGACGACGACATCGCCCGTCTGGATACCGGCAGCGGCAGCCGGCTTGTCCGGGTTGACCTTGGCAACAACGGCACCGGTCGCATTGTCAGGTAGCTTCAGTTCCTGGCGAACATCCGGTGTCAGGTCGGCAAGGGCCACGCCGATGCTCGGACCGGTCTGCATCTTGCTGTCCTCCCTGGTAGCCGAAGCCTGCTTCTCGTCGCCGTCATTGCCGCCGACGGTGACGCGGAGGTCAACAGTCCTGCCATCATGCCAGACGGTCATGGCTTCCTTTGCGCCCGGTGCCAGATCGGCAACCAGCCGCGACAGATCGTGCGGCGACTTTACCGCCTCGCTGCCGATACTCATGATGATATCGCCGGTCTTCACACCCGCATGGGCCGCCGGCGTCCCCGCGTTGACGGTAGCGACCAGAGCGCCTTCCGCCTTGGCGAGCCCGACCGCGTCGGCAACATCCGCCGTCACCGGCTGGATCTGGACGCCAAGATAACCGTGGTCGATCGATCCGCTCTTTTCCAGCTTGGCGACGACCTTCTGCGCCTGATCGGACGGGATGGCGAAACCGACACCGACGCTACCGCCGTTCGGCGAATAGATCGCGGTATTGATCCCGACGACATTGCCGGCATGATCGACGAGGGGGCCACCGGAATTGCCATGGTTGATCGGCGCGTCGATCTGGATGAAGTCGTCATAGGGGCCACTGTGCAGATCGCGGCCACGGGCCGAAACGATACCAGCGGTGACCGTCGTGCCGATGCCGAAGGGGTTTCCGATCGCCAGAATCTGGTCGCCCAGCTTCAATGCGTCGGAATCGCCCCAGGCGATCGTGGCCAGCGGCTTGCCGGCCGTGATCTTGAGCACGGCGAGATCGGACTTCGGATCGGCGCCCAGCAGCTTGGCCGGCAGTTCCGTACCATCATCCAGCGTCACCTTGATATCGATGGCGTTGTCGATCACATGATTGTTGGTGACGATGATGCCATCGCTGCTGACGATGAAGCCCGACCCGAGGGCCATGCCGCGTTCACCTTCCTGGTGCTGCGGCGCTTGCTTGGGCATGGGAATGCCCTGCTGCTCGAAGAACTGGCGGAATTGCTCGTCCATCGGCGAGTTGTCGCCGCTGTCGCTGACATCGGTAGCCTTCATGGTCGTGGTGATGGTGACGACCGCCGGCTTGTCGGCAGAAACGACATCGGCAAAGGAGCCGCTGGACACCAGCGGCGCGGTGGCTGGCGCGGACGCTGCCATTGCAGGTGTGGGATGAATGGTGAAGGGGAACGCCGCCGCGCCGACCAGGATGGCGGCTCCGACCAGCGCTGCGGCACGGTGAGTCAGGAGAATGTTGGACATGACAAAGGGTCCCTTACGAATGCGTTGGGGTGCGGCGTCATGGCTCCCTGTGATGGGAACGCGGCGTCGGGTGATCGGCAGCGTTTCTTCCACGATTTATCTTCAGAGATGCGCCTGAACTGGCGATCAATACTGATGGATCATGAAATACGCTTGAGATGGATATTATAACTGCTGCGAATATTTACAAATTAAAGGTTTATTACCGTTTCATTGCAGCAAGTTAATGTTGCATGGGATCGCGGCGCCATTACTTCAACCCAAGTGCAGGCGGCGCGCCGTTGCAACGGAACGGCCAACGCCGCGCACCAGCCCGGCACGCGGCGTTTTCCAATTGGGTTTGCCTTAAGCCAGAAGGCGGGCGTGATTAACGCGGCAGAACGGTCGAGCCCATCAGCGCTTCATCGATCGCCCGGGCTGCCTGGCGGCCTTCGCGGATCGCCCAGACGACCAGAGACTGGCCACGGCGCACGTCACCGGCCGCCCAGACCTTGTCGACCGAGGTCCGGTAGTCCTTGTCATTGGCGGTGACGAAGGAGCCGCCGCGCTTGTCCTTGCCGATGGTGAGCTTCTCGCCCATGTCTTTCAGAACGCTGTCGGTGCCTGGGCCACTGAAGCCGATGGCGATGAAGGCGAGATCGGCCTTGATGACGAATTCCGTACCGGCAATCGGCTTGCGGCGCTCATCGACCTGACAGCACTTGACGCCGGTCAAGACGCCGTCTTCGCCGACGAACTCAAGCGTCGCCACCTGGAATTCGCGCACCGCACCTTCGGCCTGCGAGGACGAGGTGCGCATCTTGGTGGCCCAGAACGGCCAGACGGACAGCTTGTCTTCCTTTTCCGGCGGCTGCGGGCGGATGTCGAGCTGGGTGACCTTGACGGCACCCTGACGGAACGCTGTACCGACGCAGTCGGACGCGGTATCGCCACCGCCGACGACGACGATATGCTTGCCCCCGGCGAGGATCGGGTCCGACGGCCAGCCGACGCTGTCGATGTTTTCGCGGCCGACACGGCGGTTCTGCTGGACGAGATAAGGCATCGCATCATGGACGCCGTGGAATTCGACGCCCGGAATACCGGCATCGCGCGGCGTTTCGGCACCGCCGCAATAGAGCACGGCATCATGCTCTTCGATCAGGCTGTCAACGGTGCGATCAACACCGACATTGACGCCGCAATGAAAGGTCACGCCTTCGCCGCGCATCTGATCGACGCGGCGGTCGATGAAGTTCTTCTCCATCTTGAAGTCCGGAATACCGTAGCGCAGCAGTCCGCCGGGCTTGGATTCACGCTCAAACACATGAACTTCGTGACCAGCGCGGGCAAGCTGCTGGGCCGCTGCCATGCCGGCCGGGCCGGAGCCGATGATCGCCACCTTCTTGCCGGTCTTGGTGAAGGCCGGCTGCGGCACGATGTAGCCCATTTCATAGGCCTTGTCGGCAATCGCCTGCTCGACGGTCTTGATCGTCACTGGCGCATCTTCAAGGTTCAGCGTGCAGGCTTCCTCACACGGCGCCGGGCAGATGCGGCCGGTGAATTCCGGAAAATTGTTGGTTGAGTGCAGGTTGCGGATCGCCTCTTCCCAGTTGCCGTTATAGACCAGATCGTTCCAGTCGGGGATCTGGTTGTGCACCGGGCAGCCGGTCGGGCCATGACAATAGGGGATGCCACAGTCCATGCAGCGCGCCGCCTGTTTCTGCACTTCCGGTTCCGACATCGGGATTGTGAACTCGCGGAAATGCCGAATACGGTCCGACGCCGGCTGATACTTCGCCAGCTGCCGGTCGATTTCCATGAAGCCTGTGACCTTACCCATCTACCCGTCCCTTATTTCACAGCGAGGGCCATGCCGGTCCCCAATACCAGTAGGCGAAACCCACGGCCGCGCCCAATACGATGAATTCCCACCCTGCTGCACCGTTCACCACATAGACTGCCATTGGAATGGCGACTGCGATGGAAACTGAAATCAGCCTGTGAATGGCAACGGAAAAACGCATATTCCAAACCTTTCCCGTCACCAGTTGTTATTCGTCCGGCTCAACAACCCCTGGCCAATCCCATCCTTCCACACTATGAAAGGATTGAACCTTGCCCACATCGCTTCACGCTCGGCTTCTTCCGCCGGATGAACAGATATGACGCCGTCCCTGTCTTGAACGATGACGATCTCCTCCCCTTCGAGGAAGAAATCATCCGGAATGGCGACAAGGCGTCGATTGCCTTCTTTGATGATCCTGCTTCTGTGTTCTCTTGCAATTGCCGACATCGGCGCCTCCATCATAGGTTGAATTCCCATAACACAAGGCACCGATCTTTAACTACTCCGCCGCGATGCCCATACGCATGCGCTCCATTTCCTCGAGCGCACGCCGGTACTCGACCGGCATGACCTTGCGGAATTTCGGCCGGAACTCGACCCAGTGGTCGAGGATTTCCTTGGCGCGCGGCGAGCCCGTGTAGTGCAGATGGTTGGAGATCAGCTGGTAGAGCCGCTCGTCGTCATGGCGCGTCATGTCGCCGGCAACATCGACCATGCCCTTGTGCATGAGGTCGCCGCCGTGATGATGCAGCTTCTCCAGCATGTCGTCCTCTTCCGGAACCGGCTCGAGTTCGACCATCGCCATGTTGCAACGTTTCGGGAAATCGTCGCTTTCATCCAGCACATAGGCAACACCGCCCGACATGCCGGCTGCGAAGTTGCGGCCGGTTTCGCCGAGAACCACGACCACACCGCCTGTCATGTATTCGCAGCCATGATCTCCGACGCCCTCGACGACCGCGATGGCGCCGGAGTTGCGCACGGCGAAGCGTTCGCCGGCGACACCGTTGAAGTAGCACTCGCCGGAAATCGCGCCGTAAAGCACCGTATTGCCGACGATGATCGACTTGGCCGCGACGATCTTGGAGTTTTCCGGCGGGCGCACGACGATGCGGCCACCCGACAGACCCTTGCCGACATAGTCGTTACCGTCGCCAATCAGTTCAAACGTGATGCCCTTCGCCAGGAAGGCGCCGAACGACTGTCCGGCGGTGCCGGTGAGCTTCACCGTGATCGTGTCATCCTTCAGCCCCTTGTGACGGTAGCGCTTGGCGACTTCACCGGAGAGCATCGCGCCAGCCGATCGGTCGACGTTCTTGATATCGACCTCGATCGTCATAGGCGTCTTCGATTCCAGCGCCGGCATCGCTGCCGCAATCAGCTTGCGGTCGAGAATGTCGTGGATCGGATGGTTCTGCCTCTCGGTCCAATAGGTCTTTTCCTTCGGCGCATCGACCTTGTGGAAGATGCGGGAGAAGTCGAGACCGTTGGCCTTCCAGTGCGAGATCATCGCATCCTTTTCGAGCAGTTCGGAAAGCCCGATGACTTCATCGAACCTGGCAAAGCCGAGCGACGCCAGGATTTCGCGCACTTCCTGGGCAACGAAGAAGAAGTAGTTGACCACATGCTCGGGCGCACCCTTGAAGCGCTTGCGCAGGACCGGGTCCTGCGTTGCCACCCCCACCGGACAGGTGTTGAGATGGCATTTGCGCATCATGATGCAGCCTGCGGCAATAAGCGGCGCCGTCGAGAAACCGAACTCGTCGGCTCCCAGCAGCGCGCCAATGATGACGTCACGGCCCGTCTTCAGGCCGCCATCGACCTGCAGCGCGATGCGCGAACGCAGGCCGTTCAGCACCAGCGTCTGATGGGTTTCGGCAAGGCCGATTTCCCAAGGGGATCCTGCATGCTTGAGCGATGTCAGCGGCGAAGCACCGGTGCCGCCGTCATAGCCGGAGACGGTGATATGATCGGCGCGGGCCTTGGCAACACCGGCCGCAACCGTGCCGACACCGACTTCGGAGACCAGCTTGACGGAGATATCCGCTTCCGGGTTGACGTTCTTCAGGTCGTAGATCAGCTGTGCCAGATCCTCGATCGAATAGATGTCATGGTGCGGTGGCGGGGATATCAGGCCGACGCCCGGCGTCGAATGGCGGGTCTTGGCAACCGTCGCATCCACCTTGTGGCCGGGCAGCTGGCCGCCTTCGCCGGGCTTTGCACCCTGCGCCACCTTGATCTGCAGCATGTCTGCATTGACCAGGTACTCGGTTGTGACGCCGAAACGGCCGGAGGCAATCTGCTTGATCGCCGAACGTTCCGGATTGCGCGAGCCATCATGGAGCGGCAGGTAACGATCGGCTTCCTCGCCACCCTCGCCAGTGTTCGACTTGCCGCCGATGCTGTTCATGGCGATGGCCAGCGTCGTATGGGCTTCGCGCGAGATTGATCCGAACGACATGGCGCCGGTCGAAAACCGCTTGACGATATCGACGGCCGGCTCGACCTCGTCGATCGGGATCGGCTTGCGGCCGATAGTTTCGGCGCCCTTGATCGAGAACAGGCCGCGAATGGTGTTCATCCGCAACGCTGCGCCATTCACCATCTCGGCAAACTCGCGGTAACGATCCTCGGCATTGCCGCGCACGGCATGCTGCAGCGAGGCAACCGCGTCCGGCGACCAGGCATGGCCTTCGCCGCGCATGCGGTAGGCATATTCGCCGCCAATATCGAGCGTGTTCTTCAGAAGCGGATCGGCACCGAAGGCCGCCTGGTGGCGGTTGAAGGTTTCCTTGGCGATCTCTTCGAGGCCGATGCCTTCGATCTGCGTTGCCGTGCCGAAGAAATACCGGTCGATCAGTTCCGAGTTCAGGCCGATCGCGTCGAAAATCTGGCCGCCGCAATAGGACTGGTAGGTCGAAATGCCCATCTTGGACATGACCTTGAGGATGCCTTTGCCGACCGCCTTGATGTAGCGGTAGACGACTTCGCTGCCATCGACTTCCTTCGGAAATTCACCGCGCTTGTGCATGTCGGTCAGCGTATCGAAGGCAAGATAGGGGTTTATCGCTTCGGCACCATAGCCTGCCAGCAGGCAGAAATGGTGCACTTCGCGCGGCTCGCCGGTTTCAACAACGAGACCGACGGAGGTGCGAAGCCCCTTGCGGATCAGGTGATGGTGGACGGCCGCCGTTGCCAGTAGCGCCGGGATCGCCATGCGGTCCGGACCGATCTGGCGGTCGGAGAGCACGATGATGTTGTAACCGCCCTTGACGGCGGCCTCGGCCCGTTCGCACAGCCGGTCGAGAATTTCCGGCATGCCTTCGGCACCGCGCGTTACGTCATAGGTGAAGTCGAGCGTCTTGGTGTCGAAACGGTCTTCCGTGTGACCGATCGAGCGGATCTTTTCGAGATCGCCGTTGGTCAGGATCGGCTGGCGCACTTCCATCCGCTTTGCATGGGCCATGCCGGCATGGTCGAGCAGGTTCGGGCGCGGGCCGATGAACGAGACGAGGCTCATCACCAGCTCTTCGCGGATCGGGTCGATCGGCGGGTTGGTGACCTGCGCGAAGTTCTGCTTGAAATAGGTATAGAGCAGCTTGGTCTTGTCCGACATCGCCGAGATCGGCGTATCGGTTCCCATCGAGCCGATGGCTTCTTGGCCGGTCGTCGCCATCGGCGACATCAAAATCTTGGTGTCTTCCAGGGTGTAGCCGAACGCCTGCTGGCGATCGAGCAGCGACACGTCGCGGCGCAGCGCCCGGGGCTCGACCGGCTTCAAATCTTCGAGAATGAGCTGGGTGTTGTCCAGCCACTGGCGGTAGGGATGCTGGTTGGCAAGGGTCGATTTCAACTCCTCGTCGGAGATGATCCGGCCTTCTTCCATATCGATCAAAAGCATCTTGCCCGGCTGCAGGCGCCACTTCTTGATGATGCTCTCTTCCTTGACCGGCAGCGTGCCGGCTTCGGACGCGAGGATGACGCGGTCGTCGTCGGTGACGAGGTAGCGCGCCGGGCGCAGACCGTTGCGGTCGAGCGTCGCGCCGATCTGCTTGCCGTCGGTAAAGCAGACGGCGGCAGGACCATCCCACGGCTCCATCAGAGCGGCGTGATATTCGTAGAATGCCTTGCGCTCGGGCGCCATCAGCTGGTTGCCGGCCCAGGCTTCCGGGATCAGCATCATGACCGCATGCGACAGCGGATAACCGCCCTGCACGAGGAATTCGAGCGCGTTGTCAAAACAGGCGGTATCCGACTGTCCCTCATAGGAGATCGGCCACAGCTTGGAAATGTCGCCACCGAACAGCGGCGAGGACACCGATGCCTGGCGCGCGGCCATCCAGTTGACGTTGGCGCGCAGCGTGTTGATTTCGCCGTTATGCGCAACCATACGGTAAGGATGCGCCAGCTTCCACGACGGGAAGGTGTTGGTCGAGAAGCGCTGGTGCACCAGCGCGACAGCCGATTCGAAGCGCGGATCGGCCAGATCCTTGAAATAGGCGGCAACCTGATAGGCCAGGAACATGCCCTTGTAGACGATGGTCTTGGTCGACAGCGATACCGGATAAAAACCGGTTTCGGCGCCTTCGAAGGCATCGTAGATGCGGTTGGAAATCACCTTGCGCAGCGTGAACAGGCGGCGTTCAAATTCGGCGTTGGTGGCCGCATCGCGACCGGCACCGATGAAGACCTGGACGTGGTGCGGCTCGGTCGCGGCAATGTGTTCGGCCTTGGACAGCGACGCGTTATCGACCGGCACTTCACGAAAACCGAGCAGCGTCTGGCCTTCTTCGGCAACGACATCGGTGATGACCTGCTTGAAATGGGCGATCTGCGCCTCGTCCTGCGGCATGAACAGGTAGCCGACAGCGTATTCTCCGGCCTTTGGCAGGATGACGCCCTGCAGCGCCATTTCCTCACGGAAGAAACGGTCGGGGATCTGCACCAGAATGCCGGCACCATCGCCCATCAGCGGATCGGCGCCGACAGCGCCGCGATGCGTCAGGTTTTCCAGGATGAACAGGCCGTCCTTGACGATCTGGTGTGACTTCTGGCCCTTCATATGCGCGACGAAGCCGACGCCGCAGGCGTCATGCTCGTTGCGCGGATCATAAAGTCCCTGTTTTTTCGGCAGGCCCGGAAATGCGGTATTTTTTTCAACCGTCGCCGTTGGGCGCGCAGTGTTGAAACCAGTTACGGTGGATGGCGTAAGGTCCGTCATCGTCTTCCCTCCTGTTAACCCGGCATGGCCGGATATTTCCGCAATCCAGGCAGGCTTTTGCGGGCAAGAGTCCCGCTGAAGCCGGCACCGGCATTATCGTTGCATGATCCTGATCCGGTCGCAAATGAAGCATGGACTGCATCCGGCACAGAGTGCTCGCGACCATCGCGATTGTCCCGCCTGCCCGGACAAGAAAGCGTCCGGCGCGGTCTACAATCGTCAGCCAGAAGCCGCATCAGGCGGGCTTTTCGGCGTCCTTCCGGTCTTGAGACCGAAATAGGACAGTCATACTGTCCTATTTCATAGGCTCTATGCCAGAAAGCACCCTCCTCTGCAAGACCACTAATGCAAAATATTCGATCCTATTTTACCGAACATTGCGGTTAATTTCGCCTTTTTGTAATTTTCTTTCGCTAACCTCTCGTTTTCTTCAATTTGGTTTCAAACTGGTCTGATATTGTCCCTATCTCGCCTTGTCTGGATTGATTGCCGCGACGGCATCCGTATGGTCTCTCCCGACCGTTCAATTCGGGGACATTTCCTCGAAACAGCAGGATTGCATCATGATTTTCTCTTCCGACAACTGGGCGGGCGCCCACCCCGTGATTGCCGAAAGCCTCGTCAAGGCCGCCGGCGGCTTTGCGCCTGCCTATGGCACCAGCGATCTCGACAAGAAGGTCGAGAAGGCGCTGTCAGAGGTGTTCGAACGTGAGGTCGCCGTCTTTTTCGTCGCCACCGGAACCGCCGCCAACTCGCTGGCGCTGGCCAGCACCAACCGTCCGGGCGGTCACGTACTCTGCCACCGCGAAGCGCATGTGAATGCAGATGAATGCGGCGCGCCGGAATTCTTCTCGCATGGCGCCAAGCTTGCCCCGGTCGATGGGCCGAATGGCAAGATGGACCCGAGCCGGCTGGAGAAGGAAATCCAGCGCACCCGCGGCGGCGGCGTCCACGGCGGCCAGCCGATGGCCATCACCATGACGCAGGCGACCGAGGCCGGCACCGTCTACAGCCTGGACGAAATCGATGCGATCGCCGCCATCGCCAAGTCGTCCAAGCTGCCTTTGCACATGGACGGCGCCCGTTTCGCCAATGCGCTGGTGACGCTCGATACGACGCCAGCCGAAATGACCTGGAAACGCGGCATCGACCTGCTCTCCTTCGGCGGCACCAAGAACGGCTGCTGGTGCGCCGAGGCGCTGATCCTGTTCGATACGTCCAAGGCCGAGGAGATGGGCTACCTGCGTAAGCGCTCCGCCCAGCTGTTTTCAAAATCGCGCTTCATCGCCGCCCAGTTCGACGCCTATCTCGAAGGCGGCCTCTGGCTCGACCTTGCCCGCCACGCCAACAGCATGGCGGGCCGGCTTGCCACGGGTATCGAGAGGTCGAACAGCGCCCATCTTGCCTGGCCGACCGGGTCCAACGAGCTGTTCGTCGTGCTGAAGAAGGAGACAGCAGTCAAGCTTCAGGCTGATGGCGCCGTCTTCTACGATTGGCCGGTGCCGCACACTTTGTCGGACTCGGTCGCTGAGAAGGAAGGCCTCTACCGCCTGGTCACCAGCTTTGCGACGACGCCTGAGGATGTCGACCAGTTTCTGAAAGCCCTCTGATCAGAGCGCCTTGCCTGCCCCCGCAGCCGCCTGCAGGCCGCCGACTGTGGACAGGATCTCACCGGACAGGGCTTTTACCAGCGCCCTGTCCGCCCCACGCCGCGCCACCAGCACGAACTCGACATCCTCAAGCCGCGGCAGCCTGTCCGAGGTGATCTCGCGCAATCCTGCCGGTGCCATGCTGCGCGGCTGCACCAGAACGCCCATTCCGGCACGCGCCGCAGCTGTCAGTCCGCTGAGGCTGCCGCAGGTGCAGACGATACGCCACGGAACTCCGGCCCGCTCCAGCGCTTCGAGTGCGACGCTGCGGGTAATACTCGGCGGCGGAAAAGCGATCAGCGGCAGCACATCGCTGCGCATCACCCGCTCCGGATCGCGCGCCAACCAGACCAGCGGCTCGCGATAGACCAGTTGGCCGCGCGCATCGCCGATCCGGCGCTTGGCCAGCACCAGATCCAGCGCGCCCTCGTCCTGCATCTGATAGAGCGTCCCGCTCAAGGCCACCGTCAGTTCGAGATCGACCGAGGCATGTGCCCGGGTAAAATCCTCTAGCACCGCCGGAAGACGGCTCATGACAAAATCTTCGGACACGCCGAGATGCAGCCGGCCATGCAGGCTGCGCTCGGCAAACAGCGATTTAACCTGCCCGTCCAGCGACAGCATGGCTCTGGCGGGGCCTAGCAAGGCCTCGCCATCTGCCGTCAGCGACACATGATGTGTATCGCGCTCGACCAGTTTGCGGCCGAGATCGGCTTCCAGCCGCCGGATATGCTGACTGACCGTCGATTGCCCGAGCCCAAGCCGCTCGGCCGCCAGGGTGAAGCTCGCCATCTGCTCGACCGCGAGGAAACTGCGAAGCTGCACCAGATCAAGCATCGGTCATCCTGAAATGTGATAATCGTTATTTCTTGCATTCGATATCATAATGACAATGATGCCGCCATCTGCTTTCCGATTATCTGGACGATCGATATGCGCCGCTTCCTGCCCGATACTTTTACCATCCTGCTTGTCTGCACGGTGATCCTTGCATCGCTGCTACCGATTTCAGGCGCGCCGGCGGACTGGTTCGGCCTGGCAACGAAGATCGCCATCGGCCTGCTGTTCTTCCTGCACGGTGCGCGGCTGTCGCGCGATGTCGTGGTGGCGGGCCTCTTGCACTGGCGGTTGCACATCGTCATCCTGGCCTCGACCTTCGTGCTCTTCCCGTTGCTCGGCCTTGCTGTCGGCTTCCTGCCTGAAAGCGTTCTGCCACCGGCGCTCTATACCGGCATTCTTTTCCTCTGCGTTCTGCCCTCGACCGTGCAATCGTCGATCGCCTTCACCTCGATGGCCGGCGGCAACGTACCGGCTGCCATCTGTGCCGCATCCGCCTCCAACATTTTCGGCATGTTCCTGACGCCGCTGCTGGTCGGCCTTCTATTCGCGTCCGGCGGCCAGGGCGGCTTCTCGTTGGATGCGCTGGAACAGATCCTGCTACAGCTGCTCGCGCCGTTCATCCTTGGCCAGATCCTGCAGCCATGGATCGGCAATTTCATCCGCGCCCGCAAGACGCTGTTGATGCCGGTCGATCGCGGCTCGATCCTGATGGTCGTTTATCTCGCCTTCAGCGAAGCGGTGACGGAAAACATCTGGAGCACGTTCTCCGTCCGCGACATCGCCGTGGTCATCGTCCTCGACATCCTGCTTCTCGCCGTCGTGCTGGTCATCACCATGTTCGGCAGCCGCCTGATGGGTTTTTCCAGGGAAGACGAGATCGCCATCACCTTTTGCGGCTCGAAGAAGAGCCTTGCCAGCGGCGTGCCGATGGCCAACGTCATCTTCGCCGGCCAGGGCATCGGCAGCATCGTCCTGCCTTTGATGCTGTTCCACCAGATCCAATTGATGGCCTGTGCGGTGATCGCCCAGAAATATGCCGAACGCTCACGGCGCCTCGCGGTTGCCGCAGCCGAATAGGCAGGAGTTAGAAAAACTCGTCCAGCAATTGATAATAAGCGAGCTTGGCCCGATCCAGCTGGGGGACACCGTAGAGATCAAGGAAGGCTTGTCCCCAAGCCTCGCCAAAATCGTCACAAACACTGCGATAGGCAAGCGCCAGGTCCTGATAGCGGTCAGCGACGCCCAGACGGGCACAGTCGATAAACCCGCTGAACCGGCCATCCTGCGCCAGCAGGTTCGGCAAGCACGCATCGCCATGCGTCACAACGAGATCGGCACCGTCAGGCTTTTGTGTTTCAAGAAGCTGGAAGAGGTCTTCGGCCGATTGATCAAGCCGCGCCTCATCAAAGTCGTCCTCGTCAACCTCCCCTGCCTCCATCCGCGCCTTGGCTAGCGCCAGCCGGTTAGAAAGGCTGTGGTCGAACGGGCAGGTCCGGATATCGATGGCGTGCAACAGCTGCAAAGCGGTGGCCAATATCCCAATGCACTGTTGCGGCGTGATCGCGGCGGCGGACAGATCCCGGCCCGGCATAGCGCTGATCAGCAGCCAGTTCCGTCCGTCATGAACGTCCTGCGCAATCACATTCGGGCAGGCAATCCCGGCTCCCGCAAGCCATCGCAGCCGCGTTGCCTCATCCGGCAATTCAGAGAACGGACCAGTAGGATCACATTTCAGGAAGAGGCCCGGCTCTCCCCCGTTGGCCAGCTTGAAGACACCTGCTGATGATTGGCCAACCTCATCACGTTCGAAATGATAGGGCGACAACCTCGTGCGCCACGCGGGTGGCAAATCACCAGGGTGCAGCACGGATACCAGTTCGCTCATTGAACCCCACTTCAAGATCATCACCCACTCATACAAAAAAGCCGTTTGCAACACAAGGTTGCAAACGGCTCTGGATTATCAGCAGCGCCCGTTCAGACGCTGCATCTTCTCGTCAACAGCTTAGTTGGCGCTACCGTTGACCTGGGTGGCTTCGATCTGCTTCGGCGCCGACTGCGCGGCAACGATGTCGATGCGGCGCGGCTTGGCGGCTTCCGGGATTTCGCGCAGGAGATCGATGTGAAGCAGGCCGTTCTTCAGTGAAGCGGACTGGATTTCCACATGGTCGGCGAGTTGGAAGCGGCGCTCGAAGGCGCGCTTGGCAATACCGCGATAGAGGAACTGGTTGTCGTTCGCCTTTTCTTCGCTCTTCTCGCCCTTGACGGTCAGCGTGTGCTCGCGGGCTTCGATCGAAAGTTCGCTTTCGTCAAAACCGGCAACGGCCATGGTGATCCGGTAAGTGCTCTCGCCGGTCCGCTCAATATTATAGGGCGGATAGGTCTGGGACTGGTCCGGCTGGCCGAGACTGTCGAGCATGGTGAAGAGACGGTCGAAACCGACGGTGGAACGGTAAAGGGGGGAAAAATCAACGTGACGCATGATGTCCTCTTTTGAGCAACTGGTGTGCGATCTTGGCTCTGTCATCCCTTGAAGCGGCGATGGCAGAACCGGTGAACGAGCCCGTTTTCGGCGCCCGTGATGATGAGATGGGAATTCATTTTGCGGCCTTCAAGCCCCAAGGCGGACAAGCTTCGGCGGCCTTGTGATCGGCCCGGCAGCTGATAAACGCAGGATGAACGGCCGGTTCGAGCTGCGTTCAGCTTTACTGCGATAAAACCAAACATCGGAAGACGAGGCTGGCAGCGGCGGTGAACGTCCCTTCTCCCACATGCTGCCTGTCCTCAACCGGCCGACTGTCTCTGGCCGGGAACGGTATATCGTCCCCACCGTTTCCGGCCCTTTTTCCCCGTCCTTTTCTGTGACCGGGCAATTGCTCCCGTATTTCTGCTGCCTCACCTGCACCGTTCCTTAATCGCTGTCGATCAAGGATGAGCCATCACAAATCCGGTGTATTGCCGGCGCATCCTTGCGCCAGCATCGCACCCTCAAAGACCCGCCGGACACGGACTTGCCCATGACGCCTACGCTTCACGCCACCCCGGACAACCCGATCCCCGGCAATCACACCGTCGGGTTCTTCGAGGGCGTGGGCAACTGCAGGATCCGCTATGCCATCTTCAAGTCGGATACGCCGGTCGCCAAGGGCACCGTCGTGCTCTTGCAGGGACGCAACGAATCGATCGAGAAATATGCCGAGACGATCGGCGAACTCACTGCGCGGGGTCTCTGGGTGGCAACCTTCGACTGGCGCGGCCAGGCGGGTTCCGAGCGGCTGCTGAAAAACGCGCGGCGTGGTCACGTCAGGCGCTTTTCCGACTACGAGAGCGATCTGTCGACCTTCCTCGAAAAGATCGTCCTGCCCGACACGCGCCTGCCCTTCTTCATGCTGGCCCATTCGATGGGGGCGCTGGTCGCTTTGTCGCAGGCGCCGATGCTTGCCAGCCGCATCGACCGGCTGGCCATCGCCGCCCCCTTCATGGCGCTTGGCGGCCAAAAGGTCGGTCCTGGCATGATCAGCTTCATGGCCAGCGTTTTCACGCTACTTGGCCTCGGCTCCCTTCCCTTGATGCGCGACAGGGGAGCGCGGCCGTTTCCGGAAAATCTTCTGACCTCGGATGGGCGGCGCTTTGCCCGCAACAAGGCGCTGACGGACACCCATCCAGAACTGGCGCTCGGACCGCCCACCGCCCGCTGGCTGCACGAAACCTTCAAGGCGATCAGGCGCGTTTCAGCCCGCGAACACCTGACGCAGATCCGCGTGCCGACCATCGTGCTGGCGCCGACGCAGGACAGACTGGTACCGCACCTGGCCGTGGAGACGCTTGCCCGCAACTTCCGCGCCGGCCAGATGATCCCCATCGATGGCGCCCGGCACGAACTTCTGCAGGAAGCCGACCATTATCGCGCCCAGGCGATCGCCGCCATCGAGGCCTTCATTCCCGGCAGCACGGCGGATACGGCCCTGGTCGACAGCGAGGACCTGTCGGCCTGACGCGCCCCGGCTCTCAGCCCTTCAGGATGGCCAGCGCCTGTGCGTGGATTTCAGCACTACCGGCCGCAATGACTTCGCCGCCCATTTCCGCCGGACCGCCATTCCAATCGGTGACGATGCCGCCGGCCTGCTCGATCAGCGGAATGATGCCACCGACATCGTAAGGCTTCAGGCCGCATTCGATGACGAGGTCGATATGACCGGCGGCAAGCAGCGCGAAAGCGTAGCAGTCGCAGCCGTAGCGGGCGAGCTGCACCTTGCTCTGCACTGCCTCGAAGCGGGTCTTGATATCGCCGATATAAAGATGCGGCGAGGTGGTGAACATGATCGCCTGGGAAAGGTCGGCGCAGGGCCGCGTCGAGACAATCTTGTCCTCGCCCGGCCCGCGATAATGGGTGCTCTTGCCATCGGCGAAATAGCGCTCGCCGATAAACGGCTGGTCCATCAGCCCCATCACCGCCTCGCCCTTGTGATAGAGGCCGATCAGCGTACCCCAGACCGGCAGGCCGGAAATGAAGGCGCGGGTCCCGTCGATCGGATCGATCACCCAGACATAATCGCGGTCGAGCCCGACATTGCCGAACTCTTCGCCGAGAATGCCATGCTCGGGAAAATGCGCTTCGATCAGCGTACGGATTGCCGTCTCGGCCGCGCGGTCGCCCTCGGTGACGGGGTCGAAGCCGGCAGCCTCCTTGTTGGCGACGCTGATGCCGGTGCGGAAACGCGGCAGGGTCTGCGCCTTGGCAGCATCGGCAAGGCGATCGAAAAACTCACGGTCCGGCAGCATGAAACCTCACGAAAATCGGGAAATGGAAGGCTGTTTGTGCTTATGACACATTTTTTTGAAAAAGAAGTCTTCGGCGAAAAAATCGAAGGAATCGCACCGATTCGCACATGCGAAAGCCGTCCTGCCCCGATTTTTCGAAGAACGTGCCTCAAAAATCAAAAGGAACGGCAAAACCGGGCGTTTTGCAGCAGTTCAGCACCCGTTGGTTTTGGCGCAGCGCAACAATTATGGCCAAATCTTGCTTGACAATTGTGCGCTGCAATATTAGCTTTTCCCTACAGTCACTTGTGGCTGTAAATACCCTCCTTGGGTGTTTCCTCCCTAGACTTAGCCGCGCCACAAGCGCGGTTTTTTTTGTCTTGATGCCGGGAAGAAAGTCGGCCTATTCGGCAGCCAGCGACGTGCTCGGCGCGTATGTGTCCACATGCGCGGCCAGTCCGCCGAGGAACATCCTGATGGCTTGGGCCAGCATCGGAAAGTCCTTCTTCTTCTGCAGTGTCGCCTCATCGATGTAGAGACCGCGATTGATCTCGATCTGCAGCGCATGCAGCCCGCGCGCGGGGCGGCCGTAATGCTCGGTGATGAACCCCCCAGCATAGGGCTTGTTGCGGGCAACCGAAAACCCGAGGTCCTCCAGCAAAGACACCGCCGCCCGCGACAGGTCGGCCGAGGCGCTGGTGCCGTAGCGGTCGCCGATGATGAAATCCGGCCGTTGGCCCGTTCCGGCCAGCCGGATATTGCCGGGCATCGAATGGCAATCGATCAGAACCGCCAATCCGAAATGCACATGGGTGCGGGCAATCAGCCGCCGCAGACAGGCATGATAGGGCTTGTAGATCGTCTCGATGCGCTCCAGCGCTTCGGCGACCGGAAAGCGGCCGCGATAAATTTCCATGTTCTCCGCCACCAGCCGCGGCACGGTGCCGAGACCACCCGCCACCCGCATCGAGCTGATATTGGCATGCGGCGGCAATGGCCCGTCGAACATGCGCGGATCGAGTTCATAGGGTTCGCGGTTGACGTCGAGAAAGGCGCGCGGGAAATGCGCCATTAACAATGGCGCGCCCAGATCTGTCACGGAATGGAACAGTTCGTCGACGAAATGATCCTCCGACCGGCGGATCGACACCTCGTCCAGACGCGATTTTTCAAGGAAGGAACGGCTGTAGACCCTGCCGCTGTGAGGGGAATTGAAGACAAAGGGAATGCGCTGCATTTCCGGCTCGCGAACTTCGAACTGTTCGGTTTCGCTGACGTTCTGCGTCATCGCAGCCCTTTTTTACCATGTCACAATCTTGATGCTTCGTGTATGTTGCCAGCAGGCGGCAATCATGTCCATAGTCGTTTCCTGCCAGTGAACGGGCTTGATCTTAAGTCTTCACCGGATATTTACCCACATGCGGTTTCATGACGTTACCGCAATTCCCGACATCGACACGTAAGGTGCAACGGCTTTAATCCATGAGTCCAAAAATCCTCCTCGCCGAAGACGATAACGACATGCGCCGGTTCCTGGTGAAAGCCCTGGAAAAGGCCGGCTATAAGGTGTTGTCGTTCGACAATGGCGCCAGCGCCTACGACCGGCTGCGCGAAGAGCCGTTTTCGCTTCTTCTCACCGACATCGTCATGCCCGAAATGGACGGCATCGAGCTCGCCCGGCGGGCGACTGAACTCGATCCGGACCTGAAGGTCATGTTCATCACCGGCTTTGCCGCGGTGGCGCTCAACCCTGATTCGAAGGCTCCGAAGGACGCAAAGGTCCTGTCCAAGCCCTTCCATCTGCGTGATCTTGTGGACGAAGTGAACAAGATGCTGGCCGCATAGGCCTGCGCCGCAAGGGCCGCAAAACTTCCTGTCAAAAAGCCGAAAAAAGCCTATTGACGCCCCAGGAGGTTTGTGGTCTATGCGCCGACATCGGATGGGCGTATAGCTCAGCGGGAGAGCACTACGTTGACATCGTAGGGGTCACAGGTTCAATCCCTGTTACGCCCACCATCCAGTTTTTAAAGGCCTTTCGGGAAACCGGAGGGCCTTTTAAGTTTTTGCGGCATGCCTGAAGAACGGCGCACCCAAGCAGCGACCGGACCGGTTGACTTTGCGGTTCACCGTCCGAATCATGCTCCGCCGCCCGACCGGCCACATCAAGAACAGCCCATCGATGCAACGCTGCGGCCAAGGACGATTTCGCCAGTGAAAGAAGCGCGTTACGATCTCCGCCAGGAAAAGAATGGCACATGGACCGTGATCGACGTCGTCACGCGGGTGCCTGCGGCCTCGGACGGCCGCGATCTGACTGGCCTGGAGCATGACGATGCAAAAGACATCATGGATGCGCTGAACGGAGATCACCTCGCCGGGCGGAAAAGCCCGCTGGTATAGAGCGCAAAATCCCCTCCCCGTTGCCGGAGAGGAGATTTGTACAATGGTTTACGTGATGAAATTGCTGGGTTGCAAAGTGTCCAGCGGCGGCAATAAAGATTGAAAAGCTGCGCCACGCATCCCCCAAACAAGGTAGGCAGACACCGTTATTGTTCGGAATCAACCGGTTGGGCAGGAAACCCTGCGCTACATGCAACATATTCGACAGATCGGGCCAAACGTGCAATTCCTGGCGATGCCGCCACAAGGCAATCCATTTCAGCGTGCACTGCTGAGAGATCCGCGATACCATTCGCGTCCAAAAAACACGAAATATTGTTACGAAATTCGTGACGTGGGCGCAGTTTTGCGCTAGGAACCGCTGAAATTGTGGTCCCTGAACCCTATATCTGCCGTTCACCCAGACAAGATCAAGGAAGACGTCCATGCCCGCCTATCGCTCCCGCACCACCACCCACGGCCGCAACATGGCCGGCGCTCGCGGCCTCTGGCGCGCGACGGGCATGAAGGACAGCGACTTCGGCAAGCCGATTATTGCGGTGGTCAACTCGTTCACCCAGTTCGTGCCGGGCCATGTGCACCTCAAGGACCTTGGCCAGCTGGTTGCCCGCGAGATCGAAGCCCATGGCGGCGTCGCCAAGGAATTCAACACCATCGCCGTCGATGACGGCATCGCCATGGGCCATGACGGCATGCTCTATTCGCTGCCGTCGCGCGAAATCATCGCCGACAGCGTCGAATACATGGTCAACGCCCACTGCGCCGATGCGATGGTCTGCATTTCCAACTGTGACAAGATTACCCCCGGCATGCTGATGGCATCGCTGCGCCTCAACATCCCCACGATCTTCGTCTCCGGCGGCCCGATGGAAGCAGGCAAGGTGCTGCTCTCCGACGGCAAGATTCATTCGCTCGACCTGGTCGATGCGATGGTCGCCGCTGCCGACGAAAATATGTCGGACGAGGACGTCCAGACCATCGAACGCTCGGCCTGCCCGACCTGCGGCTCCTGCTCCGGCATGTTCACCGCCAATTCGATGAACTGTCTGACCGAGGCGCTTGGCCTGTCCCTGCCCGGCAACGGCTCGACGCTGGCCACCCATTCCGACCGTGAAAAGCTGTTCCTGGAAGCCGGCCGCCGCATTGTCGGTCTCGCCAAGCGCTACTACGAGCAGGACGACGAAACCGCGCTGCCACGCACCATCGCCTCGAAGGGTGCCTTCGAGAATGCCATGGCACTGGATATCGCCATGGGCGGCTCGACCAATACCGTGCTGCACATCCTGGCTGCCGCCCATGAAGGCGAAATCGATTTCAATCTGGACGACATCGACCGCCTGTCGCGCAAGGTTCCGTGCCTCTCCAAGGTCGCACCGGCCAAGGCAGACGTGCATATGGAAGACGTGCACCGCGCCGGCGGCATCATGGCCATCCTCGGCGAGCTCAACCGTGCCGGCCTGCTGAACGCCGGCCTGCCGACCGTCCATGCCAAGACGCTCGGCGACGCGCTGTCGCAATGGGATATTTCCGTCACCGACAATCCGGCTGCGCTCGAACTGTTCAGCGCCGCTCCCGGCGGCGTCCCGACGCAGGTTGCCTTCAGCCAGAGCGCCCGCTGGAAGGAACTCGATCTCGACCGCGAAAAGGGCGTCATCCGCGATGCCCAGCATCCGTTCTCCAAGGATGGCGGTCTCGCTGTCCTGAAGGGCAATATCGCCCCCAACGGCTGCATCGTGAAGACGGCCGGCGTGGACGAATCGATATTGAAATTCTCCGGACCCGCCCGCGTCTTCGAAAGCCAGGATTCGTCGGTCAAGGCGATCCTTTCCAACGAGATCAAGGCCGGCGACGTCGTCGTCATCCGTTATGAAGGCCCGAAGGGTGGCCCGGGCATGCAGGAAATGCTCTATCCGACCAGCTACCTGAAATCGAAGGGCCTCGGCAAGGCCTGCGCACTGATCACCGACGGCCGCTTCTCCGGCGGCACGTCGGGCCTTTCGATCGGCCACGTCTCGCCGGAAGCTGCAAATGGCGGCCTGATCGGCATCGTGCGCGAAGGCGACATGATCGACATCGACATCCCCAACCGGACGATCTCGCTGCGCGTCAGTGAAGCGGAAATCGCCGCTCGCAGCGCCGAGCAGGACGCCAAGGGCTGGAAGCCGGTCGAACTGCGCAAGCGCAAGGTCACCACGGCGCTGAAAGCCTACGCCGCCTTCGCCACCTCGGCCGACCGCGGCGCAGTCCGCGATCTGGGTGACCTCGGCTAAAACGGGCGACGCGCCTTCATCAACTCCTAGCGCACCCCTGAATCCCAACGGATTCAGGGGTGTTTCTTTTTCCGCCGCAAAGACTCTTCTGGGTTAGGCGATGCGCTGCAAGCCGGCACATGGTTGCAGTTCTTTGCCAAGCCGCCATTCGGCCGTCATTGCGATATAGTCAAATCCGCGAAACGCGCCCACAATCCCCATAAGTCCGTCCCAAAGCCCACCACACTCCGAGCAAACCCATGCAAGCCGAACAGACCGTCCTGAAAATCTCCATCGGCGTGACCATCCTGATCGCCTGTTCCGGTATTCTCTTCGGCATCGTCACCGGCTCTTTCTCGATCGCCTTCGACGGGGTCTATTCCCTGGCCGATGCCAGCATGAGCACGCTGGCTTTGGTGGTTGCCAAGCTGATTGCCAGCGATACCGATCCGAGCCGCGGCAGGGGCAAGCTGCGAGCACGGTTTTCCCTCGGCTTCTGGCATCTCGAGCCGATCGTACTCGGGCTGAACGGCATCCTGTTGATGAGCGTCGCCGTTTACGCCCTGATCAACGCGATCATCAGCATCCTCTCCGGTGGCCATACGCTCGAATTCGACTATGCGATCCTCTACGCCGCTATAGCGCTCGTGGCGTGCCTGACCATGGCGATCGTCGTCCGGAAGAAAAACGCCACCATCCGCTCCGAGTTTCTGACGTTGGATGCCACCGCATGGATCATGTCCGCCGGCATCACCGCTGCCTTGCTGATCGCCTTCATCGGCGGCTTTGTCGTGGAAGGCACGTCGCTTGCGTGGATCGCACCCTATATCGATCCGGCCGTTCTGGCGCTGGTCTCGGTCGTCATCATCCCGATGCCGGTCGGCACCGTGCGCCAGGCGCTGTCGGATATTCTGCTGATGACGCCAATGCCGTTGCGGGCAAGGATCGATGAAGTGGCTGAGGAGGTGGTCCAGGAACAGGCTTTCCTGTCCCATCGCGCCTATGTCGCCCGTATCGGTCGCCTGATGCAGGTGGAGCTCTATTTCATCGTGCCGCCCGGCATGCCCGCCCGCACGATCGAAGAGTGGGACCAGTTGCGCGATGACATCGGCGCCCGCATCGGCAGCGAAGGCCCCAACCGCTGGCTGACCATCGCCTTTACGGCCGATACGGAATGGGCGGAATAGCACTTTCCCGTGAGAGAACGGGCGCGCGCCGCTACTTCCGCGCAGAAACCAGAAGGAACATCGGCCGCTCGCGCTCCTCCGCCCATTCCGGATGGGCGAGAACCTGCTCCAGCGACGGCCCCCATTCCTCGACATGTTGCAAGGTAAACCCGAGGCCGATCAGGATGTTGATCAGCGTTCCCAAAGTCCGGTGCTGCTTGACGACGCCCTTGGCCAGCCAATCCGTCGTGCGCGGACCTTCATCGAGATAGCCGTTGACCGGCCATGTCGCACGACCGTCGACATCCTTCGACCAGCCGGGATGGGCAGGTGCCATGTAGATCGGATGCTCGATCGAAAACACCAGCTGGCCGCCGTTCACCAGCGCCGCATGGACGCGCGCCAGAAGCGCCTCAAGGTCGCTGATATAGTGGAAGGCGAGCGAACTGTAGACGAGGTCGAAGGATGCTTCCGGCAATTCCAGCACCTCAAGATCGGCCTTTTCATAGACGATCGCCGGATCGGACGTTGCCCGCGCCCGCGCCAGCATGTTCTCCGAAACATCGAAACCGAGCACGGTTGCCGCACCTTCCTCCCACGCAAACCGGCAGAACCATCCAAAGCCACAGCCGAGATCGACAACCTGCCGGCCGTTCAGATCGGGCAGCAGCGCCCGGATCGACGCCCATTCCGCCGCCCCGTCCAGCCCCTCCACCGACCGGCCAAGCTGGCTATAGCCTTCGAAGAATTCGGGATTGTCGTAGACGTTCTGGGTCATGTTTCACCATGTTCTTTGTCGTCGGGGGACGCATATCGCGATGCCTGCCCCGTCATGTCAGCGTTTTGTGGCAGGAATTGTGGGATCGGGAATGCGTTTTCACAAAATGAGATGGGGCATAAAGGATCGGTTATGGACTTTGGCCAACCTCATCCTCCGTCATCCTCGCCCTTGTGGCGGGGACCCAGCCACGGCGCGTCCGCGCCGTGAGGAGACTCCTTCAATCGCAACCTAAAGAGTCTTGGGCGCCGTAGACATGGCACACTGGCCCCCCGGGGCGAGCCCGAGGACGACGGAGGAGAATTTTCTGCCGCAGAACAATCGAGGACACGCAGAGGCAATCGAAGACACCCTCCCCATCAACCCGCCGCCTGCGGCTCCATATAGGCCAGCTCCCAGACATGACCGTCCGGATCCTGAAAACTGCAGCCATACATGAAGCCATAGTCCATCACCGGCCGCCATGCCTTGCCGCCGAGCGACAGGGCCTTGGCCAAGGTCTCGTCCACCTCCTCACGGCTTCCGGCCGAGAGCGCCGTCAGCACTTCCGTCACCTTGCTGGTGTCGCTGATCTCGTCGATGATGAATTCCTTGAAGCGCGTCTCGTGCATCAGCATGACGAAGATGTTTTCCTCGACGATCATGCACAGCGTATCGTCGCTGGAGAAATCCGGATTGAAGCCGAATCCCAGCCCGGCGAAGAATGCCTTCGACCGCGAAATGTCCTTGACCGGCAGGTTTACGAAAATCATCCTCATGAACAGTCTCCTCATTGTTGATGGGGTTGTCCGCTCGTTGAGCGGACAGCAATGGATGCTCAGGCAAGCGCCAGAAGGTCGGAGCGCAAGCGGTCCGGCCGCCCCTCGCCCAGCGCGTCATCGACATCGGCATGCGTGCTTTTCCAGATCGGCACCGCCATCGACAACAACGCATGGCCTGAAGGCGTCAGCTTCATTCGCCGCAAGCGTCGGTCCTTGTCATCGGCCACGGTCACCACCAGCCCGCGTTTCTCCAGCGGTTTCAACGCGGCCGTCAGAGTGGTGCGGTCCATCGCCAGAAGACGGGCAACCGGCCCCATGCCCGGTGGGTCCGGCCGATTGAGCGACATCAGCAGGGAAAACTGGCCGTTGGTCAGATCGAGCGGCCGCAAAGCGTCATCGAATTTGCGCGCCAACGCCCGCGCCGCGCGCTGCACATGAAGGCACAGGCATGTGTCGCGGACATGAAGGGTGGTCTGAAAGGGAATCACGATGGGCTTTGACATGCTTACATAATGTTGATATCAACCTATTCAGTCAAGCGGAACGAAACGCGATTTTCTGAGGAGGAATGAACGATGTTGAGCAATCCGGTTGTATCCCGCGACGAATGGCTTGAGGCGCGCAGGGCGCTGCTCGCCACCGAGAAGGAAGAGACGAAACTGCGCGACAAGATCCGCGCCGGCCGGCAGAACATGCCGTGGGTCAAGATCGACAAGACCTACACATTCGACACGCCCGCCGGCAAAAAGACGTTGGCCGACCTGTTCGACGGCCGCAGCCAGCTGATGATCTACCATTTCATGTTCGGCCCCGACTGGGAGGCCGGCTGCCCGGGCTGCTCTTTCCTGTCCGATCATATCGACGGCACGCTTGCCCATCTCAACAATCACGACGTCACCTATGTGACGGTCTCCCGCGCCCCGCTTGACAAGATCGAAGCCTACAAGACGCGCATGGGCTGGAAATTCCCCTGGGTCTCGTCCGTCAGTAGCGACTTCAATTTCGACTACCATGTCTCTTTCACCAAGGAGGAGCTGGAAAGCGGCAAGGTCTTTTATAATTTCCGCGAGATCTCCGGCGACGACGCCAATGACGAACTGCCCGGCATGAGCGCCTTCATTCGCGACGAGGCCGGCAATGTCTACCACACCTATTCCGACTACGCCCGCGGCGGCGAGGAGATCCTCACCACCCTGATGATCCTCGACCGCGCACCAAAGGGCCGCAACGAGACCGGAACCCTCAGCTTCGTGAAGCGTCATGACGAATATGACACCGAGCCTAAGGCGCAGTCCTGCTGCGCCTGACATGACCGACCGGCAATCACGCTTGAAACGTTTCCAGCAAGACTGCGCAGCGGTTTTGCGTCCGGCATGCTGAAGAAGACGCAGATCGAACGTTTTTCGCGATCGAGGCAGTCCTTGTAGACGGCCACCGCCGCCTGCAACTCACGTGGAAACCGGTCATGTCCTGCGAGCATCACCGCATTTGAACATTGCAACCACCCTATTTTCCGGCCGGATGGCCATCAACATCAAAGAGGAGGATTGTTATGAAAAAGCCGCACGGCGCGTTCGTCTGGTACGAACTGATGACCACCGATACCAAGGCTGCCGAAGCTTTCTACGATGATGTTGTCGGCTGGACCTCGGCCGATTCCGGCATGCCGGATGCGAACTACACGCTGTTCAAGACCAACGGCCTGCGCGTTGCCGGACTGATGACCATGCCGGAAAGTGCCCTTACGATGAACATTCCGCCGGCCTGGCTCGGCTATGTCGGCGTCGATGACGTCGATGCCGCAGCCAAGAAGCTTGCCAAGCTCGGCGGCACCGTCCACCGTCAGCCGGACGATATTCCGGGCGTTGGCCGCTTCGCCGTCGTCGCCGACCCGCACGGCGCTGTCTTTGCCCTGTTCGGCACCGATGATGGCGACATGCCGGATATCAAGCAGATGGACCCCGGCAGCATCGGCTGGCACGAACTGATGGCCGGTGATCTCGCCACCGACCTGCCCTTCTATCAGGAAATGTTCGGCTGGAAGAAGGACGAGGGTCTGGATATGGGCGACATGGGCGTCTACCAGCTCTTCTCCCACGATGGCGCCCAGATCGGCGGCATGATGAAAAAGCCGGAGACGATCCCTGCGCCGCCCTATTGGGGGTTCTACTTCAACGTCGAAGCCCTCGATGCCGCCATCGCACGGTCAACCGCCAAGGGTGGCAAAGTCGTCAACGGCCCGATGGAAGTTCCCGGCGGCGCCTGGGTGGTCAATTGCGTCGATCCTCAAGGCGCCTATTTCAATCTTGTGGCAATGAAACGGTAAATCCGTCTCCCCACGGCAAGGCCCCGGCGTAAAACCGCCGGGGCCTTGCCGCCAGCCACTCCGGAGCCCCCATGAAGCTTGACGCGATCGAGGTCATCACCTTGTTTGTCGATGACATCGACGAAGCAAGGTCGTTCTACCAAACGGCCTTTGCGGCCGAAATCGTCTACCAGGACGCGGTATCCGCTGTGCTGAAATTCGCGGGCACCATGGTCAACCTGCTGAAATCAACGGAAGCACCGGAGCTGGTCGCACCGTCAATCGTCGCCAAGTCATCGTCAGGCTCGCGCGTCCTCCTGACGATCAAGGTGGATGACACCGACGGCGCCTGCGCCGAGCTGCAGCGGCGCGGTGTGACGCTGCTCAACGGTCCGGTCGATCGCCCCTGGGGACGCCGCACCGCAGCCTTCGCCGATCCTTCCGGCCATGTCTGGGAGATCGCCCAGGAGCTCAGCTGACGGCGTGCGTCGCGCGCTCGCGCGGCAGATGCATTGCCTCCAAACAGGGCATTTCTGCACTCGCTAAAATATGGTAGATGTCGCCACCAGTCGGGGGCAAGCATCATGTCCAATTCGCTGCTAGACGCGCTGACCGCTGCAGATCTTCACTGCCCGGTGATCATGGCCGGTCATCCGGAATACGATCACTATCGCCGGGTCTGGAACGGCATCGCCGATCGGCTGCCTCTCGCGATCGTGCGGCCGCAGGAGGTCGAGGATGTTCAAAAAGCCGTGCGTGCGGCGGCCTCGTCCGGCGCCTTGCTCGCTGTGCGCGGCGGCGGCCACAGCCTGCCCGGCTTCTCCACCTGCAATGACGGCCTGGTGCTCGACCTGTCTCTGATCCATTCCGTCGTCATCGACAACATCGCCCAAACCGTCGATGTCGGCGGCGGCGCTTTGCTTGGCGATCTCGATCGCGCAACGGTTCCGAGAGACTATATCGTCCCGGCAGGCGTGATTTCCCACACGGGGATCGCTGGCCTGACACTGGGCGGCGGCATGGGCTGGGCAAGCCGGAAATATGGGCTGACGATCGACAGCCTGCTGGGTGCCGAGATCGTGCTTGCCACCGGAGATATCACCTGGACGAGCCCAACTTGGAACCCCGAGC
The DNA here is from genome assembly GCF_049896125.1 of Pararhizobium sp. DWP1-1-3. NCBI lineage: Bacteria > Pseudomonadati > Pseudomonadota > Alphaproteobacteria > Hyphomicrobiales > Rhizobiaceae > Pararhizobium > Pararhizobium sp. DWP1-1-3. The sequence continues at coordinate 267,587 of NZ_JAFCTR010000007.1, forward strand.
TGTTCTGGGCTATTCGCGGTGGCGGCGGAAATTTCGGCGTCGTCACCCGTTTCAGGTTCCAGTTGCATGCGTTCAGCGGCATCGTCGCCGGCCAATGGATCTACCCGATCGAGCAGGCCCAGAAGGTCCTGTCTGTATTGCGCGATCGGGCGCGTCAACAATCCCGCGATTTTGCCGTTTCCTTCACCGCATCCCAATCTGGCATCCACGTCACAGCCGTCTGGTTCGGCGATGCCGGCCTTGCCACCGCTGCACTGTTGCCTTTCGGAGCCTTGGCGGACGGCGCCAGCGGCGGGCTTGAAAACCTGTCCTATCTCACCTTGCAAAGCCGCAATGACGTGGCTTTCGCGTGGTCGCGCCGTTACTATGCCAAGGGTGGCTTCTGGTCCGATATCAGTGACCAGGCGATTGTGCATCTCATCGACGCAATCGCTCGTGCACCGACGCCGGATTGCGAGATCTATGCCATGCAGCTGGGGGGCGCCATCCGTGACGTGCCGGATGAGGCAGCCGCCTATACCGGACGGGAAGCAGGCTATTATTGGCTGTCCGAGCCCATCTGGGACGATATCGCCGACGACGACAGATGCATTGCCTGGGGCCGCGCGACCGGCCGGTTGCTGTCCGATGCGTCAATCACCGGCAACTATGTCAACGAACAGAGCGACACCGGCTTGAGCATCGCCCGAGATGCCTATGGCGATGAAAAATACCGGCGCCTCGCACGGTTGAAGGCCCGTCTCGATCCCGCCAACCTGTTCCGCCTCAATCAGAATATCGAGCCGCAGGAATAGCGCCCGTCAGGCGCCTGCTTCGTCTTGCCCTTGGGAAATGAATCCGTCCGGCGGGAATTGCGCCTTGCAATCTCTCTTCGCATTGCACAAAATCCCCGCAATGGCGGCATAGACCCGTCATCAAGGGGATAAAAATCTGCATGGCGATCAAAGCAAGCATCTATCACCTCACACATTACAAGTATGACAAGCCGGTCCGGCTCGGTCCCCAGATCATCCGGCTGAAGCCGGCGGCCCATTCCAAGACCAAGGTGATCAGCCACTCGCTCAAGGTCACGCCGGAAAATCACTTCGTCACGCTGCAGCAGGATCCCTACGGCAACTACCTCTCCCGCTATGTCTTCCCCGACCCCGTCACCGAGTTCAAGATCGAGGTCGATCTCGTCGCCGACATGACGGTCTACAATCCCTTCGACTTCTTCATCGAGGAAGAGGCCGAGACTTTCCCCTTCACCTATCCCGAAGATATCCGCGACGACCTGAAGATCTACATGCAGCCGGAGCCGATGAGCCCGGCGCTGGAAGCCTATATCAACGGCATCGACCTGACGCCGATGCGCACCATCGACTTCATCGTCGGCCTGAACGCCCGCCTGCAGCAGAAGGTCAACTATATCATCCGCATGGAACCCGGCGTCCAGACACCGGAAGAGACCCTGCTGCTGGCGCTTGGTTCCTGCCGCGATTCCAGCTGGCTCTTGGTGCAAATTCTGCGCAATCTCGGGCTGGCCGCCCGCTTCGTCTCCGGCTACCTCATCCAGCTTGCCCCGGATCTGAAAGCGCTCGACGGCCCGTCCGGCACCGAGGTGGATTTCACTGATCTGCATGCCTGGTGCGAAGTCTATATTCCTGGCGCCGGCTGGGTCGGACTTGACCCGACATCCGGCCTTCTGACCGGCGAAAGTCACATCCCGCTGGCGGCCACGCCGCATTACCGCAACGCCGCGCCGATTTCCGGCGGTCTCTATGGCGACGCCAACACCACCTTCGATTTCGCCATGACCGTCAGCCGCGTGGCTGAGCATCCGCGCATCACCAAGCCGTTTTCCGAGGAAAGCTGGCAGGCGCTGAATGCGCTCGGCGAGCATGTCGACAAGGTGCTGAACGGCAGCGACGTCCGCCTGACCATGGGCGGCGAGCCGACCTTCGTTTCCATCGACGATTTCGAATCGGAAGAATGGAACACCGGCGCCGTCGGCCCGACCAAGCGCGACAAGGCCGACGAGCTGATCCGCCGCCTGCGCGAACGCTTCGCTCCCGGCGGCTTCCTGCATTACGGCCAGGGCAAGTGGTATCCCGGCGAAAGCCTGCCGCGCTGGACCTTCTCGCTCTACTGGCGCAAGGACGGATTGCCGATCTGGCACAATCCCGATCTGATCGCTGCCGAGGGCCAGGATACCAAGGTCACCGACAAGGAGGCAGCAGCGCTTCTCACCGGCATCGCCGCCGAGCTTGAGATCGAACCGGAGATGATCATCCCCGCCTTCGAGGATCCCGCCGAATGGATCATCAAGGAAGGCAGCCTGCCGGAAAATGTCGATCCGGAAAATTCAAAGCTGGAAAGCCCGGAGGAACGCGCCCGCATCGCCAAGGTGTTCGAGCGCGGCCTGACGACGCCGACCGGCTACATTCTTCCCGTCCAGGCGTGGAATTCCAAGGCCGAGGGCCAGAAATGGATCTCCGAGAAATGGCGCACCCGCCGCGGCAAGATCTTCCTGATGCCGGGCGATTCGCCGATCGGCTTCCGCATGCCGCTCGGCACGCTGCCTTACGTGCCGCCGTCGGAATATCCCTATATCCACCCGGAAGACCCGTCGATCGACCGCCAGCCTCTTCCGGATTACGGAACGCCGGCCAGAGCCTTGGCCGAGGCCTCCCGCAAGGCGGCCACCGACGCCCGCCAGAAGCGCATCGAGCAGGTGCTGGAAGCGGCGAATGCCGATATCCGCGGTGCTGTGCGCACCGCCATGAGCGTCGAGCCGCGCGATGGGCGTCTCTGCGTCTTCATGCCGCCGGTCGAGCGCATCGAGGATTATCTGGAACTGATCGCCGCCGCTGAAAAAGCCGCGTCTGATCTTGGCCTGCCGATCCATATCGAGGGCTACTCGCCGCCGCAGGACGAGCGCATCAACGTCATGCGGGTCGCACCCGATCCCGGCGTCATCGAGGTCAATATTCACCCGGCCTCCAACTGGGCCGATTGCGTCGCCATCACCACGGCGATCTATGAGGAAGCCCGGCTTACCCGCCTTGGCGCCGACAAGTTCATGATCGACGGCCGCCACACCGGCACCGGCGGCGGCAACCATGTCGTGGTCGGCGGCAACAATCCCAACAACAGCCCGTTCCTGCGCCGGCCGGACCTGCTGAAGAGCCTGATCCTGCACTGGCAGCGCCATCCGGCGATGTCCTATCTGTTTTCCGGCATGTTCATCGGCCCGACCAGCCAGGCGCCGCGTGTCGACGAGGCCCGGCACGACACGCTGTACGAGCTCGAAATCGCCATGGCGCAGGTGCCTGTACCCGGCATGGCGCAGACCCCTCTGCCGTGGATGGTCGATCGCCTGTTCCGCAATCTCCTGACCGACGTCACCGGCAACACCCATCGTGCTGAAATCTGCATCGACAAGATGTTTTCGCCGGATGGCCCGACGGGGCGGCTGGGCCTGGTCGAGTTCCGCGGCTTCGAAATGCCGCCGAATGCCCGCATGAGCCTTGCCCAGCAGCTGCTGGTGCGGGCGTTGATCGCCCGCTACTGGCAGAACCCGGCCGAGGGCAAGCTGGTGCGCTGGGGCACCACCCTGCACGACCGCTTCATGCTGCCGCACTATGTCTGGCAGGACTTCCTCGACATCCTCAATGATCTCGGGGCCAACGGCTTCAATATCCGGCCGGAATGGTTCGAGGCCCAGCTCGAGTTCCGGTTCCCGTTCTGCGGCGAAGTCGAATATGAAGGTGCCAAGCTCGAACTGCGCCAGGCGCTGGAACCCTGGCATGTGATGGGCGAGGAAGGCGCGCCCGGCGGCACCGTGCGTTATGTCGACAGCTCCGTCGAGCGCCTGCAGGTGAAGCTGGAGACGGCCAATCCCGAACGCTACACCGTTGCCTGCAACGGCCGTGCCCTGCCGCTGACCAAGACCGGCTTCAATGGAGTTTCCGTTGCCGGTGTCCGCTACAAGGCCTGGCAGCCGGTGTCGGGTTTGCATCCCAATCTGCCGGTTAACACGCCGCTTACATTCGACATTTATGATACATGGTCGAAGCGTTCGATCGGCGGCTGCATCTATCATGTTGCCCATCCGGGCGGGCGCAGTTACGACACCTTTCCGGTGAACGGCAACGAAGCGGAAGCCCGCAGGCTGGCCCGTTTCGAACCCTGGGGCCATACGGCCGGCGCTTATGCGCTGGCGCCGGAAGCCCCATCGGCAGAATTTCCCCTGACGCTCGATTTGCGGCGTCCGGCAGGCGTGTAGGACTTTGATGTCAAAGAAGCAGACGGCCCACGCGACACTGAGCGAAGACCGGATCGGCAACGATCCGGTCTTCGGCTATCGCGCCCTGCCCGGCATCGCCGATGAAATGCTCGATACGCAGGGCAATGTCCGGCCGGTCTGGCAGCATTTTCTCGCCTCCATCGGCCGCATGGACGAGACCGAGCTCTCCAACCGTTTCGCCCGCGCCGATCGCTATCTGCGCGATGCCGGCGTATTCTACCGCGCCTATGGCACCAAGGAGAATTCTGAGCGTAGCTGGCCGCTTTCCCACGTTCCGGTTCTGATCGACGACGTGGAGTGGCAGGCGGTCTCCAAAGGCCTCATCCAGCGCGCCGAATTGCTGGAGCGCATGGCCGCCGATATCTACGGCCCGAACCGGCTGGTGGCCGAAGGTTTTCTGCCACCGTCGCTGGTCGCCTCCAACCCGGAATTCCTGCGTCCGATGGTCGGCGTGCTTCCGGCCGATGGCCATTTCCTGCATTTCTGTTCGTTCGAGATCGGCCGCGGTCCGGATGGCAACTGGTGGGTGCTGTCGGACCGCACCGAGGCGCCGTCGGGTGCCGGCTTCGCGCTGGAAAACCGCGTCGCCACCACCCGCGCCTTCTCCGATCTCTACGCCGAAACCCATGTCCATCGCCTGGCCGGCTTCTTCGGCGCTTTCCGCGACGAACTGCAATCGCGCAAGAAACATCCGGACGACCGCATCGCCGTTCTGACCCCCGGCGTTGCCAACGAAACTTATTTCGAGCACGCCTATATCGCCCGCTATCTCGGCTTCATGCTGCTCGAAGGCGAAGATCTGACCGTTATCGACGGCCGCGTCATGGTCCGCACCGTGGCCGGCTTGAAGCCCGTCGGCGTGCTCTGGCGCCGCCTCGATGCCGCCTTTGCCGATCCGCTGGAATTGAACCAGAGCTCGCATATCGGCACGCCGGGCATCGTCGAGGCGCTACGCTCCGGCTCGGTGTCGATCGTCAATTCGCTCGGCTCCGGTATACTCGAAACCCGCGCCTTCCTCGCCTTCATGCCGACCATCTGCCGCCACCTGCTTGGCGAAGATCCGATCCTGCCGAGCATCGCCACCTGGTGGTGCGGCCAGCAGCCGGAACGCGATCAGGTGGCCGGCAATATCGAGAAAATGGTGATCGGCCCGGCCTATTCCACCCGCCCCTTCTTCGACGACAATGGCCAGTCCGTTCTCGGCTCGTCGCTGCGCGATACGGCGAAGGTGTCGGTCACCGACTGGCTGCAGACGGATGGCCCGAAACTTGTCGGCCAGGAGGTCGTCACCCTTTCCACCACACCCGCCTGGATCAACGGCAAGCTGACACCGCGGCCGATGAGCCTGCGCGTCTATGTCGCCCGCACCCGCGATGGCTGGCAGGTCATGCCGGGCGGCTTTGCCCGCATCGGCTCCGGTGCCGATGCCGCCGCCATCGCCATGCAGGCGGGCGGTTCGGCCGCCGACGTCTGGATCGTCAGCCAGAAGCCTGTGGAACACACGACGCTTCTGCCGGCCGAGGAAAGTTTCATCCGCATCATGCCCGGCAGCCTGCCGAGCCGGGCGGCCGATAATCTCTTCTGGCTCGGCCGCTATATCGAGCGGGCCGAAGGCGCGCTGCGCATCCTGCGCGCCTGGCATGGCCGTTATGCCGAAACCGCCAATACCGAAATGCCGCTGTTGAAGGACATCACCGACTATCTGGCCGTGCTCGATATCGACACCAAGCAGCCGGTCCCCGACAGCCTGATGGCCAACCTCAACAGCGCCCTGTTTTCCGCCAGCAATATCCGCGACCGTTTCTCCGCCGATGGCTGGCTGGCGCTGAACGATCTTGCCAAGACCGCCCGCAAATTCCAGTCGACGGTCCAGGCCGGCGACGACGCCACCCATGCAATGACCGTGCTCCTGCGCAAGCTCGCGGGCTTTGCCGGTCTGGTGCATGAAAACATGTACCGTTTTACCGGCTGGCGCTTTCTGTCGATCGGCCGCTATCTTGAGCGCGGGCTGCACATGACCAGGCTGCTCGGCCATATGTCCGGCGAGGATGCACCCGATGGCGCCTATGACATGCTGCTTGAAATCGGCGACAGCGTCATGACCCACCGCCGCCGCTACAACGTCAACACCGCAGCCCTCACCGTCACCGACCTCCTGGCGCTCGATCCGCTCAACCCGCGCTCGATCCTCTACCAGCTGAACGAGATCAAGACGGAGGTCGAGCAACTGCCGAACGCCTTCGTCAACGGCCAGATGTCGCCCTTCTACCGCGAGGCCATGAAGCTCCACGCCGGCCTTGCCGTCATGACCCCGGAAGCGATGAATTCCGAGGTCTACGACAATCTCGAACAGGAACTCGGCCGCTTCTCCGACATCCTCGCGCAAACCTATCTCGGATAAGATACGACGAACGCAGCACCGCGCCGGATTTGGGAACCCATGCTCTACGACATCAATCTGCGGATCACCTATACCTACGAAGTTCCGGTTTCCGGCGGCCGGCATGTCGTGCGCGTCCTGCCCTTGTCGCTTCCCGACCGCCAGCGCCTCGTTGCCGGCACCGTCACCTGCACGCCGGCACCGGAGGAACGGCGCGACAGCGTCGATTTCTTCGCCAATCCCTCGACCTCGATCCTGTTTCGCAAGCAGCACGAAAAACTGGTGATCCGCATGCAGGCCCGGGTCCAGCTTGAACAGCAGGCGCTTGCCGCCGATTTTTCGCCCGACCTCACCCGGTTCCCCACCGAGATCGCCAATGTTTGGTCGCTCGACGCCAATTCGCCGCATCATTTCCTCGGCACCAGCCCGCGCCTTCCCGAGGATGCAGCCATCTCCGCCTATGCCCGCGATATCGCCAAGCCCGGCATGACCATCCGCCAGATCGCCACAGCTGTCTGCGCGGAAATCCACAAGGACTTCGCGTACGATCCGAAGGCGACAACGGTCGATACCACTCCGCGCGAGGCGTTCGAGCTGAAGCGCGGCGTCTGCCAGGATTTCACCCATGTGATGATCACGGCGCTGCGCAGCCTCGGCATCCCGATCGGTTACGTCAGCGGCTTTCTCAGAACCATCCCGCCTGCCGGCAAGGAACGTCTCGAAGGCGCCGATGCCATGCATGCCTGGGTGCGCGTCTGGTGCGGAACCACGACCGGCTGGCTCGAACTTGACCCGACCAACAATATTTTTGCCGGATTGGATCATATCGTCGTTGGCCATGGCCGCGACTATAGCGACGTGGCGCCGGTTATCGGTGTCCTGAAAAGCTACGGATCGCATAAGACCGAACAGGCCGTCGATGTAATTCCGCTGCAGTGACCCGGAACAGGAAAGCCGGCTGTCTTGTTTCCGCACATCGCAACACCGGGTGGAATGCCTGGATTTCCGGCACAATTAGAATTGTATTCAATTACAACCCATGAGTTGAACTGGATCGTAATGTTTACGGGATAGACGTCGCTTCACCAAAAAAGGCAACGTCTGTTTCGAGTGGGGAAAATGGTAAAGCGATCGAAATTCCGGCAGTCTTGTTCAACCTTCATCGGCGACCGCGGCGGCAATTTCGCCCTGACGGCAGCATTGATCATTCCGGTCCTGTTCGCCGCCGGCGGCGTCGCCGTCGACATGGCGAGTATGATGATGGCCAAAAACCAGTTGCAGGAAGCAACGGACACCGCAGCCCTTGCCGCATCGTCGTCTCTCATCAACGAAGGCATGAGCATCCCGAACGCCACCAAGCTCGCCAGGGATTTTATGCTGTCGCAGCTGTCGCAATCGAAAAGCTCCTTGACCGCCGGCATGAGCCCTGAGGAGATTGCCGCTTTCGACGCTGCGTTTGTGAACAACACCAAGATCAACATCGTTGAAAAATCGGCGACCAACACTGTCGGCAACAGCAAGACCTACACCGTCGATATATCGTCCAATTACAGCCTGCCACTCAATCCTTTGACCCGGCTTCTTGGTCAGAAGTCCGCCCAAATCAGCGCGGCCAGCAAATCCTTGAGTTCATCGGAAACGAAGAATGCACTATCGATGTTCCTGGTCCTCGACCGCTCCGGCTCCATGGCCGAAAATACGGCGACGGTGAACAAGGATAAGCCGACGAAGAGCTATACCTATGACTGCAGCTACTACAGCGGCAGAAAGTATGTCTCAAAGACGTGCACGGGGACCGAAACGAACTTTATCACCAAGATCGAGGCCCTGAAAACAGCGACGGAAAGCCTTACCGGATATCTGAAAACCGCCGACCCGACCGGTGCACTGGTCAGAACTGGAGCTGTGTCCTACAACGCCTCCATGCAGAAGCAGACTGATCTGGTCTGGGGCACCGACAGCGCTGTCAGTTACGTCAAGGCACTGTCGGCAAGCGGCGGCACGGATTCCGGTGATGCCTTCGAGACCGCTTATGAAAAGCTGGTCCTCGTGAACAGTAAGAAGGAGATGGTCGAGGACGCCGCCCACTTCGCTAAAAACAAGCAGGTTCCGACGAAATATATCGTCTTCATGACCGACGGCGACAACAACTACACCTCGGCCGACACCGAAACGAAAAAATGGTGCGAGAAGGCTAGGGCAGACAAGATCCAGGTCTTCACGGTTGCCTTCATGGCACCAGCGCGCGGCCAAGCGCTTCTCGACTTCTGCGCGACCACGAAAGCGCACTATTTCAAGGCCGAGAATGCGGAGCAGCTGAACGAGGCTTTCAAATATATCGGTGAAAAAGCCTCGGCGATGACCGTTCGCCTGACGCAGTAACCGCTGATACCAGTGCGATCGAAAGCCCGTCCCGAAACAATCGGGGCGGGCTTTTTCGCGTTATCCGCCAAATCGCAAGCCGTTTCGAACGCACCGTCTTCTTCAATTATCATCTTATTGAAAACGCTATTGCAAGCGCTTCGTATCGGTGCATAAATCGCTCATATGCCCCGTTGGTATTCGCCTCCGGTCTCCCAAACCGCACGCAGAGGGTAAGCCTTTTCCATGATCGATCGTTTGTCAAACGAGAAAATTCCGAGCGCCGCACCCCGCGCATCGAGCTCTGAAGTCCTTGCCCAGGAAATCATCGAGCGCCTCACCTACCGGATCGGCAAGGACCCGAAGGTCGCCAAGCCGCATGACTGGCTGACAGCTGCCATCCTGGTGGTGCGCGACCGCATCACCGACAACTGGATGGAATCGACGCGCAAGACCTACGCCACCGATGCCAAGCGCGTTTACTACATGTCGCTTGAATTCCTGATCGGCCGCCTGATGCGCGATGCCGTCACCAATATCGGCCTGATGGACGAGTTGCGCGAGGCGCTGGCCTCATTCGGCGTCGATATCGACGTCATCGCAGCCCTTGAGCCGGACGCGGCGCTCGGCAATGGCGGCCTTGGGCGCCTGGCTGCCTGTTTCATGGAAAGCATGGCGACGGTCGATATCCCCGCCTATGGCTACGGCATCCGTTATGTCCACGGGCTGTTCCGCCAGCAAATGGCCGATGGATGGCAGGTCGAACTGCCGGAAACCTGGCTTGCCCACGGCAATCCCTGGGAGTTCGAACGCCGCGAAAGCTCCTACGAAATCGGCTTCGGCGGCTCGGTCGAAACCGTCAACGTCGATGAGGAAGTCACCCGCTACGTCTGGAAACCGGCCGAACGCGTCATCGCCACGGCCTGCGACACCCCCGTCGTCGGCTGGCGCGCCAAGCGCGTCAACACGCTGCGCCTGTGGACCGCCCATCCGATCGACCCGATCCTGCTCGATGCCTTCAATGCCGGCGATCACATCGGCGCGCTCAGGGAAAGCAACAAGGCCGAAAGCCTTGCCCGCGTACTCTATCCGGCCGACGCGACGCCTGCCGGTCAGGAGTTGCGCCTGCGCCAGGAATTCTTCTTCTCGTCCGCCTCGCTGCAGGACATCCTGCGCCGCCATTTGCAGCAATATCCGGACTTCACCTCCCTGCCGGACAAGGTGGCGATCCAGCTCAACGATACCCATCCGGCCGTCTCCGTTGCCGAACTCGTCCGTCTGCTGACCGACGTCCACGGCATGGATTTCGAGACAGCCTGGGATATCGCCCGCCACACCTTTTCCTACACCAACCACACGCTGCTGCCCGAGGCGCTGGAAACCTGGCCGGTGCCGCTGTTCGAGCGGCTTTTGCCGCGCCACATGCAGATCGTTTATGCGATCAACGCCAAGATCCTGCTCGAGGCCCGCAAGCAGAAGACCCACACGGACCAGGAGGTCCGCAACATCTCGCTGATCGACGAAAGCGGCGACCGCCGCGTGCGCATGGGCAACCTCGCCTTTGTCGGCTCGCACTCGATCAACGGCGTGTCCGCCCTCCATACCGAGCTGATGAAGGAAACGGTGTTTGCCGACCTGCACCGGCTCTATCCGCAGCGCATCAACAACAAGACCAACGGCATCACCCCGCGCCGCTGGCTGATGCAGTGCAATCCCGAGCTCGTCACCCTGATCCGCGAGGCGATCGGCGACGAGTTCATGGACAATACCGAAGCCCTGCAGGCGCTGGATCCATTTGCCGACAAGCCCGATTTCCAGGAAAAATTCGCTGCGATCAAACGCGCCAACAAGGTCAAGCTTGCCCAGCTGGTGCAGAGCCGCATGGGCATCCGCATCGATCCGTCGGCGATGTTCGACATCCAGATCAAGCGTATCCACGAATACAAGCGCCAGCTCCTCAACATCATCGAGGCGATCTCGCTCTACGACCAGATCCGCTCGCATCCGGAGCTGGACTGGGTTCCACGCGTCAAACTGTTCGCCGGCAAGGCGGCACCGAGCTATCACAACGCCAAGCTGATCATCAAGCTTGCCAACGACGTAGCGCGCGTCATCAACAACGACCCGGCGGTGCGCGGTCTGCTCAAGATCGTCTTCATTCCCAATTACAACGTCTCGCTGGCCGAGATCATGGTGCCGTCGGCCGATCTTTCCGAACAAATATCGACCGCCGGCATGGAAGCCTCCGGAACCGGGAACATGAAGTTCGCGTTAAACGGGGCGCTGACCATTGGAACGCTGGATGGCGCCAATGTGGAAATGCGTGACTGGGTCGGTGAGGAAAACATCAAGATTTTCGGGATGACGGCAGACGAAGTCGCCAAGGTGCGCGCCGAGGGTCACAACCCCCGCGCCATCATCGAGCAATCGCGGGAACTGTCGCAGGCTTTGTTTGCAATTTCCTCCGGCGTGTTCTCGCCCGACGATCGAAACCGCTTCACCGGCCTGATCGATGGCATCTACAATCACGACTGGTTCATGGTGGCGGCGGATTTCGATGCCTATACCAAGGCTCAGCGTGAAGTCGATGCGATCTGGACGGATACGGCCAGCTGGTACTCCAAGACCATCCGCAACACCGCGCGCATGGGCTGGTTTTCCTCTGACCGCACAATCCGGCAATATGCCGGGGAAATTTGGAGAGCCGGATGACACCAGTGCCAAACGACGCCACGCCTACCGTCCCGTCAGCCAGTCTGCCGGCGGAAGAGATTGCGGCGATCCTCGCTGGCACTCATAGCAATCCGTTCGCCGCCCTCGGTGTCCATCCGGCGGGCAAGGAGTTCGTCGCCCGCTGTTTTCTTCCCGGCGCCGAAACGGTGACCGCCGAAACCCTGGCCGGCAAGGAGATCGGCACGCTGATACGGCGTGACGATGCCGGCGTCTTCGAAGGCATCGTTGCCGTCAAAAAGGCACAACCGGTCCGCTACCGCGCCCGCAACGGCGGCGGCGAATGGACCGTCACCGATCCCTACAGTTTCGGCCCGGTGCTTGGTCCGATGGACGACTATTACATCCGCGAAGGCTCGCATCTGCGGCTGTTCGACAAGATGGGCGCACATCCGATTAAGCATGATGGCGCCGACGGCTTTCATTTCGCCGTCTGGGCGCCGAATGCAAAGCGAGTCTCCGTCGTCGGCGATTTCAACGATTGGGATGGCCGCCGCCATGTCATGCGGCTGCGACAGGACACCGGCATCTGGGAAATCTTCATTCCCGACGTCCCATCCGGTGCGATTTACAAATACGAGGTCGTCGGCAAGAACGGCGAACTGCTGCCCCTGAAGGCCGATCCGTTCGCCCGCCGCTCGGAACTGCGCCCGAACAATGCGTCGATGACCACAGGCGAGATCGAACAGGTCTGGCAGGACGAGGAACACCGGGCACATTGGGCCAATGTCGATGCACGCCGCCAGCCGATCTCGATCTACGAGGTGCATGCCGCATCCTGGCAGCGTCGCGACAATGGCGACATGCTGACCTGGGATGAAATGGCCGAACGGCTGATCCCCTACTGTGTCGATATGGGCTTCACCCATATCGAATTCCTGCCGGTCACCGAATATCCCTATGATCCCTCCTGGGGCTACCAGACCACCGGGCTTTATTCGCCGACCGCCCGTTTCGGCGAGCCGGAAGGTTTTGCCCGCTTCGTCAACGGCGCCCACAAGGTTGGCCTCGGCGTCATCCTCGATTGGGTTCCCGCCCATTTCCCGACCGATGCACACGGCCTTCGCTGGTTCGATGGCACAGCCCTTTACGAGCATGAGGACCCGCGTCAGGGCTACCATCCCGACTGGAACACCGCGATCTACAATTTCGGCCGCGCCGAGGTGTTTTCCTATCTCGTCAACAACGCACTCTACTGGGCCGAAAAATTCCACCTGGACGGTTTGCGCGTCGATGCGGTCGCCTCGATGCTCTACCTCGACTATTCGCGCAAGCATGGCGAATGGGTGCCGAACGAGTATGGCGGCAACGAGAACCTCGACACGGTCCGCTTCCTGCAGACCATGAACAAGGAAGTCTACGGCAGCCATCCCGGCATCATCACCATCGCCGAGGAATCCACGTCTTGGCCGAAGGTCTCGGCTCCGGTTCATGCCGGCGGCCTCGGCTTCGGCTTCAAGTGGAACATGGGCTTCATGCACGACACGCTGCAATATCTGCAGCGCGAACCGGTCCATCGCAAGCACCACCACAACGACCTGACCTTCGGCCTGCTGTACGCCTTCAGCGAAAATTTCGTGCTGCCGCTTTCCCATGACGAAGTGGTGCATGGCAAGGGCTCGCTGATCGCCAAGATGGCCGGTGACGACTGGCAGAAATTTGCCAATCTCCGCGCCTATTACGGCTTCATGTGGGGCTATCCCGGCAAGAAGCTGCTGTTCATGGGCCAGGAATTCGCTCAGTGGCAGGAATGGGCGGAAGATCGCTCGCTCGACTGGAACCTGCTTGAGTATCCGCTCCACGAAGGCATGCGCCGTCTGGTGCGGGATTTGAACGGCACCTATCGCAACAAGGCGGCGCTGCATGCGCGCGACTGCGAGGGCGAAGGCTTCGAATGGCTGATCGCCGATGACCGCGAGAATTCGGTGTTTGCTTGGCTGCGCAAGGCGCCCGGTGAAAAGACCATCGCCGTCATCAGCAATTTCACCCCGGTCTACCGGGAAAACTATACGATACCGCTGCCGGTGGAGGGGCGGTGGAAGGAAATTCTCAACAGCGATGCCGAGATTTACGGCGGCAGCGGCAAAGGCAACGGAGGAGCCGTCCAGGCAACGAAAAACAGTGCAGGCGTTATTACCGCCACCATCACCCTGCCGCCTTTGGCGACACTGATGCTGGAACAGGAATAATACACGGCCAGGCGGGCTCCCAAGACCCGTCAACGCCGTGGATCAGAATAATATTTGGAGAGGACACAGTTCCAGGAGCGGTCAAACCGCCCGGGAACCATACTATCGGGAGGAAATTCAATGGAAAAACGGATACAACCCCTCGCCCGTGACGCAATGGCCTATGTCCTTGCAGGCGGCCGCGGAAGCCGCCTCAAGGAACTGACCGACCGTCGCGCCAAGCCGGCCGTCTATTTTGGCGGCAAGGCCCGCATCATCGACTTCGCGCTGTCGAACGCGATGAATTCCGGTATCCGCCGCATCGGCGTCGCGACGCAGTACAAGGCGCATTCGCTGATCCGCCACCTGCAGAACGGCTGGAACTTCTTCCGCCCCGAGCGAAACGAAAGTTTTGACATCCTGCCCGCCTCCCAGCGCGTCTCTGAAACGCAGTGGTACGAAGGCACCGCCGACGCCGTCTATCAGAACATCGACATTATTGAAGACCACGGCGTCGAATACATGGTCATCCTGGCCGGCGACCATATCTACAAGATGGACTACGAGCTCATGCTGCAGCAGCATGTCGACTCCGGCGCAGACGTTACCATCGGCTGCCTGGAAGTGCCGCGCATGGAAGCGACCGGCTTCGGCGTGATGCATGTCGATGAAAAGGACCAGATCATCGCCTTCGTCGAAAAGCCTGCCGACCCGCCGGGCATTCCCGGCAATCCCGAGATGGCGCTGGCCTCGATGGGTATCTACGTCTTCCACACCAAGTTCCTGATGGACGTGCTGCGCCGCGACGCCGCCGATCCGACATCAAGCCGCGACTTCGGCAAGGACATCATCCCCTATATCGTGAGCCACGGCAAAGCCGTCGCCCACCGCTTCAACCAGTCCTGCGTCCGCTCCGATTTCGAGCGCGAAGCCTATTGGCGCGACGTCGGCACGATCGACGCCTATTGGCAGGCCAATATTGACCTGACCCACGTCACCCCGGAACTCGACATCTACGACGGCACCTGGCCGATCTGGACGTTCGCCGAGATCAAGCCGCCGGCGAAATTCGTCCATGACGACGAAAACCGCCGTGGCTCCGCCACCTCGTCGCTGGTCTCCGGCGACTGCATCATTTCCGGTGCCTCGCTCAACCGGTCCATGCTGTTTACCGGCGTCCGGGTGAACTCCTTCTCCCGTCTCGACGGGGCGGTCATCCTGCCGAATGTCAAGATCGGCCGGCATACGCAGCTCAGCAACGTCGTCATCGACAGCCGCGTCGTCATCCCGGAAGGCCTCGTCGTCGGCGAGGATCCGGAATTCGACGCCAAGCGCTTCCGCCGCTCGGAAAACGGCATCTGCCTGATCACCCAGGCGATGATCGACAAGCTGGATCTGTGAGCATGGAAGTTCTGTCCGTCGCATCGGAAGTCTTCCCGCTGATCAAGACAGGGGGTCTCGCCGATGTGGCGGGCGCCCTGCCGGCGGCGATGAAACCGCACGGCGTGCGCATGCGCACGCTGATGCCCGGTTATCCGGTGGTGATGCAAAAGATCAAGAAGCCGCAGAAGATCGGCGGCTTCGACAACCTGTTCGGCAACCCCGCCTCGATCCTGGCTGTGGACCACGATGGTCTCGATCTTCTGGTGCTGGACGCACCGGAACTGTTTGATCGCGACGGTGGTCCTTATGTCGATACGACCGGGCTCGACTACACCGACAACTTCCGCCGCTTCGCCGCCCTGTCGCTGACCGCAGCCGAGATCGCCGGCGGCCTGCTGCCGAGTTGGAAGCCGGACCTCGTCCATGTCCACGACTGGCAGGCGGCGCTGACGCCGGTCTATATGCGGTTCGGCCCGGCTCATGCCACACCGGTGGTGCTGACCATCCACAACATCGCCTTCCAGGGCCAGTTCGGGCCGGACGTCTTTGCCGAACTGGCGCTGCCGCCGGAAGCCTTTTCCATGAGCTATGTCGAATATTTCGGCGATGTCGGTTTCCTCAAAGGTGGCCTGCAGACCGCCAATGCCATCACCACGGTCAGCCCGTCCTATGCCCAGGAAATCCTCACGCCCGAATTCGGCATGGGCTTTGAAGGCCTGTTGACCGCACGTCTCGCCAGCCTCTCCGGCATCGTCAACGGTATCGACACCCATGTCTGGGATCCGCAGACCGACAGGAATATCGCCGAGCCCTACGGGCCAGGCTCGCTGAAGAAGCGCGCGGCCAACCGCAAGGCGCTGTCGGCGCAGTTCGGCTTCGACAATGCCCCCGGCCCGATCTTCTGCGTTGTCAGCCGCTTGACCTGGCAGAAGGGCATGGACGTGCTCGCCGAGGTGATCGACGATATCGTCGACAATGGCGGCAAGCTCGCCGTGCTCGGCTCGGGCGATCCGGCGCTCGAAAGCGCCTTCATTTCGGCCGCCGCCCGCCATCCCGGCCGGGTCGGCATGGTGATCGGCTATAACGAGCCTTTGTCGCACCTGATGCAGGCCGGTGCCGATGCCATCCTTATTCCCTCGCGCTTCGAGCCCTGCGGCCTCACCCAGCTTTACGGCCTGCGCTACGGCTGCGTGCCGATCGTCGCCCATACCGGCGGCCTTGCCGACACGATCATCGACGCCAACGAAGCGGCCCTTGCCGCCAAGGTCGCGACAGGCTTTCAATTCTCGCCCGTTTCTGCTCCAAGCTTGCGCCAAGCGCTGCGGCGCGCCTTTACCGCCTACCGGCAACCGAAAGTCTGGGCTCGTCTCCAGGCTCAGGGTATGAAATCAGACGTGTCCTGGGATATGAGTGCGCATCGGTATGCCGACCTCTATTCCAGTCTTCTTGCGAAAGGCTAAGACCATGATCAGAACCGTTCAGACCACGCCCTATTTGGACCAGAAGCCCGGAACGTCCGGACTGCGCAAGAAGGTGCCGGTCTTCCAGCAGAAGAACTATGCCGAGAATTTCATCCAGTCGATTTTCAACAGCCTCGACGGGTTCAAGGGTCAAACGCTGGTGATTGGCGGTGACGGCCGCTATTACAACCGCGAAGCCATCCAGATCGCCATCAAGATGGCGGCTGCCAACGGTTTTGGCCGCATCCTCGTCGGCCGCGGCGGCATCCTGTCGACGCCGGCCGCCTCCAACGTCATCCGCAAATACAAGGCCTTCGGTGGTATCGTGCTCTCGGCCAGCCACAATCCCGGCGGTCCGACCGAGGATTTCGGCATCAAGTACAATATCGGCAATGGCGGTCCGGCCCCTGAAAAAGTGACCGACGCCATCTACGCCGGCACCCGCACGATCGAGACCTACAGGATCGCCGAGGTCGCCGATGTCAACCTCGATATCGAAGGCAGCCAGGACGTTGCCGGCATGGAAGTCGTGGTTATCGACCCGGTCTCCGACTATGCCGAGCTGATGGAAAAGCTGTTCGATTTCCGCGCCATCCGCAACCTGATCGGCGGCGGCTTCCGCATCGTCTTCGATGCGATGAGCGCGGTGACCGGCCCCTATGCCAAGGAAATCCTCGAAAATCGCCTGGGCGCCGCCAAGGGCTCGGTGCTCAACTTCATTCCGCTGCCCGATTTCGGTGGCCATCACCCGGACCCGAACCTCGTCCACGCCCGCGCGCTCTACGAGGAAATGATGAGCGACGACGCGCCGGACTTTGGCGCGGCCTCCGACGGCGACGGCGACCGCAACCTGATCATCGGCAAGGGCATCTTCATCACCCCCTCCGACAGCCTTGCCATGCTCGCCGCCAATGCGAACCTCGCGCCCGGCTATTCCAAGGGCCTCGCCGGCATCGCCCGCTCGATGCCGACCAGTGCTGCCGCCGACCGCGTCGCCGAAAAGCTCGGCATCGGCATCTACGAAACCCCGACCGGCTGGAAATTCTTTGGCAATCTGATGGATGCCGGCCTCGTCACCATCTGCGGCGAGGAAAGTGCCGGCACCGGCTCCAACCACGTGCGCGAGAAGGATGGCCTGTGGGCGGTCCTGCTCTGGCTCAACATTCTCGCCGTGCGCCTGGAAAGCGTTCAGGATATCGCCCGCCAGCATTGGACCACCTATGGCCGCAACTACTATTCCCGCCACGACTATGAAGAGGTCGATTCGGACGCCGCCAACGGCCTGGTGACCGCGCTGCGCGACCAGCTCGCCACCCTGCCCGGCAAGACATTCGGCAAGCTGAAGGTCGCCACCGCAGACGACTTCTCCTACAACGACCCGATCGACAAGTCGGTCTCGAACAACCAGGGCATTCGCATCCTGTTCGAAGGCGGCTCCCGCGTCGTCTTCCGCCTGTCGGGCACCGGCACATCGGGCGCGACCCTGCGCGTCTATATCGAACGCTACGAGCCCGATGCTTCCAAGCATGACACCGAAACCCAGGAAGCCCTTGCCGACCTGATCACCGTCGCCGACGAGATCGCCGGCATCAAGACCCGCACGGGCCGCACGGAACCCACTGTCATTACCTGACCGGATGTTCTAAGGAGAGGCATAAGCCTCTCTTCACCCTCCCCTTGAGGGGGAGGGTCGGCACACCGTGCCGGGGTGGGGTGGCCACCCAGAGCTCAATCGCCTCAGATCACCGACCAAACCCAGCCGCACAAGGAAACGCGACAATGACCGACGACGATCTTGTCGCCCTCTACAAGGCGGGGAAATTCAAGGAAGCGCTGGCTGCGGCCATCGGCGAAAACGGCAAATCCAAATCCACCCCGACCCGCCTCGTCATGGACAAGCAGGCAGGAAAGCTGCGCTGCTACCGCGGCAACAAGCGCGTCGAGAAGGACGCCAACGGCGAGTGGCAGCTGGTGAAGCTGCTGGGGTGATACGGTTTCCGGTTGATGAGTTCCGCTCAATCCGAAATCCCGGCGGCTTAACCCCCTCTGTCACTTCGTGACATCTCCCCCTCAAGGGAAGATTATTCTTTTCCCTGGCGAATTTTGAGACTGATGATGATCTCCCCCCTTGAGGGGGAGATGTCGGCATCGCCGACAGAGGGGGGTGAGCCTCCTCAATCTCAGAGGCGATGAACCGGAAACCGTATGAATGCAGCCAGCCATACCGTCAAATTCCGATTTTACGCCACCGGCCGTCCGGTCGCCACTTCCAGAACCTCAAACCAGTCCTGCAGCTCAAACTCGATCTCCACCGCCCGCGCCAGCGCCCTCACCCGTTCAGGGTCGGTCGAGCCGATGATCGGCAAAGGCTTGGACGGCAGGCGCAACAGCCAGGCAAGCGCCACAGTGCCCGCACCGTGCACGCCGTATTTGTCTGCAAGGCCGGTCAAAAGATCGACGAGCTGCGGGTTGCCTTTCTCCCGGTCGAACAGGCGCCCCCCGCCCAGCGGCGACCACGCCATCGGCGAAATCCCGTAATTGACGCAGTCGTCCAGCGTCCCGTCATAGATCGGCGCGGTATGCGTCACCGAAAGCTCGATCTGGTTGACCATCAGCGGAATAGGCAGCTTCGATTGCAGCATCGCAAATTGCGACGGCGTATGGTTCGAAACCCCCACAGCCCGCGTCTTGCCTTCCGAAACCAGCGCTTCCAGAACCTCGGCCACCTCGGCTGCATCCATCAGCGGATCGGGCCGGTGCAAAAGCAGCATGTCGACATGATCGGTCTTCAGGTTGCGCAGCGAGTTTTCCAGCGACCAGCGGATATGAACGGCCGTGCTGTTGTAATGCTTGACGCGATGCTCCGGCCGCGCCGGACCAGTCAGGGCAATGCCGCATTTCGTGACCAGCTCGATCCGGTTGCGCAGGTCGGGACGGGTTGCCAGCATCTCGCCGAACAGCGCCTCGACCCGGTAGCCGCCATAGATATCCGCATGGTCGATCGTGGTGATGCCGGCATCCAGGCATGTATCGACAGTCCGGGCGATCGAGGCGATCCCGCTCGTTTCCCGGTTGTCGGCAATACGAAAGGCGCCCCAGACCATTCGCGAAAATTCCGGGCCGTCACGGTGAATCTTGATACGGGATGACATGGGCACTCACTCGACGGTTGGTGAAACGGGGAAATTATTGGGGCACGGCTGTGACCGCCAACGTATAGAGTCTCGGCAGACCCGGCACAACGGATGCGCGCGACGTTGGCGGATGAAAAAATTCATCCCCGCAAATCCCCGCCCTCAAAACCCGTGCCATACTTCTTCCCGTCCCACCACGGATACACCGGAAAGCGTTGCCGGCGAGGTGGGGCCGGTGCCCGGAGGGTTTGGCGAAACGCGCGCGAAATCCCCGGGGCTGCGTGAAAGGCGGTTCTCCTCCGGTTCGTGAAAGCGGACCGGGCGTGCCGGGTGGTCACGCCGTCCTTGGACGGCCCAGGACCAAACCCCGCCTCATTGAAAAGCCCAGCGGATAAGCGGCCGGGCCGGGGCATTGGAGGCTTTCCTGTCAGAGAGGAAAGCGCAGAAGAACCTGAGAAGCGCGGCAAAAGACACTGAACGGGGCGCCGGAAGGCGTCATATAAATTACTTAGTCATCGGCACTTTCCAGCGCCCCGACCAAGTGACTGAAAGCAAGCAAAACCCACGACGGATTTTCCGGGCGTGGCTTGAAGTGTTGAGGGGACCGCGAACTCCCTCTTCTCCCCAGCGGGGAGAGCGACTGTCTTGTTCGTCAAGCGTTTTGCCATGGTTTATTGTCCCGGATGATGGCATTGAGAATGGTGAGAAGCTTGCGCATTGTCGCAACGATGGCGACGATTTTGGGTTTGCCGGCAGCGACGAGACGGTCGCGGAAGGCCTTGAGGGCGGGGTTGTAGCGGGC
>NZ_JAFCTR010000008.1:0-254975 GCF_049896125.1 Pararhizobium sp. DWP1-1-3
CTGATGTAGGCGTCGCCGGTCGGCGAGGGTGATTTGCGTATAGCATCTGGACATGCCAAAATCTCCAAAGTGAAGCCATTGAAATTACTGGCATGTCGCACTTGGAAATAGAATGTACCCCGCTACATGGGTGGATTGCGTAATCTATCTTATGGAACTCACTCGCATTAGACGCGATGTCCCGGAGGGCTGGCAGTGGCGTGGCGCTTTGAAAGCGCCGGTAGCGACCGGCAATGCGCTCACAGTTCCGGGGGGCAGCCACGGTCTTGGTGCCTGTCGGGTCTTCCGCACCGTGTGCCCTATTAATCCCCTCGAAGTCATCCGTCGGGGACCCGTCGATGTCACTTGGTCCGCGCTTGGCGGCGGCGTCAACAACAGCCTCTCCCGTCCCGGCCTACGGCATCAACTGGCCGCCATTGACCTCGATGATCTGGCCGGTGACGTAGCCGGAGAGTGTGGGAGATGCGAGAAACAGATAGGCGCCGACGCATTCTTCCGGCGTGCCGACCCGTCCTTGCGGAACGGTCTTGCGCTGGGCGTCGAGCATTTCAGGGCTGGTATAGCGGTCGTGGAAGGGTGTTGCGATGACCCCGGGCGCGACAGCGTTGACGCGGATATCGTCGCCGGCAAACTCCTTGGCGTGCCCCCGGGTAATCGTCGAGACGAAGCCTTTGGACGCTGCGTAGAGGATGGCACCGTTGCCACCGCCGTTGCGGGCGGCGATCGAAGTCGTGTTGATGATGAAGCCGCCCTGCTTCTTCAGCCACGGGTGCGCGGCGCGGGTCGCAGCCAGCACGGAACGGGCATTGAGATCCATGACGCGCTCGTAATGCGCGTCGCTCATCTCGGCTGTTGCGACACGGCCGAGCATGCCGCCGGCATTGTTGATCAGCCCGTCGAGCCGGCCGAAATGACGGGCTGCCTCTTCGACCACACGTTCCGTCACGCCATCGGCAGAGACATCGCCCTGAACCAGAACAGCTTTGCCGCCCGTGCTTTCGACTTCCAAGAGGAGGTCGGCTGCCGCCTGCCTGCTCTCATTGTAGTGGATCGCGACACTGGCGCCCTGCGCAGAAAACGCACGGACAAGGGCCGCGCCGATACCGGTCGAGGCCCCCGTGATCAAGATCGTCTTGCCGTCGAGGTCGGCAATACCAACCCCATTCCATTGTCCTTGCAGGCCTGCCATTTCTCATCCTCGCGTGTCACGATACATGGCACGGAGAATAGCGTTTGAAACGCGATTGGCCAGTCCCGCTTGAAGGCGGTACGGACTGAAAGCAATACCGTCCGAAGGCGAACCTCCGGACGGTGGAGACATTGGCAGTCAGCGGCGGTGGAACCCGCCGCCTCCATGGAAGCCCCCGCCGCCGTGGAACCCGCCACCGCCGCCAAAATTACCGCCGCCGTGGAAGCCACCACCACCGCCGCCGCCGCCGCGCTGGAAATCGCCGCCGTCAAATCCACCCCGTGCCGGACGGCGGATCATGTCCTGCTGAAAGGCACGCTGATTGCCGATCTGACGTCCGGCACGGTCAAGGCCGAGATTGTCCGGCGCCACCGGGCGGACGCGATTGCTGTTGCGGTTGGCCAAAGGTTTGATGGCATCACGGTTCTGGCCGATTTTCTGCGCCGCATCCGGATGCTTGGCCGCGAAGTTCTCGCCGTGCTGTTTCAGATTGTCGGTCGATGGCTTCTGCACCGGGTCCCAGCCGTCCGGTGTATGCTTCTGCCACTGACCATTGTCGCGGCGGTAGACGTTGCCGTCACGGCCGGCATAGATGTCGCCGCCCTTGCCGGCTGCGACGAAACCATGATTGCCGTCGGAATTGCGCCAATGAACATTGCCGCCGGCCGCTGTCGTACCGCCGGCAATATGCGCGAAGTCCGAACCGTGCTTGACGTTGGCCGAGCCCCAGGAACCGTAGACATTGTGGCCGCCCCGCGCCATCACGCCGTTTCCGGTGCGCGGATTGTAGGCTGCAATGAAGCCACGCTCGCCAGCCGGACCTGAAACGGCACCGCCGCGAACATAGGTGCCGGTACGGGGATTATAGGCCGCCCCGCCCGCGATGCCGCGGTACGGACCATAGGCATAGCCGTAGCGCCCGAAGGTTCCGAAAGCCGGATTGTAGAAGGCGCCGACGCCATAGCTCACAGGGCGCGGGTAGTATGGGACGTAACCGCCGCCTGCCCAGCCGTAATCCCAGTAGTCGTCATAGGCCCAGCCGGTACCGTAGACATAGGTGTCCCAGGCCAGATAGGCGCCGAGATACCCCATGGTATAGCCGTACCAGACCGCATCCGGCTCGGTCTTGTAAACCCGCACATAGGTGACGTTGTAGACCGGCGAGGACGGCGGGATCTTGTAGATCTCATCCGGCACCGCCTTGGCGACTGCGAATGGGCCGGTGGGGCTGGCGCCCTCGAACCAGACACCATCCTTCAGGACGAAATATTTGTCGCCGACCTTGATGACCTGTTCGTTGGTATTGACCGCATAGGTGAGCGAGGTGCCGTCGATCGGTTCGAATTTCGGTTCGCCGCTATAGGAGACCTCGACCTTCACGGAGCCATCGGTGGAGACACGCGCCGTTTGCGGAATGCTGGCCTTCAGCCGCGCTTCGGCATTTTCCGAGGTGCCCGGCACCGATGCACGCACCGCATAATAGGGCGCGTCATCCGGAATGTTCTGGAAATCGGCTGGCAGGTCCGGTGTGGCGAATGTCCAGGGACCGTCGAGCGATGCCGCGGAAAACCAGCGGCCGGACAACAGGACGTACCATTGCTTGCCCTTTTCATCAAAGAATACGTCGCCAGCGGCATTCGAGGCCCCTTTCAGCGCGGTGCCCTTGACGGGCTCAAGCTTCGGTTTCCCCTCGAACTGGATCAGTTCGGCCGGCGCTTCCGAATAAACCACCTTCGGCAGTTTGTAGCCTTCCACCGCTGTCAGCGGGATGGCCGTGCGGGCCGCCTTCCAGCTGTCGTCGTCGGGAAGCTTCGTCAATGCGTCTGGAAGTGCCGCCGCGATCTGCCAGCCGCCCGCCGGGTCCTTGGAGGTCAGCCAAGTCTTGTCATCGCGCAAATAATAGCTCTTGTCGGCATCGGCCTGAAACAGGTCCCAATTGGTATTGACCGCGAAGGAAAGACCCGTCACGCCCTTGACCGGAGCAAGCACCAGCTTGCCGTCCGTCTGCAGCAAGATCGCCGGCGTCTCGCTGATGAAGATCGGCGGCGGATCGGATTTAAGCCCCTTCACATCCTCCATGCGCTGATAATCGGCAAGGCTGGCGGTCAGCCGTTCTTCGGGATAGGTCAGATTGCCTGTCGGCATCAGCTTGCCGACCTCAAGCGACAGATCCGAAATCTGGCTCCGGTCGAGCGCCGAGAAATTGATCTCCGTGGCTTTGATATTGCTGAGGATGACGGTACCTGCATCCGCATCGGACACCGTGTCGGCACTGACGCCGATGACGCCGAAGATCGGTTTTGCATCCTTGCTGGGTTTATATTCCGTGGCGATCAGCGCCGAGAGCGTGGAAAAATCCTTCCAGTCGGTGATCTGCGGCTGATAGAGGGTAATCTCGGCACCGCCGTCAGTCGTGTAGACCCTTGGCCAGCCCGGCCGGTCCGTCGTCGCGTCGGCCTGGTTGAGATACTTGCCGTTGACGAAACCCTGCTCACCCTTGACGGAAACCGCGCACCAGGCGCCGCTGTCGTCACATTCGCCGAGATCGACGGCGGTTCCCTCAACAAGCTGGCCAAGGCTACCAAACCCGGTGCCGGGGCCTGAGCGGAAGTTCACATTCGCCGTCGTGACCGCAGGTCCTGCCAGAGCGGAGCCGGCCGTCAAAGCGGCGGTCATTAACACAAAACCAAATCTCACCATCATTCTCATCCTTGTCATGGGCATCCAGTGTCGTCGCGCAGCGGGCTGTACTCGCGCGGAAACGGCTTTGAAGCCTTGCACGATGGGGCGCTGAAACAAGTACGTTACAGTTACTTTTATGAAATCTGGGGAATATGGAGTCGCGTCCTCGATACGGGATGCACCATTCACCCTACGGACCGCGGCCTCAGGATTTCTGCGGCGTCGCCTTTATAACGCCGATTTCGATCAGGTCGGTCATTTTGGGCGTGAAATAACGCGCGCTCATATTCTTGCGGAATGCGACGTCGAAATCGGCGCGGCCCGCTCCGAGGCTGGCGAGAGCCGATCGCGCCTCGTCCGTTCTGCCCAATTGCCCGGCGGCAGCGGCCTGAACCGCGTGAGCCACATAGTCACCGGAAATCTTCAACTGTTTCGAGAGCGCCAGCGCATCTTCGAAACGGCCAAGCCGGTAAGCATCCAGAGCGCGGGTCAACAGACCGTCGAATGCAGAATCCTGGTCCATCCACGCTGACCGCACAGCGAGGCCAGCGCCTTCTTCCCAACGTCCAGCGGTAAAAAGATAGAGCCCCAGACGTGCGGCGATATCGCTGTTGTTGGGATTAAGGGCCATCGCAGCATACCCCGTCTGGATCGCCGCCTGCATCTGACCCGAGCGAAACTGGC
This sequence comes from Pararhizobium sp. DWP1-1-3, assembly GCF_049896125.1. Lineage (NCBI taxonomy): Bacteria > Pseudomonadati > Pseudomonadota > Alphaproteobacteria > Hyphomicrobiales > Rhizobiaceae > Pararhizobium > Pararhizobium sp. DWP1-1-3. The sequence continues at coordinate 4,556 of NZ_JAFCTR010000008.1, forward strand.
TGGTCATCAACGCATATTTGCTGCGGTCGGAAAATGGCGAGAGCTTTACCGCATCGGCGGCCAATCTGTAGGCTCGGTCGGAGGCATCGGTAGGGGCCTCTATCGGGTCCTTTGCGAGCAGGACAATTGCCAGTTCCGCCTTGGCCCCGGCGTCATTGGGCGCAATGGCCAGTGTTTGTTCCAGGCAGTTGCGAGCATCCGCCATCCCCGCTTCATCGCTTCGGTCCCCCGCCGTGATCGCTCTCAGGATGCAGCCGTTGCCAAGCGAGGGCGTGTTGAGTTCATGAAGTGTTTCAATGGTGTTGATGACGCCACGGGTCCCGACAAGCGTCCGTGCCAGCCGGTTCGCCAAGCTCTGGCTTGCCGGCACGGAAACCGGATCCGTCAGCATCCTCGATGCCGGACAGCAGCACCTCTCCGGTGGACGCATCCGTCACCTGCCACCAAGCAAAACCCTGGCTCCCCTTCCCATCGTATTTGAGAACGATACGGTAGTCTTCGGCCACCCGCTGGCCTCTGAGCGCCGATACGAGTTTCGGAGCAGTCCATTCGCCCAAAGACGCCGCCACCATATGATCGACGGTAGATGCGAGGCGAACGGTATGAAATTGCGAGATTGCCACCGTGAGATAATCCCGGAGCTTTTCAATGTCGCGTTCCGGCGTATCTCCGTCAGCACTCAACGCTAAGGAAATCAGCGGCTTCTGCCTCAAGGCATTTTGTTTCCAGGCGCCAAGACCTGTCGTCAGCGCATATGTGGCAATACCGATACCGATTAGCAACCAGGCCAAAGCGAGCCGCGTAGTGCCGCCCCAAAACCGCCGGCCCGAACCCTCCTCCACGCTCGCAGCCTGAGCCGGCAGATCCGGGGCTGCGGCTTCAGCCGGCAGGGAGGGCATTTCGTTGGGCACCATGCGGGTGAAGTCTGGAACATACCGGCCGCGAGGGAGATCAACGCGAATACCGGTGTCGCTTCCGTGTGCATCGTAGTATTGCGTCAGTGCGGCACGCAGCCGCGTCGCTTCGATGCGCACGATCGGGTCAACCGAGGGATCGAAATTTGCCGGACGGCCGAACACATCGACCGCGATCGCATACGCCTTGATCGCCTCCGCCCTGCCCTCGAAGTATTCGGAAGCGATGAAGCGGAGAAAATTTTTGTTGCGTTCGGGAGACTGAAAGCGAGTATCCGCCAGCAGCCGGTCAATCTCGGCCTGCGCCTCGGTCTGATCGATATGTTCGCAGAGTGATCGTTCGATTTGACGCTCGCTGCTCATACCTGCCCCCAAGCTTTCAACTCGAGGTCACATTAGCACACCGAATCGGCACAGCAGTCAAACGCTCTTTGCTGAAGAATCTCGGCCGTAAACGCTAAAAATTCCGTTGACTGTTTGAAAAGTGATAATTCGGCGTGGAAGTGCCTCACTTTGGAGCAGGCCAGAAAATCCATGCCAAACAAATAGATATGGCGGCTTATCGGCGCGGCTTGGTCTGCTCGGTCAGACAGATCTCGATCACTTCGCCTTCTATTTCGCTGCACAGCGTCTCGTATTCGCGGATGATCGCACGATCGACGTTGAGATCCTTCCTCAAGGAATCGAGCGTAGAGCTGGCATCGTGAAAAGCGTCGCAAAGAGTGAGCAGGCCTGCATTCCGCACACTGAGAAGCTGAAGCTGGCCGCGCAGGGCGGGCAACTTCAGCATGAGCTTCCACAAACCCCTCTGCGCCGTGTCTGTCGGCATCGATCTGGTACCTGGTTTGGCCGGCGGATACATATCCTGTGCGTTTTACCTGCTGCGTTAAGGCATGCCTCAACGATCAGCCCGGATTATGTATCGCCTTTTTCAGATCGGTGGGGAGTACGTTACGGTTACAATTGCATCGGCGGGGCATCGAGTGCCGGAGATGGATCGGCTGCGCCGAGGGCGGCAGCCGAAAAGGTGAAGGGAAAATCCCTTTAAAAATCCCAGTCGTCGTCCTCGGTCGCGACGGCCTTGCCGATGACGTAGGATGAGCCGGAACCGGAGAAGAAGTCATGGTTCTCGTCGGCGTTCGGCGATAGCGCCGAGAGGATCGCGGGATTGACCTTGCAGGCCTCCGGCGGAAACAGTGCCTCATAGCCGAGGTTCATCAGCGCCTTGTTGGCGTTGTAGTGCAGGAATTTCTTCACGTCCTCGGTCAGCCCGACGCCGTCATAAAGCGTTTCGGTATATTTGGCCTCATTGTCATAAAGCTCGAACAGGAGTTCATAGGCAAAGTCCTTGATCTCCTGCTGTTTTTGCGCGCTCAGCCGCTCCAGTCCTTTCTGGAACTTGTAGCCGATGTAGTAGCCGTGCACCGCCTCGTCGCGGATGATCAGGCGGATCATGTCGGCGGTATTGGTCAATTTTGCCCGGCTCGACCAGAACATCGGCAGGTAGAAACCGGAATAAAACAGGAAGCTCTCGAGAAAGACACTGGCGACCTTGCGCTTCAGCGGATCGGGATTGCGATAGTGTTCGAGGATGAGAGCCGACTTGCGCTGCAGGTGCTCGTTTTCCTCCGACCAGCGATAGGCGTCGTCGACATCCGGCGTCGAGCAGAGCGTCGAGAAGATCGAGGAATAGGAGCGGGCATGCACCGCTTCCATGAAGGAGATGTTGGAATAGACGGCCTCCTCATGCTGGGTGATCGCATCTTCCATCAGCTTTGGCGCGCCGATGCTGGTCTGGATCGTATCCAGCAGGGTCAGTCCGGTGAAGACGCGGATCGTCAACTGCTGCTCTTCCGGCCGCAGCGTCGCCCAGGATGGAATGTCGTTGGAGAGCGGCACCTTTTCCGGCAGCCAGAAATTCCCGGTCAGCCGGTTCCAGACTTCCAGGTCCTTGTCGTCCTCGATGCGGTTCCAGTTGATGGCGCGCACGCGCGAAACTGGCTTGATGGCGATGTTCATGGGCATGTCTTTCCTCAATAAATCTTACAGGGCGCCTGGCCCCCTCACCCTGCCCTCTCCGCACGGGGAGAGGAGAACCCCTCGCGCTAGCCGCTCGTCTCTTCTCCCCATCGGGGAGAAGGCGCCGGCAGTCGGATGAGGGGGGCTCCGGGCTCGAGCGTGACTGAAACGGCAGGGCCTCAAATCACAAACTGCACGACACGCAGCCCTGCACCTCGGTGCCGGACAACGCCATCTGGCGAAGGCGGATGTAGTAGATCGTCTTGATGCCCTTTTTCCAGGCATAGATCTGCGCCTTGTTGATATCGCGCGTCGTTGCCGTATCGCGGAAGAACAGGGTCAGTGAAAGGCCCTGATCGACATGCTGCGTTGCCGCCGCATAGGTATCGATGATCTTATCAGGGCCGATCTCATAGGCGTCCTGGTAATAGTCGAGATTGTCGTTGGTCATGAACGGCGCCGGATAGTAGACGCGTCCGATCTTGCCCTCCTTGCGGATCTCGATCTTCGAGACGATCGGATGGATCGAGGAGGTCGAGTGGTTGATATAGGAGATCGATCCCGTCGGCGGCACGGCCTGGAGGTTCTGGTTATAGAGGCCGCTCGCCATGACATCCGACTTCAGGGCCAGCCAGTCTTCCTGCGTCGGGATGTGGATGCCGGCGGTCTCGAACAGTTCGGCGACACGCCCGGTCGCCGGCACCCATTCCTTCTCGGTGTATTTGTCGAAATAGTCGCCGGAAGCGTATTTCGAGTTCTCAAAACCCTTGAAGCTCGACCCGCGCTCGACGGCGATCCGGTTCGATGCCCGGATGGCATGGTAGGTCACCGTGTAGAAATAGATATTGGTGAAATCGACGCCTTCGTCCGAGCCGTAGTGGATGCGCTCGCGGGCGAGATAGCCGTGCAGGTTCATCTGGCCGAGGCCGATGGCGTGGCTGTCGTCATTGCCTTTCTCGATCGACGGCACCGAGGAGATATGGCTCATGTCGGAAACGGCGGTCAGCGCCCGGATCGACGTCTCGATGGTCTTGCCGAAATCGGAGCTGTCCATCGCGGCGGCAATGTTCAGCGAGCCGAGATTGCAGGAAATGTCCTTGCCCATATGCTCGTAGGATAGGTCGTCATTATATTCGCTGGCCTCGCTCACCTGCAGAATTTCCGAGCAGAGATTGCTCATGGTGATGCGGCCGGCGATCGGATTGGCCCGGTTCACCGTGTCTTCGAACATGATGTAGGGATAGCCGCTCTCGAACTGGATTTCAGCCAGAACCTGGAAGAATTCGCGCGCCTTGATCTTCTTCTTGGAAATGCGGGCATCGTCCGCCATCTCGCGGTACTTTTCCGTGACCGAGATTTCGGTGAACGGCACACCGTAGACGCGCTCCACGTCGTAGGGTGAAAACAGATACATGTCCTCGTTGTTCTTCGCCAGCTCGAAGGTGATATCGGGCACGACGACGCCGAGCGACAGCGTCTTGATGCGGATCTTCTCGTCGGCATTTTCGCGCTTGGTATCGAGAAAGCGCATGATATCGGGGTGATGGGCGTTGAGATAGACGGCCCCTGCCCCCTGGCGGGCGCCAAGCTGGTTGGCATAGGAAAAACTGTCTTCCAGCAGCTTCATCACCGGAATGATACCGGACGACTGGTTTTCGATCTGCTTGATCGGCGCACCGGCCTCGCGGATATTGGTCAGCGACAGGGCAACGCCGCCGCCGCGCTTGGACAGTTGCAGCGCTGAATTGATGCCGCGCGCGATCGATTCCATATTGTCTTCGACGCGCAGCAGAAAGCAGGAAACGAGCTCGCCGCGCTGCTTCTTGCCGGCATTGAGGAAGGTTGGCGTTGCAGGCTGGAAGCGGCCGGAAATGATCTCGTCGACCATGTCGCGGGCCGTCGCCTCGTTGCCCTGCGCCAGCGCCAGCGCCACCATGCAGATGCGGTCTTCGTAGCGCTCGAGATAGCGTTTTCCGTCGAAGGTCTTCAGCGTGTAGCTGGTGTAATACTTGAAGGCGCCGAGGAAGGTCGGGAAACGGAATTTCTTGGCATAGGCGTGATCGTAGAGGTCGCGCACGAAGTTGAACGAATACTGGTCGAGAACCTCGCGCTCGTAATAGCCCTCGGTCACCAGATAATCGAGCTTCTCCCGCAGATTATGGAAGAACACGGTGTTCTGGTTGACGTGCTGGAGGAAATACTGCTTCGCCGCCAGCCTGTCCTTGTCCAGCTGGATCCTGCCCTCGTCGTCATAGAGGTTCAGCATCGCGTTCAGCGCGTGATAGTCAATCGCCTGTTCAGTGACCTTCAAAGGGCGTTCGAGCGTTGAGACGTCCAAAATCGTTCCAATCCATTGATGACATTGGCGACGTCCTCGTCCGTGCCCAGAAGCTCGAACCTGTAGAGGTACGGCACCCGGCATTTATCCGAGATGACATTGCCCGCGAGACCGAACGTCTCGCCGAAATTGCTGTTGCCGGCGGCGATCACGCCCCGGATGAGGGATCGGTTGTCCGCGTTGTTGAGAAAGCGGATCACCTGCTTGGGAACAGCCCCCTTGCCGTCATCGCCGCAATAGGTCGGCAGGATGAGGACGAAGGGTTCGCGCACATCGGGCGTTTCCGCGCCACTGCTGACGGGAATACGGGCCGATTTCAAACCGAGCTTGGCGACGAAGCGATGGGTATTTTCCGACAGGCTGGAATAGTAGACGATCAGGCCCATCGCTTGTCCACCCGCACTCAGGCCGCGCTCAGGACAGCGCGTTGATCTTGTCCGGACGGAATCCAGCCCAATGGTCCTGGCCCGCAATCACCACCGGAACCTGCTGGTATCCGAGGCCGATCACCTTCGCGAAGGCGTCCTCGTCCTTGGAAATGTCGACGACCTGATAGTCGATGCCTTCGCGATCGAGCGCGCGATAGGTCGCGGTGCACTGGACGCAGAAAGGCTTGCTGTAGACGGTAATGTTCATGATGGTCCTCGTGGTCTGTGATATTGCTGGCACACGAAAGGCTCCGAGCCGCTGCACGCGGATCCGATCGTGGGGTCTTGTATTGCGATACTTGCGGGAGGTTAGGCCTGCGCCGCCGATCCCGCATATCTTGGTCTGCGAATTCGATTGACTGACATGCCTTCACCCCGAAGCCTTTTTGGCGGGCATCGGAAGAACGCAATCCAAAGCGGAATCATTCCGCTGCACATCACGCGACCTTCCGGGCACCCCGCCCGTGGACGTTTTGTTCAATGCAGGTCTCCTGGCTTGCGGGTCGTGGCGTCCATTCCGTCTTCCCGAAGCCTGATGCTTCAGTGACCTGAAATGAAACAGACGCTCGCCGCTTACAGTTGCGGGGGCAGCTCCGGTTTTGCCTGCCTTTATGGCCAAGCGCACCGCATTCCCTCTTAGCCTCCCTACCTTGCGATTTGGAGGAACCTTTAACACTAGATATAGTATACGACAGGAAAATAACGTCAATGTGTAGACATCGGAAACATGCCTTGCGGTGCATATTTTTTGCAGCTTTGTGGATAATGGGGAGTTAATGCCCGCCACGGCAATCGGCTGTGGATAGTGGGGCAGCCGCCCGGGACAGTGGCCCCGGTATCAGTAATGAGCCACGCGCGTGGGCCGCCGGGCGCCCGTCTGGACCGGCCGGGACGACGAACCACCTATCACTCGGCAGCGGCAGCTGCACGGCGGCGGCCGATGGTGGCCTGGGTGAGCAGCAGCGCGCCGACGGCGCAGAGCGCGATGCCCGTGGCCATCGGAACGGCCGTGCCGTCGAAGAACACCGAGGCGATCACCATGGCGACGGCGGCGGTGACGAAATGCAGCGTTCCCATCAGCGACGATGCCGTGCCGGCGATTTCGCCGTGGTCTTCCAGCGCCAATACCGCACTGGTCGGAATGACCAGACCGAGAAAGCCGTAACCGACGAACAGGAACGCGGCCATCACCGGCAGCTGGTTGAAGCCGAGGCTCATGACGATGGCCATCGCCGCCATGGTCAGCGCGAAGGCTGCAACGGCGATGCGCATGACCCGGACGAGCCCAAACCGTTCGCCGAACCAGCCGGTCGCCTGCGATACCGCGAAGAACGACACGGCATTGATCGAGAAGGCAAAGCTGTATTGCGTCGGCGACAGGCCGTAATAGTCGATCAGCACGAAGGGCGAGTTGGCGAGATAGACGAGGAAGCTGGAAATGCCGAGGCCGCCGATGAAGGTCAGCGTCAGAAAATTCTTGTCCCTGAGCAGCAGGCCGTAGGCAGCCATGGCGCTGCGCAGGCCACTCCCGGCACGGTGCTCCCTCAGGCGGGTTTCCTGCAATTGCGTCGCCAGCAGGATGAGGCCGATGAAGGCGGCGATCATCACCGCCCAGAACACGCCGCGCCAGCCGTAGAACTCGATGACGGCACTGCCGGTCAGCGGCGCCAGGATCGGCGAGATGCTGAACACCAGCATCAACAGCGACATCAGCCGGGCGGCCTGCACGCCGGTATGCATGTCGCGAACGATGGCGCGCGGGATGACCATGCCGGCAGCTCCGCCGATCCCCTGCAGGAAGCGGAAGGCGATCAGCGTTTCGATATCGCTTGCCAATGCGCAGCCGATGCTGGCGAGCGCAAAGATGCCGATACCGATATAGAGCGGCGCCTTGCGGCCCCACATATCGGACAGGGGACCGTAGACCAGCTGCGCCACCGCAAAGGAGACGAAGAAGGCGAGCAGGCTCAGCTGCACGATATGGTTCTCGGCGCCAAGGTCCTGCCCGATCGAGGGCAGCGCCGGCAGGTACATGTCTATGGCAAACGGGCCGATGGCCGACAACAGGCCGAGGATGAGGGCAGTCCGGAAGAAGGAGGACGTCATGGGGGGCATCTTTCAGAAAACGGCCGCACAAAACCGGGTCGGTCTGGCGCCGCGTTGCTCTCAGGAGTTCACCGTGATCGTTGCCAAGGGCGCGCGGTGCTTGGGAGGACGCCTGCTTGGCAAGCCGTGTCAATATTATTGGACAGAGCTGTAAAATTAGACACCATTGTCTAAAACGTCAAGAGGCATTATCTTCGGCCGATGAAAACCAATCATGACACAGTGCCGAAAATGTCCGTGCATAGCCAGCGCGGGCAATGTGCCAAGCGCAAGTCCATTCTGGAAGCCGCCGCCCAAGTCTTTTGCCGTCAAGGCTTTACCGGCGCCAGCATCGACGAGATCGCCGCCGAAGCCTGCGTCTCGCGTCAGACCGTCTACAACCACTATCGCGAAAAAGAGAACCTGTTCACCGCCGTGGTCGAGGACGTGATGGACCGGGCAAACGCCATGCTGTTCACCACTCTCTCAACCTTTCCCGAGAAGCCGGACAATCTCGAAGACGATCTCGTCGCCTTTGCCGTGCGCCTCAGCCACAATTGCATCTGCAACCAGGATGGAAAATTCCTGCGCAAGCTGGTCCAGTCCGAAGGCGAGCGTTATCCGCACCTGTTCGAAAGCTGGCGCCAGCATGGCCCTGGCAAGATCGGCACGGCACTGGCCGCACTTTTTGCCCGGCTCGCCCACAAGGGCCTTTTGCAGGCAGACGATTTCGACGTTGCGGCGCGTCAATTTCTGGCACTGGTCAATGCCGACCTGCAGATGAGCACGCTGTTTGGCGTCACGCCGACGGAAGCAGAACTGGACATTGCGGCCCGCAATGCCGTGCGGACATTCATGCGGGCCTATGGGCCAGCGCAGGCAAACACGCTGGCTGTCAAGACGGCGTAAGTCCCGGCGTCAGCTGACACCGGTGATCATCGAGACGATCTCGTTCTTGTTGGTCTCCGCAGTCCTGCGGATGCCGATCTGTTTGCCACGCCTCAGAACGCAGATCCGGTCCGACAGCTTGAACACCTGATCGAGGCTGTGGCTGATGATCAGCACGCCGATATTGCGCGACTTCAGCGATTGCACGATTTCCTCGACCTTCGCGGTTTCCGCGACCCCGAGCGCCGCCGTGGGTTCGTCGAGCAGGATCAGCTTCTTTGCCCAGCGGGTGGCCCGCGCAATCGCAACGCCCTGACGCTGGCCGCCGGACAGATCGCGGATCGTCGCGTGCGCCGAGGGGATGCGCACGTCGAGTTCCTTCACCAGCTTTTCCGTTTCCGAAATCATCGTCTTGCGATCGAGCAGGCCGATGCCGTTGGTGAGTTCGCGTCCGAGGAACATGTTCATATAGACCGTCTGCTGGTCGGCCAGCGCCAGATCCTGATAGACCACCTCGATGCCGTGCGAGCGGGCCATGGTGGCGCTGGACATCGCGACCGTCTCGCCCTCGATGGTGATCGTGCCGGAGGACGGGCCATAGACGCCGGAAACAATCTTGATCAGCGTCGATTTGCCGGCACCGTTATCGCCGACGAGGGCAACGATTTCGCCGGGATAGATATCGAGCGAAAAATTCTCGATGGCGACAACGGCGTCGAAATTCTTGCGGATGTCCTTGAGCTGCAGCACAGGGGCCTGAGTGTTCATGGTCATTCTCCTATACCGGCCAGGATTGAGGTTCGCCGAAACCGTTCTCGATGCTTTCGACCTTCGGCAAACCCTTGGATATTCCAGACACGCCGACGACATAGGCGCGGGTGACAAAGGCCTGCCCGCGGAACCCGAAGACGGCGGTGTCGCCGGGCTTCGGCGCCTTCGGTCCACCAGCATCGATCATCGCGTAATAGTCGATGGCCGATGGTGGCGGCACTTCGACACTGCGCAGCGACGATGCCGCGACCGTCGGCTCGTCAGAGACGATCGCCTTGACGTCATAGTCCGGAAAGATCGGGTCGATGTAGAAGCCGCCGCCGAAGCAATACGCCTTGCCGGCGGACAGATGAGAGACCTCGGTGAGGTAGCAGACGGCTGGAAGCTCGGGCAGGTCTTCCACGACATGCAGCGCCGTCGTGCCGTGCAGGCCGTTGCCGGGCTCGCATTGCGTCGCCCCGGCATCGGCCAAGCCCTGCAAGAGAACCGAGGATGTGGTGCCCGGCGCGTTGACCTCAATGCCGGTGCGCCCGGCCTTCGCCAGCGCCTCGGCAGCCTTGGTCAGCGTTGCCAGATTGTGCGTCGGCAAAACCTTGCGGCTCTTGTGGTCGAACAGCAGCGCCGGAAACGTGGTGATCCCGGCAAACCGTCCGCCATCCAGCGCGTCGAAAGCATCGGCCACATCAGCGACATCGGCCGCATCGAAGCCGCCTTCATGGCCGCGATAGAAAGTATCCCCTTCGGCCTTGATGCGGGCAAGCAGGTCCTGCACATAACCCGCCGCCCTGGCGCCTTCAGCGGCTTCATTCGCCTTTTCATCGTTGAAGACGGTCCAGTAGTCCGGGCGGAAGGCAGCGGCAGCGGCTTTGGCTTCATGGCGGGCAACCTGCTGCAGATGACCGAGATGGCCGACGCGGAGGCCTGCCCGGTGGGTGGCGCGGGCGCAGGCCATGTCGACCGCAACGGACCGGTCGATGCCGCCCCGCTGCACGGCCGCGCAGAATGAACTGGCGCGGCCGACCTGCTTGGTCATGGCAAATATCTTAAGGCCGAGCCGGTCGGCCTCTGTCTTCAGCACACCGGCATTGGCTTCGACGGCATCGAGATCCAGCACATAGGCATTGGCCGGGATCTTGCCCTGCCGGTGCAGCGCGATCGCGGCTTCAAGGAGTTTCGGGTTGCGGCGGCGCAGAACGTCGAGAAACATGGGGTATCCTTTCTTCAGCGCAGCTTTTCGCGCAGCGATACGGCGACTGCGGCGAGAATGATAAGACCACGGACGATCATCTGGTCGGACACGGAAAGCCCCATCAGGATCAGGCCGTTGTTGAGCATGCCCATCATCAGCGAGCCGACGAGCGCGCCGACGATCGAGCCTTTGCCACCGTTCAGGAGCGTGCCGCCGACGATGACCGCGGCAATCACCGTCATCAGGTCGGTTTCGCCCAGCGTATACTTTGCCGCCTGAAGACGGCCGGCATAGAGCAGACCGGCAAGACCGGCGAGCGCGCCGCTGATCACCAGCACGGCAAGCCGGATGCGCGGCACGGGAATGCCGGAGACGCTGGCAGCACGGGCGTTGTCGCCGGTCGCCAGTACATGAGCGCCGAACCGGGTCTCACGGAAGATCAGATGCCCGGCGGCGATGGCAATGACCGTCCACCAGATCAGCGAGGGAATGCCGAGCAGCGTACCGGAGCCGAAGAAGCCGGTGAACATGCTATCGGTGACGGGAATGGAGCGCAGGTTGGTGAGCGACCGGGCAACGCCGGCAAACAGCCCAAGCGTTGCCAGCGTCACCAGAAACGATGGCAACCGGACATAGGCGACCAAAAGGCCGTTGACCAGCCCAATGGCAACCCCTGCCCCGACCCCGGCAGCGATGCCGGCGATCATGCCATAGGCGTTCATCGTAACGGCGGCAGAGAGCGCTGCGACCGCGACGGTCGAACCGATCGAAAGGTCGATCTCGCCAGCCGACAGCACGAAGACCATGCCGATCGCCATGATCGTGATCGGCGCCGTCTGCAGCACGATGTTGGAGAGGTTGCGCACCGTCAGGAACCCGCTGTCCTTCAGCACGATGGCGAAGAACAGGAAGATCGCCAGAAAGCCGACATAGACGACATATTGCTGGATATTGATGCGGCTGATCATGCTCATCGCCGGTTTGGCGGCATTGCTTGGGGCGCTGGACATAGCGGTTCCTCCGAAGAGCGGGGGTATGGGCGGGAACCCGTGGCTCCCGCAGGGCAGCGGCACGCTTCATGTGAAGCCGCTGCGACGATTTCAATCTGCGCCGGAGCGCGGATAGTTACTTGATGGCGTCGGCAATGGTGGCCGGAACATCCTTGTTGAGCGACTTCCTCCAGCCGTCCTTGACCGTGTCCTTGGTGACCGCAAGCGAATCCACCACCAGGAACGGCGCAGCCTGCTTGCCGACCAGCGATCCGGCCGCAGCACGCGCAGCAGTCACGCCGATATTGTAGGCTTCGTCGGCCACCAGCGCTGCAACTGCGCCGCCCTTGACCATGTCGAGCGCTGCCGGCTCGTTGAGATCGAGCGTGACGATCTTGGTGTGGGTGTTTCCGGCAGAGCGCAGGGTGGACAGCACGCTCAGCGCAGGCTCCGCCCAGGTCACGTAGATGCCGTCGAGATCGGGGTTCTGGGTCACCATCGCCTGGGCGATCTCTTCCGCACGGGCCGGATCGGCCATGCCCGCCTCGGCAGTGATCTTCATGTCGGGATAATCCTGCTCGATCGTCGACTTGAAGGCTTGGTCGCGCTGGTTGGTCACGTAGAAATCGGCATCATGGAAGATATAGCCGACCTTGCCCTTTTTGCCGAGCGCCTCGGCCATCGCGACACCGGCCTTGTGACCCATCTGGAACAGGTCGTCCGAGACGATGGTCACATAGTCCTTGCCCTGCACATAGCCCTGCGGCGAGTTATCGACAAAGGCGAGCTTGACGCCGGCCTTCAGTGCCGGATCGTAGATCGGCCCGGCGGTTGCCGGATCGACCGGCAGAGACAGGATGATCGACGGCTTCTTGGCAAGCACGGTCTCGACATCGGCCTTTTGACGCGCGGCATCGAAGCCGGCGTCCGTCTGGGCGACGACTTCAACACCCAGACGCTTGAATTCGTCCTGCGCGCCGCTGTTGACGGCATTGGTGTATTCGCTCATTTCGTGCCAGACGAGGGCGGCGGTGAACTTGCCGTCCTTGATCTTGGTCTCTTCATCCGGCGTCAGCGTGAAGCTTGCGGCCGGTGTCGGCTTTTCGCCATGCGGGCCGGTGGTTGCGCCATCGGCGGCAAACGCGTGGGTGGATAGAAGCGCGGCAACCAGCCCGGCCGGGATCATCGACAGCTTGTTCATCATCATTCCTCCAGAATTTTGGGTTGATGCGCGCCGGGCGGCTGTCTGCACAGCCCGGCGCAGCAGATCATTTGGCAGCGTCGAGGACTGACTGCGGCGCATCGCGGTTGAGCGACTGCTTCCAGCCTTCGGACACATCGGCCTTGGTCACGGTCAGCGCCGGGGCAACGATGAAGGCAGGCGTTTCCTGACCCAGCAACGCTTTCAGGCCGGTGGCGGCCATCGTCTGGCCAAGCTCATAGGCCTTGTCGGCAACAAGGGCTACGACATTGCCGCCCTTGACCATGTCAAGCGCTGCCGGTTCCGACAGGTCGAGCGTCACGACCTTGGTCTTGGTATTGCCAGCACCGCGCAGAGCAGAGAGAACACCTTCGGCCGGTTCGGCCCAGGTCACATAGATGCCGTCGAGATCCGGGTTCTGCAGCAGCATGGCATTGGCCAGTTCCTCGGCGCGGGCCGGATCGGAAATGCCCTGTTCGGCAACGATCCTGATATCCGGATAGTCCTTCTCGATGGTCGTCTTGAAGGCCTGGTCGCGCTGGTTGGTGACATAGTAGCTCGCATCGTGGAAGATGTAGCCGACCTTGCCCTTGCCGCCGATCGATTTCGCCAGCGCATCGGCCGCCTGCTTGCCCATCTGGAACAGATCGTCGGTGACGATCGCCGCATAATCGGTGCCGTGTTTGTAGCCGGCCGGAAGGTTGGAGAGAAAGACCAGCTTGGTGCCATCGGTCACGGCCTGCTTGAAGGCTTCGGCCGATGTCGTCGGGTCGAGCGGCAGGGCGAGAATGACATTCGGCTTGGCGGCAAGCGCCGTCTCGATGTCGCTGCGCTGACGGGCGGCGTCGAAGCCTGCGTCCGTGGTCACCACAACCTCGACGCCTGCCTTGGCGAATTCGTCCTTGGCACCGGCCGAAACCGCATTGATGAAGTCGGACGACGTGTGCCAGAGCAAAGCCGCCTTGTAGCCCTTGCCCTTCAAGGCGGCGATGTCGCTGTCGGAAAGCTTGATTTCAGCGCTCGGTGTTGCTGTTTCGCCAGCCGGACCGACGGTCTGGGCGTGGGCCGCGGTGATCATTGCACCAGTCAGAAGCGCGGCATTCAATAAAGTCCTGATAAGCATCTTTCTGTTCCCTTTTTTCAGATTATCGATGGTTCAGTTTCTCATTCCACGATGCCGCAATAGCGCGCCATGAAGGTGGCGAACGCCACGATCCCGGCGAGGTATTCCTCGACATCGACATGCTCCTCGAATGTGTGACAGTTGCTTATATCGCCCGGCGCGCAATAGACGGCAGGCACGCCGAGCCGGTTGACGAAGAACGGCGATTCCGACCAGAACGGCGCCCCATGGATCGCTCCCCGACCAGCCATTGCCTCGCCGGCGGCAGCGCAGAGCATCGAGACTTCCGGCAGGTCCTGATCGATTTCCGCCGCCGAACCGCCGAGTGCATGGTCGCGCCCGGCCGGATAGGAAATCTCCACTTCGATCTGCGGATCGGACACGGCGCCGCGGATGACACTTTCCAGTTCGGCCGCCGCGGTATCGAGTGATTCACCCGGCAAGAGCTTGCGGATCAGCGACAGCGTGCATTCTTCCGGCACGGCAATGAATCCGCCGCCCGAAAGTCCGGTGATCAACAGGAACCCGCGCCCGATCAGCGGGTGCTCGGCCCGCGCCGAAATCGCGTCCGAATGTTCCCACAACTCCGACATCACCGCATGGCTCGCCTTCAGCGCGTCGCGCCCAAGCTCCGGCACGCCGAAATAGGCGGATTTGCCGGTGATCTTTATATCGGTGATGAAGAAGCCGATCTGTGCCGGATAGACTGCCAGCTGGGTCGGCTCGACATAGACGGTGAAATCCGGCTTTGCCACCACGCCCGCCTCGATGCTGGCGGTATAATCCTTGATCCCGGCCGACACGCCGGTTCCCGGCTGGCCGCTCTCCTCGTCGCCGACAAAGGCAAAAGCGATGTCGCCTTTCAGTTGGATCCCTGCTTTGTCGAGCAGCGTCAGCGCTGCCAGCGAACTGCAGATACCTGCCTTCAGGTCTGCGGCACCCCGTCCCCAGACCTGCCCGTCGATAACAGGCGCGGCAAACGGATCTTCCCGCTCGGTGCCAGCCCAGTGCTCCCGCCAGCCGTCGACATGAACAGTGTCGGTATGGCCGATGAACAGCAGCCGCTTGCCGCTTCCATCGCCCTTGCGCTCGCCGCGAAGGTTGGGACGCCCCGGCAGGAAATCCGAGACATGGATGCCGTCGATCCCGCGCGCTTTCATCTGGCTTTCGAGAAAGCCGACGAAATTGGCCTCGTTGCCGGTAATGCTCTCGGCTCCGATGGCGCCGCGCAACAGGGCAATTGCGTCCTCGCGGTCGAGTACGGCGCGCAGTCTTTCCGTCAGGGCGTTCGACATGCTCATTGAAGGGCCTCCCGGAAGGTCACGGTTTCTGCCGGCGGCAGCGACATGCGGCTGTCGGGAGCATCGGCGCCGAACAGCGCATTGTGCAGGTGGCTGAGCCCGATCGCCGCAGCACCAACGATTGCCGCGCGCGGACCGAGCTGGCTTGCCTCGATATCGACGGGATAGGGGAAGCAGGTTGGCAGGAACTTGCGGATGCGCTCGATCAGTTCCGGACGCAGGCCGATCGAGCCGCCCATGATGACCTTTTCCGGATTGGCGATCGCCGCGATCGCGCTGATGCCGCGCGCCAGATATTTCGCCGTCTCGTCCAGGGTCGCGGACGCATGCACATCGCCACTCGCCGCCCGCTCGAAAATCGCCGGAACGGTCGCCGTCTCACCGGATGCTTTAGAATAATGCTCCATGATGCCGATCGAGGCGGTGACCCGCTCGAAGGCGCCGGTGCGCAGCGATTCCGGATCGAAAGGATCGGCGCCGAACGGCAGGAAACCCAGTTCGCCGGCAGCATTCATCGCGCCGCGCACCAGCTGCCCCCCAACCATCAAGCCGCCGCCGATACCGGTACCGACGGCGATGAAGGCGAGGTTGTCGATGCCCTGCCCCTGACCCAGCCAGTTTTCGCCGAGCACCGCAAGATTGACGTCGTTTTCCAGGATCACATCGATGCCGAGCGCCTTTTCGAAGGCCGCCGCGACGTTCATCGTGTCGAAATCGGCAATGTTTGGCGCCAGCAGGATGCGGCCGGTCTTGGCGTCCGGCGCGCCGGGTGCCCCGATGACGGCCATGCGGATGCGTTCGCGCGGAATGTTCAGATGGCTTGCCGCCTGCGCGCAGAGTTCGGCGATCTGGTCGACGACAAACTGGCCGCCCCGCCGGTCGGTCGCGACGACTTCCTCGGCAAATACCTGGCAGGCAAGATCTGCAATGGCGAGCCGGATTTTGGTGCCACCGAGATCGACCGCAGCAATATAGGCCGCATCCGGAACCAGTTCATAGGTGACGGCCGTGCGCCCGACATGGCCACTGGTGCGCCCGGTCTCTCGTACCCAATCATCCAGTTCCAGCTGGCGGACGATTTCCGAGATGGTCTGCTTGGAGAGCCCCGTCTGCTTGGAAATAGAGGCGCGGGAGATCGGCCCGTTCTGGATTATCGCCTCCATCACGGCCCTTTGGGAAAACTTCCGGGAGATGCGCAGGGTTTCGCTCACAGTCACCTCAATTAATTCGTTCTGTCACCGAACTATTGACCCGATTGGAATATGAGTCAACCGGAAAATGACCCGCGCATTCGGATTGAATGATTTTCCCCCGCGGCAGCGGGCGTGCATCTGCATCGGCGCTCGCCTATTGGCAGGCTCTGATAGCCTCTGCGTTTGAGATGATGATGACGAATCGTGTGCGGGCCCAGCCAGCGTCAGTACCCCTGATCGCAGACACGGCCGTTACGGTTCAGGCGATAGCCGGATAGCCCAGCCGCCGCGCCTGCCGTTCCAGTTCGGCCAGCGGTTCATAATCGGCATCGGAAAGAACGGCGAAATCCTTCAAGCAAAGCACATCCCGCACGGTGGCCAGCGACGGTGCGGCGATGGCCTGTTGCAAGACCTGTCTCAGCAGTGCCACCTCCGTCTCGGGGGCGTCGGCTCGGGTGATGAACGGCAGTCCTGGCCCGCTCACAGTCTGCGTCAGGATGCGGACACCGGCAAGGCTCTCAGGGTCAAATCGCAACGCGTTGCCATAGGTGACGCAGTCGATCGCCGCGACATCGGCCTTGCTGGCGGCAATCGCCGCAATACTGTTGCGATGGCTGCCGGTTTCGACCACCGAAGAAAAGAACCGGCCA
The DNA here is from genome assembly GCF_049896125.1 of Pararhizobium sp. DWP1-1-3. Classification (NCBI taxonomy): domain Bacteria; kingdom Pseudomonadati; phylum Pseudomonadota; class Alphaproteobacteria; order Hyphomicrobiales; family Rhizobiaceae; genus Pararhizobium; species Pararhizobium sp. DWP1-1-3. The sequence continues at coordinate 21,645 of NZ_JAFCTR010000008.1, forward strand.
TTGCGTGAAAGCGGCGCAATGGCGGCGCGGAACAGGTTGGTGCCGGAATTGCTGTCAGGCTGGTTGATCGCCGCCCGCGCGCCGCGCAAATCTTCCAGCGATCGGGCAGCGCTGTGTTTCGCCACGACAATAAAGCTGCGCATCAGCGGTCCATCGCAGCCCGGATGGCCATAGACGGGTGTTGCCACCAGATTCACCTTGCCGCGCAGATGCTTGACGTAAGGAAAGCCGCAAGTCTGGGCGAGCAGCAGATCCGGCCGCGTCCAGGCCTGATGGTAGTCCACGACATCGTCCAACCCAGCCGGAACCTCGTCCAGCCCTGCCCGCTTCAGGGCTTCACTGAGGAAATCCCACAGTTTAGCCGTGGCCTCGGCAAGCGGCGGCGGACTGGCATACATGGCAAGGCTGGCAAGACGCATTCGGGAGCTTTCACAAGGGACAGGAGCCACTACAGCATCGCGCTTCATTCATAACGCGCAAACGCCGCTGTAGCACTCTAAATTTGCTGCACAATCCCGCCGGCGCCGTATCGTCAAAGTTTGCTGCGGTAGCACACCACTCAGGAATGTTTCGGATGCGTGATATCGTCATGGGGCTTTAGGAAAAACCGCCGGGCGACGTCCCAGTAGCTGTCATAGACCAGTCCGCCATTGGTGCCGATCAGGGCCTCGCGGTGACGGCGATAGACCGATGGCAGCCGGTACCAGGAAATGCCGGGCTTCAGGTGATGCAGCACATGAAGGTTGTTGTAGAGGAACAGCAGGCCGAACAGGTGGCTGTTTTCGACGATCGCCGTGCGCTCCTCATGCTTTTCGGCATAGCGGTGTTCGGCATAGGACCGCAGCCGCGTCAGGGCCGCACCGGCATAGACGAAACCGCAGAAATAGAGCCAGAACGGCATGCCGCAGATCATCATGACCCAGAACAGCACGGCTGCAACACCAATCATATGCACCGTCCAGATGCGCGCCTGCCCAGGCTCGCCGGCCCACAGCAGCCGAACCTCTTGCGCCAAAAAACTCACCAGCATGACGGCGGGTCCAATGGTCAACCGCCCTAGCAACGTCGTATTCCAGCGGGCAAGGAGCTTGCCCACCCGTCCCAGCCGCTCCCAGGCTGCCTTGGTAAAATAGGAGGATTCCGGATCCTCGATCGGATCGGTCAGATGCTCGTCGCGGTGATGCTCTAGATGGCTGTCGCGATAGATCGGATAGGGGAGCCACAGCGATAGCGGGATCGATCCGATCGCATCGTTGATACGCTGATTGCCCGTCGGGTGTCCGTGAATGACCTCGTGCTGCAGCGAGCCCTGCCAGGCGATCAGCCAACCGCCCGCAAGGGCAACGATGACGACCGGCAGCGATTGCCACCAGAATGTCAGCGCCAAAAAGCCTCCATAGATCGCGATGGTCAGAATAACGGTCGGCCACTCCACGCGGCGGGCGGGGATTTTGATGATGTAGGATGGCGTGTCGGACATGCGCGGCTGTTCCCCCAGAAGTAGAGGGAAATTACATCGCTGCGGCAGATTTGGATAATTATTGTTTATTTATTTTATGGACTATTTGGGAAAAATCGTTCGTTCTCAGCTGCATCGGCCACAGCTTTCATCCGCCGACCGCTTCGCCTTACAAAAAAGGATCAGACCCAGGATGCCGACGTCTTCGGCAACCGGCCGTCCGGATCAACGACATCGAGGCGGGGTGCGCCCTTTTCATTCCACCGCCACAGCGCCACGCAGGTCCCGCCCGGCGACATGAACGACGGATAGACGACGCCATCGAAACCGCCGGCAATCAACCGCTGGCGCAGCTGGTGAGTCTTTGGCACCTGGCCTTCATCGAGAAGCATCCGCCACTCGCAGAGATGAATATCCTCCGGCACGCCAAGGCCGGAGAGCGCCGTGGGATCAGTGAGGTCGGCGAGCGCGGCATCCTTGAGATCCAGTTGCGCAATTAGCGCCGGATGCTGGACAAAACCCTGATTATACTCTGCCCAGGCAGTCGAGAGTTCGCGGGCCGCATAGATCGTCGCAGCGCCCACCGGATTCCAGCGTCCACCGAACCGCGCCGCGCCCTCGCCGGAAAGCGGCGCAAAGGCCCATTGCGGCACGAAGGCGCGCCACAATGTCAGCGTTTTCCTGGCTTTGTCAGGCATAGACGCCGGATCGGACCGCCTCGAGATAGGCCAGCACCTTGTCCGATTTGCCCTCGCTCACCAGATCATACGCGGTCTTTCCCGCCCAGCCCGGGATCGGCTGATGCTTGAACCAGATGGTCGCGCGGTTCTCGTCACCGGCCATTTCGCTGGCCATCGCAAGGATGCGCACGACATGGCTCAAGGCATGATCGACCTTGCGCGCGCCGGATTTCGCCGTCAGTGTATTGCGGGCAACGCCGATCAACCGGGCAAGCTCCGACAAGGTCACGCCAAGCTGGTTGGAGACCCGTTCAGCCGAAAGGAACGGCGATTGACCATCGCCGAACCGGCTTGCCGTCATATCGAAGCTCAAAGCTGCCATGACATTTCCTAACGTATATTGATAAGTACAGTATCAAAATATGCTCAAATCGTGCGCATTTCAAGCGCCGCTGCTGATTAAACTGGTTTGCGCCACCAAGGCTCGCGCTTTTCCAGAAAGGCGGAAATCCCTTCGCGTGCCTCGTCCGTTTCCCAGACATCGGCCAGGCGTTCGATCGTCGCCTCGATGACATCATCGGTGATCGGCATGCCGAGCGACCGCGCCAGCGCCTTGGATTGTCCAACCGCCCCGGGGGCGACCTGCAGATAGGGTGTTATCTCCGCTTCGACCGTGGCATCGAGATCGTCTGATGGCACGACGCGCGCCAAAAGCCCTGCCGCTTGCGCTGCCTGCGCGTCAAAAATCCTGCCGGACATGAACAGGGGCCGCGCCTGCCCCTCGCCGATCCGCGCCATCACATAGGGGCTGATGGTCGCCGGAATCAGCCCGAGCCGTGTTTCCGTCAACCCGAACTTGGCGGTATCGGCGGCAAATGCAACATCGGCGACGCATAAAAGCCCGACGCCACCGCCAAACGCATTGCCGTGAACGCGCGCGATGAGCGGTTTCGCCAGATCGTTCAGCGCCTTGAACATCAAGGCCAGCCGCTTGGCCTCCTTGATGCGCCCCGCCCGGTCCGCCTCGATCTGCGCCTTCATCCAGCCGAGATCACCACCGGCACAGAAGCTTGCACCCTCAGCTACCAGCACGACGACCCGAACGGCGGCATCCGCTCCCAGCAATCTTGCCACGGTGGTCAGCTCGCCGATCATCGTGCCGGACAAAGCATTGTGCTTTTCCGGCCGTGCCAAGGTCAGCGTTGCCACGCCCCTGCCGTCAACCGTGACGCGGATCGTCTCGTATGTCATGCCGCACTCCTCAAGCCGCGCGCAAACACCGAGGCTGCCGCAAGCGCTTCCTCGTTGAGGCCGGTGACGAAACCACGACCCCTCATGTAACGATCCACCAGCAGCGTATCGACATTGCCCTTGGCGCCCGGCGCATAGGGACAGCCACCGAGACCGCCGACCGACGCATCGAATACCCGGATGCAGCGATCGAGCGCCACGCCGATATTGTCGAGCGCCCAGCCTGACGTGTCATGGAAATGCCCGGCGAGCTTACCCGCAGGAATGTCCGCCAACACCGCCGCCAGCATGCGGTCCACCGCCTCCGGCGTACCTCGTCCGATCGTATCGCCAAGGCTGATTTCGTAGCAGCCAAGCTTCAGCAATTGCCCCGCGACGTCGGCAGCACTTTCGGGTGCCACGGCCCCGTCATACGGGCATTCGACCACGCAGCTGACATAGCCGCGCACAGCAATCCCCGTTTTACGGGCAGCCTCCGCCACCGGGCGAAACCGCTCGATGCTCTCGGCAATCGAGCAGTTGATGTTGTGCTGTGAAAACCCTTCCGAGGCCGAGGCAAAGATCGCCACCTCGTCTGCGCCAGCCGCAATGGCTGCCTCAAAACCCTTCATATTGGGCGTCAGCGCAGCGTATCGTACCCCCGGCCGCCGGGTGATCCCGGCCATGACCTCGGCAGCGTCGGCCAGTTGCGGCACCCATTTCGGGCTGACGAAACTGGTCACTTCGATCCGCTCGAAACCGCAGCCCGACAGCATGCCGACAAGCCTGATCTTTTCCTGCGTGCCGATCAGCACCTTCTCGTTCTGAAGGCCGTCGCGAGGTGCCATCTCAACGATCGACACTCTGTTGGAAACTCCGCCTTTACCCACGGAAGACATCAGGCTTCCTCGGGCTTCAGCATCAAAAGCACAGTACCATCCGTCGTCTGATCGCCCTCGGCGACAAACAGGCTATCGACGATACCGTCGCGGCTGGCCGCAAGTGTCAGCTCCATCTTCATCGCCTCCATGACGATCAGCGGATCACCTTTTGCCACCGCGTCTCCCGCCTTGACGCGCACCAGCTTGATCAGCCCCGGCATCGGCGCGGTCAGGCGATCGCTTCCCGCCGCACTTTCCGCTTCGCCGTCCAGCGGATCGGGAATGTGGAAATCGAAAGCCCGGCCATCGACGAGAAGCGTGAACCCCTTTGCGATCTCAAGCCGTTGCAACCGGCTTTGCCGGCCATCGGCCTCGACAAGACAACCGCCATCGAACCGCCCGGAGATCCGAACCGGAATGACCCGGTTGCTGCCATGGACGGCAAAAAGGTCGAGACCGCGCGCCGCCACCCGCAGCACATGCCGCTCGCCGGCATGATCGAGCGTCACCGTGCGCGTCGCCTGCCCCCAGACTTGCCAGTGACCGAGCGATCTCCAGGGATCGCCGGTGGGCGGGGCCGGCAATGTTCCGAGCGACAGGACGGCTGCCAGCGCCAGCACGGTTTCATCCGGCGCATCAGTCACCGTCAGCGCCTCGACCTCCCGGTCGATCAGCCCGGTATCGGGATGCCCGGCCGCGAAATCGGGCTGTTGGCTCAGGCCGGTCAGAAATTCGAGATTGTTGGCAACGCCGCCGATATGGCTCTTTGCCAATGCCGCCGTCAGCTTTGCCAATGCCGCTGCCCGCGTCGGCCCGTGCACGATCAGTTTGGCAATCATCGGATCGTAGAACGGGCTGATCCGGTCACCCTGCCGCACACCGGCGTCAACCCGCACACCATCGTCCGGAAACCCCACATGCGACAGCGTCCCGGTCGATGGCAAAAAACCGCGCGCAGGGTCTTCCGCATAGACCCGCGCCTCGAAGGCCCAGCCGTCGATCGACAGTTCCGATTGCTTCAATGGCAACGGCTCGCCATTGGCGACCCGCAACTGCCATTCCACCAAGTCAATGCCGGTGATCGCCTCCGTCACCGGATGTTCGACCTGCAGCCGCGTGTTCATTTCCATGAAGAAAAACCGGTCCGGCCAAAGCCCATCGGAGACATCGGCGATGAACTCGACGGTGCCGGCGCCGCAATAATCGATGGCGCGCGCCGCCCGGACGGCAGCCTCCCCCATCGCCCGGCGCATTTCCGCCGTCATCCCGGGCGCTGGCGCTTCCTCGATCACCTTCTGGTGGCGCCGCTGCAGCGAGCAGTCCCGCTCGAACAGATGCACCGCATTGCCATGCCGGTCGCCGAACACCTGGATTTCGATATGGCGCGGCTTCGTCAGGTATTTTTCAATCAGCACCGCACCATCGCCGAACGCAGCCTCCGCCTCGCGCCGAGCCGCCTCAAGCGATGCGCCGAAATCCTCGGCCCGATCGACCCGGCGCATGCCCTTGCCGCCGCCGCCTGCCCGCGCCTTGATCAGCACCGGAAAGCCGATCTCGGTGGCTTGTCCGGCAAGAAACGCAGCATCCTGATTGTCGCCGTGATAGCCGGGGACCACCGGCACGCCCGATTGCTCCATCAGCACCTTTGCCGCGTCCTTCAGTCCCATTGCCCGGATGGCAGCGGCCGAAGGCCCGATGAAGGCCATGCCCGCCGCTTCCACGCTTTCTGCGAACTCCGCATTCTCCGACAGGAACCCGTAGCCGGGATGGATCGCCTGCGCGCCCGAACGCCTGGCAGCCGCGATGATGCGCCCGGCGTTCAGGTAACTTTCGCTGGCTGCGGCCGCACCGATGCGAAAGGCTTCGTCCGCCAGCTCGACATGCAGCGCACCGGCATCCGCCTCGGAAAACACCGCGACCGTGCGAATGCCGAGACGCCGCGCCGTGCGGATGATCCGGCAGGCGATCTCACCGCGATTGGCAACCAATATCTTCGAAAACATCACTCTATCCCGGTTATTGCGCGGCGACGACTTCGACCTCGAGCAGCCAGCTCTCATCGAAAATACCGGCAATCACCACTGTCATCGCCGGCGCCAGACTGCCCAGATATTCGGCGCGGATTTCCCGGTTGGCCATCGTATGGTGCCTATCGGACAGATACATCGTGACCTTGACGATATCGGCCTTGCTCATGCCGGCAACCTTCAGCTGCGCATCGACATTCAGCCAGACTTGCCGCGCCTGCGCTTCGAATCCTGTGGGCAGCACATCGTCGGGACCGGCCGGAATCTGGCCGCTGACGAACAGCACCTTGGTAAAACCCTCGATCCGCACCGCCTGTGAATAACCGCCGCGCGGCTGAGGGGCGTTCTTGGCGTTGAAAGCATCACGGTTCATGGTCTTTCTCCTCACATCCTGAACAGGCCAAATCGGGTATCGTCGATCGGCGCATTGAGCGCTACAGACAAGGAAAGCGCCAGAACGTCGCGGCTCTTGCGCGGATCAATGATGCCGTCGTCCCACAGCCGCGCCGAGGCATAGAGCGGATGGCTCTGGGTCTCGAACAGGTTGAGCACCGGCTGCTTGAACTTCGCCTCGTCTTCCTCGCTCCAAGGCGTGCCCGCGCGTTTTAGCGCATCGCCGCGCACGGTTGCCAGCACCCCTGCCGCCTGCTCGCCGCCCATCACCGAAATCCGGCTGTTCGGCCAGGTCCAGAGGAAGCGCGGCGAAAAGGCCCGGCCACCCATGCCATAATTGCCCGCGCCAAAAGAGCCGCCGACCAGCATGGTGATCTTCGGTACCTTGGTCGTCGCCACCGCCGTCACCAGCTTGGCGCCGTGCTTGGCGATCCCCTCCGTCTCGTATTTGCGCCCGACCATGAAGCCGGTGATGTTCTGCAGGAAGACCAGCGGGATCTTCCGCTGCGAGCAGAGCTCGACGAAATGCGTGCCCTTCAGCGCCGATTCCGAAAACAGCACGCCGTTGTTGGCGATGATACCGACCGGAATTCCGTGGATATGGGCAAAGCCGCAGACCAGCGTCGTGCCATAGCGCGCCTTGAACTCGTCCAGCCGCGAGCCATCGACGATCCGGGCGATCACCTCGCGAATATCATAGGGCGTGCGCAGGTCCAAAGGCACGACACCGGCAATGTCGGCAGGATCGTAGGCCGGCTCTTCCGGCGCCTGCCGCTCGACGGTGGTTATCGCCAGCCGGTTGAGGTTGGCAACGGCGCGGCGCGCCAGAGCCAGAGCATGCGCATCGTCGCGCGCCAGATGATCGGCAACGCCGGAAAGCCGCGTATGCACATCGCCGCCGCCGAGATCCTCGGACGACACCACCTCGCCGGTCGCAGCCCGCACCAGCGGCGGCCCGGCCAGAAAGATCGTGCCCTGCCCTTCGACGATGATCGCCTCGTCCGACATCGCCGGCACATAGGCGCCGCCCGCCGTACAGGACCCCATCACCACGGCGATCTGAGGAATACCGGCCGCCGACATATTGGCCTGATTGTAGAAGATCCGGCCGAAGTGATCGCGGTCCGGAAACACCTCGTCCTGGTTCGGCAGGTTGGCGCCGCCGGAATCGACCAGATAGATGCAGGGCAAATTGTTCTCTGCCGCGATCTCCTGTGCCCGCAAATGCTTCTTCACCGTCATCGGATAATAGGTGCCGCCTTTGACCGTCGCATCGTTGCAGACGATCATGCAGTCGCGGCCGGACACACGGCCGATACCGGTGACCAGCCCCGCCCCCGGCGCCTCGCCCTTGTAAAGCCCGTGCGCCGCCGTCAGGCCCACTTCCAGAAATGGCGTCGCCGGATCGATCAGCTGCGCCACGCGCTCGCGCGGCAGCATCTTGCCGCGGCTGACATGACGCTCGCGCGCCACCTCGCCGCCACCGCCGGCAGCCAGAGCCGCCGCTTCCTCGACGACATGCATCGCCTCCGCCATTGCCGCGCTATTGGCGCGGAATGTTTCGGAAGACGTGGTAATTTGCGATTTCAGAACGGCCATTCATTCCCCCGACCAAACATCCTGCAGAGTGTCACGCTCAAGCCGTCTCGCCAAAAAGCTCCCGCCCGATCAGCATGCGCCGTATCTCCGACGTGCCCGCGCCAATCTCGTACAGTTTCGCATCCCGCAGCAGCCGGCCGGCCGGATAGTCATTGGTGTAACCATTGCCACCCAGCACCTGGATGGCTTCCAGCGCCAAAGCCGTTGCCCGTTCGGCCGCGTAGAGAATGCAGCCGGCCGCATCCTTGCGCGTCGTCTCTCCACGATCGCAGGCGGCCGCCACGGCATAGACATAGGCGCGCGCCGCATTCAGCGTCACATACATGTCGGCGATCTTGCCCTGCATCAGCTGGAATTCGCCGATCTGCTGGCCGAACTGCTTTCGCTCATGCAGATAGGGGACCGCAACGTCGAGGCAAGCCGCCATGATCCCGAGCGGCCCGGCCGACAAAACGACGCGCTCATAGTCGAGCCCCGACATCAGGATGCGCACACCGCCGCCAACGCTGCCCAGCACATTTTCCTCCGGCACCTCGCAGTCGCTGAAGATCAGTTCGCAGGTGTTGGAGCCGCGCATGCCGAGCTTGTCGAGCTTCTGGCCGGTTGAAAATCCGGCAAAACCCTTTTCGACCAGGAACGCGGTAATGCCGCGCGGTCCGGCTTCCGGATCGGTCTTGGCATAGACCACCAGGACATCGGCGTCCGGCCCATTGGTGATCCACATCTTGTTGCCGTTGAGCACATAGCGGTCGCCGCGTTTGTCGGCCCGAAGCTTCATCGACACCACATCGGAGCCGGCTCCCGGCTCGGACATTGCCAGCGCGCCGACGTGCTCGCCGGAAATCAGCTTCGGCAGGTATTGGGCCTTCTGGGCATCGGAGCCGTTGCGGTTGACCTGGTTGACGCAGAGATTGGAATGGGCGCCATAACTCAAGGCCACCGATGCTGAGGCCCGGCTGATCTCCTCCATCGCCACGCAATGGGCGAGATAACCAAGGCCGATACCACCGTAATCCTCGCCCGCGGTGATCCCGAGCAGCCCGAGATCGCCCAGTTCCCGCCAGAGCGGCATCGGAAAGCTGTTGTTCCGGTCTATATCGGCCGCCTGCGGCGCAATACGTTCGCTGGCAAACCGCTGCACGGTTTCGCGCAGAGCCTCGATCTCGTCGCCCAAGGCAAAATTCAAGCCGCCAGAATACATCGGGCCTCCTCCCTGTCGGATCACGCTGCCTGAACGGAAAGAAGACGATAATACGAGACTCGGCCTCGAAAAGGCGGTCAAGGATACCTGCATTCCTCCCGGTACAGCAGCCGCTGCATGACGCCGGCGCTGCGGACTCCTCTCCACCGCACCGGTACCGGTTTTAAGACTAACACAGCCGCACAACAATTTCCGAACCAAGACAGGCGCTTGCACGCATGATTTGCAAAAAATCACGGCAGGAACCATCGTCGGCGTTGCTTGGCCCGTTGGAAGGGTCCATCCGCCCTTGCATACAAAACCTGCAGGCTTCAAGACGGCATCACGACAATCAGCGCTGGAATGTTCATGTCAGGAAAACAGATTGCGATCATCGGTGGCGGACCGGCGGGCCTGATGGCGGCGGAAATGCTGTCGATGTCCGGCCATGCCGTGACGGTCTATGACGGCATGCCGACATTCGGCCGGAAATTCCTGCTGGCCGGAAAGTCCGGCCTCAATATCACTCATTCGGAAGACTACCTGCGTTTCGCCACCCGTTTCGGTGCGGCGTCGGACCGCCTGCGCGCAGCGCTGGATGCCTTCACTCCCGCCGACGTGCGCGCCTGGGCGTCCGGCCTCGGCACGGAAACCTTCACCGGTACATCCGGCCGCGTCTTTCCAACAGTCATGAAGGCCTCGCCTCTGCTGCGCGCTTGGCTTAGACGGCTGGAGGCGCAGGGTGTCACGCTCGTCACCCGCCATCGCTGGATGGGCTTTGCCGATGACCGCCTCACCTTCGAGACCCCGTACGGCCCCAAAACCATCCTCAGCGATGCGACGCTGCTTGCGCTCGGCGGCGCCAGCTGGCCGCGCCTTGGCGCTGACGGCAGCTGGATGCCGCTGTTGCGAGACAAAGGCGTCGAGATCGCCGATCTCCAGCCCGCCAATTGCGGCTTCGATGTCGATTGGAGCGATGTCTTCAAGCACCGCTTTGCCGGTGCGCCGCTAAAATCCGTCACGACCATGTCGGACGCAGGCGCCTTCCCCGGCGAATTCGTGATCTCCCGCCACGGGATCGAAGGCAGCCTCGTCTACGCCCATTCGGCAGAATTGCGCGACCGTCTGGCGCGGCAGGGCAAGGCGACCCTCCTTGTCGATCTCGCTCCCGGCCGCAGTCTCGACAGACTGGAAAAGGACTTGGCGCGGCAGGATGGGAAGATCAGCCTCTCCAATCGCCTGCGCAAGGGCGCCGGTCTCGAAGGCGTCAAAGCCGCCCTGGTGCGGGAAGTCGGTTCCCCGACCACGCTCAACGACCCCGCCCACTTGGCCAACCTGATCAAAGCGCTGTCCATTACCGTCACGCGTCCTCGGTCCATCGCCGAAGCGATCTCTTCGGCCGGGGGCATCCGCTTCGATGCGCTCGACGAACGATACATGCTGAAGGTCCTGCCAGGCGTCTTTGCCGCCGGGGAAATGCTGGACTGGGAAGCGCCCACCGGCGGTTATCTGCTTACCGCCTGCTTTGCCACTGGACGGGCGGCAGCGGCGGGGATCAGCGAATGGCTACTGAATCCGGCTTCATCATCGGTGTCAGTTTGATCGGTTCTCTTGGCGCATCGGCATCTGGTCGATCAGCTCGAACAGCACGGCTGCCGGCACGACCTCATCCGTGCGGAATTTCACCGCGCCATCCTTGCCGACCAGCTTCAGTGCAAAAAAACCGTCCGTGACGTCCAGATCGGAGCGGATGGCGTAGCAATTGAGATCGTATTCGGGGCCGAACAGTGCCTTGACTTCATTGCGCCCGACCTCCAGCACGATCATGTCGCGCTCGCGAAGTCCATCAGCCTCGGCAAGCAAAAGGTTCGCCTGCCGCGCTGCGTCGAGATGGTTGTCATCGGGGAAAATAATGACCACGCGGTAGCGCCATTCGAAATCCGCCAAACTCATCCCGCCCTGCTGCGGATCGATTTCGATACCGGAGACAGCTCCAGACAATGATTTCAGCATCGCCTTTATCCTCTTGCATTGAACCATGAGGATGCTAACTGGCGACCAGGGCATTTGGTTCCAGAGTTCGTGCACCGATGCCTTTAGGTGAATGAGCGGCGCTATTGCACCAAAATCGCCCTGATATCATTGACATTGGTTCCGGTCGGCCCCGGCTTGAAAATATCGCCGATCGCATCGAACGCGGTCCAGGCGTCGTTGCGGTCAAGCAGCGCCGCTCCATCGACCCCGGCCTTGGCAAGGCGCGCGACACTTGTCCCATCGGCAAACGCGCCGGCATTGTCCTCCGACCCGTCGATGCCATCGGTATCGGCGGCCAGCGCCGAAATTCCTTCGGAACCGTCGATACCCAATGCCAGCGACAAGAGGAATTCGCTGTTGCGCCCGCCCTTGCCCTCGCCCCTTATGGTCACCGTCGTTTCGCCACCCGACAGAATGACCACCGGCTTGCGGAACGGCCGGTTGCGAACGGAGACCTCGCGGGCAATCGCCGCATGCACGCGGCCGACCTCCCGCGCCTCGCCTTCCATCGCGTCGGACAAGATGACTGCCTTGACGCCGGCTGAACGGGCAAGATTGGCGGCCGCCTCCAGCGAAACTGCAGCCGAGGCGACAAGGCGGACCTCGTTGCGGTGAAACTTTTGGTCGGCAGGGTTCGGTGCCGCAGACGCGTCGCTGCGGATAAACCCCATCACCTTTTCCGGCAATTCCAGCCGGTAGCGCTCGATATAGCGCAGTGCGTCTTCGCGGGTGCTGTTGTCGGGAATCGTCGGTCCCGAGGCCACCAGCGCCGGATCGTCGCCGGGAATATCCGAGACCACCAGCGACACGACTTTTGCAGGCCAGGCCGCCGCCGCAAGCCGCCCGCCCTTGATGCGGGACAGATGCTTGCGGATCGCGTTCATCGCGCTGATCGGTGCGCCGGAGGCCAAAAGCGCCCGGTTGACGGCGATCTCGTCGTCGAGCGTCAGGTCACCCGCCGGCAACGGTAGGAGCGCCGAGCCGCCACCGCAGATCAGCGCCACGACCAGATCGTCCTCGCCAAGGCCGCTGACCTCCTCAAGCAACCGGCGCGAGGCTTTCAGCCCGTTTCCATCCGGCAGCGGATGCGATGCCTTCAGCACCTCGATCCGCTCGCATCGTGCTCCATAGCCGTAGCGCGTCACGACGGCGCCCGACAGCGGTCCGTCCCATAGCCGCTCGAACACCTGCGCCATCTGGGCCGCTCCCTTGCCGGCGCCGATCACCACCGTGCGGCCCTTCGGCTTTTCCGGCAGGTTGGCGGCCAGCACCTTGGCCGGATCGGCGGCGGAGACTGCCGCATGAAACAGCGTTTCCAGAAAGGCTTTCGGGTCGGCGATCACGGCCATGTCTTCATCCTCATTCATGAAAAACCGGGCGGCCCTCCTCCTGGCCGCCCGGTCCTTGTCGTCAGGCGACCGCGTGGTTGGCCATGCGTTCGAGAGCCGTGACGAGGCCTGAATGATCGAGGCCGGCATCCCCATGGGCAGCGCAGCTGTTGAACAGTTCCTGCGTCGCCGCCGTGTTCGGCAGCGAAACGCCGATGGCCTTTGCCCCCTGTAGCGCCAGGTTCAGATCTTTCTGGTGCAGCGAGATGCGGAAACCGGGCTCGAAGGTGCGCTTGACCATGCGGTCGCCATGCACTTCCAGAATGCGTGACGAGGCAAAGCCGCCCATCAGCGCTTCGCGAACCCGGGCCGGATCGGCACCGGCCTTCGAGGCAAAGACCAGCGCTTCCGCGACAGCCTCGATGGTCAGCGCGACGATGATCTGGTTGGCGACTTTGGTCACCTGCCCGTCGCCGCAATCGCCGACCAGCGTGATGTTCTTGCCCATCAGCTTGAACAGCGGCAGCGCCCGCTCGAAACTACCTTCGGTACCGCCCGCCATGATCGACAGCGATGCGTTTCTGGCGCCGACTTCGCCGCCCGAGACCGGCGCGTCCATGTATTCGGCGCCCGTTTCACGGACCTTTTTGGCAAATTCCTTGGTCTCGATCGGCGAGATCGAGCTCATGTCGATGACCAGCTTGCCCTTCGACAGGCCGGAGGCAACGCCGTCTTCACCGAACAGGACGTCCTTTACATCCGGCGTATCCGGCAGCATCAGGATGGTGATATCGACCTTTTCCGCCAGCGCCTTCGGTGTGTCGGCAAAGCGCAGGCCGTTGTCGAGCAGTTCCTGCTTCGGCGGGATGTGGAATTTCGAGGTAACGACGGTGTGGCCGGCATCCTGCAGGTGGCGTGCCATCGGCGTGCCCATGATACCCAGTCCGATAAAGCCGATTGTGGCCATGATGCTTAACTCCTGATCTTGATGATGTCTGCGCTGCGGGCGGATGTGGCTGATGCAAGCCAGCCGAGCCCTTCGGATGTCGTGGTGCGCGGCTTGTATTCGCAGCCGATGAAGCCGTCATATTCGGCCGCATCCAGCGCCGCGAAGACGAAGGAATAGTTGATCTCGCCGGTGCCCGGTTCGTTGCGGCCGGGATTGTCGGCCAGCTGCACATGGGCGATCTGCGCCTGGTACTTTTTGAACGTGCCGATCAGCTCGCCCTCGGTCCGCTGCTGGTGGTAGAGATCGTACTGGATGAACAGGTTGTCGCTGCCGACTTCCTTGATGATCGAGGCCGCCTGCTCCACCGTGTTGAGGTAGAATCCCGGAATATCGAAGCGGTTGATCGGCTCGATCAACAGCCGGATGCCGTGCTTGCCCAGTTCCCCTGCCGCCAGCCGCAGATTGGCAACGAACGTCGCCCGCAATAACTCGTCCGATATGCCGACCGGCGCGATGCCGGAGAGGCAGTTGATCTGCGTGCAGCCGAGCGCCGTCGCATAATCGATGGCTAAGGCCACGCCCCGGCGGAATTCGTCGCCCCGGTCGGGCAGGACGGCGATGCCGCGCTCGCCGGCGGCCCAGTCGCCGGCCGGCAGGTTGTGCAGCACCTGGGTCAGGCCGTTGACTTCGAGTGCTGCCTTCAGCGCCTTGGCGTCGAAATCATAGGGGAAGAGATATTCCACCGCCGTGAACCCGGCCTTGGCGGCTAGCGCGAACCGGTCGAGGAACGGCACTTCGTTGAAAAGCATGGTCAGGTTTGCCGCAAATTTTGACATGAAAAAATCCTCCATTCTCTGGTCAGTCGAGCAGCGCCATGATCGCCGTCGGGGCGTCCTCGCCGCGTTCGGCCAGTTCCTCGAATTCGACCACCGCATTGATGTCGGCGCCCATCGAAATATTGGTGACACGCTCGAGGATGAACTCGATGACGACGGGCACCTGGTGCTCCTCCATCAGGTCTTTTGCCCTTGAAAAGGCCTCCTGGAACTCGTTCGGGCTCCTGACCCGGATCGCCTTGCAGCCGAGACCTTCGGCGACCGCCACATGATCGACGCCGTAGCCCTTCTCCGCATCGCCGGAGGCGTTGATATTGTCGAAGGCGAGGCTGACTTCGAAATCCATGCTCAGCCCGCGCTGCGCCTGGCGGATGAGGCCGAGATAGGAATTGTTCACGACCACATGCAGGTAAGGCAGCTTGTGCTGGGCGCCGACGGCCAGTTCCTCGATCATGAACTGGAAATCATAGTCGCCCGAAAGCGCCACGATCGTCCGGTTTGGATCGGCGGCACGCACGCCGAGCGCTGCCGGCAGCGTCCAGCCGAGCGGGCCGGCCTGGCCGCAATTGATCCAGTTGCGCGGTTTGTAGACATGCAGGAACTGCGCACCGGCAATCTGGCTGAGACCAATGGTCGAAACGTAGCAGGTGTCGCGGCCGAACGCCTTGTTCATCTCCTCGTAGACACGCTGTGGCTTCAGCGGCGTCTGGTCGAAATGCGTCTTGCGCAGCATCGTCCGCTTGCGCTCGCGGCATTCCTCCGCCCAACCGGACCAGTCCTTCAGCTTGCCCGCGGTTTTCCATTCGGTGGCGACGTCAAGGAACAGTTTCAGCGCAGCACCGGCATCCGAAACGATGCCGAAATCCGGTGCAAAGACCCGGCCAATCTGGGTCGGCTCGATATCGACATGCACGAACGTGCGGCCTTCGGTATAGGTCGGGACGTTGCCGGTATGGCGGTTGGCCCAGCGGTTGCCGACACCCAGCACGAAGTCGGAGGCAAGCAGGTTGGCATTGCCGTAGCGATGCGATGTCTGCAGGCCGCACATGCCGGCCATCAGCGGATGGTCGTCGGGGATCGTACCCCAGCCCATCAGTGTCGGAATGACCGGAATGCCGGTGATCTCGGCAAATTCGGTCAAGAGATCGGACGCATCCGCATTGATGATGCCGCCACCGGCAACGATCAGCGGACGCTCCGCAGCGTTCAGCATGGCGATCGCCTTTTCGGCCTGCGCCCGCGTTGCTGACGGCTTGTAGGCTTCGAGGGGCGCGTAGGTGTCGATGTCGAATTCGATTTCCGCCAGCTGCACATCGACCGGCAGGTCGATCAGCACCGGACCGGGACGACCCGAGCGCATCAGATGGAACGCCTTCTGGAAGACGAACGGCACCAGTGCCGGCTCCATGACGGTCACCGCCCATTTGGTCAGCGGCCCGGCGATCCTGGCGATATCGACCGCCTGAAAGTCTTCCTTATCGAGGCGCGCGCGCGGCGCCTGGCCGGTGATGCAGAGGATCGGGATCGAATCCGCCTGGGCGGAATAGAGCCCGGTGATCATGTCGGTGCCGGCCGGACCCGAGGTGCCGATGCAGACGCCGATATTGCCATGTTTGGCGCGGGTATAGCCTTCCGCCATATGGGAAGCGCCCTCGACATGCCGCGCCAGGATATGGCGCACAGTGCCGCGCGCCTTCAGCGCCGAGTAAAGGGGATTGATCGCCGCGCCCGGAACCCCGAAGGCACAATCGACGCCTTCCCTCTCCAGAACCAGAACCGCCGCATCGACTGCGCGCATTTTCGCCATGACTATTCCTCCATCGTGTGAGGATCAGGGTAGTCCGATTTTTTCAGCGGGCAATCATTAAATGGAAATCATTCCCATCATATGGAAATAAACATCTTCAACGATTCCGCTATGAATGGCGACACTCGGGAGCATGATAAATGGCTATGGCTAACCGCGCCCTTCCTCTTCTCCCCAGCGGGGAGAAGAGGCCCCGAAGGGCCGATGGGGGCAACCACAAACACCGGGATCGCCGCCCCTCATCGCCTCGCATGCGCTCGGCACTTCTGCCCTCAGGGAGAAGAGGAAGACACCGAATGCCCAGCAAACCCGTTCCGCTTTCGTCAACGATGCACTATGTCATGGACCACGACACAACGGAGCCGATATGCCCGCCAAGCCAACACAACAGGATCAATTGCGCGCCAAACCGGGCCGCAAGGCCAGCGAAAACGCCGTCCCCTCCTCCGTGCAGGTGCTGGATCGCAGTTTGAAACTGCTCGATCTTGTCGCCAGCGCCGATGGCGCCGCGCTGACCGACCTGTCGGATCAGTCCGGCATGGCGCCGTCCACCGTCCACCGGTTGCTCACCTCGCTTGCCAATCACGGCATGGTCACCCACGATGCCGAGACCGGCGCCTGGACGATCGGGCTGAAAGCCTTCGAGATCGGCAATGCCTTCCTGCGCTTCCGCAAGCTCGGCACGATCAGCCGACCTTTTCTGAAACAGCTGATGGAACATTCCGGCGAAACCGCCAATATCGGCATCGAGGACGGTGGCGATGTCGTCTTCATCTCGCAGGTCGAAAGCCACGCCCCGATGCGTGCCTTCTTCCGCCCCGGGCGCCGCGGCCCGATCCACGCGTCGGGCATCGGCAAGGCCATCCTGTCGACGTGGGACAACGCTGCCATCGAACGCCTGCTGACGCCCCGCCCGCTTGCGCGCTTCACCGAAAAAACCCGGGATACCCTGCCCAAGCTTTTGACCGATATCGAAACCATCCGTGCGCGCGGCTGGTCGATCGACGACGAGGAGCACACACTCGGCATGCGCTGCCTCGCCGCGCCGATCTTCAACGAATACGGCGAGGCGATCGCCGGGATTTCGGTGTCAGGCCCGGCGGTCAGGCTCCCGGACGCGACGCTGGCCGCGCTTGGACCTGTGGTCGAGGCTGCAGCCGAGGGGGTGACGCAGGCGATGGGCGGCCGGCGGGGCGTCAGCTCACAGAGGCACGCCCAAACCAGCTAACGTGTCGCTCCCGGTATCAATGGCCGGGATGCAGGGCGTCGTTCAGATACATGCAGGTCAGCATGGTGAAGACGTAGGCCTGGATGATGGACATCAGCATTTCCAGCGCCGTCAGGGCAACGGTCATCGCCAGCGGCAGGATGGCGCCGATGACCCCCAGCGTGCCAAGATCGGTCATCGACGCCACGAACCCCGCAAACACCTTCAGCGTAATATGTCCGGCCAGCATCACCGCGAACAGGCGGACGGAATGGCTGATCGGCCGCGACATGTAGGAAATCACCTCGATGGGGATGATGATCGGCGCCAGAACCATCGGAATCCCGGCGGGCATGAACAGCCGGAAAAAGCCCAACCCGTGCTTCACCAATCCATAAATCGTCACCGTGCCGAACACGATCATCGCCAGCGCGAAGGTAACGATGATGTGGCTGGTGACAGTGAACGCGAAGGGAAACATCCCGATCAGGTTGGCGACGAGGATGAACATGAACAGCGAGAACACCAGCGGGAAAAACCGCATGCCCTCTTTCCCGGCATTCTCGCGCAGCGTTTTGCCAACGAATTCGAACAGGAGTTCCGACACCGATTGCCAGCGGCCGGGCACGAGGCGCCGCTTTGCCGTGCCGATCAGAAGCAGGCCGGCTGCCAAGGCGACCGTCAGAACCATGTATGCGGAGGAATTGGTGAAGCTCAGATCGACGCCACCCGCTGTCAATTCCAGAAGCGGCTTGATTTCGAATTGTTCAATAGGACCGGCCATCGGTTATCCTTGAAAAGAGATCGCGATCACGCGCAGGTCCGCACGCCGGTTCAAGGACGCAAAGACACGCGCGACGGGATCGCGGGACTGAATGATGAAAGCGAGGGAGAGGGTTTTGACGGGCGGCTCCTGCTCTCACGGGTGAGATGCGGGGCCGTCCCCAGGGTGGTCGAGGCGCAGGTCGTCCTGCGCAAAATCCTGATATCCACATCCTGCGGCGATTGCAAGCCGCCGCAGACAGGCGCGGTTCAACGGGTGAACAGCATCAGAGCAAACACCGCAAACACCATCAGATGCAGCAGTCCCTGGGTGATCGACGTCCGGCGCCCCAGATAGGTCATTACCGTCAATCCCACGGTCAACCCGAACAACACGGTCTCGGTCGGCGATATCCCGAAGACCACGGTTTTGCCGGTCACCAGGCCGACCGCCAGCACGGCGGGAACGGTAAGCCCGACCGTCGACACGAAGGCCCCGAGGCAAAGGTTGATCGCCCGCTGCGTTTCGTTGTTCAGCGCTGCCTTCACGGCGGTGATCGATTCGGGCGTGAACACGATGATGGCGATCAGCACGCCGCCGACCGCAACCGGCGCACCGGCGATGGCCACGCCATAGTCGATGACCACGGCAAGATCATGCGCGAGCAGAACGATCGGCACCATCAAAGCCAGCAGGATGACGGTGTGAACCAGAAGCTTGCGCCTGCCGGCACCGCTCCGTGCTGGCGAAGGCCCGGCCGAGGCATCGGGGGTTTCCCTGCGGATCGACATTTCGCCCGCGGTCGGCTGCATGAAATGTGTTCTGTACCGCCCCATCTGCAGAGCGAGGAACGCGCCGTACAGTGCCGCCGTGAGCAAGCCGATCGCGATGGCCTGCGATGGCCGGAAGGTGCCGTTGCCCGTCGTCAGCGTGTTCGGAAGAATGAGCGCGACGCCGGCCAAAACCAGGGTCATGGAAATGAAGGCAAGGGCACCCTGCGCATTATACTCCTGCTCGCCATGACGGAACGCACCGGCAACCAGGCAGAGGCCGGTGACGAGGTTCATGATGATCATCATGACAGCGAAGATCGAATCCCTGGCGATGGTCGGCGCCTCGTTGGGGCCAAGCATGACGGCGGCAATGAGAATGACTTCGATCGACACGATGGACAGCGTCAGGATGAGCGTTCCATACGGCTCGCCGAGCTCGTGCGCCAGATGGTCGGCCTCGCGCACGACACCGAACGAACCGAGCAGGATGGTGCCGAACAGCGCGGCGAAACAGGCGATGGCCACCCAGACCGTCATCGGCTGGGATAGCCAGGTGGATCCTTTCCACAGGAACAGGATGACGACCAGCCAGGCGATGGCGAGTTTCAAATAAGGGCTATGGATCAGGCTAGGGGAAGATTTCGGCAACAAGACTTGTGAACCTCACAAGGGGCCGTCCCCGATGGTTAGGATCGCGGCACGGTCGTCCGTGCCGGGCTTTCGCGAAGCATATGGATTTTTCTAACAATCTACTGTGGCGCTGTCCAGTCGCGATGGAGTTGGGGCACGGCGCTGGCCAAGCTGGGCACCGCAATACCCCTCAGTCACCGGCAGCCGGTTCCGTATTAGTTCCGTGCCACCCACGCGTGCCAGTCGGCTTCGCTGCCACGGAACACGTTGAGATCGATCCTGCCCTCGACGCCATGTGAAAGACCGGAGCCGGAATATTGCCAGAACAGCCACTTGCGGCCCGGATAGACCTGCGACGGGTGTGCTGCCACCGAGCGCAGCCAGAACGGATAGTCCTTGAATTCGCCGGTCAGGTTGTCACGGTAGAAATCCGGTGCGGTGTAAATCACCGGACGCTTGCCGTAGTGGCGCTCCAGCTTGTCCATGAACACCTGCATCTTCTCGATCGCCTTGGCCCGCGACAGGCGGTACTTGCAGCTGGATTCGCCGTTATATTCGACGTCGATCACCGGCGGCAGCGCATCGGGATCGCGCGGCACGTTGCGGATGAACCAGTCGGCCTGTTCGCCGGCCGTGCGGCACCAGTAGAAGAAATGATAGGCGCCGCGCTTCAGTCCGGCATCCTTTGCCCGCTTCCAGTTCGTCCTGAACATCGGATCGAGATGGTCGCCGCCGTCGGTCGCCTTGATATAGGCGAAGTTCGCCCCTTGCGTACGCAGTTTCGCCCAGTCCATTTCGCCCTGCCAGCGTGACACGTCGACGCCATGTACCGCGAGCTTGCGCGGCGAAGCCTTGCCGAAATTGATCGGATGCGCATCGCGGAACTGGTGGCCGTAGATTTGCCCACGCCGGGTGCGCGAAGCGCCGCTTGTCGGGTTTTCCGGCATGATCATTGCGACCGGGCGTTCAGCCGGAACAGCCATGCCTTCGGTCACGGATTCGAATGCCTGCGACTGCGGAACCTGACCCGCCCAGGCCAGTTGCTCGGGATGACTTTCGGCCTGCGCAATCAGCGCGCCGACATCGGCCGCAGGCACTGGCCCCGGCACGACGGAACTGGTCGTCTCCTTCGACGGCAATCCCGCCACCAGGCTTTTCGGCCCGGAACTCGATGTGCAGCCTGCCATAAACAGGCCGGCAAGAAGGATCGCTGGAACAGCCACAAAACGCATAGGAACCCGTACGCAAAACAAACAAACAGGCGGCACCCGCCCCCACTGCCTTCAATTCCTAACGGATAATTACCAACAAAGATTGAATCCGATCTTTCTTACATACGATGGACGCAGATGGCACAGAAGTGGCGGGTTTTATTGTTGACAACGGGGACGTTCCGATGAGGCTGCCTCGCAGCAACCCCGGTTTTCCAGGTCCTCATTGAAAAATCATCCCCGCAAAATCCCCGCCCTTAAAACCCGTGCCATACTTCTTTCCGTCCCACCACGGATACACCGGAAAGCGTTGCCGGCGAGATGGGGCCGGTGCCCGGATGGTTTGGCGAAACGCGCGCGAAATCCCCGGGGCTGCGTGAAAGGCGGTTCTCCTCCGGTTCGTGAAAGCGGACCGGGCGTGCCGGGTGGTCACACCGTCCTTGGACGGTCCAGGGCCAAACCCCGCCGCATTGAAAAGCCCAGCGGATAAGCGGCCGGGCTGGGGCATTGGAGGTTTTCCTGTCAGAGAGGAAAGCGCAGAAGAACCTGAGAAGCGCGGCAAAAGACACTGAACGGGGCGCCGGAAGGCGTCATATAAACTTACTATCCTGCGGCACTTTCCAGCGCCCCGGCCAATTAAGCTTCAGCAAAACCACGGCGGATTTTTCCGGGCGTGGCTATAGGCCGTTGAAGCTGCCGCGAACTCCCTCTTCTCCCCCGCAGGGAGAAGAGGGAGTTCCACCTCCCCCTTGAGGGGGGAGGTCGCGACGCAGTCGCGGGTGGGGGTGATCACCGCGAGCACCATAGTCTATTGCATATGCCGCAGATCACCCCACCCGGCACTACGTGCCGACCCTCCCCCTCAAGGGGAGGGTAACATCCTCACGCCGTCTCCAGCGTCCTTGCCGAAACACTAGCCTTGCGTTTCTTCATCGCCTTGCCGGCCACATAGATCTCGGCCACACAACGGTCGTCGCCCATCGTCTGCAGGATGAACAGTTCCTCGACCAGCGATTTCGCCGTGCGCATCCGTAACTCCATCGCCGATTTGCCGCTGCTATCAAGCACGACGATATCGGCGTCGGCGCCCCCGTGCAGCGAGCCGATGCGGTCCTGCAGCCCCAGCGCCCGGGCATTGCCGAGTGTCATGCGGTAGAACGAGTTGAGCGGCGACAGGCGCTGGCCCTGCAAGTGCAGCACCTTGTAGGCCTCATCCATCGTCTCCAGCATCGAGAAGCTGGTGCCCGCCCCGACATCGGTTGCCACCGACCAGCGGGCGCCGAGGCGGTCGAAGCGGTCGCGGTCGAACAGGCCGGATCCGAGGAAGAGGTTGGAGGTCGGGCAGAATACGCCGACAGCGCCGGTCTCGGCCAGCACCGAAATCTCCCGGTCGCTGAGATAGATGCAGTGCCCGAGCAGCGTCTTGTCCGTCAAAAGATCGTAGCGGGCATAGATGTCGGTATAATCCTTGGCATCGGGATAAAGCGAGGTGGCGAAGGCGATCTCGTCCTTGTTTTCGGACAGATGCGTCTGCACGTAGCAGTCGCGATGTTCAGCGACAAGCGCTTGGGACATCTCCATCTGTTCCGGCGTCGAGGTGATGGCAAAGCGCGGGCTGATCGCATAATGCGCCCGGCCGCGGCCATGCCATTTGCCGATCAGCCGCTTGGTCTCGTCATAGCCTTTTTGCGGTGTGTCGCGCAGCGCGTCCGGCGCATTGCGGTCCATCATCACCTTGCCGCCGACCATCAGCATGCCGCGCTGTTCGGCGGCCGAAAAATAGGCATCGACGCTCTGCGGATGCACCGAACAATAGGCAACCGCCGTCGTCGTGCCATTGGACAGAAGCTCGTCCATGAACCGTCCGGCGATGAAGGCCGCATGTTCCGGCTCGGCGAACTTCTGCTCCTCGACGAAAATATAGGTGTTCAGCCATTCGAGCAGCTGTGCGCCATAGGATGCGATCGCCTGGGTCTGCGGGAAATGCAGGTGCGTGTCGATCAGCCCGGGCAGAATCAGATGTGGTCGATGATCGGCCACCGCGACGCCAGGACCGGCAGTCTTGCTGATTTCGGCATAGTCGCCGACGGCTGCGATTTTTCCATCGCGTACCAGAACCGCGCCATCGTCCACGGTCAGATAAGATGCGGTATCATCGATACCCTCGGGCTCATCGATAAAGGTCAGCACACGTCCACGGATCAGGAGTTCGCTCATTGGGTTTTTCCTCCGTTCACAACTGTCTCGTACCAGGCAACCAGAAGCTTGCGCTCGTCGTCGGTCACGGCCGTCACATTGGCAGGCGGCATCGCATGCGAGCGTCCGGCCTGCAGGTAGATTTCGCGCGCATGGTTGGCGATCTCAGCATCGCTCTCCAGCACCACCCCCTTCGGTGGCTTGATCATACCCTCCCAGCCCGGCTCCTGCGCATGGCACATGGAACAGCGGCCAAGGATGGTGTCGCGCACCTCCGGAAAGGCTTCCGCAGTAACGAAAGGCTGCATCGCCGCCGAAACCTTTTCCGGCTCGCCGGTCAGGATTTTGGGCACGGTCGACAGCCACATGATGACGATGAACAGAAGCACGGTGGCCAGCCAGGTCCAGGTCGGGTTGCCAGTGTTGGCGTGGCGGGTGTTGAAATAGTGCCGGATGGTGACGCCCATCAGGAACACCAGCGAGGCGATGATCCAGTTGAACTGGGTACCGAAGGCCAGCGGATAATGATTCGACAGCATCAGGAACAGCACGGGCAGCGTCAAATAGTTGTTGTGCGTCGAGCGCTGCTTGGCGATCCGGCCGTATTTCGCATCCGGCGTGCGGCCGGCGATCAGGTCGGCGACGACGATGCGCTGGTTCGGCATGATGATGAAGAACACGTTGGCCGACATGATCGTCGCCGTGAAGGCGCCGAGATGCAGGAAGGCGGCGCGGCCGGTGAACAGCTGCGTGTACCCCCACGCAACCGCGACCAGGATGAAGTAGAGCGCCACCATCAGCCGCGTATTGTCGTTGCCGAAGCGCGACTTGCACAGCAGGTCGTAGATGATCCAGCCGAAGGCGAGCGAGGCCAGCGATATGACGATGGCAACCGGCTTAGAGACGTCCATCACGTTTGGATCGATCAAATAGAGATCGGCACCGGCATAATAGACAAGTGCGAGCATGCCGAAGCCTGAAAGCCAGGTGACGTAGCTTTCCCATTTGAACCAGATCAGGTGTTCCGGCATGTTGGACGGCGCAACCAGGTATTTCTGGATATGATAGAAGCCGCCGCCATGCACCTGCCACTCCTCGCCATAGGCGCCGGCGGGAAGATCAGGACGCTTGCGCAGGCCAAGGTCGAGCGCGACGAAATAGAACGACGAGCCGATCCAGGCGATGGCGGTAATGACGTGGAGCCAGCGGACGGCGAAGGTCAGCCAATCCCAGGCAATGGCGTATTCGTACATAAGGGCCTCCCTCTTTGGGAGACTTCTGCCACTGGACGATTACAACCGAAATGCCGGTTAATCACCAACACTTTCAAAAAAATCTATAAGATCACCCCCGCTGTGGTCGGTTGCCGCCTGTGGTAGAAGGGTGTCATGTCCTATCTCGATAATATCCGTGTCTTCGTCCGCGTCGTTGAACTCGGCACGCTTTCCTCCGCCGGCCGCGACCAGCGGGTGACCCCTGCCGTCGCCAGCAATCGCATCAAGGAGCTGGAAAAACACCTCGGCGTGCGCCTGTTCAACCGCACGACGCGAAAACTGTCGCCGACCGAACATGGACGGGTGTTCTATCTCGGTGCCGTCAAGATCATCGAGGCCGTCAACGAGGCGGAAAGCGCCATCGCCGACCTTTCACACAATCCGAAAGGGTCGCTGAGGATCACAGCCCCGCTCGGCATCGGCCGCCGTCTGATCGCCTCTGGCATTCCGGAATTCCACGATAAGTATCCGGATATCGAGGTGCGGGTGCGCCTCTCCGACCACAATGTCGATATTATGAGCGAGGGCGTCGATGTCGCCTTCAAGCTCGGCGTGCTGGAGGATTCCAACCTGCGCATGCGCGGCATTCTCAACTGTCAACGCGTCGTCTGCGCCGCTCCCGGCTATCTGGCTAAGCGCGGCACACCGGACACTCCGGACGCGCTGATCGACGACAAGCACGACTGCCTGCTCCTGCGCTATCCCGGCTCGAAGGAATATTACTGGACTTTGCAGACCCCGGACGGCATCCGCAAACTCGAAATCGGCGGCCCCTACGATTCCGACGATGGCGACGTGCTGACCCAATGGGCGCTGGAAGGCCGGGGCATCATCAACAAGCCGCTGTTCGAGGTGAAAGCACACCTCAACGACGGCACGCTGGTCGAAATCCTCAAAGACACCCCGCCCGCCAGCGTCCAGCTCGCGGCGATCTACCCGCACAAGCGTTTTCAGGATCCAAAAGTCCGGCTGATGATCGATTTCATGGCCGAACGCTGTCAGCGGATGATCGGCAAGATGCTGGAGTGAGAAGGGGAGCAGTCGACCCGGATTGAATATGTCGTAAAAAAACGTATATCTTATGGTAAATGTACTAGGTGGAGATGCCGATGACATATGCTCTCATGACCAGCGCCGACTTCAACCAAAACCCCAGCAAGGCAAAGAAAGCCGCGAACGAAGGTCCGCTCGTCATCACCGAGCATGGGGAAGCGAGCTATGTTCTTGTCCGATATAGCGATTTCGAAAATAACTGGAAAAAGTCCAGAAGCCTGTATGATGCCTTACGTCACAAGGACTCCCGGTTCGATGATGATTTCACTCCCGAACGCGTAAGTTTCGAGGGGCGGGACGTCGAATTCTGATGACATTTCTGCTCGATACGGACGCGCTATCTGCGTCTCGCAGACCCCATCTTCAAGCCAGAGAGTACCAGGATTTTCTCCGAGCATTCGATATAGGTACGGCATATATTTCCACGGTCTCAATCATGGAAATAGAGTTCGGTATAGAACGCGAACGAGGTCGTAATCGTGATTTCGCGGATGATCTGACCCTCTGGTTGACGACGGTTGTTATCCCGGAATTCACAGATAGGATTTTGTCTTTCGATAGGCGCGCGGCCTCGATCGCCGGCCGATTGCCGACACCGCATAAAAAACCGAATGCGGATGCCATGATCGCGGCAACCGCGCTTGCCAATGATCTGATCATCGTTACGCGCAATCTATCGGATTTTCAGCCGCTGGGTGTGACCTGCCTCAACCCATGGCACGGCCTGTGAGTAGATAGGTGGATCAGACTTTGGCGGAAAACGCTTGCTGCCTCGTCTGCACTACTGCCAACGCCGCCGTCATGATTTCCGCAGCCGCCAGAGCCGCAATCACCGCAGGCCGCTTGTCTTTCACCCCCGTCCCACCAATCGGGCAGATCAGGCGGTCGAAAAGTTCGGGGCGGCCGACTTCCCGGGAGAGCCAGTTCTTGAAGGTCGCGCGCTTGGTCTTCGAGCCGATCATGCCGACGTAAGCCGCGTCGTCGCGGCGCAGGGCCTCGGCGGCGATGAGGAAATCGAGCGCGTGGTCATGGGTGAGGATGACGAAGGAACTGCCGGCCGGGGCGTCGCGGACCAAGGCTTCCGGCATTGCCGTCAGGCAGGTTTCGATGCCCGGCAAGCTGGATGCGGACAGCTCATCCTCTCGGGTATCGACAAGGATGATGCGTAGCGGCACCAGCGAAAGCGCCATCGCAAGCGCATCACCGACATGGCCGGCGCCAAAAACATAGACATGCGGACGCGAGGCCATTTCGCGGTCGCAGCGGGCAATCAGAAGCATGGCCAGCTCCGCTTTCATAGCCGTGAACGAAAGCCCGACCCGGCCGCCACAGCACTGGCCGATTTCTGGACCGAGCGGAACATTCATGGCTTCAGCCGGACGCCCTTGGCGTAGAGCCCGCCGCGCATGGTCGATCGCCATATATTCCAGCTGCCCACCGCCAACCGTGCCGAAAATGCAATCTGCCGCCACCAGCATCCAGGCATCGGTATCGCGCGGCGTTGAGCCAGCGGCACCCGTCACCTCGACGAACACGCAGTCCGGCTCGCGGTGCAGGAATTCCCTGATGTCTTCGCGTTTGGCAGACATGCCGTTTACCCGTTCTTTGCCGCGCGGCGCAGCCGCTCGATGGCGAGCAACACCCGTTCCGGCGTTGCCGGCGCATCGATGCGCGGTGCGGTATGATACTCCGCAACGCTCGCCGCCGCCATGGAGATTGCTTCGAGCACCGAGATCGGCAGCATGAACGGCGGCTCGCCGACGGCCTTGGAGCGGCGGATCGTTTCCTCCCGATTGACCGACCATTCGGCCAGCTTGACGTTGAAGATGCGCGGCCGGTCGGAGGCGAGCGGGATCTTGTAGGTCGATGGCGCATGAGTGCGCAGCCGCCCCTTGGCATCCCACCACAGCTCCTCCGTCGTCAGCCAGCCCATGCCCTGCACAAAAGCACCCTCGACCTGGCCGATATCCAGCGCCGGGTTGAGCGACTTGCCGACATCGTGCAGCACGTCACTGCGATCCACCTGATACTCGCCGGTCAACGTATCGACGCTGACTTCGGAGCAGGAGGCGCCATAGGCATAGTAGAAAAAGGGGCGTCCCCGTCCCTCGGAACGGTTCCAATGGATCTTCGGCGTCTTGTAGAAACCGGCTGCCGACAGCTGGATGCGCGATCCATAGGCGATCCTGATGAACTCCGCGAAAGAAATACGTTCGGCACCGATGCGGATCGTGTTCGGCTCGAAGGCGATATCGTTTTCGCTGACGCCCCAGCGCTCGGCCGCAAAGGTCACCAGCCGCGCCTTGATCTGCTGGGCCGCATTGGCGGCGGCCATGCCGTTGAGGTCAGTGCCGGAGGAAGCCGCCGTCGCCGAGGTGTTCGGCACCTTGCCGGTCGTCGTCGCCGTCACCTTGATCCGGTTGAGATCCACCTGGAATTCGTCCGCCACCACCTGGGCGATCTTGGTGTAAAGCCCCTGCCCCATCTCCGTGCCGCCATGGTTGAGATGGATCGAGCCATCGGCATAGACATGCACCAGCCCACCGGCCTGATTGTATTCCGTCTTGGTGAAGGAGATGCCGAACTTCACCGGTGTCAGTGCAATACCGCGCTTGATCACGCTGCTCTTGCGGTTGAAGGCCAGAACCTCTGCGCGCCTCGCAGCGTAGTGGCAGGAGGTTTCCAGCTCCTCGATGATCCGGCCGATGATGTTGTCTTCGACGGTCTGGTGATAGGGCGTGAGATTCCGCCCCTCGCCGCCGTAGAAGTTCAGCTTGCGGATTTCGAGGGGATCCTTGCCGAGCGCATAGGCGACGTCCTCGATCATCCGCTCGCCGCCGACCATGCCCTGCGGGCCGCCGAAGCCGCGAAAGGCGGTGTTCGAAACTGTGTTGGTCTTCAGCGGCCGCGAGCGCAGCCGGACATGCGGATAGAAGTAACAATTGTCGGCATGGAACAGCGCGCGGTCGGTGACCGGGCCGGAGAGATCGGCCGAGAAGCCGCAGCGGGCCGAGAAGGTGGCGTCCACGGCCTCGATCCGGCCATCGTCGTCGAAGCCGACCTTGTAGCCGACATGGAAATCATGGCGCTTGCCGGTCGCCGTCATGTCATCGTCGCGGTCCGGCCGGATTTTCACAGCACGGCGATATTTCTTCGCTGCGAGCGCTGCAACCGCGGCAAACAGGTTCGCCTGCGTTTCCTTGCCGCCGAAGGCACCGCCCATGCGGCGCACGTTGATGGTGACGGCATTGGAGGCGACGCCGAGTACCTGGCCGACCATGTGCTGGGTTTCACTCGGATGCTGGGTCGAAGAGTAGAGCAAAATTTCGTCGTCTTCGCCGGGAATGGCAAAGGAGATATGGCCTTCGAGATAGAAATGGTCCTGCCCGCCGATGCGCATCTCGCCTTCGAGGATGTTCTTCGCCTTGGCGAAACCGGCAGCGATATCGCCACGCTCCAGCTTCAGCGGATCGATGACCAGCGGATAGTTGGCGGCGGTGGCCTCCAGAACGTCGGTGACATGCGGCAGGTCGCGATACTCTATCTTGACCTTGGCGGCGGCGCGGCGGGCCTCGTCGCGGGTTTCGGCGATGACGGCGAAAATCGGCTGGCCGTGGAACTCGACTTTTTCGGTCGCAAAAACCGGATCGTCATGTTTGTGGGCCGGGCTGACATCGTTCTCGCCGGTAATATCGTCGGCGGTGAGGACGCCGATCACGCCGGGTGCGGATTTCACAGCCTCGAAATCGATCGACAGGATTTGCGCATGGGCGCGCTGCGAAAGGCCGAGATAGGCGTGCAGGGTGCCGGCGGGTTCCGGAATATCGTCGATATATTCGGCGGTGCCCGTCACATGCTTGTGGCCGGATTCGTGGCGTTCGTTTTCATGGACGCCGCCGCGGATGCGGTCGATGGGCTGCATGACGTTCATGATCTTCTCCTCACACAGCCTGCTTGCGGTCGAGCCGCACCGGCTCATCGCCCTCAGTCTCCAGATAGAAGCGGCGCAGAAGGTTTTTCGCCACCATCAGACGGTAATCGGCGGATGCGCGCCAGTCGGTCAGCGGCGTATAGTCCTTGCCGAGCGCTTCCATGGCGATCTCAATCGTCGCCTCGGTCCACTCGGCGCCGATCAACGCAGCCTCGACATTGTCGGCCCGCTTTGGTGTCCCGGCCATGCCGCCGAAGGCGATGACAGCATCGGAAACTCTGCCATTCTCATCGACAGTCAGGCGGAAGGCGCCGCAGACGGCGGAAATGTCTTCGTCCAGCCGCTTGGTAATCTTGTAGACCGCGTAGTGCGCTTTTTCGTTGAGGAACGGGATGCGCACGGCCTCAACGAATTCGCCGGGCTGGCGGTCCTGCTTGCCGTATTCGATGAAGAAGCTTTCAAGCGCCACGGTGCGGCTGACCTTACCCTTGCGCAGCATGACGGAAGCGCCGAGCGCGATCAAGGCCGGTGGCGTATCGCCGATCGGCGAGCCATTGGCGATGTTGCCGCCGATCGTGCCCATGTTGCGCACCTGCTGGCCGCCGATGCGGTTCCACAGTTCGACGAGCTGCGGGAAGTGTTTCGAGATCAGCGGAAAAGATTCAGTGTAGCTGACACCGGCGCCGAAGGTGATACCGGTCTCATCGACGGTGATACGGCGCAGCTCATCGAGATGGCTGAGATGCACGACCGGCGCGATATCGCGCATGAATTTCGTCACCCACAGACCGACATCGGTGGAACCGGCGACGATGCGGGCCTCGGGCTCCGCTACATAAATTTCGGCAAGATCGTCAACGGAGGCCGGCAGCAGGAAGCGCTCGGAACCTTCGCCGATTTCGACGCGCTTGCCATCCTTCAGCGCGTCCAGCTTTTCAATTATCCCTGCACGCTCTGCAACTAGCGGATCCTTGTCGAGATCGCCGATCACCGACACGGCCTCGGCGGCTCGGATGATAGCGGCGTAGCCGGTGCAGCGACAGAGATTGCCCTGCAGCGCCTTCTCGATTTCGGTCACCGATGGTTTCGGATTTTCCATCCAGAGCCCATAGAGCGACATGACGAAGCCGGGCGTGCAGAAGCCGCATTGCGAGGCATGCGTATCGACCATCGCCTGCTGCACAGGATGCAGCGGGCCGCCCGGCACGGCGAGCGAATCCACCGTGACGATATGGCAGCCATCGAGCGAGCCGACAAAACGGATGCAGGCATTGACGCTCTCGTATTTCAGCCGTCCGTCCAGCAGGCGGCCAACCAGCACCGTGCAGGCACCACAGTCGCCCTCGGCGCAGCCTTCCTTGGTGCCGCGCAAATTGCGGTCGAGCCGCAGGAAATCGAGCAGGGTCTGGACCGCCGAAACGGCCGAGAGCTCGACCTGACGATGATTGAGCAGGAAGCGGATGGAACTGCGGATCTGGACGGTCATAGCTCAGCTCCCGCGATAGGTCGAATAGCTGTAGGGCGACAGCAGCAGCGGCACATGATAGTGCGCCGACACATCTGCGATGCCGAAGCGGATAGGGATGATATCGAGGAACGCGACTTCGCCGTCCCTCCGGCCAAGATAATCGCCGGCGTGGAAGCGCAGCTCGTAAGTGCCGGATATCATGGCATCGCCGCTCAACAGCGGCGCATCGCAACGGCCATCGTCATTGGTGCGGGTCGAGCCGATCTGCTCGGCACGGTCGCTTTCGATGTGGAAGAGGTCGATGCGCAGGTTTCCGGCGGGCTTGCCGAGCGCCGTGTCGAGAACGTGGGTCGTCAGCCGGCCGGCTGTTCCAGATTGCATGCGTTTCACCTCCCGAAGACTGCATTCATCCAGTCACTATCCTTCACCGCACTTCCCTGCGGTAGCGGGCTGATCGTTCGAGACTTTCAAAATTTTGAGGGGGAATGGCGCGCGCGGTTTGCGGCTAGAAATCGGCCAATCGAACATTTTGGGAGGAATGATTTCATGAGATATCCGCGCGATCTTCAGGGCTATGGCGCAATCGCGCCGAACGCCGCCTGGCCGGACAGAGCCCGCATCGCCGTTCAATTCGTCGTCAATTACGAGGAAGGCGGCGAAAACTGCGTGCTGCATGGCGACATCGCGTCGGAAGCCTTCCTGTCAGAGATCGTCGGCGCCAGCGCATGGGCGGGCCAGCGGCATTCGAACATGGAATCGATCTATGAATATGGTGCCCGCGCTGGCTTCTGGCGGCTGCACGGGCTTTTGACCGAACGCGATGTCCCGGTCACGGTCTATGGCGTCGCCACTGCCCTGAAACGCTCCCCTGAACAGGTGGCGGCGATGCAGAGTGCGGGCTGGGAAATTGCCTCGCACGGGCTGAAATGGGTCGAGCACAAGGACATGGACCCAGCCGAGGAGCGCAGGCAGATCACGGAAGCGATCCGGCTGCACACGCTCGTCACCGGCGAGCGGCCGCGCGGCTGGTACACCGGCCGGTGTTCGGAAAACACCGTCGATCTGGTGACGGAAGAAGGCGGCTTTGCCTATGTCTCCGACAGCTATGCCGACGACCTGCCCTACTGGCACGAGCACGGCGGCAAACACCAACTGGTCATTCCCTACACGCTCGATGCCAACGACATGCGCTTTGCCACTCCGCAAGGCTTCAACAGCGGCGACCAGTTCTTCAGCTATTTGAAGGACACGTTCGACGTGCTCTATGCCGAGGGCGCGCAGGGTGCGCCAAAAATGATGAACATCGGCCTGCATTGCCGCCTGGCCGGACGGCCGGGCCGCGCGGCCGCCCTTGCCCGGTTCATCGATTATGTGAAGAGCCATGACAAAGTCTGGATCGCCCGTCGCATCGACATTGCCGATCATTGGGCCAAGACCTTTCCCTTCAAGCCGAATGACAGCCGTCCGTCGCGTCTTTCGGAAGAGGCGTTCGTTGCCCGTTTCGGCGGCATCTTCGAACATTCGGACTGGATCGCCCGGCGTGCCTTTACGGGCGAATTGGGCGCAGCCAACGATACGGCGATCGGCCTGCATGCAGCGCTAGCGGCAGTGTTTCGCGGCGCGAGCGAAACGGAGCGGTTGGCGGTACTCAACGCCCACCCGGATCTCGCCGGCAAACTGGCGCAAGCCAAACGCCTGACCGAAAGCTCGACCAGCGAACAGGCGTCCGCCGGGCTCGATGCTTTGACGGATGCAGAGCGCGAACAGTTCAACATTCTCAACGGCCGCTATGTCAAAACCTTCGGCTTCCCCTTCATCATCGCCGTGCGCGGCCTTGGTAAGGCCGAGATCCTGGCCGCCTTTCAGCGTCGCATCGGCAATGACTGGCAGACGGAATTCCAAACCGCCTGCCGCCAGGT
Source organism: Pararhizobium sp. DWP1-1-3 (assembly GCF_049896125.1). Lineage (NCBI taxonomy): Bacteria > Pseudomonadati > Pseudomonadota > Alphaproteobacteria > Hyphomicrobiales > Rhizobiaceae > Pararhizobium > Pararhizobium sp. DWP1-1-3. The sequence continues at coordinate 54,473 of NZ_JAFCTR010000008.1, forward strand.
CGAGCGGATCGCCCTGCTACGCCTCACCGACATGCTGCCGAACTGAGGGGGCGCTGATGAAGACGATCGATATCAGACCGCTGACCCGCGAGGCTTTCGCCCCCTTCGGCGAGGTGTTGGAAACCGATGGCGCACACAATTTCCCGATCAACGCGGGCAAATGCGTGCGCTACCATGATCTGGCCAAGATCGAGACAACCGGCGAGAAGGCACGGCCGATGATCAGCCTTTTGCGTGGCGAACCTTATCCGCTGCCGCTGGAACTCGGCATGGTCGAGCGGCACCCTTTCGGCAGCCAAGCCTTCATTCCACTCAGCGAACACCCGTTCCTCGTTGTCGTTGCCGAGGAAACGCCGGATGGGCCGGGCGAGCCGATCGCCTTCAAGACGGCGCCAGGCCAAGGCGTCAATATCGGCCGCAATGTCTGGCACGGCATCCTCACGCCGCTCGACGGCCTCTCCGACTTCGCCGTGGTCGACCGCGCGGGTGAGGGCGTCAATCTGGAAGAGCATTTTTATGATACGCCGTTCCTGATCCGGTGAGCCGTACGGCGATCCTTGGGGCCGATCCAGCGCGCCCGCACTTCAACCGTCAAAAAATTTGCAAGACGATGTCGATTTCCGAAAAGCCCGTTCGTCGTTAGGATGCCAGCCCGATGCGGCCGACACTAACAAGGAGACAGACGATGCGTGTGATGGTGCTCGTGAAAGCGACCGAAGACAGCGAAAAGGGCTTTGTCCCGACGGCCGAAACCAACGCGATGATGGAGGCGATGGGCAAATTCAACGACGAACTGCGCGATGCCGGCATCCTGCGTGACGCCGACGGCCTGAAACCCTCCTCGGCGGGCAAGCGCGTTGCCTTCGATGGTCCCCACCGCACCGTCATCGACGGGCCGTTCGCGGAGGCCCGCGAACTGGTCGCCGGTTTCTGGCTCTGGGACGTCAAGGATATGGACGAAGCCGTCGCCTGGGTAAAACGCTGCCCCAACCCGATGCCCGGGCCAAGCGAGATCGAAATTCGGCCGCTGTATGAGATGGCTGACTGGCAATGAGAAGCTGACACGCAGGTCACGAAAGTCCGTGGGTGAGCGCCCGCGAAGCGCGGCGGCGGCTGAGAACCGTCGCCTGGTCTCTGGAATTTACTGTGGCTTGGCAGGTATTGCAGATGACTGAAGGCGGCAAAGAGCGCGCCATTTGCGGTCACGCTAACGCACAACACGATAGGCCATACCGAGAGACCGTGGGGCCGTTTCCTTGAAGCCGAACTGTTCATAGAGCGTGTTTGCGGGCACATCCGCGATCAGACTGACATAGGCTGAAGCAGGAAGTTGGCTTTCTATATGCGCCATAATGGCTTTCATGATCATCTTTCCGAGCCCGCGTCCCTGATGTGCGGGATGAACCGCAATGTCCACGACCTGAAAGAAGCAACCTCCATCCCCGATCAGCCGTCCCATTCCAACCGCCGCGCCTTCGCACAAAACCAAAGCGGAAAAAACGGTCCCCAGCAAACCCTTACTCGCTGCCTCTTTTGTGAACGGGCTCAGCCCCGCCCCCGCACGAAGATGAAGATATTCTTCTGTAGAGGGGGTCCGAAGCACGATTGAGTAAGCAAGCTGGTCCATCCGAAATCTCCTGATCGTCTTATCCTGGCGATTTCCTCTATCATCACGCCCAGCATGAATCACTGCTGTCCAGGTCGGCTGAACCTATCGAAGAACGCTAAGGAAGATCCTTGGCCCATTGCTTTTCACAACCGAAATCCGGGTATGACTGAGCGGCACTGCGGACACCACAACTGTTGCTTTGGGTTGAACACATAGTTCGTTCATGTCAAATAAAAATCCTGGGTTGCATGGACACGTCTTGAGCGAACAAATTCGGGGGTTAAAATTACCAATATCAGATTGGTAGCTTTTGACGTGGATGGAACACTGTTCCGAGGTGAAAATGTCTGCGGTTGCATCGGCAGAAATATTGGGCGGTCAACCGAAATGGTTGCCTTCGAGCTTCTACGTTCACGTGAGGACATCACCAAGGGACGGGAGGCTATGCTGGAATGGTACCTTCCTTTCAGCAAGGCCAAATTGATTGAGCATCTGGCTGATCTCCGTCTCGCTCCGGGTGTTACCCAAGGTTTCGACCGGCTAAAGGCTGCAGGGATAAAGATCGCCCTTGTTTCGATTACCTGGCAATTCGCAGTCGAATGGCTCGCGACAGAGTTGGGTGCCGATTACGCGGTTGGTACCGGCTGGCGAGAGGACGATACCCTCAGCCATTTCTGGCCGGAAGATAAGGCCATCTATCTGAATTCGCTACTCGCTGAACTCAAAATGACACAGACGTCCTTGGCGGCAGTCGGGGATTCGTATGGCGATATTCCAATGCTCAACTTCGCTTCTCGAAGCTATTTCGTTGGTGAAACCCGACCACAGGAACTGCTCCATTCCGAGCATTGGGCTGACGCAAATATTGAAGACATAGTTCTGGACATACTCGCGCGGCGCTAGGGCCGTATGACAGAAACTGAGCGACAATGGATGACTGGGACCTACCGTAAAAAACGGGCCGCAGCGCCTGCGGCCCATACTGTGGATAAATCGTCGGAAACGAGGCGGCCGTTCGCCGCCTCGCCGTTCTCATCTCACTCCGCGAAGAATGCGAAGCGGATGACGAACAGGATGGCGACGATCAGGGTGGCCGGGTGGATGGCGCGCCATTTGCCGGTGAACAATTTTAGCACGACATAGCTGATGAAGCCGAAGGCGAGGCCGTTGGCGATCGAATAGGTGAAGGGCATGGCAAGGGCCGTCAGCGCCGCCGGTGCGGCTTCGGTCAGGTCTTCCCAATCGACTTCGGTCAGTTCGCGCATCATCAGGCCGGCGACGTAGAGCAGAGCCGGAGCCGTCGCATAGGTGGGCACGGAGGCCGCCAGCGGCGAGATGAACAGTGCTGCCAGGAACAGCACGGCGATAACCAGAGCCGTCAGGCCCGTGCGGCCGCCGGCCTGGACGCCCGAGGCGCTTTCGACATAGGCGGTGGTGCTGCTGGTGCCCATCAGCGAACCGGCAACGATGGCCGTGCTATCGGCCAGGAGCGCGCGGCCGAGGCGGCTTGGCTTGCCTTCCTGGATCAGGTTGGCGCGCTTGGCGACGCCGATCAGCGTGCCGGTGGCGTCGAACACTTCGACCAGAACGAAGACGAGGATGACGTGGATCAGGCCGCCATGCAGGGCGCCGACGATATCGAGCTGCAGGAAGGTCGGCGCCATGCTCGGCGGCATCGAGACGATGCCGTGGAATTCGCTGACGCCGGTCATCCATGAGAGGATGGTCACGGCCAGAATGCCGATCAGGATCGCCCCCTTGACCCTCAGCGCATCGAGCACCGCGATGACGAAGAAGCCGAAGATCGCCAGCAGCGGTCCGGCTGCCTTCAGACTGCCGAGGCCGACCAGCGTTGCCGGATTGTCGACGACGATGCCGGCATTCTTCAGGGCGATGATGCCGAGGAAGAGGCCGATGCCGGTGGCGATTGCACTGCGCAACGAATGCGGTATGCCCTGGATCAGCCAGCTGCGGATACCCGTCACCGTCAGGAAGACGAAGATCAGGCCTGAGATGAAGACGGCGCCCAGCGCCTGTTGCCAGGTGAAGCCAAGTGCGGCGACGACGGTGAAAGCGAAGAAGGCGTTGAGGCCCATGCCCGGCGCCATGCCGATCGGCCAGTTGGCAACGAGCGCCATGACGATCGAGCCGAGTGCAGCGGCGAGACAGGTGGCCACGAAGATCGCGTCGCGGTCCATGCCGGTGGTCGATAGAATATCCGGATTGACGAAGATGATGTACGACATCGTGAGAAATGTCGTGACGCCCGCAACCAGTTCGGTGCGGATCGTGGTATTGTGCTCACTCAGCTTGAAGAGCCGTTCAAACATATTTCCTCCCTTGGCCGGAAAAATCCATTCCCGGCGCATGCCACAGGTTGAACCGCCTTCTCCTCTGGCGAACCAACCAAAACTGTACCGATCTTCAAGCCATCACGGCTTGTCAGGGCCCCTGCCCGATCAGTCTCCGGCTACCGTTGCGGCAGTCCGGATGTCTCATTCACGGTTTTATGATTGTGCGTTTTCGCGCGACGGATCGCTAGCCGTCCATTTAGACGAGGAAAACGAAAGACTTTCAAATTTTTGGGGGAACAGTGTTTGGCGGAACGGGGCTTGGCCGGCGGGAAGCGGCGCTTCCCTTTCGTCAGGCTCGCGGTGCGACTGCCGCAGACGCCGTAAATCATTTTGTGAGCATTTGCAGCAAAGTCAAGCATGGCTCAGCTGCGTTCGATGTCGCGGCGCAGAACGATCGATGTGGTGAGGTCATCGACATTTTCCATCGTCGCGACCTCGTTTCTCAGTTCGTTCAGCGCGTTGATCGAGCCCACTTCGACCTCGACGACGAGATCGAGCTGGCCGCTGACCGACGACACTTTTCGGACCGACGAAAAACCCGCCAGCCGGTCGAGCACGCCGATGGATGGGGTCTTCTTCAGCGTCAGAAGCAGGAAGGCATGGACCTGGCCTTCGTCGAGCTGGCCGATATCGGCCCGATAGCCGCGAATGATCCCCGCCTTTTCGAGCCGGTTGACGCGCTCGGTCGTTGCACTTCTGGACAGGCCGATGCGGCCTGCCAGCGACTTCATCGGGATGCGCGCTTCACGCGACAGAATGCTTAGGATCGTGCGGTCGATCGCGTCTGTGTCCTGCATGATAATGCGCCTTTCCGGGAACTGACAAGATGACGGTTATTATAAACATAATGCCGGTGCAACCGGCATATTGTCAGGTGCAAGGTTTGACGGCCCGTGCAACTCTGACAGCAGACGAGGACCCATCATGACCGATATGCTGAAGACCACACCGGATTTTTCCATCGACGATGCCAAGCGCCTGTTGGCGGAGCACTATGGCCTCGCCGGTTCGCTATCGCCGCTCGACAGCGAACGCGACCAGAACTTCAAGGTAGCGGCCAGCACCGGCGGGATTTACATCCTCAAGATCGTCAACGCCGCCGAACCGCCGGTAGAAAGCGATTTCCAGACGGCGCTTCTCAGCCATGTCGGTGAACATGCGCCCGACCTGCCCGTTCCCCATATCCGCCCGACGATCTCAGGCGCAAGCCTGGGCGAAACGACCAGCATACATGGTGTGCGCCATCTGCTGCGCCTTGTCGGCTGGGTGCCGGGCACGCCGCTGGCACAGTCTGCCCGCAGTTCTGAAGCGCTGACATCGCTTGGCGGTCTGCTCGGCCGGTTCGATGCTGCATTGAAAGGCTTCATGCACCCAGGCGCGTTGCGCGATCTCGACTGGAATATTCGCAATGCCGGCCGCTCCGCTGAGCGGTTGCACCATATTGCCGGCACAGACGACCGCGCACTTCTGCAGCGCTTCCTTACCCGGTTCGAAACGGTGGTCGAGCCGAGACTGCCGAAATTGCGCTCGGCCGTCATCCACAACGATGCCAATGACTGGAACGTGCTGGTTGCCGATGATGATCACGACCGGATCGCCGGCCTGATCGATCTCGGCGATGCGCTCTACGCTCCCGTCATCGCCGAGGTTGCTATCGCTGCCGCCTATGCCGGGCTCGACCATGCCGATCCGATCGGCGCTGCCGCTGATATCGCCCGCGGTTTCCATGCCGAGTATCCGCTGCTCGAAGAGGAACTCGATCTTCTGTTCGATCTGATCGCCATGCGGCTCGTCACATCCGTGACGATCTCAGCGTCCCGCCGTGCCCATACCGGCGGCAATCCCTATCTCGCCATCAGCGAAAAGCCGGCCTGGACGCTGCTGCGCAAACTCGATGCGATGAACCCGCGTTTTGCCACCGCAATCCTGCGGCATGCCTGCGGTTTCGAGGCAACGCCGGGCACACGCGCCGTCACCGCCTGGATCGAGGCAAACCGGAAGACGCTGCGTCCGCTGCTCGACCGTCCCGCCGCAACTTATCCGGCTGCCCTGGTTCCCTATGCCGATCCGCAGCATCCGATGACGGTCAAGTCCGCCGGCGAACAGCCGGACGAGGCGCAGGCGATCTGGGAAGCCTATTGCGCCGAACGGGGCGTCGATCTCGGCATCGGTCCCTGGGGCGAGGCACGCACGGTCTATTCCGGCGATATGTTCGTATCGCGGCTGATCGAAGACACTCGCCGCATCCGTCATCTCGGCCTCGACCTGTTCATGGCCGCAGGCACCAGGCTCTACACACCGATCGCTGCCACGGTCGTCAGTGTCGAGATCGAGCCCGATCCGCTCGGCTACGGCTGCCTGATTGCTCTGCGCCATGAACCCGAGGGCTGCCCGGCCTTCATCAGCCTCTGGGGCCATCTTGCCCATGAAGCGCTGGGCCGGTTGAAGGCGGGCGACCGCCTGGACGCCGGCGCGCTGGTCGGCGAGACGGGCGCTCCGGCGGAAAACGGAGGCTGGGCGCCGCACCTGCACCTGCAGCTCTCCGTCGATACCCGGCTTTCCGCCACGGAAATCCTCGGCGTCGGCGAAGAACGCTATCTCGATGTCTGGGCCGAGCTTTTCCCCCATGCCAACGCCTTTGCCGGCATCGCACCGGAATTCTATGCAAAAACCGGGCGATCGCATGACGAGATCGTCAAGCTGCGCAAGGAGCTTTTGGTCCCCAACCTGTCGATTTCCTATGACAAGCCGATTAAGTTCGTGCGTGGCGACGGGGTCTGGCTGATCGACGACAGCGGCCGGGCCTATCTCGATTGCTTTAACAATGTCTGCCATATCGGCCATGCGCATCCGGCCGTCGTCGAGGCGATGGCGCGGCAGGCAGCGACCCTCAATACCAACACGCGCTACCTGCACGACAATATCGTTGCCTATGCCGAACGGCTGACCGCGACGCTGCCGAAGGAGCTGACGGTTGCCGGTTTCGTCAACAGCGGCTCGGAGGCCAACAGCCTGGCGCTCCGGATGATGCGCGCCCATACCGGCCGGGAAAACGCCATCGTGCTGGACTGGGCCTATCACGGCACGACGCAGGAGCTGATCGAGATCAGCCCCTATAAGTTCCGCCGCAAGGGCGGCAAGGACAAGAAGCCGCATGTGCATGTGGCGCCGGTTCCAGACAGCTATCGCGCCCCGGCCGATTGGCCGATTGAAGAACATGGCAAGCGTTACGCCGAAAGCGTCGCCGAACTGATCGCGCAGATGCAGGCAAGGGGCGAAGGTCCGGGTTTCTTCATCGCCGAATCGATCCCGAGCGTCGCCGGTCAGGTGTTTCTGCCGGAAGGTTATCTCAGGCAAGTCTACCAAATGATCCGCGGCGCAGGCGGTGTGTGCATCGCCGATGAGGTTCAGGTCGGCTTCGGCCGGGTGGGCAGCCACTGGTGGGCATTCGAAGAACAGGGCGTCGTTCCCGACATCGTCACCATGGGCAAGCCGATCGGCGATGGCCATCCGCTGGCTGCTGTCGTGACCACCCGCGAGATCGCCGACAGCTTCGACAACGGCATGGAATATTTCAACACGTTCGGCGGTAACCCGGTCTCCTGCGCCGTCGGTCTCGCCGTGCTCGACGTCATCGAGGGCCAGAACCTTCGCGAAAACGCGCTGAGGATCGGCAATTACCTGATGGCCGGGTTCCGGGCGATGCAGGAGCGCTACGAGGTGATCGGCGACGTGCGCGGCATGGGGCTCTTCCTCGGCATCGAACTGGTGACCGACCGCAAGACCAAGGCGCCAGCGACGGATTTCGCCCGGGCCGTTTCGAACGGCGCACGTCAGCGCGGCGTGCTGATGGGCACCGAAGGGCCACATGACAATGTGCTGAAGATGCGGCCGCCTATGGTCTTCTCAAGGCGCGACGCCGACCATCTGCTGGCCGTGCTCGAGGAAACATTCGAGGCAGTTACTGCCCGGGGCTGACAGCCCCGGCGAATATGAGAGGACGAATGAACGAAGAGCTTGGCAGCGCTTGGCGCTGCCCGGACGGAATACGTGCGACTAAAAACCGGAGGAGAACGAAACCATGAAATCAGCAATTTTTGGACTATTGGCCGCAGCAACGCTGGCGGGCACGGCAGCACAGGCGGGCACGCTTGATATCGCCCGCGAGCGCGGTGCGCTTCGTTGCGGCGTCAGCCAGGGCGTACTGGGCTTTTCGAGCCCGAACGACAAGGGCGAATGGGCGGGCTTCGACGTCGATTTCTGCCGTGCGGTGGCAGCAGCGACGCTCGGCGATTCCAGCAAGGTGCAATATGTGCCGCTTTCCACCAAGGAGCGTTTCGCCGCCCTGCAATCGGGTGAAGTCGATCTTCTGTCGCGCCAGACCACCTGGACCTTGTCGCGCGATACCGATCTCGGCATGAGCTTTGTCGGCGCCAACTACTATGATGGCCAGGCTTTCATGATCCGCAAGGATCTGGGCGTAAAGAGCGCCAAGGAACTGTCCGGCGCTTCGGTCTGCACCGAAACCGGTACCACCACCGAACAGAACATGGCCGACTATTTCAGCGCCAACAGCATCCAGTACAACGTGATTGCCTTTGAAAAGCCCGACCAGACCGTGCAGGCCTTCGGCACCGGCCGATGCGACGTCTATTCGACGGATGCTTCCGCCCTTTATGCCCAACGGCTGACGCTGACCGATCCCGACAACTACATCGTCCTGCCCGAGGTCATCTCCAAAGAGCCGCTTGGGCCGGCCGTCCGCCAGGGGGACGAGCAATGGTTCAAGATCGTTCGCTGGACCCTGTTCGCGATGATCGAGGCGGAAGAACTCGGCATCACCAAGGAAAATGCGGCCAAAACGGCTGAAGACGGCACCGTGGCGCAGAAGCGCTTTCTCGGCGCAGACGGCGCGATTTCGAAGAACTTCGGCCTCGATCCGAAATGGGCTTTCCAGGCCATCTCGGCCGTCGGCAACTATGGCGAAGTTTTTGAACGCCATCTCGGCAAGGACAGCCCGCTGAAGATCGAGCGTGGCCTGAACAACCTGTGGAACAATGGCGGCCTGGTCTACGCACCGCCGCTTCGCTGATCGAAACGCATAAACTGCCCGTGCCGTCGCGAGGTCAAACTTCGCGGCGGTTTTTTTATTCGGCGTCGGAGACGGAAATAAAGAGGCCCAGAATCGAAAAAGCCTGCCGCGGGAGGAGGTGCGGCAGGCTTTCGAATAGAACCGAATGGCAACTGGGAGGAGGAGTGTTGCCATTCCGCAAGTGCCCTCTGGGAGGAGGAGTGAGGCCACTTACATATCGAAGCTTTGCGGGAGGAGGTGCATCACTTCGATGAGTTCAATATACATTGTTTCCGCTTAATTCGTAGGCAGAATTTTGCAGAGCAGCCATGCGCTATGCGCGTAGCAGATGGCTTGCCCTGCCATAAATCGTTTCAATGCCGACATCCTGTGTTCGGTGTGCATTGCATGGCTACAGCCGCAGCATCTGCTGCAGGTGCCATTTGAGGGAGGACTATCATTCCGCTGCGATCGCGGCCGGATAGTGGACGGTCCCTTCTGTCTCATCGCTTGCCGGCTCCGGTTCGGCAATCTTGCTCTTCGGCTGCTTTCCGAAAAACAGCGCATAACCGGCCGGCAGAACGAGGATGGTCAGAACGGTGGCAACGAGGATACCGCCCATCATCGCATAGGCGAGAGGCCCCCAGAAAACCCCGCGCGAAATCGGGATCAGCGCCAGAACCGCGGTCATCGCCGTCAGCACGATCGGCCGGAAACGCCGCACAGCCGAGCCGACGATCGCTTCCGTCCGCTCCATGCCCGCGGCGATATCCTGGTCGATCTGATCGACGAGGATGATCGAGTTGCGCATGATGATGCCGAGCAGCGCGATGACGCCAAGGATCGCGACGAAGCCGAACGGTGCGCCGCTGATCAAAAGGGCAGCGGCGGCACCGATAATGCCGAGCGGGCCGGTTGCCAGAACCAGCATCGCCTTGCCGAAATGCTGCAGCTGGATCATCAGTAGTACGACGATGACGGCGAGCATGACCGGCGCCTTGTCGGCGATCGACTGCTGGCTTTCGGCCGCATCTTCTGCGCCGCCCTGGATTTCGACCGCATAACCGGGCGCAAGACTATCGCGCAGCGGTTTCATGTCGGCATACATCTTCATCGCCACGTCATTGGGCTGTACGCCATCGGGAAGCGTGCCGCGCACCGTGATCGTCGGCAGGCGGTTGCGGCGCCATTCGACACCCTGTTCGAGAACAGGCACGACCTTGGCAACCTGCGACAGCGGCACGTAACTGCCGAAATCGGTTGGAACATAGATCGAATGCACCGCCGACAGCAGATGACGGTTCGCATCCGGCTCGCGGGCAACGATGGACACCGTTTCCTCGCCATCGCGGAAATCGTCGAGCGGCGCACCGCTCATCGTCGCCTGCAGCATCTGGCGAATGCGCTGCGACGAAACACCGAGCGCGCGGGCACGATCCTGATCGATCACCAGCTTCATCGCCGGCACCGGCTCAAGCCAATCATCATGGATAGCACCGAGCTCGGGATTCTCGGCGAACTTCGCCTTCACCTGATCGGCAATGCGGCGGACTTCGGCGCGGTCTTGTCCGGTCACCCGCATCTGGACCGGCCAGCCGGTCGGAGGGCCGAGGAATAGGCGATCGACCTTGCTACGGATGGACGGGAAGTCCTGGGCAAGAATGGTGCGCAGCTTGACGATCAGCCGTTCGCGGGCTGGCTCGTCATTGGCCATGACGAGAAGCTGGGCGAAATTCGGATTGCGCAGCTGCTGATCGAGCGGCAGGAAGAAGCGTGGCGCGCCCTCGCCGATATAGGTGGCGATGAATTTCTTGTCGGTGTCGTCGAGTATTTTCGCTTCGAGCGCCTTGGCTTGCGTTTCCACTTCCTTGATGCTGGTGCCTTCCGGCAGCCAGAGATCGACGAGAATTTCGGGGCGCGACGATTGCGGGAAGAAGTTCTTCGGGATGAACTGGAATGCCCAGAGGCTGGCGACGAAGGTGACGAGCGTCAGCGACAGAACGATCACACGGTGGCGCACTGCCCAGCCGACGGTGGCGCGCAGACGGCGATAGAAGCGCGTGTCGAAGACATCGTGATGGCTTCCGGCATGGGCGCGCTGCTTGAGGATCATGTAGCCGAGCCAGGGCGTGAAATAGACGGCGACGAACCAGGAGACGACCAGCGCGATGCCGACGACATAAAATAGAGATCGGACATATTCACCGGCAGTGGAGGCCGCAAAACCGACCGGGATGAAGCCAGCCGTGGTGATCAGCGTGCCGGTCAGCATCGGGAATGCCGTCGAAGAATAAGCGAAACTGGCAGCATCGAGCTTGTCCAGCCCCTCCTCCAGTTTGCGCTCCATCAATTCGACGACGATCATGGCGTCATCGACCAGCAGACCCAGCGCGATGATCAGCGCCCCCAGCGAAATGCGCTGCAGGTCAATACCCAGCTCATACATGATGGCGAAGGTGGCAGCCAGCACCAGCGGAATGGCAATGGCGATGACAAGGCCCGAGCGCCAGCCGATCGACACGAACGAAACGATCAACACGATCACCAGCGCCTCGCCGAGCGCCTTCATGAATTCGCCGACGGCCTCGGTGACAACTTCCGGCTGATCGGCGATCTGATCGACCTTGACGCCGTAGGGAAGCGCGGTTTCGAAACGCTTGTAGGTTTCCTCGACCGCAGCGCCGACATCCGTCACCTTGTAGCCTTTGGCCATGACCACGCCGATCTGGACGCTGTCCTCGCCATTGAAGCGGTATTTGCGCTGATAGGGATCCTCAAGGCCGGACGAGACAGCGGCAATGTCGCCAAGCCGCGTCACCTCGTTGCCGGAGCGCAGGCGCAGCTCGCGGATATCGGCAGCACTGGTCAGTCCGCCTTCGACAGATACACGCACCGAACGGGTGCCGGTATCGACGGAGCCGGCAGGATCGACAGTGTTCTGTCCCTTAATGGCGTTCTGCACATCGGCAAGCGTCAGGCCGCGCGACGCAAGCACCGCGGAGGAAATGTCGATATAGATCTTTTCCGGCTGATCGCCGATAATCACGGCCTTTTCGACGCCCGGCGTCGTCAACAGCATGTCGCGCGCCTGGATGGCGAATGTCTTCAGTTCCGGATAGCTGTAGCCTTCGCCGCTTAGCGAATGCAGGGTGACGAAGGTATCGCCGAACTCGTCGTTGAAATACGGCCCGAGCAGGCCTTGCGGCAGCTCATTGGCGATATCGCCGACCTTCTTGCGCACCTGATAGAAGGCGTCGGCCACCTGCGCCGCATTGGTGTCGCCCTTGACCTGCAGGGTGATGATGGCGCTGCCCGCGCGGGTATAGGAGCGGACGAAATCGAGATGCGGGGTTTCCTGCAGCTTGCGCTCGATCTTGTTGACGACCTGATCTTCCATGTCCTGGATCGAAGCCCCCGGCCAGATCGCCTGCACCACCATGACGCGGAAGGTGAAATCCGGATCCTCCTTCTGGCCCATGCGCATTAGGCCGAGCACGCCAGTGATCAGGATCAGGCCGAACAGGAAGCGCGCGATGCTCGGATGCCCGATGGCCCAGCGCGACAGGTTGAAGGACTGCTTTTGATTGGTGGAAGAGGTCATCGGCGTTGTTCCGCTTTCGATGGATCTGGGGTCAGCGCACGAGCTGGGTGTTTTCGGCGGCAGCGGATTGCTGTGTCGCGTCGCTGCCGAGCTTTACCTTCAGGCCTTCCGTCATGAACTGGGTGCCTGCAGCCACCACGACATCGCCGGGCTTCAATCCTTCGGCAATCCGCACGCCGTCGCCGCTGAAATCGGTAACCTTGACCGGACGGGAGTGCACGGTCCCGGCGGTGCGATCGACGGTCCAGACGATCGGCTGGTCGCCCTTCTTGGCAAGGGCGCTCAACGGGATGGAGACCAGTTGCTGGGTATCGGCAGCAGCGGCGAGGATGCCGGCGGTCATGCCGAGAAGCACGTTTGGATCATTCGGCAGGCTGATGCGCACCGCAAATGTACGCGACTGCAGCTCGGCGCTGCCGGAGAGTTCACGCACCTTGCCCTGCAGCATCAGCGCGGCATCCGACCAGAACCCGACGGTGACCACCTTGCCGGGCTTGAACTGCGCAATATCCGTTTCGGGGATGGCAACCAGAACTTCCTTTTCGCCATCGACGGCAACGCTGACGACCGGCGTTCCCGAGCCGACGACCTGGCCGATATCGGCACTGACCGCCGTGACGATGCCGTTCTGATCGGACTTCAAATCGGTATAGCTGACCTGGTTCTTCGCCTGGTCGAGCGTCGACCGCGCAGAGTCACGTGTGGCAACCGCTTGATTGTAGCTCAGCGTCGCCTGCTCGAGCTGCGATTTCGGGGCGACGTTCTTGGCAAACAGCTGCTCGGCACGGACGCGGGCCAACTCGGTCGTCTCGACCTGCCGCTCGGTGGCATCAAGGTTCGCCTGGGCGCTGGTCAATGCAAGCTGGTAATCGGATGGATCGATGCGGGCGAGCAGATCGCCGGACTTGACCCGTTGGCCGATATCGACGAGGCGCGCGATGATCTTGCCGTTGACTCGGAACCCGAGGTTCATCTCGGTGCGGGCGCGAACCGTGCCGGAATAGCTGAGCGTGCGCGAGGTATCGATAGCGGCGATCTCGATCACCTTTACCGGCCGCACGATCTCCTTGGTTTCGGCTTTCTCCTCAGAGCAGCCGGAGAGAACCAAAACAGCGGCGGATAGGATGGAAACGGCTGACAAACGAATATAGTTATGGGTCGGCGAAAGCATGTTCGCACTCCTGATCAAAAATGAAGTCGGGAAAGCAGGCCACTAATGGCTGCGTTCATCTCAAGGCATTGATTGCAAATTCGGTGATTTCATCGGGCGTCGCCCGGTTCGGCTTGGAAAGACACTGCGCCACCAGTTGCGGATGGCACATGACCACTGTCGCCGCCCCGAAAGAACGGGCGGCAATCGCGACGTCCCGCTCGGCAAATTCACCGGCCGCGATGCCCTGGCGGATGATCTCTTCCAACAGTTCGTGCATGCGGTCGATATGCTTTTCGATGACATGCCAGTCACGCTCGATGGCGACGATGACCATCTCATGGACTTTCTCATGATCGAGCATGGCGGTCAGGATCAGTTGATATTCCGCATGCAGGTAACGGCGCAGGCGGTCGGCAGCGCTGATCGGCAGGCGTGAGATTTCAAAGGCCTGCTGGTAGCTGCCCTCAAGCATACGGCCGCAGATCGCCTGATGGATCTCGGTCTTCGAGGCGAAGAAGCGGTAGATATTGGCCGGCGACATGCCGAGATCGCGGGCTATGTCGGCAACATTGGTCTTGGCATAGCCGTAGTGCCGGAACAGCCGTTCCGCGGCCTCCAGAATACGCGTGATGTTTTCCTGACGAGCAATGTCGAGGATGTCGCTGGTCTCGTCCATGGATACGTTCCGATTTACGACTGACGAATTTAGAATTTCGTCAGTCGTAAATCGAAATGCAGGTCCTGTCAACTGCGGCGTTTTAACCGGCGGAAAGCGAAGTCGAGGACTGCACGTTCTGGTTGGCGCGCAATTCGGCCACCAGAAAGTCCACGAACGCTCGTGTCTTGGCAGAGATATGGCGGCCCTCGGCGTGCATCACGTGGATGGGAATCACCGGCTCCTCATAGTCGGACAACACGATATTGAGTTTTCCGTCACTCACGGCCGATGCGACCTGATAGGACAGCGCGCTGGTCAGGCCCCATCCGCGGAGCGCTGCGGAGATCGACGCATCTACGGTGTTGCAGAACAATCGTGGGCGCAGCGTGACATGGCTCTTCTCCCCGCCCGCGAAGCGCCAGTCCTGCGGCGCGGACGAACCGGTATTGGCAATGATCGTGTGCCCTGCCAGATCAGCCGGAACCTGCGGCACCGGATGCTCCTCGAAATAGGACGGTGCACCGCAGATCACCCGCCGCACGCTGCCGACTTTGATGGCATGGTAGCCGGAATCCGGCAGTTGCCCGATACGCAAGGCAACATCGATCCCTTCCTCCAGCAGGTTGACGACGCGGTCGAGCAGAAGGGCTCGGCCGTTGACGGCCGGATGCTGTGTCAGAAACGATGTCAGGACCGGCATGACATAGATCTGGCCGAACAGGACCGGTGCCGTAACTGTCAATAGGCCCGACGGCGTCGCGTGCGAGCCGCCGGCCGACGCTTCGGCCTCGTCGATATCGGCAAGAATGCGGCGGCAATCCTCCACGTAGCGGCTTCCGGGCGCCGTCAGTTTCACCGATCGGGTCGATCGCAGGAACAGCCGGGCACCCGTCAGGTCTTCCAGATAGGCAATGGCACGAGTCACCGCCGGCGGGCTCATATTGAGCGCGCGCGCTGCCTTGGCGAAGCTGCCGGTATCTGCGACCCTGACCAGAACCCGCATGGATTGAAGCCTGTCCAAGCTCAGCCCCCCAAATCATTGTTCCGTTGAATGGAATGATATCTTGTCTCCTATCACGCTTCTGTTTCTGCGAAGAAAGAAACATCTTCTCCCACAGGCAATCATCGCCCGAAGGAGACCGTCGATGAAACTTTACCATCACCCGCTATCCGGCCACGCGCACCGCGCCCGTCTGTTCATCTCGCTGCTCGGGATCGATGCAGAACTGATCGAGGTCGATCTTGCCGCGCGTGCCCATAAGAGCCCGGAATTCCTGAAACTCAACCCCTTCGGACAGGTTCCGGTGCTCGACGATGACGCCATAATCGTCGCCGATTCAAACGCCATTCTCGTCTATCTCGCCAAGAAAACCGGGGCCGAGGACTGGCTGCCCGAAGACCCGAAGGGTGCCGCCGCCGTGCAGCGCTGGTTGTCCGTCGCCGCCGGCGAAATCGCCTATGGCCCGTGTGCTGCGCGGCTTGTCACTGTCTTCGGTGCGCGCTTCGATGCGAACGAGGTCATCGCCCGCGCCCACCTTATTCTGGGTCACATCGAGGCAGAACTTGCCGGCCGCCAGTGGATTGCGGCAGATCGGCCGACCATCGCCGACGTCGCGCTCTACAGCTACATCGCCCGCGCGCCGGAGGGCAATGTCGACCGTGCCGCCTATTCGAACGTCAATGCCTGGCTGAAGCGGATGGAAGCGCTTCCCGGTTTCGTTGCCTTCCAAAAAACGGCAATCGGCATTCCGGAGGCTGCTTGAGCAGCTTCGGAGCAGCGCGGCAGCCTGCCAACCCATCATCAAAGGATCAGCAAATGTCGGTTCTCAACACGATAGACCAGGCATCTCCCTGGCATCCAGGCGAGCGGGTGCTGCAGGATCAGGCCGGAGTGGCCGGGCGCATGGAAGAGCTCGGCCGCCGGGTTCTGCGCGATCATCTGATCGATCAGCACCGCGCTTTCTATCCGCAGCTCCCATTCATCGTGCTGGGCACCGTGGATGGCGAAGGAGATGCGTGGGCAACGATACGGGCGGCCAATCCCGGTTTTCTGCAAAGCCCGGATCCGCACACCCTGAATGTTCGCCTTGGCTGGGAACCCGAAGACCCGGCGCAGGCAGGACTGGGCGATGGTGCGGCGATCGGCATGCTCGGTATCGAACTGCACACACGACGGCGCAATCGCCTGAACGGAACCATCCGCAGGTCTGGGCCGGAAGGTTTCGACGTCGATGTCGGCCAATCCTACGGAAATTGTCCGAAATACATCCAGCTGCGCGATTTCCACTTCGTCCGCGATCCATCGGCGGGGTCTGTCACCGCGCCAGCGATATTGAAGACGCTCGATACCGGTGATCGACAGATGATTGCATCAGCCGACACATTTTTCGTCGCGACCTATGCGGAGTTCGAAAACGGTGAGCGGCAGGCGGATGTCTCGCACCGGGGTGGCAAGCCGGGCTTTGTCCGGGTTGGCGATGACGGTGTGCTGACTATCCCAGATTTCGCTGGCAACCTGTTTTTCAACACGCTCGGCAATATTCTTGCAAACGGCAGAGCCGGTCTTGTCTTTGCCGATTTTGACACCGGCGACTTGCTGCAGCTTTCCGGCGATGCCCATGTCGTTGTGGATACGCCCGAAATCGCAGCATTCGAGGGCGCCGAACGCCTCTGGCGCTTCACGCCGCGCCGCATCATCCGGCGGCCGGATGCCCTGCCGTTGCGCTGGGCATCCCAAATGGACGGCCAATCGCCGAGCCTGCGCATGACCGGCAGCTGGGGCGAGGCTGAACGCCGGTTGAGCGAATCGACGGCCTGAAGAAGGCGTTGAGCAGGCGAATTTGGCGATATTGTCATTCGTAGAGGGAGGCCGCCGAAAGAGAGCCGGAACACACCCTTGCCGGACGGGTCGACCACATCATCCGCGACCCGCGTACCAAGCTGAAGCGGAAGATGTGATCACCGGGTTTTCAGATCCCTGTTCGACACGTTGGGCCACAAGTGAACCTGAAAGCGTGCTATGCGTTGGTATGAGAGGAGAAGCCCATGAGCCGCGCATTCACCAAGGAAATCGACGACGTCCCGCCGCCACCGGTCGCGGAGAGGCCGATCAGCACTGCCCGAAATCTTGTGACACCCAATGGTGCCAGGCAGATCGAGCAGATGGTTGCAGCGCTCACCCAACAGACTGCGGCGACCAGCGATAACGAGGTGCTTGCCGCTCTCAAGCGGGATCTGCGCTATTGGGAGGCGCGGCGCGCCAGTATGGAGATCATGGACCCCGTCGCGGAACCAACCTCGGTCCGGTTTGGAACGCATGTTTCCATCAGCCGCGGTGGCAGCGTCAAGGATATCAGCATCGTCGGCGAGGACGAGGCTGATCCGCATGTAGGGGCCATTGCCTGGACATCGCCGCTTGCGCGCGCACTGGACGGCGCGGCTGCCGGTGACACGGTCGAGTTCGAAGTGGCCGGCCGTGAGGAGGATATCGTCGTCCTGTCCATTGCCGGACTTGGGTAAGTCCCGTTTCCTCCAACTGACCATCATTTCATTGATCTGATCGGCAAATCACGGCAAGACCGTGCAGACGATGATGTGAGGACACGATTTGGAGACCACGCTCTATCTGCCGATCAAAGGCTTTCTCGAAGCCGCCGGCTACAGCGTCAAGGGCGAGGTGGCCGGTTGCGATATTGTGGGCTTAAGCCCGGATGAACCGCCGGTCGTGGTCATCTGTGAACTCAAGCTCAGCTTCAATCTCGAACTAATCCTTCAGGCCGTCGACAGGGCAGCGGCAAGCGATGAGGTGTGGATTGCAGCCCGCGTCTCGGCCAAGGGAAAGGGTCGCGAAAGCGATCGCCGCTACCGCGATCTCTGCCGGCGGCTCGGGTTCGGCATGCTGAGCGTTTCCGACAATGGAACGGTCGATGTCGTCGTTAGCCCGGTGGCGCTGATGCCGCGCAAGAACCCGCGCAAGCGGTCTCGTCTGGTCAACGAACACAAGAAGCGCAAGGGCGATCCGGCCCTCGGCGGCAGCACGCGCTCGCCGATCATGACCGCCTACCGGCAGCAAGCTCTGGCCTGCGCTGCGGCGCTCCAGGCTGGGCCTTTACGGCCAAGAGACTTGAAGCCGATCACGCCATCGGCTGCCGCCATCCTGCGCGGCAATGTCTATGGCTGGTTCGAGCGCATCGACCGTGGTGTTTATGGTCTGACTGCTACCGGTGCCGAAGCCCTCATCCGGTGGCCTGTCGCGGCCGCAGGTGATGTAGCAGCGGTTGCCGTAGCCCTATAATTTCAGGCTGCAGCGCGGGAAACTGTGCGCAGCATGGAAACGATTGCCTGGTCCAGCTCAGCATCGACCGGCAAGGTCTGCGATGACAGCTTGACGACGACGGTTGACGTTGCCGGATCGACCCAGATCCATTGGCCGTGAATGCCGATGGCCGCCAGTTCGCCCTCGCCGGTCTCGTACCAGTAGTTGCGATAGCTGCCCGATGGAAACAAGCTGGTCTGATCACCATTCTTCCACGCATCACGGCTGCCACCGGTCCACAGATCGTCGATGAACTTCTCCGCGATCAGGCCGGCCCCTCTTGTCCGCACGAGCTCGCCAGTCAGGGCAAGGTCGCGCGCCGTCGCCGACATGCCGCCTGCAGCGCGCGCCGTGCCGATGCGATCAACGGTGATCATCGCATCGGAGCGGGCGCCCATCGGCTGCCAGAGGTGATCACTCAGCAGGCTTGGCAGCCGCCCGCCCCCGGCGCGCTCAAGCACGATACCGGCGAGATCGGTATTGGGGGAGCGGTAGGCGTGCTTTTCGCCGTGCCTCCAGTCGCCTTTTCCGATGCTGCAGACGAAGCTTTTCAAATCCGGTGCGGGACTGTCCGGCCTGTCGGGATTCCAGCCGGTCGCCCGGCGATAGCGATCGAAGCCGCCTGATGTGTCGAGATAGTCCTCGACGAAATCGACGCTGATCTCCATGTCGAACAATTGCTGAACGGTCGCGTCCGCGTAAGCCGAACCGGCGGCCTCCGGCACATAATCGATCACCAGCTTGTCGAAGGAGAGCAAGCCCTTGCCCGCCAGAATTCCGGCAAGCAAAGCCGTCAGGGATTTCGACACGGAAAAGATGATATGCGGCCGGGCGGGGTTGGAATGATCCGCCGACCATTCGGCAACGATGCGCCCATTGCGCATGACCAACAGTTCGTCTGTCTCGCTTGCCGTCAGAAATTCCTTCAGCGATTGGACCGTGCCATCGATGCCGGGCACCTGCAGGTCTTCGAGACCACCGAGATTTAGGGATGGCGCTTCGCCCTCGCCTTTGGCCTTGATGACGGCTGAGGGAACGACCTCGCTGACATTCTGAAAAGACCATTGCGAGAAAGGGGCCGTCCGCCAATTTGCGAGCGTAACGTCCGAGCGTTTGAAATCCGTCATGTTCTGTCTCCTCCATCCGCTGTCGCCAGCACGCCATAAAGTTCCGGCCGGCGATCGCGGAACATACCCCAGGCGGCGCGGTCGTCGGCAAGCTGCTGCCGGTCGAAACTGGCAACCAGCACGTCTTCTTCGGCACGTCCGGCGCTGGCGACGAGCTGCCCGTCGGGACCGGCGATGAAGGACGACCCGTAATAGGATTGTGATTGGCCGCTAATGGTTTCAGAGCCGATACGGTTGGCGGCGGCAATGGGCATCATGTTGGCGGCAGCGTGGCCGCGCATCACCATGCGCCAGTGTTCCATCGTATCCAGATCGGGGCGGGCCGGTTCAGAGCCGATGGCGGTCGGGTAGAGGATCAGTTCGGCGCCCATCAGCGCCAAGGCGCGCGCAGCTTCTGGAAACCACTGGTCCCAGCAGATGCCGACACCGATCGTGCCGAAACGGGTCGGCCAGACCTTGAAGCCGGTGTCACCGGGGCGGAAATAGAATTTTTCGCTATAGCCCGGACCGTCGGGAATGTGGGATTTGCGGTAGACACCGAGGATGTCTCCCGTGGCGTCGATCATGGCGAGGCTATTGTAAAAGGCCTGGTTCCTTTTCTCAAAGAAGGAAACCGGCAGGACGACGCCGAGTTCCCTGGCGAGATCCTGCATCGGTGCGATGACCGGATGATTGGCAAGCGCATGCGCTCTGGCAAAATGGACGGGATCCTGCGTCTGGCAAAAGTACAGGCTTTCGAATAGCTCCTGTACCAGCACGATATTGGCACCCTCGCCCGCAGCCTGCCGGATCAACCGGTAGGCGGTGGCGAGGTTTTCATTGAGATCATCGGTGCAGGCGAACTGGACGACGCCCAAAGTCATGACGGAGCCGGAAGCCACGATCAGTTGCCCTCAAAGCCGGTCAGAACGCTGACGGCATTGACGCCGATCTCGGCGACGGCATAGCCGCCTTCCATCACGAACAAAGTGGGCAAATTCAGCCGGGCGATACGCTCGCCGATCTTCGGGAAATCTTCGGTCGTGAGCTTGAACTTGCTGATCGGGTCCTTCTCGAACGTATCGACGCCGAGCGAAATCACCACCACATCCGGATTATAGGCCACCAGCTTGCCGCAGGCGTCCTCCAGCGACTGGCTCCAGCGCTCCCAATCCGTGCCGAAGCGCATGGGATAGTTGAGGTTGTAGCCCTCGCCCTCGCCGGTTCCGCGCTCGTCGGCATGGCCGAGGAAGTAGGGATATTCCTGCATCGGATCGGCATGCAGGTTGATCACCTGCACATCGGCGCGGGAATAGAAGATTTCCTGCGTGCCGTTGCCATGGTGATAATCGACGTCGAGGATCGAGACGCGCTTGGCGCCGTTGTCGCGGAACCACTGCGCCGCTACTGCGGCATTGTTGATGTAGCAATAGCCGCCCATGAAACCGGCGCCGGCATGATGGCCAGGCGGGCGGCACAATGCAAAGGCCGAACGTTCACCATCCTGGACGAGGCCGGCCGCCGTCAGTGCCACGTCATGCGAGGATTTGATCGCATCCCAGGAGCCTTCGACGATGCCGCACCCGGCGTCGAAGGAATAATATCCGAGAAGCCCGTCAATGAATTCAGGCGGCACGTCGCCGCGCAGGCCACGGGTGGGCCAGGTAAAGGGAAGCGCGGTGCCGGTGCGTCCCTCCGCAGTCCAGAGATCCCAGATCGTCGGTAGGAAATCGAGATAGTCCTTGCGATGGATGCGCGCCGCCGTCGTCAGGTCATGCCCCTGCGGCGGCAGGATCGGCCCGAGCCCCACGGTCTTGATCCGCCCCGAGACATATTCAGCGCGCGAGGTTAGCTCGTAACCAGGTACGATGGCGCCGGCGACCAGCTCGAGCTGGTTGGCATGACCAAGATGGCGGGGCGAGAAGACGGTTTTCATGGGATTATCCAAGCGGCGGGAACAAAAACGCACCCCGCCGCGACCGGCGGGGTGCGTTGGGAGAGGATTACTTCTGAAGCTCGGTCCAGATCTTGGTGTAAAGCTCCTGAACTTCGGGCGGGCAGGTCTGCGAGGGAACGCCGACCGAAGCAAACTCGGCGGGGATATCGATTTCCGGTGCCCCCTTCATATCGGCCGGCATGAATTCGCCGGAACCGGCGATCCCGTTCGCATACCGATGAAATCCGGAATTCATCCCGGCATTCTGTGGATCCATCATGAAATTCTGGAAGAGCTTGGCGTTTTCGACATTCTTTGCGTCTTTCAGAACGGCAAGATTGTCGCTCCAGTTGACGAAACCTTCCTTCGGATAGCCGAATTTGATCGCAGGATTGGCCAGGCGCTGGCGAAACGCAGAGCCGTTCCAGTCGCTGGAAGCGGCGAAGTCGCCCGAGCCCATTTTCTGGATAGTGCCGTATTCCATCGCCACCCAGTTCGGCTTCGCCTTGACCAGCGTATCACGCACCTTCTTGAGGACGGTAAGGTCGCCAGTGCATTTCGTGCCGCCATTGTAGAGCACGGCTGCGTCGATGACATCGGTCATCTCCGGAACAACGTTGACCTTGCCTTTCAGCTCATCCGGCGTGTCGAAGACGATACCCCAGGTGTTGATGTCCCCCTTGTAGACATCGGTGTTGACGACGACGCCAACGATGCCCATCGCCCACGGAACGGTATATTTGCGGCCCGGGTCGAATTCCGGATTCTGCCATTCCTTGGCGACGTGACTGAAACTCTCCATCTTGCCCGGATCGGTCTCGAGCAAGAGGCCCTCCGAGATCCAGATCGGAATGTAGTTCTGCGACGGCACGACCATGTCGAAGCCCGAACCGCCCTGGCGGACCTTGGCGAGCGCCGTATCGTTGGAATCATAGTCGGTGATCGTCACCTTGACCTTGTACTGGTCCTCGAATTTCTTGATCATCTCGGGGCTGGTATAGTTGCCCCAGTTGTAGATGTTGAGTTCGCCTTCGGCCCGGGCAAGCCCGGTGGAGGCGAGAAGTGCGGCCGTGACGGCCATGGTCGCTGTCATCCGTTTCATGATGCTGTTCCCTTTTCTTTCGTTAGACACGTTTTCTGTTGACGATGAAGAAGACGGTGACGACACAGACTGACAAGAGCAGGAACAGCGTCGAAATCGCGTTCATTTCCGGTGTGATGGAGCGGCGGATCTGGCCGAGCATGTAGGTCGGCAAGGTATCCTGGCCGGCCGATTTGACGAATTCGGTGATGACCACATCGTCGAGCGAAATCACGAAGGCCAGCATGAAACCGGCGAGAATGCCGGGCCACAGCAGCGGCAGCGTGACATAGCGGAAGGTGTTCCACGGTGTTGCGTAGAGATCGGCAGCCGCCTTCTCCAGCGTCAGGTCCATATTTTCCAGCCGCGCCCGGATCGGCAGATAGGCAAACGGGATGCAGAACGCCGTATGGGCGGCGATCAGGTAGCCCAGGCCGGAATAACCGGTCCAGATCTTGACGCGGGCAAAGAAGATCAGAAGGGCAACGGCCGTGACGATTTCCGGAATCATCAGGGGCTGGTTGATGAAGGCATATTTCAGCGTCAGGCCGCGATAGGGCTCCGTCCGGGTGGTCGCCAGCGCCGCCATGGTGGCTGCAATGGTGGCGACGACAGCGGCAAACGAGGCGATCTGCAGCGAGCGGATGGAAGCGTCGATCACCTGCTGGTTTTGAAAGGCTTTGGTGAACCAGCGAAGCGAAATCCCGTCAAAGGAAGCCAGGGATTCGCCCGCATTGAACGAGTAGAAGACCAGCACCGCGATCGGGAGGTAAAGCGCAAAGAAGCAGGCCATTGCAATGGTTGTGAATCCGCGCTGACGCCGGATGGAAAATGTCTTAGCCATGCCGGCTCCCTTGAGATCCCGCATTGCGAACATAGACAAGCAGTGCCGCCATGACGATCAGCATCAGCGTGATCGACAGCGCCGAGCCGAGCGGCCAGTTCCGGCCCTGGCCGAACTGCAGCTCGATCAGGTTGCCGAGCATCATGTTCTTGCCGCCGCCGAGAATGCTCGGCGTCACGTAGGCGCCGAGCGCCGGAATGAAGACGAGAATCGAGCCGGCTATGACGCCGGGCTTGACCAGCGGAAAGATGATTTTTCTCAGCACCCTGAAGGGCGTGGCATAAAGGTCATAGGCCGCTTCCACCAACCGGAAATCCAGCTTTTCCATGCTGGCATAGAGCGGCAGCACCATCAGCGGCAGATAGACATAGACCATGCCTGTCAGGATCGCACCGTCGGTGAAGAGCATTTGGACGGGCTTTGAAATCAGACCGAACTTCAACATCAAACCATTGATCAGGCCTTCGTTGCGAATGATCTCGAGGATCGCGAAGGTGCGGATGAGAAGATTGGTCCAGAAGGGGATGGTAATCAGGAACAGCCAGAGTTCCCGGGTTTTTTCCGGCCTTGTGGCAATGAAATAGGCGGTGGGGAAACCGACCAGCAAGGTCAGGACCGTCGTTGCCAAAGACAGCATGACAGAGCGCATGAAAATCGACACATGCGCATCGGCAAGCGAGAAGGTGCCGTCGAAAATATCCTTCTCCATGACGACGCCAATCCAGCCCTCAAGCGAAGGCAGCCATTGCACATCGCCATAGGGACCGGGTGTCAGGAAGGAATAGACGAGAACGATCAGCAGAGGGCCGGTCGATGCAAGAAGGATGATCAGCAGGGCGGGAAGCGAGAGCAGCCACCGTTTCCGGATATCCCTGCTCTTCTCCGCTTCGATCGTCCCCGGCATGTTCGTCATCTCAGTTCCTCAACACCCGGGCGGCATTGGCTTCGAGCGCAATGCCAACCATATCGCCCTGGTTGAACCGTGCGCTCTGCAGAGGTTTGTTTTGTTCTCGCAGGGTAAACACCGTTTCGCCGTCGGAAAGGCGGACGTGATAATGGGTATCCGTGCCGAAATAGACGACGTTTTCGAGCGTGCCGGTCATCTGGTTGGCTACGGTACGGTCAGGTGGGCAGAGCGTTGCATGCTCCGGCCGCAGAACCACCGTCACCTCGCCTTCGGCGTGGAAATCCTGCGGCATTGTTGCCGAGATTCGGCCGGCGACCGGCGTATCGACATCGGCGATGCCGTCCCTCACCGAACTGATCCGGCCTTTCAGAAAATTGGTTTCTCCGATGAAATCGGCGACGAAGCGATCCGCCGGGGCATCATAGATCTCCCGGGGATTGCCGACCTGCAGGATCCTGCCCGATGACATCACCGCGATGCGGTCCGACATGGTCAGCGCCTCCTCCTGGTCATGGGTGACGAAGATGAAGGTGATGCCGGTTTCCGCCTGCAGGCGCTTCAATTCGATCTGCATGTCCTTGCGCAGCTTGTAATCGAGCGCCGAAAGCGGCTCGTCAAGCAGCAAAACCTTCGGCTGGGGCGCAAGGGCGCGGGCGAGCGCGACACGCTGCTGCTGGCCACCGGAAATCTGACTGGTGCGCCGACCGGCGAGCGCTTCCATGCGCACCAGCTTCAGCATGGCATCGACGCGGTCCTTGATCTCCTGCTTCGGCTTGCCAAGCATCGTGAGACCAAAGCCGATATTCTCCGCCACCGTCATGTGTGGAAACAGCGCGTAGCTTTGGAAAACTGTATTGATTGGTCGCTTGAACGGCGGCATGGCGGCGATGTTCTCGCCGTTCAGTATGATCTCGCCGGATGTCGGATATTCGAAGCCTGCGATCAGCCGCAACAAAGTGGTCTTGCCGCATCCGGAAGGTCCCAGAAGCGTGAAGAACTCGTTCTGCCGGATCGATACCGATGTGTTGTCGACGGCAGCGAATGCAAACTCGCCAAAGCCGAATATCTTAGAAACATGGCGTATTTCGACCGCGTTCAATTCCGCCATATGCGGCACACTACCCATTGCATGAAGCTGCTGTTCCCGCCTTTTCGGCTTTGCGCTAGGTGACCACAGCGGCCTCGCATTGACAACACGATTCTACTTGATGAGGAAAAAATCTTTATCAGGAGGAAAAACTTATACGGCCGCCGCAAATTGTGGTGGTGGGTTGGATCGTCTGCAGCTCATTTGGAGCCGTTGCCTCGATGTCTCCGCTGAGTACAACGATATCGGCAAGGTATCCTGCGCGGATCATGCCCTTTCGATCCTCCTTGAATTCCGCATAGGCGCCTTCGACGCAATAGGCCGAGAGGGCCTCCATCAGGGAAAACGATTGATCCGGATCGCTGTCGGCCCAGCGTTTGCGCGTGATGGCCGCCTCAATGCCGATGATCGGGTCGATCGGAGACACCGGCCAGTCGGAGGCAAAGCAGATATGCGCGCCGGCGTCCTTGAACGTGCGCCAGGCATAGCTGACCGGCCAGCGATCCCGGCCGATGCGCGATACGGTCGGCTCCAGCGGCACGCCGGCGCAACCCGGCGGATGCGGCGGCTGCATTGAGGCGATGACGCCGAGTTCGGCGAACCGGGCGATGTCACCCGGATGCACGACTTCGATATGCTCGATGCGATGCCGGCTGTCGCGGGTGCCGTTCTGCGCGCGTGCGGCCTCGTACCCATCGAGCACTGCCCGCACCGCGCCGTCGCCGATCGCGTGAACCGCGATCTGCAGCCCGCGCCGGTCCGCTTCCACTGCGACATCGCGAAACGTTTCGGGCGTGAAGAGGCCCTCGCCGCAATCGCCTGATTTGTCGGCGTAAGGCTCCACCATCACCGCCGTCCAGCTGTCGAGCACGCCATCGTAGAAAACCTTGACGACGCCGGACGATAGCCAGTCGCTGTCGAACCGGCGCGCAAGTTCGGATGCCTTTTCCAGCATGTCGAGCGACATGAAATTTTTGAAATGGAAGGGAATGATCACCCGGCACGGCAGGCTGCCATCCTCTTTCTCGATCGCGGCGAGCAGTTCCAATTGGTAGAGATTGCCATCCATGTTTTGAACGGTGGTGATGCCGTGGCGGGAACAATAATCAAGGCCGCGCCGCATCACGGCAATATCTTGCGCCCATTCCGCTTCGTTGGGATAGGGGTCCGGCTCGCCGCCGGTGGAGAGGCCGAGGCGGTAGCGATCGAAACCGCCGGCTGCCTGCAACGGGCTGAACGCTTCCATTTCACGCAATTCCCCGGTCGCCAGGCCATCTGAATCCACCACAACCTCGTTGCCGGGTCCAAGGTCCGCGCCGTGCAAGATGCCGACCAGTTCGAGCGCCTTGGTATTGGCCCAGGCCGTATGATGATCGGGCGCGAAAAGAACCAATGGCTGATCAGCCACAATCGCATCGAGATGACGGCGCGTCAGGCGTTCGTCCCCGAGGATCGTGTAGTCGGCACCTTGTGCAAAAAGGACCTTCTCGGCGGTCCGCGTTAGCGCGTACTCCCGAACAGCCTCGGTCAGAGCTGCCAGTCCGCTGATCCCGGCAAGCTGGAGATGGTCGAGCTCGGCGGCGCCCGAAAACAGGTGCATGTGGTTTTCGGAAAAACCCGGAAGCACCGTGCCTCCCGCTGCATCGATCACCTGCGTGCCTGCGCCTCGAAAGGTCTCCATCTGCGCTTCCGTGCCGACGGCCAGGATAAAGCCTGCAGCCATCGCGACCGCCTCGGCTCGGGGCCGATCCTCATCCAGCGTCAGAACACGGGCGTTGAGGATGATGATATCGGCGGTCTGCGTCATGATGATACTCACTGCTTGCCACGAAGAATCTGGGGCGAGCTAAGCCGATCCGGCTGCGCAATTCAATCGGAATGGGAATGTTTCCTCACCATCCGTCCGAAAGCACCCGCTCCAGCATGTCGGCGAAGAAATCCGCGCTCTCCTGTGACAGACAGAGTGGCGGCTTGATCTTCAGGACGTTCAGATAATCACCGGTCGGCTGCATGACGACGCCGAGCTGCAGCAGCCGGTCACAAATCACAGCCGTTTCGGCAGTTGCCGGCGCCAGCGTCTCGCGGTCACGGACGAATTCCAATCCAAGATAGAGACCCATGCCGTGCACGGCACCGACGAGAGGGAACCGCTGTCCCAATGCCTGCAGGCGGCGTTTCAGGTGGTCGCCGACGACGCGGGCGTTCTCCTGAAGCTTCTCATCGCGCATGATATCCAGAACCGCCATGCCGACCACGGAACTGACCGGGCTTCCGCCAGCGGAGGAGAAGAAGTAACCTTCCTTCTCCAGCGCATCGGCGATCGCCTTGGTGGTGATGACAGCACCAAGCGGATGGCCGTTGCCCATGCCCTTGGCGATGGTGATGATATCGGGGACCACGCCCTGCTCTTCAAAACCCCAGAAATGATTCCCGAGACGGCCGTAGCCGACCTGCACTTCATCGGCGATGCAGACGCCGCCGCGTGCCCGAACCAAAGCGTAGATGTCCTTGAGGTAACCCGCCGGCAGCGGTAGCCCGCCGGCATTGCCGTAGACGCATTCGCAGATGAACCCGGCCAGCCCCTTGCCGTCGCGATCGAGCTTTTCCAGCACCGGCATGACGGCTTCGATATAGCCGGCGGTCGAGCCCGCCCCGCGAAACGGACCGCGATAGGTGTTTGGCGACATGACCGGGTGGACCCAGTCAGGCCGGGTGGTCAGTGCCTGCGGATTGTCGGCGATCGAGGTGGAGACTGCGTCGCTGGCAACCGACCAGCCGTGGTATCCTTCCAGCAGGCACAGCGTGTTGCGCGCGCCGCTCGCTGCCCAGGCGAGCCTGAGCGCCAGATCATTGGCTTCCGAGCCGCTATTGACCAGAAACACCGTGTCGAGCCCTTCCGGCGCGAGAGCTGCCAGCCGCTCGGAAAATTCCGCGACGGAGGCATAGTGGAACCGGGAATTGGTGTTCAGCCGTTGCCACTGCCGGTGCACGGCATCGGCGAGACGCGGGTGGCCGTGGCCAAGGATGGTGACGTTGTTGACCATGTCGAGATAGGCGCGGCCTTCGACGTCGACCATATGCTCGCGCAAGCCCCGCTCGATCTGCGGCGGCATCCCGTAATAGTTCTTTTGCGGCTTGGCGAAATGGCTCTGGCGGAGCGAGAGAAGCGACGCACTCTGCGGCACCGGTGCATCGCAATCAAAGCCGAGCAGCTTTGCCGGTGACGGGCATAGAACCATCCACGCAGCGGCGTGAGCGGGTGAGACAAACGGCGGCGGCACGATGTCCTTGTCACGGCAGAGCTGGACGCGCAGCACGCCATGGTCACCGGCCGAGCCAGTGACCAGGCCAAGCGGCTGACCAGGATGGATGAAATCATCCGGGCCAGGCAAGGCATCAAGACCGGACAGATGCAGCGCGGCATCCCGCCCCAGCAATATCAGGCCGCCATCGGTGAGTTTCAGAATGCCGCCGAAAGGCGCCGACACGCCGGTGCCCGCCGGCAAGAGCAGATCGACATGAAGAGCGCATGTTGCCGCCGGCTGAGATGAACGCAGCACAGTTCGGGTCAGCCGGTATTCGCCGTAGCGCGTTGAGACGGCATTGTTGTTTTCGCGCGATGCCGCCGAAAGAAGCCGGTCTTCGAGATCCGGTTGCGGCCATGCAACGCCGTCGAACAGCTCACTTTGCGTGTCCAGGGCGATCGCCGCGATCCCGGACGCTTCGATCTCCGGCAGCAGACGCTCACCGGTGATTGCAGCACCCTGATCGCCCAGTTGGCCAACCGCCTGCAGGATGGCGATTTCCATCACGGCTAACGGCACCGAAACCGCGACGTCGAAAATCAACCGCTCGTGGTCGATGTTGCCGCTGACATAGCTGTTGTCCGGATCGAGCGCGATCTGCTGTTCGCTGCTTGCCACCAGCACGGCGGCGCGCGCCACGATCAGCGGCCAGAGTGCGCGCAGTTCCGCCTCGTTGAGCGGGAAAACCGCGTGGAATGCCTTGATCGCTGGCAGGATGATGACGGGATCGCCATCGGCATGATGCAGCAGCGAGGCGCAGGTGACAGCGAGATCGGCGACCAGCCAACCATGGATGACGTCGCCGAAATCGATCACACCATCCGGTATTAGCTGGCGGCTGTCATTTGGCAGGCTGACGACATTGTCGTCGGTGATGTCATGATGGATCGCCTGTTGCCGGAGCTCCGGCTTCAGCACGCTGAGCCGGCGCATGGCTGCATCCATCGCCTGGCCGATGCGCTGCTTGCGATCCGCATCCCTTACCGCCGACAGCAGATGGCTAACGACCGGTTCGGCATTCCGAAGATCCCATTGCAGGTCGCGCGACAGGCCGGGATGCGTAAAATCCGCCAGCGCCAGCGCCAGCCGGCCGCCCAGCGCGCCGAGTGCCGCGACCGTCACTGCCGGCAGATGTTTGCGCCGCGTCAGCGGTTGGCCCCTGATATAATCGAGCAGGCGGATCTGATAATTTGCATTGCGCACCGTGACGAACAGGATGTCGGCGCCATTGTTAGCGGCAATCACTTTCGGCACGCGGGGCGAATTGGCCTTGCCGGCGATATGGCGCAGTGCGGCGTTTTGCGCTTCAAGCTCGACAGTCGCATAATCGGCGCGGCAAATCTTCAGGACGAAACGGCCTTTTGCTGTGTCAATGCGATAATTGCGGTCCTGCTGACTGCCGAGTTCGGCAATCTGGCCAGCAAGACCATAGTGATCGGAAAAAAGCCGCGCGGCATCTTCGGCAGTCACATCAGGCCGAGACAATGCCGCCCGCCGCAAAAAAGCATGTTCCAATCTCTCGCCCCCCGGAATCAGTCGGCTGCAGATTGGCATATGCATCCGGGAACAAGAATGACAAATTGGAGGGTGCTATCCCGCAGGCTTCAAGTGGCGGCATCCCACATCCTTCGTTATGCGCCAAACACAGAAACGCCCGCTGCAAGGCAACGGGCGTTTATGGACACTTCGCCGGGGGCGGTGTTTTAAGCGATTAGCGAGCGACCGAGGCGCGGGCGATGCTCTGGATATCGGCACGGTCGATGCCGAGGTCGCGCAGTTCGCGGGAGGTCATGCGGCCAAGTTCGGTGACCGTCTGACGGTACTTGCGCCAATTGTTGAAAGAGCGTGCTACGTTCATGATAATCCCCTTTCTAGGGCTTTCCGGGCCCGGCAGCCATTCAGTGGCGCCGTTGTCGTTGTGATGAGTTGTGTATAAGCCTCCTGATTATGGAGTAACAGCGCCAATACTTCAGGACACCCATGCACTAGCTGCATGGTCAACTTCCAAAGGGCCAATCCCAATGGCAGACTGCGGTTTGCACTTGGGAGTGACGCCGTTCATTGCCGGGCGCCATGGCAATCGCATCACCGAACATCTGAAACGGTTCTCCCATCTCAGCGGAACTTTACCCATCTCGCCGCGTTCAACGGATGAGGTAAACAGGAGTTACTAAAATGCTCGCGAAGTTTTCCTATCTCGCATTCGGTTTTGTCGTCGGCGCCGGCCTGCTGATGGCACTGACTATGGCAGATCATACCACCACGCTTGCGAAAACCAGCCGCGTGAATGGTCCGGTGGCGCCGGTTAATTTTGAAATGGAGCGATTTGGCTAAAGGCTCGACAAGCTGGCCTACACTGTTTCGCGCAGTCCGCTCAGCGCGGGGCGGCTATCTGTGACCGCCCACCTGTTGGCGGGAAACATTTGCCCGTTGCATAGACAGGAAAAGTCCTTTGAACTCAGGCTCGCGTACACGCCGCGCCGCCTCGACGCAGGACACCCACTCGCTGAGCCGCTGGCCCTTCTCACGAAAGACATCGCAGCTTTCCCTGACATCGAGCAGGTGCACTTGGACGCAACAAGGCGCGCGCTCGCCATTGGTGAACATCTTCAGATAGGTGAAATACCCGAACGGCTTTTTCGTTGCCTTTCCGCGCACGCCGGCCTCCTCAAAGGCTTCGATCGCGGCGACCTCGTGTGGCTTTTTGCCGGCTATGGGCCAGCCCTTGGGAATGATCCAGCGGCCGCTTTGACGGCTCGTTACCAAAAGAACTTCGAATATGCCACCTTCCGCACAAATGCGGTAGCACAACGCCGCGAACTGCTCGCGCATCCGCTCCTTGAACAAGGTTTCTGTAAATGGGGCCAG
Organism: Pararhizobium sp. DWP1-1-3; assembly: GCF_049896125.1. Lineage (NCBI taxonomy): Bacteria > Pseudomonadati > Pseudomonadota > Alphaproteobacteria > Hyphomicrobiales > Rhizobiaceae > Pararhizobium > Pararhizobium sp. DWP1-1-3. Next base: position 86,368 of record NZ_JAFCTR010000008.1, read on the forward strand.
CTCGGACAAAAAGGTTGCCGGTTTTTTCGACGATTTTTTCAGCGCACCGCCCATAAGGCTTACCCGCCTCTGATCGAGGTTCGCCATACCAGGTCGGCATGCAGGCGCACCGTATGGTCCTCAGGCTCGGCGTCCTCGGATACCAGCCAGGACACGGCCTCGCGCGCAATCGTGTCCACGGGCTGCGCGAATGTGGTCAACCCATAGGATGACCAGGACGCCTGCTCGATATCATCGAAACCGGCCACACAAATCTGATCTGGAACGGACACTGAAAACTGATGACGGGCGGCATCCATGAAACCGCAGGCGAGGAGATCGGTGGCGCAGAACACTGCGTCCGGGCGCTCCTTGCGGGTCAGAAGCTGTTGGGCGACAACCCGGCCACTTTCATACCCGGTATGGCCGAACCGCTCGACGATCACATCCAGACCCAGCGCCTTGGCAGCGGCAACGAAGCCGTGCTCGCGTGCCATCAGGCTTGGGGTGCCGGCCTGGGAGTTGGCAAAGGCAAGCTTGCGGCAGCCAGCCCGCACGAACGCGGTGGCAATACGCGAAGCCGCATCCGCGTCATCCAGATTGATCTTCAGCGGCCCTTCCCGGTCGTCATCGCGGTTGATCAGCACCAGCCGTTGGCCGTTCTTCAGACAAAGGTCGGTGATCGACTTGTCCGGCAGGCCGGACAGGATGACCGAGGCATCGGCCCGGTAGCGAATCGCCTGCCGGAGAGCCAGGTCGACACTGCCGTCCGACCGGTCGGTGTTGATCAGCATCGCGACCTTGCCGGAATTCTGCAACTGCTGTGTCAGGGCGCGCAGCAGCGCCGAGCGATAGGGCGTGCCGATTTCTGAGACGATCAGGCAGACGATGCCGCTTTCGTTGCGCATGAGTCCGCGGGCCAGGTGATTGACGTGGTAGCCGAGCGCCTCTGCGGCATCGAGCACTTTCTGCCGCGTTTTCGGCGAAACGCTGGCACCTGATGTAAACGTACGGGAAACTGCGGAGCGCGAAACCCCGGCCTTCTCCGCCACTTCCTGGGCACTGACGAATAATTTTTGTGACACGATGCGGTCCGTCCTCTTGCGCGTAATCTGCACAATTTTGCAATTGCGTGCAAGCGCTCGATCCCTCGAAGTGTGACAGTTTTGTGAAGATTTTGTTTGACAGCCGTTGTCATCTCATGCAGCATTTGCACACGCTTGCAAAAGCTGATGGCGTGGAGGCGCCGCTTAACAGGAGGAAATTTCATGGGTTCACGATATATTGCCGTCGCCGCATTGGTCGCCGGAACGACACTTTCAGCTTTCTCGGCCCAGGCCGCCGGCGATCTCAACCTGATCTGCTCGGCCGATGTGGTCATCTGCGAGCAGATGAAGGGCGACTTCGAAAAGGCGCACAGCGACATCAAGGTCAACATGGTGCGCCTGTCTTCCGGCGAAACCTATGCCAAGATCCGGGCCGAGGCGCGCAATCCGAAAACTGACATCTGGTGGGCCGGAACAGGCGATCCGCACCTGCAGGCGGCATCTGAAAACCTGACCCTGGAATACAAGTCGCCGATGCTCGACCAGTTGCAGGATTGGGCAAAGAAGCAGGCGGAAAGCTCCGGCTACAAGACGGTCGGCGTCTACGCCGGCGCTCTCGGCTGGGGCTACAATACCGAGATTTTCAAGACCAAGGGTTTCAAGGAGCCGAAATGCTGGGCGGACCTTCTCGACCCGGCATTCAAGGGTGAAATCCAGATTGCCAACCCGAACTCGTCCGGCACCGCCTATACGGCGCTCGCTTCACTGGTCCAGATCATGGGTGAAGACCAGGCCTACGACTATTTAAAGAAGCTCAATGCCAATATTTCGCAATATACCAAGTCCGGCTCTGCCCCGGTAAAGGCGGCTGCACGCGGCGAAACGGCGATCGGCATCGTCTTCATGCATGATGCCGTTGCCCAGACGGCAGAAGGTTTTCCGGTCAAGTCGGTCGCACCGTGCGAAGGTACCGGTTACGAGATCGGCTCGATGTCGATTGTCAAGGGCGCAAAGAACCTCGACAATGCCAAGACCTGGTACGACTGGGCACTGAAGCCGGATGTGCAGTCGCGCATGAAGGATGCAAAATCCTTCCAGCTGCCGTCCAACAAGACGGCTGAAATCCCCAAGGAAGCACCGCGCTTCGAGGACATCAAGCTGATCGACTACGACTTCAAGACCTATGGCGATCCGGCCAAGCGCAAGGAACTGCTTGAGCGCTGGGATCGCGAAATCAGCGCCAACGCCAACTAAGAGACACGGGTCAGGCCGGGGCCATCGTCAAGGCCAGACCCAAAGTTTTTCCCGGCCGGGGATCGCGCAACCCTCCTCAGATTGCGGCGCCGTCTCCGGCCACTCCTAACTCCATATTTTGCATCATGAAAAGGCGCGGGGATCGTTATGGACCATCGCAACCGTAGGCTGGATATTGTCCTCGGAATAGGCATTGCCGCCTTCCTTCTGGTTCCGTGGTACCGGATCGAAGGCGGATTTCTCGGATTCGGCTGGTTTTCCGGCTTTCCGACAGAGGCCTCCGTCGCTCCGGGCATTCTGCAAATCCTCAGCTACGGCCGCTGGTGGCTGGCCTTTGCCGGCCTGATCATGGCCGCTGTAGTGGCAGCGCGGTTCATTCGCGATCCGATGCCGCGCGGAACATTGCTTGCCGCGGCAGGCGCCGCCGGCGTGCTGTTTCTGACACTTCAGGGTCTGGCGATCGGCTTTTCCGGCTGGTCCTGGACGATCAGCGAAACGCTGTTTGGCGCGCTGGCCGACGGCCAGCCAGCCATGGGTGCCGGTGCAGTGCTTTCAGCATTCGCCTTCGTTCTTATCTTCTCTTTCGGCCTTGCCGAGCGCGGCGTCATGAAGGGCGATGCCTTTGTCGTCTCCTCGATCGCCATCCTGGTTTTCCTCGTCGCGATCTTCGTATTCTATCCGGTCGGCAGCATGTTGGTCGGCGCCTTCCAGGATTTCGACGGCTCGTTCAATCCGGACGGTTTTACCCGCAACATTCAGGACAATTCGATCTGGAGTCTTGGCTGCGTTGTTGGTGGCGAGCGCTGCGGCGTTGCCTGGCGCACACTCTGGCTGGCCTTGATGACGGCGGGCGGCTCCACCATCATGGGTCTTGCCTTTGCGTTGGTCGCCACCCGCACGCGCTTCCCGTTTAAGAAGGGCCTGCGGCTTTTGACGGTGCTGCCGATCATTACCCCACCCTTCGTCATCGGCCTTGCCCTCACTTTGCTGTTCGGCCGCGCCGGGGTGATCACAGAAAGCCTGTCCAACTTGTTCGGCATCGAGCCAGGCCGCTGGCTCTATGGCCTCACCGGCATCTGGATCGCCCAGGTCCTGTCGTTCACGCCGATTTCCTTCCTCGTGCTCATCGGCGTCGTCGAAGGCGTCAGCCCATCCATGGAAGAAGCGTCCCAGACGCTGCGGGCCGACCGCTGGCGCACCTTCTGGCGCGTATCGCTGCCATTGATGAAACCGGGCATCGCAAATGCATTCCTGATCGGCTTCATCGAAAGCATGGCCGATTTCGGTAACCCGCTGGTGCTCGGCGGTAGCCATGGCGTGCTTTCGACTGAAATCTTCTTTGCCGTTGTTGGTTCGCAGAACGATCCGTCCCGCGCCGCCGTGCTTGCCATCATCCTGCTCTGTTTCACCCTGACGGCATTCCTTGCCCAGCGCTACTGGCTGTCGGGCAAGAATTTCGCCACCGTGACCGGCAAGGGCGACAGCGGCTCGCATATCGCGCTGCCCCGCTCTATCTCGATCGCAGTGCATGCCATGGTTATCCCGTGGATGATCTTCACGGTCGTCATCTACGGCATGATCCTGGTCGGCGGCTTCGTGAAGACCTGGGGACTGGACAATTCGCTGACGCTTGATCACTACGCCCGCGCCTTCTCTGTCGAAATGCGCGATGGGGCACTGGCCTGGACTGGTGTGGCCTGGAACTCCTTCTGGACGACGATCGAGATCGCGCTGATCTCGGCGCCGCTGACGGCTGCCGTCGGGTTGCTGACGGCCTATCTCATCGTCCGGCAGAAATTCGCCGGCAGGAATGTGTTCGAATTCGCCCTGATGATGAGCTTTGCCATTCCCGGCACGGTCATCGGCATCAGCTACATCATGGCCTTCAACCTGCCGCCGCTGGAAATGACCGGTACGGCACTGATCCTGATTGCCTGCTTCGTCTTCCGCAACATGCCGGTCGGCGTGCGCGGCGGCGTGGCGGCGATGAGCCAGCTCGACAAGAGCCTCGACGAGGCATCGCTGACCCTGCGCGCCAACAGCTTTAGGACGATCCGCAAGGTTATCCTTCCGCTGCTACGCCCGGCGATCACCGCAGCCTTGGTCTATTCCTTCGTGCGGGCCATCACCTCGATCAGCGCCGTCATCTTCCTCGTCAGCGCCGAATACAACATGGCGACCTCCTATATCGTCGGCCTCGTCGAAAACGGCGAATATGGCGTGGCGATCGCCTATTCCTCGATGCTGATCGTGGTGATGATTGTCGTTATCGCCAGCTTCCAGCTTCTCGTCGGAGAACGCCGGCTGCGGCGCGAAAACCGCGTCGCCGGCGTCACTTCAGCCCCTTCCCTTTCCCTCGGTCAGGAGAAAACCGTATGATCACCTCTCGCTCCGGCTCGGTCGTCTTTCAGAATATCAAGAAACAGTTCGGCGCCTTCACCGCCATTCACGACCTGTCGCTGACCATTGAGCCCGGCCAGCTGGTCACGTTGCTCGGGCCTTCCGGCTGCGGCAAGACCACGACACTGCGCATGCTGGCCGGCCTTGAACATCCAAGCTCAGGCAAGATCCTGATCGGCGGCAAGGACGTCACCATGCTGCCCGCCAATGAGCGCGACGTTTCGATGGTGTTCCAGTCCTATGCGCTGTTTCCGCATATGAGCTCGCTCGACAATGTCGCCTATGGCCTGGAATCGTCCGGGCTCAAGAAGAAGGAAGCCCGTGATAGAGCGGAGGAAGGTCTGAAACTGGTCGGTCTCGCCGGCATGGGCGGACGGCTTCCCGCCGAGCTTTCCGGCGGCCAGCAGCAGCGCGTCGCTGTTGCCCGCGCCCTCGTGCTCGAACCGCAGGTGCTGTTGCTCGACGAGCCGCTGTCCAATCTCGACGCCCGGCTGCGCCGCCAGGTACGAACCGAAATCCGTGACCTGCAGCAGCGCCTCGGCTTTACCGCCGTCTACGTCACCCATGACCAGGACGAGGCGCTGGCCGTCTCCGACCGCATCGTCATCATGAAGGACGGTGTGATCGCGCAGGAAGGCTCGCCCCGCGATCTCTATGAAGCGCCAGCTTCGGCCTTCATTGCCGACTTCATGGGCGAGGCCAATGTGGTTGCCTGCGACGTCATCAGCGTCGATGGCGCAGACGCCACCATCCGCATCGGCGGGCTCGAACATCGCGTACCCAGCCGCAATGCCAAACCCGGACCGGCAAAGCTTGCAGTGCGGCCAAACTCGATCACGCTGGAGCCGGCATCGGGTGCTGCCTTTCCCGGCCAGATCACCCATGCGGCCTATCTTGGCGACCATGTCGAATACGAGGTAGAGACAAGCACAGGCAGACTTTTCGTCGTCGATCCGGCCGTCGAACGGGCCTTGGCACCGGCGACCGAAGTCGCTATCGGCTTCAAGGGACGCGGTATCGCCATCATCAACGGCTGAGGCATACAATATTACAGAAGGACTATTTCATGACATTGCAGATCTCCGGGCTCGACGCGCGTTTCGCCCTGGCGCAGGCTATCGCCAAGGAAGCAGGCAGCGTTGCGCTCGACTATTACAACAGACGCGAGACGCTGGTGATCGAAACCAAGCGCGACCTGCAGGACGTTGTTTCCATTGCCGACCGCGAGGTCGAGAACCTCATTCGCGCCCGCGTCGCTGAGGTTAACCCGGGCGACGGGTTCCTGGGCGAGGAATACGGTCTTGCCCCCGGCGACTCCGGCTATACTTGGGTGGTCGATCCGATCGACGGTACCAGCCCTTTCGTCAACGGCATGCCGAACTGGTGCGTCTCGATCGCCGTGCTGCACGACAATGCACCGGTGATCGGCGTCATCTGCGCCCCCTGCCATGACGAACTCTATGCCGGCGCGAGCGGCAAGGGCGCGACGCTCAACGGCCGGGTGCTGACCCTCGATCCCTCCCGCACTATCCGCAACGCCGTCACCGGCATCGGTGCCAACAATTACGTGACGCCGGCCTTCGTCGGCAAAATGGTCGAGGACCTTTTGGCAGCGGGCGGCAATTTCATCCGCAATGGCTCCGGAGCGCTGATGCTCGCCTATGTCGCCGCCGGCCGTCTGGTGGGTTACTACGAGCCCTACATGCATGCCTGGGATTGCCTTGCCGGTTATTGCCTCGTCAAGGAAGCGGGCGGCTGGTATCACCCCTTCCCTGTCGAAGGAGAACAGCTGACCAAGGGGTCGCCGGTCCTGGCGACGGCTCCCGGCGCACGGGAAGACCTGATGAAAATCGCTGGCCTCTGAAAAAACCCTCATGGGGGCGTGCGCCAACGGGCGCCGCCCCATTGAGACCCGAGCAGCGCCTTACCGTTCGGCGCGACCAGCTGGCAAAGCGCGTGCCGCCGCGCTCAAAAGATCGGTCTGGGATATCAAGCCGAGTATCCGATGCTCGCTGTCGATGACGATGACCGCATGGGCGTGCCCGTCGGTCAGGACCGGCAATAGCGAGAACGCCGGATCGGTGGCTGAAGCAGTGGCGGCCTTCGACAGGATGTCGCCGACACGATCGGCATGCTTCGACAACTCCCGCAAACCGATCGTCCCGGCCAGATGGCCGTTCCCGTCCATGACCGGCAGCGTCCGGATATTATGCTTTAAGACAAGCGCGCGCGCATCGGCCGGGTCGGCATCGGCGTCGATCGAGATGACGTCGCGGGACATGATGTCGGCGCAGCGGATATCGCCATGCGCGCGGATGGTTGCCTGAAGCTCGACCTGTTGCAGCAAACGGCTGAGATCGCCCCGGTCGATGTCGAAGGTTTCGTCAAACGCGGCCAGCGCGGCGTCGAGATCTTCCTCGCGAAAACCGACGCGCAGCGATGCGGGCAGGTCTGCCGTCTCGTGGATATTGACCGCCGTTATGGTCGCGGCATGCGGATAGTTGCGCCGGGCAAGCTTGTGAAACAGCAAGCCGAGCGCGACCAGAATGCAGGAATTGAGGCCGACCGGCACGAACGGAAACAACAGCCCCCAACTGGCAACGACCGGCCCGCCGAGCACGGCAGTCAGAGCCGCCGCCCCGCCAGGCGGATGAAGGCAACGCGTTAGCGACATTGCCGCGATGGCGAACGAGACGCCGACGCCGGAGGCAATAACCGGATCGTGGACCAGAGAGGCGGTGATGATGCCCACCAGCGCCGAAATCGTATTGCCGCCGATGATCGACCACGGCTGCGCCAGCGGGCTGGCCGGTACCGCAAACAACAGCACGGCCGATGCGCCCATCGGTGCCACGATCAAAGGCAGGTGCGGCCCCTGCCCGAGCAGATAACTGCTGATCAGACCGGTCAGGCCGATACCGATCAGCGCGCCGACACAGGCAATCAGCCGCTCGCGCAAGGTGGCGCCGGCCAGAATGGGAACGAACATTCGAAAACGGCCGTCCGGTTTTGGCATCTTGGGATGGGACATCGGGAAACCGGGCACGCCGAAAGATGGGATCGGGATACCGGCGCGCGCGTCATCCCGTGTCCCGGCTATAGGAAAATCACGCACAAAGCGCAACGGCCAAACGGCAACGGGCCTGGCGGCAAGGGCTGGGACGGCCGGTTTCCCGCCCGCCAAGATCACCTAGTTCTGTTTGGCGGCTTCGGCAAAGAAGCCTTCCGGACTATCGACCTCGACCAGCTTCTTCTTCTCGATCAACCAGAAGCGATTGCCGACCGAGCGGACAAAACTGCGGTCGTGCGAGACGAACAGGCAGCTCGCCTGATGCGCCATCAGTTCGCCCTCCAGCGCCTCCTGGCCGTCGATATCCAGATGGTTGGTCGGCTCGTCGAGCAGGTAGAAGTTGGGGTTGGTCAGCCGCAGGATCAGCATGCCGAGCCGTGCCCTCTGACCACCCGACAGCTGGCCGACCGGCCGCGCCTGCAGCTCGATGGACATTCCAGCGCCTGCCAGCAGCGCCCGCGCCCGCTGGTCGCCGATATCGAACCGGCGAATAATCGTCCCCATCGGGGTGTCTTCATTGCGAAGATCGGCGAGCGCCTGATCGCCATAGCCGAGAACCAGCGAAGGCGTCGCCTTGATGCCGTCCTGCGCCACCTCTGGCTGTTCAACCGCCCTGCGCAGCATCGAGACAAGGCGGGTTTTTCCGGCGCCGTTGGCCCCGAGCAGCACGATCCGGTCACCCTGGCAGACGAACTGCTTGCCGGTTTTGAACAACAGGGTGCCATCCGGCGTCTGAACCGTGGCATCCTCCAGGGTGATCAACACCTTGGCATGGGTGCCGCGATTGGCGAGCCTGATGGCTCCGGCCGAGCGCTCCAGATGTGCGGGCTTGGCGGCATCTTCGAGCTTGTCCGCCCGCTGCTTCAGCTGCTTGGTCTTGACCACCAGCAGGTCGCTGCCGGAATTGATGCCGATATTGTTGAGCTTGGCCGCCTGCTTGCGCAATTGATCGGCGACCTTGATGTCGCGCTGATAGCGGCGCTCGTCGGCAGCGTCGGCCTCGTCCAGTGCACCCCGCGCCCGTGTGTAGGGCAACGGAAAGATCTGCGATTGCTCGGCGCGCAGAAAGAGCGTGCGGTTGGTCACCGTGTCGAGGAAGGCACGGTCATGGCTGGCGATGATGACGGGCACATCGCGCGGCAGCGCATTCAGCCACGCCTCAAGCATGGCGATCTTGCCGAGATCGAGATGGTTGGTCGGCTCGTCGAGCAACAGCACATCCGGCTCGGTCACCCAGACGCGGGCAAGCATCGCAATACGCTGCCAGCCACCGCTCAACTGCTTCAACGGCCGCTGCCGCAACGCTTCCGGCACATCGAGCTCCTCCAGCACCACATCGACACGCCAGCTCTCGCTTTCCTGCTGGTCGGCGGACAGCGCATCCAGCACGGCAGCATAAAAGGGTAGATCGAACAGGCGGGTGGGAACGTTCTGTTCGACATAGCCGATGGTCAGGCCGCGTGCCTTGGTGATCTCGCCTTCGTTCGCCTCAAGGGCGCCGGCAAGGCAGCGAAACAGCGTCGACTTTCCGCGGCCATTGGCAGCGACGAGGCCGATGCGATCGCCGGCATTGACGACGAGGTTGAGTTTGGAGAACAGCGGACTGCCCAGCACGATGCCGAGATTGCGGATGTTGATAAGGGTCATGATCGGTCTCTGGTCTTGCCGCGCAAACATCCATCGAGGGCTCTCAAGCCATCATCGATGCGATGCGCGCGGCGGATAGAAAATACAGCAGCTCGAACCAATAGGATCAGCGCAGTGCCACGAAGGGCAGACCAGAAGACGGTTTTTTAAGAGAAACGGACTTTGGTCAGCCCTGCAAACGCATTTGCAGGGCGTTGACGGGGCCACGCTGGCGATGGTGCCGGAAAAATGTGTTCATTGCGCAGCCCTCCTTTCGATAGGGATCTCTCATAACATCCGATTTTGGGATTCGCAATCGCCCCCCAAAGCAGAGCAACCCGGCCTCAAAGGATGGAGTGATCGACGATGACGACGGGCTTGCCATGCGAACACATCTCGACCCGCGCCTCGACCCTGTAAATGTCACGCAGCATCGAATCCGTAATGACATCGCCGGTCGGGCCACTCGCGATCATCGCGCCCTTGGCGATGACGATGGTGTTTTCGCAATAGCGCAGCGCGTGATTGAGATCGTGCAAAGCAATCAGCACCGACATGCCGGACTTTGCCGCCAGCGACCGCATGAAGCCCAGAACTTCGATCTGGCGAAACAGATCGAGCGCCGAGGTGGGCTCGTCCATCAAAAGGATTTCGGGTTTGCGGATCAGTGCCTGGGCAATCGACACCAATTGCCGCTGGCCGCCGGACAGCTCGCCGAGGCCGCGAAAGGCAAGGTCGTCGATCCGCAGGGCCTGCAGGATACGGTCGATTTCCAGAAGCTCGCTGTCGCGCACCTTCCAGCTCGACCCTTGCTTGCTGGCGAGCAGCACGGATTCGTAGACCGTCAGAACGGCATTGGCGCCCGTGTCCTGCGGCATGTAACAGATGGTTTCCGGCCCCTTCAGCGTATCGGACAGAACGACCGTCCCCGGCCCCGAAGCGAGCCCGGCGATGCGCTTGAACAAGGTGGATTTACCCGCCGCATTCGGACCGATGACGGCAGTCATCACGCCGCCGTTGAGGACATCGGTATCGACGTCCGAGAGCACGACGTGCTTGCCGTATTTGGCGCCGACGCCCTTGAGTGCCAGACCTACCATGCCCGCCTCCGATTGGTGAAGATCAGGATGAAGAAGAACGGCACCCCGACCAGCGCGGTAATGACCCCGATCGGCAGGATGGCGCCGGGAATGAGCGTTTTCGACACGACGGATGTGGCCGACAAAAGCAGTGCGCCGCACAGCACGGACGCGGGCAGGAAGAACCGCTGATCCTCGCCCACCAGCATGCGGGCGATATGTGGGCCGAGCAGGCCGACGAAACCGATGGTGCCGACAAAGGAGACCGGGATGGCCGCAAGCAGGCTGACGGTCATCATCGTCTGCAGCCGCAGCCCGCGCACATTGATGCCAAGGCTTGCCGCCTTGTCTTCACCGAGTCGCAACGCCGTCAGCGCCCAGGCCTGCCGTGCAAACAGCGGAAGGGTAAACACAAGCACCGCACCGGTGATCCAGACCTTCGGCCACGTCGCCTTGGTGAGGCTGCCCATCGTCCAGAAGACCACCGCCGCCAATGCCTGTTCGGAGGCCAAATATTCGAGGAGCGACAGCAGCGCGTTAAAGGTGAAGACCAATGCGATGCCGAGCAGCACGATGGTTTCGACCGTCACGCCGCGCATGGTCGAGGCGAAATGGATGAACAAAGCCGCCGCCATCGCCATCAGGAAGGCATTGATCGGGATCATGAACTGCACGGCGGCCGGAAAAAGCGCCACGCCGCCGACAAGGCCAAGCGCTGCGCCAAATCCGGCGGCGGCTGAAATCCCCAGCGTGAAGGGGCTTGCCAGCGGATTGGCGAGAATGGTCTGCATCTGCGCCCCGGCGACCGAGAGCGATGCGCCGACGGTCACGGCCATTATCGCGATCGGCATGCGGATATCCCAGATGACGACGCGCAGCTGATCGCTGACCGAACCGGCATAGAACAGGGAGGTCAGCACCTCTTTCAAGGTGTAATTGGCCGGCCCCAGCGCCATGTCGATGGAGACGCTGAGGAGCAGGGCCGCGACCATGCCGCAGATCAGCACGATCCGGCGAAAAGCCAGGGCGCGATACTGGACGCGCCCTGTTGTCGTTTCGCTCCGTTCGGCGGCAATGGCCATCGGTTATTCACCCTTCAGGGAGACGAAATAGCCGGGCTTGTAGTCCAGCGGCAGGAAGCGCGCATGCAGTTCCTTGAACGTCGCTCCCGGATCGAGATCCTTGAACAGTTCCGGATGCAGCCATTTGGCAATCTGCTGGATCGCCACGAACTGATACGGGTTGTTGTAGAACTGGTGCCAGATGGCGTGGACATTGCCGTCCTCGACCGCCTTGACGCCGGTGAATGCCGGGCGCTTGGTCAGGTTCTCGAGCTTGCGGTGCGCTTCGGTCAGATCGGCACCATAACCAACGCCGACCCAGTTGCCGCCAGGAACAAAGCCCTGCCAATTGCCTCCGGTGATGATGATTTGATCCGGATTGGAGGCGATGATCTGTTCCGGATTGACCGTACCGAACGTGCCTGGAATGATGTCCTTGGCCATATTCGTGCCCCCGGCGATTTCGACCATCCTGCCGAAATTCTCGTTGCCGAACGACATGCAGCAATCGTCGGAATAGCCGCCGGCCCGCTCGACGAAGACGACCGGTCGAACCATATGGGTCTTGGCCAGCACGTCGGTCACCTTGGCGATCTCGTCGGCGCGGAACTTGATGAAGTCCTCGGCCTTGGTTTCCTGACCAAGCAGCTTGCCCATGATCCGCATGCTGGCTTCGGTATTTTCCATCGGCTTTTCGCGGAAATCGATATAGACGAGCGGGATACCGACCTTGCCGAGCTTTTCGATATAGCCGGCTTCTTCGGTCGAGGTCTTCGCATCGAGGTTCATGATGACGACGTCGGGCTTCAGCGAAATGGCCTGTTCGATATCGAACGTGCCATCCTTCATGCCGCCGAATGTCGGCAGCTTTGCCATCTCCGGGTATTTGGCGAGATAGGTGGCATAGGTTTCCGGATCGGCCTTTGACAGGTCGTCCCGCCAGCCGACGATACGCTTGAAGGGTGCATCCCGGTCCAGTGCGGCGACGAAATAGATCTGCCGGCCCTCCCCGAGAATGACATTTTCGACCGGGACACTGACCTCGACGTCACGTCCGGTTATATCCTTGATGACGACCTTTTCACCGGCCAGCGCTGTACTGGAAAAAAGCGCGCAGAGACCCACGGCGACCAAGGCCGCCTTGCCGAACATACCCATCGTTTTCAACTCCATCGGGGAACTGCAAGTTTCGTAGATATCATGATATTGACAGTCAAGTTTTATCTTTTAGAAGCTTTCCAGAAACCGTTCGCCAACACTTCAATGCAAGGCAGCCATCCATGACTGACACGCCCCGTCTCTCGAACTATGACCTGCGCGACGAGATCAAGGCCTATTGGTCGGTGCGCGCGGCAACCTTCGATCAATCGCCGGGACACGAGATCTTCTCCGACGAGGAACGTGTTGCCTGGCATCGGCTGATCGGCAAGCATCTCGGCACGGGTTATGGGCGCTTGGCGCTGGATCTGGCCAGTGGCACCGGCGTCGTCTCGCATCTGATGGACGATCTCGGTTTCCAGGTCACCGGTCTCGACTGGGCCGAACCGATGCTGGAGCGCGCCCGCGACAAGGCGAAAACCCGCACCCGGGACATCACCTTCCGCATCGGGGATGCCGAAAACACCATGGAGCCGGACGATCACTATGACGTGGTCATCAACCGGCATCTGGTCTGGACGCTGGTCGATCCGGCGAACGCCTTTGCCGAATGGTTGCGGGTGCTGAAACCCGGCGGCACGCTGCTGGTGATCGACGGAGATTTCGTCAACACGACCCTGTTCGAACGCGCGCTGATGAAGCTTGCCGGCTGGGGCCAGCGCTACGGGCTCTTGAAGGGCGATCCGCTTCATACCCCGCCCGGCATGATGGAGACCCACCGCAGCATTCTTTCGCGGGTCTATTTCTCGCAAGGCGCCCGCGCCGAAGCCGTCGCCGGTCTATTGGCTGCCGCAGGGTTCGAAAACATTGTCATCGATACCGATCTTGGCGACATCCACCGCACGCAGGCCAAGCACTGGAATATCCTGAAAGGGTTGGCCCGCGCGACACAGCATCGCTATGCGATCCGGGCAATCAAACCGGTTAAAGAATCAATATAGACCAACTTTCCATTCTGGACTTTATTGTCCATAGTCTCCGTGATAGACAAGCTGCATCGCTATCACGGAGAAGCCAGTCATGCAGATCGAGGAATTCACGCTCGAACGGATTCAGTCGCTTTATGAGAATCTGGTGGAGCTCAATCTCTCCGACAGCGGCGTCCATCCCTATTCGTTGAAGGAACTGTTGACGCCGGACCAACTGCTAGGCCTGCACGAGGTCGAGCTCGGCTACGGCTGGACCAATGGCGGCGTAGAGCTGCGCGATACCGTCGCCCGGCTCTACAAGGACCGTGACCGCGAAAACGTCATGGTCACCAATGGCTCGGCGGAAGCAAACTTCATTCTGGTCATGACTCTTTTGGAGCCCGGCGACGAGATGGTGATGTTCGTGCCGAACTATCTGCAGATCCGCGGCTGGGCAAAGGCGCTCGGCGTCACCGTCAAAGAGATCGTTTTGCGCGAGGAGCTGGGATGGTTGCCCGATCTCGACGAGGTGCGCGCCGCCGTTACCCCGAAGACCAAGATGATCAGCCTGTGTAATCCGAACAACCCGACCGGCAGCCTGTTGCCGCGCGAAACGATGGATGCGCTTGTCGATATCGCCCGCGAGCACGGCGTGTATCTGCATGCCGACGAAATCTACAAGGGTTCCGAACTGGATACCGAAGAGTCCATCAGCTTTGCCGACCTATACGAAAAGGCAGTGGTAACCGCGGGGCTTTCCAAGGCGATGGCGCTTCCGGGCCTCCGGCTCGGCTGGTTGGTTGGTCCGGCCAAGGAAATCTACGGCACCTGGCAGCGCAAGGACTATACCTCGATCACTACCGGGGCATTGAGCGAGCACATCGCCAATATCGTCCTGCAGCCAGCCAAACGGGCCGAAATTCTGGCACGCAGCCGCCATCTGCTACGGGAAAATCGGGCGTTGCTGACAGCCTGGATCGAGGCGCACAACAATTTATTTTCCTACCTGCCGCCACGCGCCGGCGGCATGGCTTTCGTGCGTTATAACCGTGACATCAACTCCTCCGTTCTGGTCGATCGGGTGCGGGAGCAAAAGAGCGTCATGCTGGTGCCCGGCGATGTCTACGGCCTTGACGGCTATATCCGCATCGGTATCGGCGCACAGAAGCCTCATCTGGAAGCCGGGTTGGAGCGCCTTGCAGATTTCATGAGGGGTTGAGAACCACCCTATGAAGCCTGAACTCGCCTCCTATGCTGCCGTTTGCGATGGTGTCGCACAGCTGTTCCAGCCATTTGTCGAGGTGGTGCTGCACGATCTCGACACGGAGACGGCGGCGCACATCGCCGGGAATTTTTCCAAGCGCGAGATCGGCGAGCCCTCGTTGTTGCACGAGATCGACTTCCGTCCGGCCGAGCGGCTTCTCGGCCCTTATGAAAAGGTCAACTGGGATGGCCGCCGCATCAAGTCGATCAGCATCATCCTGCGCGATAGCAGCGAGCGGCCGATGGCCGTGATGTGCATCAATGCCGACGTCTCGCATTTTCATGCCGTGATGCAGACGTTGAGCGCCTTCGCCTCGATCCCCGTCGATCATGCCAAGCCGGCAAGCCTGTTCAAGGAAGACTGGCACGAGCGTATCAACGAGTACATCCAGAACTGGACGGGTTCGCGCGGGCTGATCATCGCCGACCTGACCCGCGAGCAGAAGCAGCAGGTGGTCAAGGATCTCTCGGCCGACGGCGCTTTCGGCGGCAAGAACTCCGCCGCCTACATCTCGCGCATCCTCGGCATGGGCCGCGCGACCGTCTACAAATATCTCAGCCAGGACCGATCGGCGGACGAATGATCATCCTGTCACACTGAGATAGAGGCTTTGGTCGATCTCGACAGTGCGCTTGCGGCGGCTTCACCCCGGCGATATCACCATCGCTGATCTTACCGGCATCGCAATTCAGGATATCGCCATCGCAACTGCTGTTCTCGAGGCACACCAGCGCGCTCATGCGGTTTGAACTTGTCTTTTTCAGCTGTCCGCAGGCTGCCCCATCCGCGAAAGCAGGATCACAGGCAGTATCCCGATGACGACGATAGCCAGAGCTGCGATGGATGCTTCCTCATAGGTGCCCCTTGCGGCCTCGCCATAGAGGTGCGTTGCGAATGTCTCGACGTTGAGCGGCCGCAGCAGCAGCGTGGCGGGCAGTTCCTTGACGCAATCCACGAAGACCAAGAGACTGGACGCCGTGATCGCCGCCTTCGACAACGGCAGATGGACATGACGGAACGTACCAGCCGCCGATTGACCAAGGACACGCGAGGCGTGGTCGAATGACATCGGGATACGCGCCAGTCCCGCATCGATGCCGCCAGCCGAGATGGCGAGGAACCGCACGGTATAGGCATAGAGCAAGGCGGCGCCCGAACCGATGAACAGGAGGCCAGTAGATACGCCGAACCAGGCGGTGGCCGTACGATCAATGAAACCGTCGACTGTGGCGAGCACGATCAGCACGCCGATGGCAACGACCGTGCCAGGCGCTGCATAACCGAGCGTCGAAAGCCGCTGCAGCCACGCGGTCGCCGCTCCCGGCCGCAGCCGGCTGGCATAGGCGACGAGCAGGCCGAACAGGACCGTGATGATCGTTGCGGCGGACGCAAGAACGATGGTGTTGAAGGCTTCACTGAGGAAGCGCGGCGAAAGTCCGGCGAATTCAATCCGCTTCCATGCTTCGTTGACGAGATAGCTTGCGGGGGCACCAAAGCCGATGAGGATCGGCAGGAGCCCGGCGGTAAACAGCACCAGACCTTTTGCAGTCGATACCCGGCGCGGTTCGAAGGCGCGGCTGCGTTGCGCGCCGGTCGAGTAGCGCTGCTTGGCCCGCGCCCATTTCTCGAAAGCCATCAGTGCCACCACGACCATCAGCAACGACAGCGCGATCTGCGAAGCCCCCGGCAGATCGGTACGGGTGATCCATGTGGTGTAGATGGAGACGGTCAGCGTCCGCACACCAAGAAATTCGGAGGCACCGATATCGTTGAGGGTTTCCATCACCGCGAGGCTGACACCGACGGCGACTGCCGGGCGGGCCAGCGGCAGCGCGACATGCCAAAAGACGGCGCGGCGCGAGATACCGAGCGTGCGCGACGCATCGATCAGATTGGCCGACTGCGTCAGGAACATCGCCCGCGTTGGAATATAGACATAAGGGTAGAGGACGAATCCCAAAAGCAGGATGCACCCCGTCATCGAACGTACATCCGGCAGACGGAATTCCCTTGGACTGGAATAGCCAAGCAGCCAGCGGATCGCCCCCTGCACCGAGCCGATCGGGTGCAGGATGTCGAGATAGGCGTAGGCGATGATGTAGGTGGGCACCGCGAGCGGTAGCAACAGTGCCCATTCGAGCACGCGTCGGCCGGGAAAGGCATAGGCCGTGACCAGCCAGGCCGTGGACGTGCCGAGAACGGCAGTGATCAGACCGACGCCACCCAGCAGAATGGCAGTATCGACCAAGGCGGTTGGCAATATGGTGGAGACGAGATGAGACCAGAGCCCCGCCGAACCCTTGAGCGCCTGCAGCAACAGAGCAATGACCGGCAGCATGACAAGACAGGCGATGATGCCGGCGCCAAGCAACCAGCGGGCTCCAGCGCGGCCTTTGGGCCAGCTTCGCACAACGCTGATCATCGGCTGAAATCCATCCCTCGGGCACAAGAAAAGGCGCCCGCGATAACGCGGGCGTCTTGCCGTTGTTTAGTTGTCGAAGCCGACCTTGTCGACCAACTCGCTAGCCTGTTTGCGGTGGCTGACGATTTCCGTCAGCGGCTTCGGGTCGATTTTCAGCTCACCGAACGAGGCGACGATCGGATCAGCCGCAACGCCAGCCTTGACCGGATATTCGAAATTGGCCTCAGCATAGATCTTCTGGGCTTCGTCGGAGACGAGATATTCCAAAAGCTTGACCGCTTCTGCCTTGTTCGGCGCATTCTTGGCAACGGCAGCACCGCTGACATTGACCTGCGTGCCGCCATCCTTGAACGTCGGCAAAACGACCTTGATGGCGTCGCCCCATGCAACCTGCTCTTCGCCACCCTTGCCCGAGCGCATCAGGCCGACATAGTAGGAATTGGCGACAGCGATATCGCAAATGCCACCGAGAATATCCTTGGCGCCATCGCGGTCACCGCCAGCTGCCTTGCGGGCGAGATTGTCCTTGAGACCCGTCAGCCATTTTTCGGTTGCTTCAGCGCCGTAATGGGCGATGTGATCGGCAAACAAAGCCGTATTGTAAGGATGGTGGCCGGAGCGAATGCAGATCTTGCCCTTCCATTTCGGATCGGCAAGGTCTTCGTAGTTGAAGGCCGTCAGGTCGAGGTCCTTGGCGGCATAGATGACACGTGCGCGCATCGACAGCGCAAACCAGTGGCCCTTGGCATCACGGAGCTGCTCGGGAATTGATTCCGTCAGTACGGTGGATTCGACCGGCTGAGTGATGCCCTTTTCAACGAGGTCGATCAGGTTTCCGGCATCGACGGTCATCAGGATGTCGGCTGGCGAGCTTGCGCCTTCGGTGGCGACGCGTTCAACCAAACCGTCCTTCATGAAGACGGTATTGACCTTGGTGCCAGTCGCCGCCGTGAAGGAATCGAGCAGCGGCTGGATGAGGCCCGGCTCGCGGGTCGTGTAGATGTTGAGTTCGGCAGCCGAGACGACGCTCGTGCTGAGGAGCAATGACGCCGTAAACAGGGTGGATTTCGCTATGCTTGACGTGTTCATAAATCTCTCCAGGTGGACGATGCCAAGTTGTCGAGCATTAATTGAAGAAAGCAGTCAAGTTTACCTAAGCGACTTTACCGTAAACCGATCGCCGGCAGAGCACGCCTGCCTACGCCACCGGAAACGCCAGCCAGGTATACGGCAAAACGGACAGGCCGACCTTATCTGTACCCGGCGGCAAACGGTCCATTGTGCGCACCTGCAGTGGCTGCTCCAGCCCATCGACGGTGATGGCAAGCTGTTCGACCTCGCCAAGGAATATGCGGCTTTTCAAATGCCCGGAGAGATCGCCCGGAGCGGGTGAGACCGAAATTCCCTGCGGGCGGATATAAAGCATCATCGGCATCCCGTCGCCAGCATCAAGCACGTGCGCAAACCGTCCGATCGCGGTTTCGACATGCCCGTTGCGATAGACGCCTGAAACCTTGTTGAATGCGCAGAAGAATTCTGCCGCATAGGCAGACACCGGACGATCATGCAGATCGTAACCCGATCCCGCTTGAACGATCCGGCCGGCCTTCATCAATACCACCCGGTCGCCGGCCGAAAGCGCCTCTTCCGGGTCGTGGGTGACCATAATCACCGTCGTGCCGAGGCCTTTCAGCAGCGACAGCGTTTCATCGCGAACCTTCTCCCTCAGGCCCCTGTCGAGATTGGAAAACGGCTCATCCATCAACAGAATGTCCGGCTGGGGAGCCAGTGCGCGGGCAAGAGCGACACGCTGCTGCTCGCCGCCCGAGAGCATATGCGGGTACCGCTCCTTGAGATGCGCGATGCCGATATGAGCGATCACATCGGCCGTTCTGGCCGCCGCTTCCTGTTTCGGACGGCGCTTCAAACCGAACAGGATATTCTGCTCGACGGTCAGATGCGGGAAGAGTGCATAGTCCTGGAACACGAAGCCGATCTTGCGGTCCTCCGGCTCAACGAAACGGGATGGGCTGGAAACCTCCTGGCCGTTCAGCAGGATACGGCCGCCATCGACAACATCCACCCCGGCAATCATCCGCAGCAAAGTCGATTTTCCGCAGCCGGACTGGCCGACGAGGCAGATGATTTCGCCGGACGCTATTGTCAGCGACACATCATCAAGCGCGACGGTCGCGCCGAAACGGCGGCTCACATTATGAAGTTCAAGCGTCCGATCCAGGGCGTGCGGCGTCAAAATCCTATCCAGTCCCTCATGCGCGGCCGATAGCCAACCCCGGCAGACGGCGGGCACGACTCATCGTTTGAGCGCGTTTATCAGGATATTTCGCGGAAAAGACAATCAGGTCGCCCACACCGCGGTCAAATCGCAGCGGCGCGGATGGCCGAGCCATCGCCGAGCGCTGCCGCCACCCGAAGCTCGGCTGCAGGCAGCCGATCGATGAAAGTACATTCTGCCTGATAAGGGAATTTTCGGTTTCGGTTGGAGCCCGTCTGTGCGGGCGGTCGATGAATGGCGCCTTTTCGGATCGGCGTCGCAAGCTCGCCTCGCCGCAGGCCCGCCGGAAACCGACGGGAGGCGGCAATCGGCTTAGATTTCGGTTCCCAGCAAGGCCGATACGGAAATCTGCAGTGCTGCGGCAATTCTTCTCAACTTGGCCGGATCGGCATCGCTGCCATCTTCAATGGCCGAGATCTCGGAATTTGCCAATCCGCAAGTCACTGCGAGGTCTTCGATGCTGTAACCGGCAGATTCACGATAGGCCTTGACCCTGGACGCAACGGTCCCGGCGGAAACGGCGTCGAGGCCAAGATTGTCGAAGTTATTGACTGCAATAGACATGGAAGTCTCCTGTTGTTCATGAATCGAACGTCTGCTTTATCGTTCCCCGTTTTATGCCTGACCGCAAAATACGAATTCCTTTTATTGCTGCAGTGCGGCATCGACAAGCGAATATTGCTGCATCCGCTAGATGGCCCGGTTCGAATGTTTTAGCCAACGTCGTTCATATCTTAAAAAGTTCAATCGAACCAATGGTATGTGAAGGTTTCCTCATGGATATGCGCTTGGTTATTTCGTGATGGTGAATCCCGACGGCACCTCCTCAATGCGCGCTGATTTCGTCTCGACATTCGCAACGGAAGCGCCAAAAGGGCCGATCCAACAGCGCTCCAGCATGGTGCTTACCGTTGCAGCAGGTCCGCAGATCAAGGCTGTCACCGACCCATCGGCTTCGTTGCGAACCCAGCCAGACAGATCAAGCCTTTGCGCTTGCCCGCGCATCCAAAACCGGAAACCGACACCCTGGACACGCCCGGTTATGCGAAGCAACATCGCTTTGGCTTCATCCGTCATGACCATTTCCACCAATTTCAGTCAGAACAATCTGGAGCAGGCATCGAAGATTACAAGCGTGTTTTCCAACGCGTCTTTCCCCTGCTATGGAAAGGCCGGCCCTGGATGAAACACCGGGCTCCCGATACGACAACAATGGAAATCGATATGGATACCGTAGAAATCAATGGGCGCAGCGATTTCGCTCTCTGGGCAATCCAGCGCGCGCAGGAAATCGTCATGAACGAGGGCGCAGCTCTTGCCCTGGCGGCCCGCGACATGAACGAAGACGCCCTCCAGGAGAATGGCGCCGCACTTGGCAAGGCCATCGCGGACGCGATGCTCGAGGTTTTTGACGGCTTGATGACCGAGTAGTCGAAACACGTTCAGCGAGCATCGCCGCCCGCCGAACCGATATCGATTTGCCCGGCTCCGGAATGGGCCGTCTGCGCCTTAAAGCGGCGTGACGTCGAACCCGAACCACTTCTCCGACAATGTCTTGATGGTACCATCGGCTTTAGCCCCGCTATAGCCCCAAGACCAGCGTCGCCAAGCGCCGTGAACGCGCTCACAGGTGAGCAGCCTGAGACGCGAATTCGAAGAATTGTTCAAGGCACCGAGGCCGAAGAGTGACAGAGGTCAGAGGCGCTGGCGAAGCTGATATCAGGCGAGATCGTCCAGCGTATAAGCGCGGATATAGTCGATCTTCATTTCCGAACCATCAGGAAGCCCGTCCGTGGGCGCCCCGGCCATGCCGCCGACGGCGAGGTTGACCAGCATGTACATCGGTTTGTGCATGTCGGACGGCGTATCAGCACGCGCGACGGCGACATCATCGATATACCAGACGATCTCATCCTGCTGCCACAGGACGCCGTAGGTGTGAAAACCTTGCGTATCGACGACGCTGACGGCGGTGGCAACCGACGTTTGCTGGCCGGTTTCGTTTGAGTGGACGGTCACATGCACGGTGTTGGGATCCTGGCCGCGCATTTCCACGACATCCAGTTCCGGTGGCCAGGAGCCATCTTCCGGAAGCAGCCAGAACGCGGGCCACGTTCCTCTATCTTCCGGCATGTCGGCGCGGATTTCGAAATAGCCATAAGTCTGTGAAAAGGATGCATGCGTCGTCAGCATGCCGGACGTGTAATCGTACCCCTCGACCTCGGCGTTGATCGCGTCCGGGGTTTTCTCGGCTGTGATCGTCAAGACGCCGTCGCTGACGTAAAACGGATTGCTGGCGGATGTTGGAGCATGGCGTGGGTTGACGTACCATTGAAGCTCGCCGTTGCCCGTTAACGTGGCCCCCTTCTCGGGCGCCCACCAGTATTTTGCTTCCCAGACCCCCTCCGTGCCGTTCACAAGCTGCAGCGTGTCGAAATTATCGCCAAATGTCTGGGTCAGAGCGGCGCGATCGAGGCTCAATTCGAACTGGCCGGCATTCAGATCGGCTTTACTCGTATCGGCAAACACCAAGCTTTCGCCATCGCCAAGATCAAGCCTGAGATGTGCGCCTTCCTGGGTCGCATGGGCGAGAACCTGATCAAAGGATGTCAGCGAATAGTCATTCAACCGGACGATATCGGCGGCATCGAAATCGGTGATCAGATCACTGCCATTGCCCTTGGCGAAAATGAAAGTATCCGCGCCGGCACCGCCGGTGAGCACGTCATTGCCGGCGCCGCCGTCCAGCGTCTGCCGGCCGGAGGCTCCCCTGATGATGTTGTCGGCGGCATTTCCGAAGGCATAGCGGAGATCGCCGGTGACAGTGAGGTTCTCGAAATTGTCGGGCAAGGTATAGCTCATCCAGGTGCTGATCGTGTCGATACCCTGCCCTGCCGCCTCGTATGCGCGGTTTATCGCCGAATAGAGGTAGTAGATATCGTCCCCCATGCCGCCGCTCATCGTGACGTTGACGGCGCTATCGCCCCACATGGAATCATTGCCCGCTGTACCGCGCAATGTCGGGCCGGAGCCGGTTGCGGAGAAAAACCCGGTCGAACTGTCGCTGTAAAACAAGGTTTGCCCGATGGCGTTCAAAACGGTTTTGCGCATGATCATCTCCTGTGGTCCTGCTGGCAATAGCCAGTGGCACCGGAAACGGGATCGATGCCGCAGTGCAACCAAGGTACACCAGGCTGCCGGATACCCCATCAAGGATCGGGCTGGTGCGCGCGAAACCGTCAAGCTGCGTTAATATGCAGACAAACAATCTCGTTCTGGATCAAGTGTGACCGATTTCGGAGCAGTAAGACAGTCAGTTTTTCCCCTTGTCTGGAATGCGCGAGAAGGCGGCAAGGACCGTGCGTTCCGATTGAAGAAGGTAGCTTTCCAACGTTGCTGCAGCCTCATGCATTTCGCCCGCATCAAGCTTTTCGACAATGGCGGCGTTCAGTTCGATATAGGGCTCATGCAGAAGTTCGGGACTGTCAAGAAGTCCGAAGCTCAGGCGAAGCTCTGCGGCAATCTGGAGGTAGAAAGCGTTCAGACGTTCGCTGTCGGCGAGATCGACGATCGCCGCATGGAAGACCATGTTGGCGCTGCCGACCGTGCCCCAATCACTCTTAACGCTGGCTGCGCGCGCTTCCTCGACAGCGGCGCGCATGCGGCCGACTGCGGGATGCTTCGGATAGGCCTGCGCCACAGCCCGGCACTCGATGACGCGGCGCACGCGGTAGATATCGATGATCGACGCCATGCTGGGGATGGCGACGAAAACGCCACGGTTCGGCTCGTGACGCAGCAGCCCTTCCTTGGTCAGAAGCCGGAATGCTTCACGCAGCGAATTGCGGGAAACCTGCAGATCGGCGCTCAACTTTACTTCCGACAGACGATGGCCGGGCTTGAGTTCGCCAGCGATCAGCTTGTTGCGGATCGCTTCCGCCAGGCGGGGCGCAAGTGCGGATGTCATGTCCTGGTCAGTCATACACGTCCTTCATGCGAAGCGATAAGCACCTCGTGGTTGACCGATATCGTGGTTTTCTTCACTTGGAAATGGGGTCTGCATCGATCGCGTGAATGGGCGTATGATCTGCAGCTTGAATGCGGCAGCCATAGAGGGATTCCGCAATCCGGCTACGCTTTATTCGGTGGCGGCAAGGCCGCCTACGCAGCAGCAGATACTGAAAAATGCATCAGGAGACACGGATTCGCTTCTTGGTTCAAATATGAAAAGCTCAACATTTCAACAATATGATGGAACGATGAAATAATAATCGTTGAACAATATTGACAGGGTTGTGAAATGCGGCGAGGTTGTGGCTGTCAATAAAATTGACTGGGCCCGTGCGGGGAATGTGCGGCGCCCGTAAATAAAAGCGAGGGTTCATGGAACAGTCACCTATTTCACCCAACAACGGCACACCGCCAACGCCCGCCATGTCGGCCAAATCGCGGCGGGCCGCACTTGTCGCCGCAATCTTCCTGATGGCCACATCCGCCATTGGCCCGGGCTTCATTACCCAGACGGCCACATTCACAAGTCAGCTCGGAGCCGCCTTCGCTTTCGCGATTCTTGCCTCCATTCTCATCGATTTCGTCGTGCAGCTGAACATCTGGCGGATCGTGACGCTGACCAAGATGCGCGCGTCCGACATTGCCAATGCGGCCATTCCGGGCACCGGTTACCTTTTGGCAGTTCTCGTCATCGTCGGCGGCCTGTTCTTCAATATCGGCAATATCGGCGGCTCTGGCCTCGGCCTCAACGCCATGCTCGGTCTCGATCCGAAATGGGGCGGCGCAATCAGCGCCCTGATCGCCATCGGCATCTTCAGCTCGAAGCGCGCCGGCGTTGCCATCGATCGCCTGATCGTCGTGGCCGGTGTCCTGATGATCCTTCTGACGCTGTATGTCGCGATTGTCTCCGCGCCGCCGGTCGGCGATGCGCTGTTCCAGACCTTCCTTCCCTCCACCATCAATTTTGCCACGATCACCACAATCGTCGGCGGTACGGTCGGTGGCTACATCACCTATTCCGGCGCACATCGTTTGCTCGACAAGGGCACTGTCGGCATCGAGAATCTTGGCGCAGTCAACCGTGCCGCGTTGACCGGTATCGCCGTCACCGGCCTGATGCGCTATGTGCTGTTCCTTGCCATTCTCGGCGTGGTCGCCAGCGGCGTTGTTATCGATGTTTCCGGCAAGGGCGCCAATCCGGCAGCACAGGCCTTCCAGGCGGCTGCGGGCGATGTCGGCTATCGCATCTTCGGTGCCGTTTTATGGTTTGCCGCCATCACCTCGGTCATCGGTGCGGCCTACACTTCGGTGTCGTTCATCACAGTCTTCAAGAAGGATATCAGTGAGCGTGCCCGCAACATCGCGACAGTGATCTTCATCGCCGTCTCGTTGTTCTTCTACGTGATCATCACCACGCCACCGGCGCAGATGCTGATCTTCGTTGGTGGACTAAATGGCCTCATCCTGCCGATCGGCCTGTCGATCTTCATCTATGCTGCCTGGGCACGTTCCGACCTCATGTCCGGTTACCGCTATCCGCGCTGGCTGCTGGTGCTCGGCGTTCTGGCTTGCGCGCTCACCTGGTACATGGGCTACAAGTCGATCGGCCCGATCTTCGCCCTGCTGTCGCCAGCCACCTGAGGAGATAAACATGACTGCCATCGATCTGAACAGCGATCTCGGTGAAAGCTACGGCGCGTGGCGCATGGGCGACGACGACACGATGCTTGCCATCGTTTCCAGCGCCAATGTTGCCTGCGGCTTCCATGCCGGTGATCCCGCCGGTATCTGGAAGACCGTCGAGGCGGCCGCCAAGAAAGGTGTTTCGATCGGAGCGCATGTCTCCTATCCCGATCGCGTCGGCTTCGGCCGGCGCGACATGGACGTGACGAGCGGCGAACTCATCGCCGACGTCATCTATCAGATCGGTGCG
Source organism: Pararhizobium sp. DWP1-1-3 (assembly GCF_049896125.1). NCBI lineage: Bacteria > Pseudomonadati > Pseudomonadota > Alphaproteobacteria > Hyphomicrobiales > Rhizobiaceae > Pararhizobium > Pararhizobium sp. DWP1-1-3. Next base: position 111,875 of record NZ_JAFCTR010000008.1, read on the forward strand.
CTGAAAGGCATGGCGGCCGCCGCCGGAACAACCGTCGGCTATGTCAAGCCGCATGGCGCCCTCTACAACCGCATCGCCCATGACCCCAAACAGGGCCAAGCGGTGATCGATGCCATCAAGGCGATCGACCCGTCACTGGTGCTGATGGGCCTTGCCAATGCCCCGATCCTTGCGCTTGCGCAGGCGTCGGGTCTCAAGACCGTCGCCGAAGCCTTCGCCGACCGTGCCTATACGCCGGACGGACAGCTCGTTTCGCGCCGCGAACAGGGTGCTGTGCTCCACGACACACAATTGATCGCCCGCCGCATGCTGCAGCTGGCCCGGCAGGGCACGCTTGAGGCGGTCGACGGCTCGACCATCAAGATCGATGCGCAATCGATATGCGTCCATGGCGATAGCCCGGGTGCCGTTGCCATCGCACAGGAAATTCGCCGCGCCTTCGAGGCCGACGGCATCACCGTCCGGTCGTTTCTGCCGGCTTGATGGATATTGTGGGAGGAACACAATGATCGCGATAGACCATCTCCGCCATGTGAATGCCGAACAGGCTCGTATTGCCCGCGAACGCTACCGTGCTGGCAGCATCGAGCCGACATCGGGCGTCGCCCCCGGCTTCACCCAGGCCAACATGATCGTTCTGCCACGCGACTGGGCCTTTGATTTCCTGCTGTATGCGCAGCGCAATCCGAAGGCTTGTCCCGTCCTCGACGTATCCGATCCCGGCTCGCATGCCACGTTGCTCGCCCCCGGCGCTGACCTGCGCACCGATATTCCGCTCTACCGCATCTGGCGCGATGGCAAGCTGGCCGAAGAAACCGCCGACGCACGCACCGCCTGGGCCGAGCATCCCGATCTCGTCAGCTTTCTGATCGGCTGCAGCTTCACGTTCGAGACACCAATGGCGGAAGCCGGCATCGAGATACGGCACATCACCGACAAGTCCAACGTGCCGATGTATCTGACCAACCGGCCATGCCGCCCGGCCGGGCGTCTGCACGGCAACATGGTCGTGTCGATGCGGCCGATCCCGGCGTCGCGCGTTGCCGATGCGGCAACGATTTCCGGTCGCTTTCCGGCCGTGCACGGTGCGCCTGTGCATATCGGCGCACCGGAAGAGATCGGCATCAAGGATCTCGCTAAGCCCGAATTTGGCGATCCGGTACGCATCGAGCCCGGCGAAATCCCCGTTTTCTGGGCCTGCGGCGTTACTCCGCAAGCAGCCGTGATGGCATCCGGTGTGCCGTTTGCCATCACCCATGCGCCGGGGCATATGTTCATCACCGATATCCCCGATTCCGCTTACCACGCCTGAGGTTCCGATGCGTTTTCTGCCCGTCAGCCTGACAGTCCTGCTTGTCGAACTCGCCGATCTCGACGAGACGCTGGCGCTGTTTGCCTCGCTCGAAGCCGATCCGGTCGACGGCATCGAAGACATGGTGCCGGCCGCCCGCACTCTGATGATCCGGTTCCGGCCGGAAAAACTGACGGCTGACGAGCTTGCCGGCGCAATCGCGACCCGCGATCTCTCCGCCCGCATCGCGCCATCAGACAAGTGCGTGGAAATCGCCGTCCACTATGACGGCGAAGATCTTGCCGATGTCGCAGGCCTCACCGGCCTCTCGGTCGAGGAGGTCATCCGCCGCCACACCGAGAGCGAATTTACCGTCGCCTTCTGCGGCTTTGCGCCCGGTTTCGGCTATCTCGTCGGTGGCGATCCCGCCCTGCAGGTGCCGCGCCGCCAGAGCCCGCGCACGAAGATACCGGCCGGCTCCGTCGCCTTGGCTGGCGCCTTTTCCGGCGTCTACCCGCAGGCAAGTCCTGGTGGCTGGCAGATTATCGGCACGACGCCGGAAAAGATGTGGGACCTGTCGCGCGATCCACCGGCATTGTTTCAGCCGGGTTACCGGGTGCGCTTCACCGATCTTTCGAAAAGCCAGACGACCATCTCCGCAGCTGCCGCCAAAACGCCTGCAAAGCCGGTGCCGCCTGCGGCAGCGGATACCCTGACGCTCAAGGTCCTTGCCGCTCCCATGCCGGCGTTGTTTCAGGATCTCGGCCGCTTCGGCCAGACCGGTCAGGGCGTCTCGTCGTCCGGCGCTCTCGACCTCGGCGCGTTTAAGGCCGCCAACCGCGTCGTTGGCAACCCCGTCGATTTCGCCTGTCTCGAAATCACGCTCGGTGGCTTCTCCTTCGAAATCACCGGCCGCGCGGTGTTGGCCATTACCGGCGCCCCCTGTCCCATTCTCATTCGCGACTCTCGTGGGCGCGTGCAGACGGCCGAAACCTACCAGCCGATCTCGCTGGAGCCCGGCGATATCGTCACGCTTGGCCATGCGCCGAAGGGTATGCGCTGCTATCTGGCGATCCGGGGCGGCTTTGCCGTCAAGCCGGTGCTTGGCAGCGCTTCCAGCGATACGCTCGCCATCGTCGGTCCGGACCCGGTATCAACCGGCACCGTGCTAACAGTCGCGACCGGGACCAAGGGCCTCGCACCTGTTTCTCTCATCGAAGAACCGGCCTTTGAGCATCCGGCGTCCGGCGAGACCGTGACGCTGGACGTGGTCATGGGCCCTCGCAGCGACTGGTTCACCGAGACCGGCATCGCAACGCTTTCCGGACAGCTCTGGACGATGACGCCGCAATCCAACCGTGTCGGCATCCGGCTGTCCGGCGACGTGCCGCTGGAGCGCAAGGACAAGGCGGAACTGCCAAGCGAAGGCACGGCCACCGGCGCCATCCAGGTGCCGCATAGCGGCCAGCCGGTGCTGTTCCTTGCCGACCATCCGCTGACCGGCGGCTATCCGGTGATCGGCACCGTCGCCGAATATCATCTCGATCTCGCCGGGCAGATTCCGGTCAATGCAAAGATCCGTTTCCGGCCCGTGACGGCCTTCGCCGATATCAAGCCCACCAAGGCCTGAGATCGCGATGCCCGGCCGACCAAAGACAATGAGGATAGACCCCATGAAAAAAGTGCTGATTGCCAATCGTGGCGAAATCGCCGTCCGCATCATCCGCGCCTGCCGCGATCACGGCATCGCCTCCGTTGCTGTTTATGCCGACCCGGACATGGATGCGCTGTTCGTCCAGCTGGCCGACGAAGCCTACGGGCTTTCCGGCAGCCGGCCGGCGGAAACCTATCTCGACATTGAAAAGCTGATCGGCATCGCTAAGCGCTCCGGCGCCGATGCCGTGCATCCGGGTTACGGCTTCCTCTCCGAGCGGGCAGAGTTCGCCCGTGCCGTCATCGATGCCGGTTTGATCTGGATCGGTCCCGACCCGCAGGTCATCGAGGCCCTCGGCGACAAGGTCCAGGCACGGCGGATCGCCACCAGCGTCGGCGCCCCTCTGGTTGCCGGCAGCGACGGCCCTGTCGAAACGGCAGCAGAAGTTATCGCCTTTGCCGAACAGTATGGCCTGCCGGTGGCGATCAAGGCAGCGCATGGCGGCGGCGGCCGTGGGATCAAGGTCGCCTGGCATATGGAAGACATCGCCGAACTCTATGAGTCGGCCGTGCGTGAAGCAAAGGCGGCCTTTGGCCGCGGCGAGTGTTTCCTGGAACGGTTCCTCGACCGTCCGCGCCATATCGAGGCACAGGTCATCGCTGACAAGCACGGCAATGTCGTCGTGCTCGGTACCCGCGATTGCTCGCTGCAGCGGCGCAACCAGAAGCTCGTCGAAGAGGCCCCCGCCCCCTTCCTCAGCGACGCGCAGCGCCAGTCGATCCATGATGCCGCGAAAAAGATCTGCGCTGCTGCCGGCTATTCCGGCGCCGGCACGGTCGAATTCCTGCTCGGGGTCGATGGCACGATTTCCTTCCTCGAGGTCAACACCCGCCTGCAGGTCGAGCACCCGGTTACCGAAGAGACGACCGGCATCGATTTGGTCATCGAGCAATTCCGCATCGCCGACGGCCTACCGCTGCTGGTCACTGAGACGCCAGCCCCGCGCGGCCATTCGATTGAGTTCCGCATCAATGCCGAAGATCCCGGCCGTGGCTTCCTGCCGACGCCGGGCACCATTACCACGTTCGAAGCTCCGTCCGGTCCCGGCGTGCGGCTCGACAGCGGCGTCGTGTCCGGCTCGACCATTCCCGGCACGTTCGATTCCCTGATGGCGAAGCTGATCGTCACTGGCGCCACCCGCGAGCAGGCACTGACCCGCGCCCGCCGGGCACTCAAGGAGTTCAAGATCGAAGGCATCGCAACGGTCCTGCCATTCTACCGCGCCGCGATGGAAGCCGCTGATTTTATCGGCGAAGACGGGTTCAAGGTTCACACGCGCTGGATCGAGACCGAATTTGCAGACACCCTGACGGCTGAAGCCCGGCCCGACCCGGGCGCCGATACATCGCTCATCCGCACCCATGTCGAGATCGACGGAAAACGTCACGCGCTCGGCATTCCGGCCTCGCTGCTTGCCGGCCTTGGTGGCCTGAAAGCACAGGATTCCGATCCGGCGAAAACCGCGGATGTTGAGGACGCCTCAACCGTTGTGGCTCCCATTTCCGGTACGCTGCAAGCCTGGAAATGCGCCGATGGCGACACCGTCAAAGAGGGCGATCTGATCGCCGTGATGGAAGCGATGAAGATGGAAACGCAGATTCTCTCGACCCGCTCCGGCGTGTTGCGGATCAAGGCTGCGGAAGGCGCTTACGTGAATGCCGGATCCGCACTCGCCCGGGTCGAGTAAGGCCCGGCCCTGCAGGTCAGTCTGAAGAGCGCTCGCAGCTTACATCAAGCCGCGAGCGTTTATTGTTTGTGATGCGCCTCGCTTGCAGCGACACTCTCGGTCGTACCCGCCGTTCCCGTCGCCGTCATGGCGCTCATCCTCGGCATCGACCGCGTCATGTCCGAATGCCGGGCGCTGACCGATCTCGTAGACAATGCCGTTGCAACCATCGTCGTCGCCCGCTGGGAAAATGAGCTCGATACGGAGCAATTGGCAAGTGCGTTGCAGGGGAATGCCGGCCAGGCACCATCGATAGGTGCTTTGCAGCCCGCAGAATAAAGACCAGACCGCAATCGCATCAGCGAGACACGACACGCAGACAACACGCCGATTATGGTGGGACATTTCGTGTTGCATCGCCGCAAAAATGCGGTCTATAAACCCTGTAATCACCACGGACCCGGTGAAACTCCGGGTGGCTCTTCTGGCCGCCGATCCGCCAGACAACGCAAAACCCGCGTGCCAACTCGATAACCGCTTTGAGAAGCGCGTTGGTCATGCTTTGCGAGAACTCATCCCATGCAATTTTCATCCATCCGCCGGGATTGGTCCGCCAATCCCATGCGCGACATGCTCGCGGGAGCGGTCGCGACATTCGCACTGATTCCCGAGGTCATCGCGTTTTCGTTCGTTGCCGGCGTCGATCCGCAGGTCGGCCTGTTTGCCTCGTTTGTCATCGGCATCGTCATCGCGTTTACCGGTGGGCGTCCCGCAATGATTTCCGCCGCCGCAGGCTCGGTTGCGCTGGTTGCGGCACCTCTGGTCCACGCACACGGGCTGCCATACCTGTTCGCCGCCGGTTTGCTGGCCGGCGTTTTCCAAATTCTGTTTGGGATATTGCGCCTTGGCGTTCTCATGCGGTTCGTTTCAAATTCCGTTCGCACCGGCTTTGTTAACGCGCTGGCCATCCTGATCTTTGCGGCCCAGCTCCCACACATAATCGGCGGGGACTGGATTGCCTATGCGATGCTGGCCGCAGGACTGGCAGTCATCTACGGTGTTCCAAGGATCACCACCGCGATCCCGTCGCCGCTGATCTGCATCCTTGTTCTGACCGTTGCCTCGGTCACATTACAGCTGCCGGTCATGACTGTTGCAGACCTCGGGAAGTTGCCGGATACACTTCCGATCTTTGGCTGGCCCGCAGTAACGCTGAATTTGGAAACGCTGGCAATCATTGCCGGGCCAGCGCTTGCCATCGCCATGGTTGGCCTGCTCGAATCGATGATGACCGCCAGCGTCGTGGACGACCTCACCGGCACTGCAAGTTCAAAGAACAGGGAGTGTACCGGTCTCGGTATCGCCAATGCTGCAGCCAGCCTGTTCGGCGGGATCGCCGGATGCGGCATGATCGGCCAGACCGTCAGCAACGTGAAATACGGTGGACGCGGCCGTCTCTCCACCCTGTTTGCCGGTGCCTTCCTGCTGATTTTGATGGTCTTGCTCAAGCCATGGGTTTCTCACGTTCCGGTGGCGGCCTTAGTTGCCATCATGGTGATGGTGTCGATCGATACGTTCGACTGGTCGTCATTGCGCTCGGTGGTCGTTCATCCCAAGATGTCGAGTGCCGTCATGGTGGCGACCGTTCTGGTGACCGTGTTGAGCTCCAATCTGGCGCTGGGCGTAACGGTGGGCGTCCTTCTGAGCGGTGTGTTCTTCACGTTCAAGGTCGCCCGTCTGCTGCAGGTGGAGACAGAGACAGATGCGCAGGCTGACCGCGTGTCGTATCGCGTATCGGGCCAGGTCTTCTTTGCATCCGCAGACATCTTCATCGAGGCGTTTGAAATTCAGGATGCCGTGGGCATGGCAGTTCTGATCGATGTGACGGAAGCTCACTTTTGGGACATCACCGCAGTCGCAGCGCTCGACAAGGTGGTGCAGCGGTTCAAACTGCATGACATCCCCGTGGACGTCGTCGGCCTCAATCAGGCAAGTTCGGCGCTGATCGGCAGCCTCGACGGCGCGGTGGAGCCGAAAGCGGTTTGAGCCGAGCCGGAGCTCCGGCGGCATTGTTTCAAAAGCGGGACGTACGGCAAGCGAGGCGTCCCTCTTCACCCGTTTTCGCCATCTCGCCCAGCCTTGGCCAAGATCGCGCGGGCGCGTGACAGTACCGGTGCATCGACCATTCTGCCTTCGAATGCAAAGGCTCCACGGTTCTCTGTGGCTGCCTTGTCGGCTCCAGCAATCAGACGCCTTGCCCAATCGCATTCCGCTTCGGTGGGCGAAAAACCAGTGTTCAGAAACGGAATGGCGGACGGGTGGATGCAGGTTGCGCCGTCAAATCCGAAGGTCTTGGCTTCAATGGTTGCCGTCTGCATGGCGCCGCTATCGGCGTAATCTGCGATGCTGCGGAGAAGACCGAAGGATAGTTTGCCATGCGCCTTGGCCGCCATATGGACAAGGAGTTTGGGTAGCCGCAGGACATCCGGGCTCGGCTCGGCGCCCATCATCGTGGCAAAGTCCTCACTGCCGAGCGCCATGCCAAGCACACGGGGATGCGCGGCCAAGGCCCGCGCGTCAAACACCGTGGCCGGATCTTCGATAAGGCAAATGAACGGCAGGGGATTGCGGCCCAGGTCATGCTCCAGCGGCGCAAGATGGGCAACGAGGCGGTCAAGCCCCTCCACACTCTGTACTTTTGGAACAACGATCCCACAGGCGCCGGCTTGGCATGCCACCGCCGCATCATCCAACTGCAGATCGGGCTCGGAATTGATCCGCACGAAGATTGCTGCGCCCGATTGCCCGGTTTTACGGACGGAGTCGGCCAGCGATTGGCGAGCGCTAAGCTTGCTCGCTGCGGGTACCGAATCCTCGAGGTCGAGGATAATTGCATCCGCGCCGCGTTGATGCGCCTTGTCGATAAACCGGGCGACATGGGCCGGGACGTAAAGCTGCGAGCGCAATTTCATTGAGCAGCTCCGGCAACGATTGAAGCTATGGCTTCAGGGGAAACGCCCGCCTCCACCAGAACCTCGGCAGTATGTTCGCCAAGCGCGGGGGCCGGGCGCCGGAAACCTCCGGGGGTTGCCGACATACGCGGGACGATGTTGTGCATCGGCAGCACGCCGTGGTCCTCGTCGTCCAGCGAAACGATCACCTCGCGCTTGGCGAAATGCGCGTCGACGGCTGCATCGGCGATGCTGTAGATCGGCCCGACGGTCGCGCCGCTGTCGCGCATGATCGCCAGTGCCTCGTCATGCGACCGGGCTGAAAACCAGGCGCCGATGGCTTCATCGACGAGGTCCCGATGTTTCAGCCTTTCGCTATTGGTGGAAAAGCGCGGGTCTTCATTCATATCCGCCCGGCCGATGATCTCGAAAATGCGCCGGGCGACGGCCGGCGTCGAGCCGGAGAGCGCCACATACTGGCCATCGGCACAGCGATAGACATTGCGCGGGCATGCGGTGTTGGAGGCACTGCCGGTGCGCTCCTTGACCTTGCCGGTCAGCGCGTAGATGCCCGCTTCCGGGCCGAGCACGGAGAAGATCGGTTCCAGCAGCGACAGATCGATCACCTGTCCGCGTGCTTTGCCCTGCTGCCGGGCGAAAAGTGCCGTGACCGTGGCCGACATGCCGTAGATGCCGGCGATCATGTCGGCCAGCGCCAGCGGTGGCAGAACCGGCTCGCGGTCCGGAAAGCCGGTGCGATAGGCATAGCCGCTCATGCCCTCGACGATGGTGCCGAAGCCTGGAAATTCGGCATAGGGACCCGTCTGGCCAAAACCTGAAATACGAACGAGGACCAGATCGGGATTGCGCGCAAGCAGGAGGTCCGGGCCGAACCCCATCTGTTCCAGCGTCCCGGGGCGATAGTTTTCGATCAGCACATCGGCACCGTCGATCAGTGTCCAGAGGGCCTCGCGATCCGCTACTTGGCGCAGGTTGAGCACTACGGACCGCTTGTTGCGGCCATAGGTCTTCCAGAATAGCGACAGGCCCTCCTCCTTCCATTCACGCAAGGGGTCGCCGATCGGCGGCTCTATCTTGACGACATCGGCACCGAAATCGGCGAGTTGCAGCGACAGCATGTTCCCGGCCACGAGCCTTGAAAGATCAAGCACCTTGATGCCTTCCAGCGGACCTTCAGCACTTGGATCCCAATGCTTCCGCGAAAAGCCGGTCATTGGATGCGTTCGCCGGAGGATTCATCAAACAGGAGCACATTGCCGGGGTCGATGCCGATCCTGACGTGTTCACCCGGCAAGAGTGGCGGGTCGTCGCCCAGCACCATGGTGATGTCGGCCGCAGCCAGCCGGAGCGTGACTTCCTGTGTGTCGCCGGTTGGCTCGACCAGCGCGATCTCGGCGGCGATGCCGTCGTCGCTGAGGCGGATATGCTGCGGGCGGATGCCGTAAGTAACTCTACGCCACTGCGCCAGATTGAGGCCGGGCGGCAGCGGCAGTGCGGTGCCATCGGCAAGCCGCAGCATCGCGCCGTCGATCTCGCCTTTCAAGAGATTGATTTCCGGCGATCCGATGAACCCGGCGACAAAGAGATTGCACGGATTTTTGTAGAGCTCCAGCGGCGGCCCCATCTGCTCGATCTTGCCGCCGTTCAGCACGACGATCGTGTCAGCCATGGTCATGGCTTCGGTCTGATCGTGGGTGACGTAGATGGTCGTCTTGCCAAGGCGCTGGTGCAGCTTCTTGATCTCGCCACGCATCTTGACGCGCAGCTTGGCATCGAGATTGGACAGCGGCTCATCGAACAGGAAGGCGCGCGGATCACGCACGATGGCGCGCCCCATGGCAACGCGCTGGCGCTGCCCGCCGGAAAGCTCACGCGGCAGACGGCTAAGAAGATGCTCAAGGCCGAGGATTTCGGCGGCGTCGTTGACGCGCCGGGTGATCTCCGCCTTGGATACGCCAGCGAGTTTGAGCGCAAAACTCATATTGTCGGCGACCTTCATATGCGGATAGAGCGCATAGCTCTGGAACACCATTGCAAGGTCGCGCTCCTTTGCCGGCATGTCATTGACGATCTTGCCGCCGATGGTGATCTCGCCGGCGCTGATATCCTCCAGCCCGGCAATCATCCGCAACAGCGTGGACTTGCCGCAGCCCGACGGACCGACCAAGACCACGAACTCGCCGCTGCTCATGTCCAGCGAGATATCGTTGAGTACGGACAGGCTGCCGTAGCTTTTGCCGACGTTCCTGAGTTCGATCTCAGACATGCATGTTCCTCCCAGTTGATCCGCCAAGGCTACCATCGCCCGCCCTTCTCGGTGTTGAGAAGGGCGGGCACGGCTTACTCAGACGGCTTCGACGATCTCGACCGTGCCCACGCTCATGCGCCCCAGCGCACCCAGACGAAGACCGGCCATGCCATAGATGTACTGATCGTCTTTTGCCTCGATCAGCGTCTTGCCATCGACCGAGAATGACAAGGCATCGCCTTGCACCGAAAACGCGAACGCATAGTTGCGGCCGAATTCACGCTTGAATGGCGCCCGGGCCAGAACGGTGGTGCCGAAATCTTCCTTCAGGATCACCACGTCATCGCCATCGAACCCGGCCGCATAGAACTGGCTGGTGCCCTGAACGCGGGCGGTGACCAGGTGTGATGTTCCTGCCAGCGGCTGGATATCGGCCGAAACGGTAACGGAGCGGGCATAATAGTGCCCCGTCCAGATATCGGCATCGCTGGCCGTGTGGGCGTGAATGCGACCATTCTGCAGGGTCCAGTGGCCACGGTTCCAGGTAAAGCGCGAAATCGCGCCCCATTCCTGCACTTCGGTCTTTGGGTAGATCACCGTGTGCCCGGCACCCTCGACCTTGAAATCGGCAAGGAACAGACGGCCGAGAAATTTCAACCGGCCGAAATATTCCACCTGGATGCCGATTTCGTCGATGGCTTCCAGGCCGTCCGGCACGGTGAACGCATAGTCCTGCCAGCCCTGATGATCCGGCACATGCCAGCCGCCGATTTCCTCGATTGTTCCGGACATGGCGCGGCGAACATAAGGAACGGCGCGCAGATTACCGTCGCCGTTCCACGGATCGAGCAACAGCTTGAACGAGACTTTCTGTCCCGCATCGACCAGTGGCGTGAACATCGGACGATAACGCTCGTCGTCAAAATCCTCGCGGCGATAGAACGGCTTCCAGAAGATGCGGCCGCCGTGCCCGCGCTCAAGCCGGTCGAGCTGGATTTCCAGCGAACCGCGTGAGCCTTCGACATGTCTTTCGGTTGATGCCTTGACGCTGATCTGGTTGAAACCCGCGGTGCGGAAGGCATGGGTGGAGCCGGGCAGATCGAAGTCGAAGCGAACGCCACGGCGGGTGAAGTCTTCGAGCCAGAGAGCCGGCACCTCTTCGCCGCGAAGCTGCAGCGCCAGCACCGTCAGTTCGCGCGCGAAGGACGGAATATCGACGATGTTGATCGAGCCGACGACGCCGGATGCGATGACGAAATCGTTGATCGGCGTCCGGTAGCGATCCCAACCCGGCTGCACACCCTGGAACGTGCCGACGATGGCACCGGCATTGCCGGCATTGCAGTCGGTATCCCAGCCGGCCATCGTGGCAATCTCTGCGGTGCGCGGCAGATCGCCCTCGCCGTAGAGGATCGCCATCACGGTGACGCCCGCATTCGGGATGATGTGGCAGACGCCCGGATAACGGTCATAGCCCCATTCGGCCATCAGCATGTCGCGGCAGGCGCGCCAGTTGCCGGGATTGGCCTTGTGGAAATCGATGACTGCCTGGGCGACACGGGCATAGGTGGATTTTGCCGATATCGTCGCCATGGCAGTGGCGACGATATCGGCAATCGACGTTGCTTCAAACGCCGCAGCAATCGCGGCAGCGCAGAAGCGAGCGCCATTCAAACCCTCGCCGTCATGGGCGACGCTTGCCGCGCGAGCGGAGGCGTCGGCAGCTTTCTGCGGTTCGCCCGGATGTACCCAGCCCCAGCTGTCGATGAAGATCTGTCCGCCGATCTGCTCGGCGACGGATGCGCCGTTCTGGGCGATCGAGCCGGACTGCGGTGCTGGTATCCCGGCACGCAGGTTGCGATAGGCCGTGTGTTCGGTGGATACGCCGAAGCCGCCCCACCAGTACATGCCATGTTCTTCTGCTGCATAGTTTACCCAGGTCCGGCCGACATCGGCAGCACTCGCCTTCAGGCCGTAGTCGCGCAATGCGCGGATGAAGTAGACCGGGCCATTGGTATCGTCATCGGCAGCGAAATTCTTGAAGTCCCGGAGATATTGTGTGACTTCGCCATAGGTCTTCTGGATGCGCTCATAGCTCCAGATCGTCGGTTCGACCGGCGCGCCGAGACGAACGCCAATCGCCTTGCCGATAAAGCCGGCATAGATCTTCTCGTAAATCATCTCTTTGGTCAGCTTGGACATTATGGGTCTTTTTTTGCAGTTCTAATTCAGGAGAGCAGCGCGGCTTGCGGCGCGGCTGTCGGCAGCAGTCTGGTCGGCGGCGAGGATGGCTTTGACGGTTTCGGTAAACGCATCGGCCGATGCGATGAGGTCGAGCCGGTTTGCCGCGTCGAGCAATTGGCAATCGGCCTTGCCGATAACCTCTTCGCCATGCATGGCGCCGAGGATGGCGCCGGCCATCACGCCGATCGAGTCGGTATCGCGGCCGGAATTGATCCCGTCTTCGATCGATCGGCGGAAATCGCCGTCATTGACGAGGCAGAAGCCCAGCGCCAGCGGCAGCTCCTCGATCGAACCCAGGCGGTTTGGCTGATAGGCAGCGGTCAACCGCCCAGCCTTGGCGGGCGTGTGGTTGACGTCGTCGCCCATCGGCGAATAGGGCGCGATAATCCGGTGGAAGTCGGCAACGACGCTTGAATGGTCCGCACCCTGTGTTTTGAGCTGACGGGCACTCTGCGCGATATCGGCGATGGCATTGCGGGTGCCGTCCTTTGCCAGTGCCAGCGCTGTTTCGACCACGGCATCGATGGTCGTCTCCGGAACGAAGGCCGCCGCGACTGCGGCCGCAAACACGCCCGCCGCTTCGAGGCCATAGCTTTCCTGGTGACCAGAGGCAAAGGCGATCGCCTCGTCATAGGCTGCCTTCGGATCGCAGGCATTGACCACGCCGATCGGCGCCACGTACATGGCTGCGCCGCAATTGACCATGTTGCCGATGCCACCCTGCCGGGGATCGCAGGAGGTCAGCTGGTGACGCTGGAAGATCCATTTTTCCGGATAAAACAGCCGCTCGATCAGCATCGCCTCGCGCTGCAATTCCGGCACGTAGCGGGGTATCCAGGCGATCTGCCGCACCATGCCATCGGCCATGTCCCAGGCGTCCAGATGCCTTCCGACCTCGGCATAGATATCCATCAGGCAGAGCGTCATCAGCGTATCGTCGGTGACGATGCCGTTGCCGCGCACCCTGCCGTTGCGCGCCGTGTCGTCGAGCGACATCTTGTGCCATTGCGTGTCGAGCGAGGAAACCCGGCCATACCGGGCCGCGATATCGGCCACCGGCAGTTTTTCGACCGGAGCCCCCATGGCGTCGCCTAACGCGACGCCATGGATGAGCGCGCGGACTCTCCCCTTGAGAGAGAGCCCGGAAGCACTATTTTTTTGCATCGAGAACAGTCCTTGCATAGTCGTTGAGACGTGTGCCGCCAGCGGCTTCCCATTCGGCAATATATTGATCCCACTGATCCATTGTCGCCGCGCCGGAGATGAACTTGAAGACCCAGGAGCGGTAGACGTTTTCCGTGGCATCGAGATCGGCGGCATAATCGGCCGGCCAGACGAATGTGTTGTCCGGCTTGAAATCCTTCTGGATCGTCGCCAGCGACTGCTGGGCGGCCTCCGATTGCCAGACCACCGGTGGCGTCCAGTTTGCCGCTACCATGAAGCGCGCATACCAGGTGGCGATCTTGTCGGTCACCTTGTAGGTGTCGCCCTCCTTTGTGAATTCCTGGCCTTCAAAACCCAGCCGGTCGAACATCTGCCCTTCTGGGCTTGCCATGAAGTCCAGGAGCTTCATCACTTCGGCCTTGTGTTCTGAGGTCGTCGAGATGGCAAAGCCGCGCGATTCCTTCGACACATCAACGGCAGACAGACCCTGACCGCCCGGCCCCTTCGGGGGTGCCAGAAGAACGAGTTCGGTGCCCGGATGAACCTGCCGCATCTTGCCGCCGTAGATGTCGATGACTTCACCGGAGGAGCCGAAGATCACGCCGGCCTTGCCGGTGTAGAACTTGTCTTCCTTCACATCGAACTTGGTGGTGATGTATTCCGGATCATAGAGCCCCTGTTCGCGTAGCGAGGCATAGAAGGCGATCTTGTCCTTCTCCTGGCTGGTGATCCGGGCGCTGACCCATTCGCCGGCCGGGTTCTTCATCCATGTGCCGGTGATCCCGAACGCCTGGTTGAAGATCGAATCCAGTTCGTTGGTGTTGTCGGCCGTGGTCACGCCATAGGTATCTGCGACGCCGTTGCCGTCGAGATCGCCGTCCTTGATCGCCTTGAACAGGGTCACGTAGTCTTCGACGGTTTCAGGTGCCTTGAGGCCGGTCTTTTCCAGCCAATCCTTGCGGATCACCGGCTGCGGGCCACGGACCGGATAGACGTAGAGAAGGTATGGGTAGTTCTTCAGCCGCTCGACATTGTGCGGCCAGAACGCATCCTTGAGATAGGTCGTATCTGCGATCATCGGGCCCAGATCTTCAAGCACGCCCTGCTCGACCATCTTGGCATCGCCACCCTGGAAATAGATCAGGTCCGGGATATCGCCCGACAACAGCATGACTGAAAGCTTGTCGGCATAACCAGACGACGGCAGGTCGACGAGTTCGATGTCCAGATCGGTGCCCTGCGCCTTCAGCGCTTCCTCAATGCGCTTGATATGCTTGACATCGTCCGGATTGTTCGGGCCGAAATCCTTGGACACGATCCGGATCTTGATCGGTTCGGCCATGGCAGGCACGGTGATGCCAAGGCACAGCGCCAGGGCGGTCGAGGTCGTCAGGACCAATTTTCTAAGCATTTCGTCTCCTCCGTTAGATTTGCTTTTTTGGTTATTGCGTCGTCACGATCATCCCTTGAGCGCGCCGCTCATGGTGCCCTTCGTGAAGAATTTCAGAATCAGCGGGTAGATCGCCAGGATCGGAGCGATGGTCAAAAGGATCATGCCAGCCTTGAGCGCCCGCAGATTGAGCTGGCCCGCACCGGTATTGTTGTTGGCGCTGTCTGCGCCAACGATGGCGATCTTGTCGCCATCGATGACGAACTGGCGCAGCACCACCTGCAGCGGCCATTTCCCCTGGTCGTTGAGATAGATCATCGCCCGGAAGAACTCGTTCCAGTGAAAGACCAGATAAAACAGCGAGATCGTTGCCAGCGCCGGCTTGGCGAGCGGCAAAACCAGATGCCAAAAGACCTGGAAGGGATTGGCGCCGTCGAGTTCGGCCGCTTCCAGAAGCTCCTTTGGGATTTCCTCGAAGAACCGGATGAGAATGATCAGGTACCAGGCGTTGACCGCCTTGAAGAGGATCACCGACCAGTAGCTGTCGAGCAGCCCAAGCCGCTTGTTGACGAAATAATCCGGAATGATGCCCGGTTCGAAGACGATGGTGACGAGCACCAGGATGAACAGCGCCTTGCGTCCCGGCAGGTTCGGCCGTGAAAGCCCCCAGGCCATCAGTGCCGTGCCGACCACGCCGATCAGCGTGCTGACGCCAGTAATGAAGATGGAGTTGATGATGCCGCGCTGAACATTGGGATGCTGCAGCAGGACGCTCCACACCTCGAACGACAAACCGTCCGGCAGGATAGCCAATCCGCTCATGCCCGGCACTTTGCCCGGCGCCGACAGCGAAACCGCCAGAAGGTTGAGGATGGGCTGAACGGTCACGACGACCAGCAGCAGCAGTGTTGAAACGATGATCGCGTATTCGATGCGTTCGATCGGGGTCTTGCGCGACAGGGCCATTACCAAACTCCCTTTCCGGTCAGGCGTTTGGAGATGAAATGCGCGACGACGATCATCATCGTCCCGAGCACAGCCTTGAACAGGCCGGCCGCCGTCGCCAGCGAATATTCGCCGGTCTGCAGGCCGATCCGGTAGACATAGGTATCGACGATATCGATCTTGCTGCGCACCACGTCATTGGACAGGTTGATGACCTGATTGAGATCGGCATTGAGGAACATCCCGGCATTGAGGATGAACAGGGTGGCAATCGTCGGAACGATGCCCGGCAGCGTTACGTGCCAGATCTTCTGCCAGCGGTTGGCGCCATCGACCTCGGCCGCATCATAGAGCTGCTGGTCGATGGCAATGATGGCGGCCAGATACAGCAGGCTGTCCCACCCGGCCGACCGCCAGATTTCCGTAAACACCAGCACCCAGCGGATGGCGCCGGTGTCGGTCATGAACGACCGCGGCGCAATGCCGGCCATGCCGAGCAGATTGTTGACCGCGCCATCCGTCGGCGACAAGGCGGCGATGAAGATGCCGGCGATGACCACCCAGGAGAGGAAATGCGGCAGGTAGATCGCCGACTGGATGAACTTGCGCAGCGAGCCGCCGCGTACCTCGTTGAGCAGCAGGGCCACAACGATCGGGACCGGCAGGAAGAACACCATCTTCATCGTCGAGATGATCAGCGTATTGGCCAGCACCTGCCAGAACACCGAAGACGAGAACAGCACCTGGAAATGCTTGAGCCCGACCCAGACGTTCGGCGGTACGATACGGACCTGTTCGAAGGCGATGCGGGTTTCCCAGATCGGCAGGTAGTGAAACACCAGAAAGAACAGGATACCCGGCGCCATCATGACGTAATATGGCCACCAGCGGCGCCAGCCATCGGCGAACGCGGACGCCCGTCCCGGCTTTCGGCGGATTAAATTAGTGGGAACGTTCCCAATGCTGGACGAGGACAACGTGCGTCGGTGGTTAGTCATGAATTATCCCCTCCCGGCCGCGGCTGTCCGCCTAGGCTGGTGTAACGACAGGTCGGCCAGCGAGCCGCGCTCGATCAACCGGCACGGCATGAAGACCCGGCCATGTTCGGGACGGCCGGCAATTTCATCGAACAGGCAGTCGACCGCACGCATGCCGATCTCGCGGCCTGGCTTGGCGACGGTGGTCAATCCCGGCCATGAAAACGCGCCGGCCGGAACACCGTCGAACCCGAGGATGGAGACATCTTCCGGGCAGCTCAGTCCTGCCTCACGCACGGCGACCATGGCACCGAGCGCCATCATGTCGTTGGCAGCAAACACCGCCAGATGCCCGGCGCGGTCTCGCGCCAGCAGCCGCTTCATCGCCGCATGCCCGCCTTCAACGGTATATTCTCCATCTTCCATCGGCAGGGCTGCCGGGTCGATGTCCCGCTCGACACAATGCTCATGGAACGTCCGCAGGAAGCGCGCCCGCGCGATACGGGACTTGGGTCCGAGGATGAGTGCCGGCGCGTGATGCCCTTTGGAGACGAGGTGATCCATGCCGATCCGCACCGCCTGGGCGATATCTGAGCCGACACTGGAGGTAGCAGGGAAGCGCTCGGCGCTGGAGCCGATCAGCACGAAAGGCAGCCCGAACCGGTCGAGATCGTCAAAATTATCGGCGACCGGATTGATGATCGCGCCATCGACGCGTGCCTGCCGCAGAGCGCGCAGATGACTGGCCTCGCGGCCGTGATTCCAATCGGATGAAAACACCAGGAGCGACATGCCATTTTCGGCGGCGCGATCCTGCGCGCCGCGGGCAACATCCGCCCAGAACGGGTTGGTAATGTCAGGAATGACGAGACCGAGCAGTCCGGTCCGCCCAGACCGCATGCCGACCGCAAGATCGTTGCGTTCGTAGCCTACGGCCCGTGCGGCATCCAGCACGCGCTCGCGCGCCTCGTCCGTCACGTTGGAGGCGCCTGACAATGCGCGACCAGCCGTGCTCTTCGACACGCCAGCCTTTTGCGCAACATCAATAATGGTCGGCCGCCGCCTCTGCATCCAAACACGCCCTCCTCAGCATGATTTCATGGGAACGTTACCACGAGGCTGCACTGGAGAACAAGGGGCAATTTTTGGAAAACACTGCAAGACTGCAGCCGCCGGCATTGCCGGCTTTGTAGACAGCAGAAACGGCAAGGTGGATGGCAGCCTGACGAACCCGCCTAATCAGGCTTAGGTGAGACGACCCTGGTACGGCTCGACAAAGCGGGGGGATGTCGGTTCGCGGCGATATTGGCTGCCTTTTTTGCTCAAAACGCTATCTCTTTAACCGCACATTTACCATGATGAGCGTCACTGGTGGAACAGCACTTTCCGCGCCGCACAATAGCCCCATCCCGGCTTTCAAAGCGTTGCAGTTGCTCTTGAAGGGATTGGCATATGAAAACGGACAAAGGAATTACGCTCGCCGTCATCGCATTCACGATCGTCGCGATGTTCACCCTGAACGTTGCGATGGCCCGTTATGGCACGCCGGTCACCAATGATGGCGTCTCCGGCGAAATCACATCGTCGATACCAAAATAATCCGCTGCTTTTGACGGTTGGCAGCTGCTATCGAACCTTATAGGGAACTTTTTGCCGATCCGACCTGTTCTGCCGCAGAGGAGAACTGCGATGGACAACAGGAGCCTTGCCCTTAGACTGATACGGCTGCAGAACGGTACTTTGGTGCCGCTAACCTGTCAACAACTTGGCGCACAGCCAAACCACGCCTTAACCTCATTCCGGATCGCCGCGATCGGCGATACCGGTGACAGGCCATGACCGCGCGAGATGTTTTGCTGGTCTTGGTCACGGCTTTCTTTTTGACCGCCCTGCTCCTCATACACAATGCGTTCTATCGACCTGTTTCAACCAGCGCCATCGAGCCGCCTGGCACGGTCACTGGTGAAACGCACCCCTATAGTTGAGGTGTATTCCGGCTCTTTGGAACTTTGAGCACATCTGTCGCGTTTTGCCCCTCGGAGGAGAGACAAATGGCCAGTGTAACGTGGATCATCGCACTGTTGGCAGCGCTCGCTGTCTGTGGCATAGCCATCGCCTACGGCATTCTCAGTCAACGGCGGTTCAACTCAAAAATGAGCCCGACGCAGCAGGACCGGATCGATGAGATGTCCTGGCGTGAAAACCTGCTCGATCAGTGAGCCCATTGGCGTTCAGCATCAGCTAGCGGGGTTGCATAGACCTCTGGTCAGGCAGGTGCGTTGTGGCGTCAACTCACATGGCTGGGGTGATTTCCTTGCAAGTACATTACTCGGCCGCCTCGCCGGATCATTGGCTTGCAAGTGTTTGACCGCGAAATCCTGCGCATCCTGCAGTTCTGCGAGGGCGCCATCATAATCAAGATGAAGCACCTTTCCGCCTACAACCACTGGCCGCCCATCCACATATACCGCGTCAACAGCGCGTTCCGCTGCGCAGTGAAGCAGGTTTCGCAGCGGGTCGTAGACAGGCTGCATGGCCGAATGTTTCAGGTCCACCAACAGGAAATCCGCCTTCGCACCTGGCTCTATCCGGCCGATATCACGCCGGCCGAGAGCACGCGGCAGATGACCACCGTTTGCTAACTGAATCTGATCAATGGCCTACTGGACGACTGGATCGTCGAATCGACGACGATCCAGTCGTCCGCCGAACCTCATGCCACCCGTGTATTGAGGTAAGCGGAAATCAAGAATTCTGCATCGGGCATCATTTGCCGCTGGACGCCGTCTCCGGTTTCGCATCCGGCTCTCCGCTCATATCCAGAGCCCGCGTGACGCTGAGCGCCACGATCGTGCAGATCGCACCGGATATCAGATAGCCGCCGATGAAGATGATGCCGAAATTGCTGGCAAGGCCAAGCGCGACCAGCGGAGCAAAACCGGCACCGATGAGCCAGGCCAGGTCGGAGGTCAGTGCCGCCCCGGTGTAACGGTAATATTGGCCGAACCGCGACGAGACGGCGCCGGATGCCTGGCCGAAAGACAGGCCGAGAATGCCGAAGCCGATGATGATGAACGCATCCTGGCCCGAACGGCCGGCATCCAGCAGGAACGGTGCCGAGAACGAGAAGATGGCGATGATGATAGCGCCGATCATCAGCTGGTTACGGCGGCCGATCCGGTCGGCAATGAGGCCGGAGAGGATGATGGCGACAAAGCCGACGGCAGCGCCGGCCACTTGCACCCACAGGAACTGTGCCGCCGATTGACCGCCGAACAGCGTTACCCAGCTCAACGGAAAGATCGTGACGAGGTGAAACATCGCAAAGCTGGCCAGCGGCGCGAAGGCTCCAAGCAGCACATCGGATGAATGTTTGCTGAGCATTTCGAAAACCGGCCGTGCCTGCAGCTCGTTGTTTTCAAGCGCCGAACCAAACTCTTGGCTGGCAACGATGCGCAGACGCGCGAATAGTGCCACGACGTTGATCGCGAAGGCCACGAAGAACGGGTAGCGCCATCCCCAGGACAGGAAGTCCGCGTCGGACAGATTGGCGACGAAATAGCCGAACAGGGTGCTTGCCAGCGCAAATCCGATGGGCGCGCCGAGCTGCGGGATCATCGCATACCATCCGCGGCGGTTTGGCGGTGCGTTGAGGTTGAGCAGCGATGCAAGGCCGTCCCACGCGCCCCCGAGTGCAAATCCCTGGCCGAGCCGGAACAGCGCCAGAAGCGCCACCGACCAATACCCAACGGTTTCATAGCCGGGCAGGAAGGCGATGGAGGCGGTGGAGCCGCCGAGAATAAACAGCGCGATCGTCAGCTTCGTGCCGCGACCGTAATTGCGGTCGATCCACATGAAGACGAAGGAACCCACCGGGCGCGCCAGAAAGGCCAGCGAGAAGACGCCAAAGGACATCATCGTTGCCGCCACCGGATTGGGCGCAAACGAAAAGATCAGCCGCGGAAAGACCAGGACGGAGGCAAGGCCATAAACGAAGAAATCGAAGAACTCCGACATGCGGCCAATAATCACGCCGAGCGCAATGCTGCCGGCCGAAAGCGGCTTGTCGCCATGCATGCGCCGGGCGTCTTGCTCAAGCCCCGATGACGAAGGATTTGCCACTACGCCCATAATCTTTTCTCCTCGCGGGATTCCGATTTCATCACTGTGTGAACCCAGGCCGGACCATGATCAAGAATATGGTGCAAAAACGCTGCGGTCCATCCCAGAAAACATCGCCCCGGCACACAAATGCAGAGATGGTTTGATCTCCGCCCAAGACCGTTTATACCTTAGTTTAGCCAGACGCTCGATTTCGATCGCAGCCATACTTTTTGCAACGCGACAAATTGCTGCACTGCGACGAAGCACCTCATTCCTTGATCACAGTCGCTTCGTTAGTGCGGTACCCACGGAACGCAAAATTCGAGCCCGCTATGTCTCTATGGAAATCCGCCAGCCGTTTTCTCGCCCTGTTGCCGCTCCTTGCCTTGGCCGGGTGCAACTTGGTTGTCATGGCCCCGTCCGGCGACATCGCCATGCAGCAGAAAGACCTCATCATCATCTCGACGGTGCTGATGCTTCTGATCATCGTGCCTGTCCTTTTCTTGACGGTGTTTTTCGCCTGGCGGTATCGCGGGTCCAACACCAACGCCAAGTATGACCCCGAATGGCATCATTCAACGGCGCTGGAAGTGGTCATCTGGTCGGCGCCGCTGATCATCATCATTGCGCTTGGTGCTGTGACCTGGATCAGCACGCACAAGCTCGATCCCTACCGTCCACTGGACAGGATCGACGCGGAACGCACCGTTCCGGCCGATGTGAAGCCGATCACCGTCGAAGTGGTGGCGCTGGATTGGAAATGGCTGTTCTTCTACCCGGACTATGGCATCGCCACCGTCAACGAGATGGCGGCCCCGGTGGACGTGCCGATCAACTTCAAGATCACCGCATCCTCGGTGATGAACTCCTTCTATGTGCCGGCTCTGGCCGGGATGATCTACGCCATGCCGGGCATGCAGACACGCCTTCATGCCGTGATCAACAAGGAAGGCGAGTATGATGGCCTTTCCGCCAACTACTCCGGCGACGGCTTTTCCCATATGCGGTTCAAATTCCACGGCCTGCAGCAGGCTGGCTTCGACCAGTGGGTTGCACGGGTCAAGGCACAGGGCACGGCGCTGAACCGCGACGCCTATCTGAAGCTCGAGAAGCCCAGCACCAAGGAACCGGTGCGCTACTATGCCACCGTCGATGACGGCCTCTATACCTCCATCCTCAACATGTGCGCCCATCCCGGCAAGATGTGCATGAGCGAGATGATGCATATTGACATGATGGGCGGCGGCGGCGCCGAAAGCGCCGAAAACCGGGCGCGGCTGGATTACGACAATCGCCACAGCACCGAAGAGGCGCCGGCAGCGACGTTCCCGGCAACCGGCAATCCGGCCCGCAGCGAAGAGCCCGCCGAAGGCGTGGATGACGGGCAGCCGATGGACCATTCCATGCATGAGGGCCATTCCATGCCCGAAAACGATCAGAACAGCCCCGCTCCGGCGCAACTGAACACCAACAGCACGACGCAGCCATAACGCAGCGTCCGGGACATTTTGGACAAAACCATGTTCGGCTATAGCACTTTGACGGAATTCATCTTCGGACGGCTCACCTGGGAAGCCATTCCCTATCACGAGCCCATCCTCGTCGTGACGTTCCTCGGCGTAGCGCTCGGCGGCATCGCCGTTCTCGGGCTCGTCACCTACTTCAAGCTCTGGGGGTATCTCTGGACGGAATGGTTCACCAGCGTCGATCACAAGAAGATCGGCATCATGTACATCATTCTGGCGATCATCATGCTGCTGCGCGGCTTTGCCGATGCGATCATGATGCGTGTCCAGCAGGCAATCGCCTTCAACGGCAGCGAGGGCTACCTCAATCCGCATCACTACGACCAGATCTTCACCGCGCATGGCGTGATTATGATTTTCTTCGTGGCAATGCCGTTCGTTACGGGCTTCATGAACTATGTCGTGCCGCTGCAGATCGGCGCGCGCGACGTGTCGTTTCCGTTCCTCAATAATTTTTCGTTCTGGATGACGACGGCGGGCGCGATCATCATCATGATGTCGCTGTTCGTCGGCGAATTCGCCCGCACCGGCTGGCTCGCCTACCCGCCGCTGTCCGGTTCGGATTACAGTCCAGGCGTCGGGGTCGATTATTATATCTGGGGCCTTCAGGTCGCCGGTGTGGGAACGACATTGTCGGGCATCAACCTGATCGCCACCATCGTCAAGATGCGCGCGCCAGGCATGACCTTCATGAAGATGCCGATCTTCACCTGGACGTCGCTCTGCACAAACATCCTGATCGTCGCCACCTTCCCGGTCCTGACCGCGACGCTCGCCCTTCTGACGCTCGACCGTTACGCCGGCACCAACTTCTTTACCAATGACCTCGGCGGCAATCCGATGATGTATATCAACCTCATCTGGATCTGGGGGCATCCGGAAGTCTACATTCTTGTCCTGCCTGCCTTCGGCATCTTTTCCGAAGTCGTTGCGACCTTCTGCGGCAAGCGCCTGTTCGGCTACGCCTCGATGGTCTATGCGACCTGCGTCATCATGATCCTCTCCTACCTCGTGTGGCTGCACCACTTCTTCACGATGGGTTCGGGCGCTTCGGTGAATGCTTTCTTCGGCATCACCACCATGATCATCTCGATCCCCACCGGTGCGAAGATGTTCAACTGGCTCTTTACAATGTACCGCGGCCGCATCCGCTACGAACTGCCGATGTACTGGACGATCGGCTTCATGATCACGTTCGTTATCGGCGGCATGACCGGCGTTCTGCTCGCGGTACCACCGGCGGACTTCGTGCTGCACAATTCGCTCTTCCTAATCGCCCATTTCCACAACGTCATCATCGGCGGGGTGCTGTTCGGGCTGATGGCGGGTATCGTCTATTGGTGGCCGAAGGCCTTCGGCTACAAGCTCGATGATTTCTGGGGCAAGATGAGCTTCTGGTTCTGGCAGATCGGCTTCTTCTTCGCCTTCATGCCGCTCTACGTGCTCGGCCTGATGGGCGTGACGCGCCGAGTCTCCCAGTTCGAAGATCCTTCGTTGCAAATCTGGTTCATCATCGCCGCCTTCGGCGCCGTCCTGATCGCGCTCGGGATCGCGTCCTTTGTCATCCAGCTCGTCGTCAGCTACCTCAGGCGCGACCAGCTGGCCTGCAGCGGCGACCCTTGGGACGCCCGCACGCTCGAATGGTCGACCTCTTCACCGCCGCCGGATTACAATTTCGCCTTTACGCCGGTCGTGCATGATCATGACAGCTGGTACGACATGAAGAACCGCGGCTACGAGCGGCCGCTCACCGGCTTCAGGCAGATTCATATGCCAAAGAACACCGGCACCGGCGTCATTTTGGCTGCGATCAGCATCGTGTTTGCCTTTGCGATGATCTGGTACATCTGGTGGCTGGCTGTCGTCTCCTTGATCGGTCTCCTCGCCGTCGCGATCGGCCATACATTCAACTACAACCGCGACTTCTACATTCCGGCGGAAACCGTTTCCGCGACGGAAGATGTGCACACGAAGCTGCTCGCGGAGCGGATCTGACATGGCAACAGACATCCAAACGCAAGACGGCGAAAAGCCGGTCTTCTACCTCACGGACGATCACCATCCCGAAGGCAGTACCAATCTGGGCTTCTGGCTCTACCTGATGAGCGACTGCCTGATCTTCGCCGTGCTGTTCGCCACCCACGGCGTGCTCGGCCGCAACTATGCGGCCGGCCCCTCGCCGGCAGACCTGTTCGACCTGCCTCTGGTCGCGATCAACACGGCGATGCTGCTGTTCTCCTCGATCACCTATGGCTTCGCCATGCTGCAAATGGAAAGAAATGCCAAGGCGGAGACGCTGTTCTGGCTTGCCGTCACCGGCCTGTTCGGAGCAGCCTTCCTTGGACTCGAGCTTTATGAGTTCGCGCACCTGATCCACGAAGGGGCCGGGCCAACCCGCAGCGCCTTCCTGTCGTCCTTCTTCACGCTGGTCGGCACCCACGGCCTGCACGTCACTTTCGGCATCATCTGGCTGATCACGCTGATGGTCCAGGTCTCCAGGCACGGCCTGATCCCGGAAAACCGCCGCCGGCTGATGTGCCTGTCGATGTTCTGGCACTTCCTCGACGTCATTTGGATCGGCGTCTTCTCCTTTGTCTATCTGATGGGAGTCCTCGGATGAGCTCACAGCCGCACGCACCCGCTCATGAAGATGCCGCCAACACCCATCACGCTCACAGCCATGGCCACGAGGCTGGTCACGGCTCGCTGAAGGGCTATATGATCGGCTTCGGGCTTTCTGTCATTCTGACGGCCATTCCGTTCATTCTTGTCATGGCCGGCGTTTTCGACAGCAAGCTTTTGACGGCCTTCCTGGTCATGGCGCTGGCCGTCGTGCAGATTATCGTGCACATGGTCTACTTCCTGCACATGAGCCCCCGCTCTGAAGGCGGCTGGACGATGATGGCGCTGCTCTTCACGCTCGTTATCGTCGGCATCACGCTGGCCGGCTCGCTCTGGGTCATGCACCATCTCAATGCGAACATGATGCCGATGTCGCCGGAGATGATGAAGAACATGCCCTGACGGGTGACAACCGTGACCACAAAACATCCAGCCATAACGGACGCCAGCGGCCATCCGCGCAGCGCCCGCCTGGTTTTCGTCGGCGCCATGCTGGTGCTGACGGTTGTTTTCGTTGCGCTTGGAACCTGGCAGGTCCAGCGGTTGTTCTGGAAGCTTGACCTCATCGCGCGCGTGGACGCGCGCGTTCACGCCGATCCGGTGGCCGCGCCCAGCGCCGGAGACTGGGCTGCCATCAGCGCCGAAAAAGACGAATATCGTCACGTCACCGCGACCGGTACCCTCGAGCATGGCAAGTCGGTGCTCGTGCAGGCCGTCACCGAGCGCGGCGCCGGCTTTTGGCTGGTGACCCCCATGCATCTTGCGGATTTGTCGACGATCCTGATCAATCGTGGCTTCCTTCCCGCCGGTCATCGCGATTCTACGGCACGCGCGGCGAGCGAGATTGCCGCCGGACCTGTCACGGTCACCGGCCTCCTGCGCATCAGCGAGCCCGGCGGCGCTTTCCTGCGCTCAAACGACCCGGCCAATGACCGTTGGTATTCCCGAGATGTTGCCGCCATTGCGCGCGCCAAAAATCTTGGTTCCCCGGTCGCGCCCTATTTCATCGATGCCGATGCTGCACCCGTTCCTGGCGGCGTTCCGGTTGGCGGGTTGACGGTGATCAACTTCCGCAACAGCCATCTCTTCTATGCGCTGACCTGGTATGCCCTTGCTGTGATGACAGCGGCCACGACCATCATCCTGCGCCGGCGCCGGCTGATCTGATTTCTTCTGGCGCACTGATAGGGACCCTATCCAATCGGCGCAGTCCTCTGGTTGGGGCTTGATTTTGTCGCGACGGTCGTGAGGATGGCGCCCAACAATGTCCGCCAATATCTCGTCAGGAAACACGATGAAACTCCAGTTGATCCGCAATGCCACGTTGAAGCTCGACTATGCCGGGCGTACCGTGCTGATCGATCCCTATCTGGCGCCAAAACACACCCTGCCATCGTTTACCGGCCGCTCGCCCAATCCGATGGTGGACCTGCCGGTGGGGATTGACGATATTCTGGATGGCGTGGAACTGGTTATCGTGTCGCATCTGCATGACGATCATTTCGACAGCGTTGCCATGCAGCGCGTGCCGAAACATCTGCCGCTTTTCTGTCAGCCGGGCGACGAGGCAACGATCCGCGAGGCTGGGTTTACCAACGTGACACCGCTGACTGGCAGTGCAACATGGGAGGGCCTGACGCTGACGCGCCGCGAGGGCAGCCATGGGCTTGGGCCGGTGGTTGACCTGATGGGCTCGGTCATGGGGTTCAGCCTCGAGGCGGCGGGCGAGCCTTCGATCTACTGGGCCGGCGATACGGTGCTTTACCCGCCAGTTGCGGCGGTGATCCGCGACACCAAACCGGATATCATCATTACCCATTCCTGCGGTGCGCGCTGGGATGGCGACCTGATCGTCATGGACGCTGTGGAAACCGTTTCCGTGTGTGAAGCGGCGCCGGACGCAGTCGTTATCGCCACCCATATGGAGGCGCTCGATCATGCGACGATCAGCCGTCAGGATTTGCTCCAGGCGGCGGAAGACAAGGGTATTGCCCCATCGCGGTTGCTGATCCCTGCGGATGGCGAGACCGTGGTACTGGGCAGGAGTTAACCGGACCGCATTTCCGATCACTGCCACCTCAGCGCATCGTGTAGCCGCCGTCGCTGTAGATCGTCGATCCGTTCATATTGCCGTTGTCGAGCAGGAACAGGGCAGCTCCCGCCGCGTCATCGACAGTGCCGACCTCGCCGGTGAGTGCAAGCGCCCGCCAGCTATCGAAGACCGGTTCGCGGATGGAGGCGTCGCGGTTGCGCCAGAGATTGCTGTCGATAGGCCCCAGTGACAGGCAATTGACCCGGATCGGCCGCAATTCCACCGCCAGCGCCCGGGCAAGCCCCTCGATCGCTGCGTTGCAGGCCGAGTAGGCGGGATTGCCGGCAGGGCGAACCGAGGCGGCTCCCGACATCAACACGATGGCAGCATCCCTCGCAAAATAAGGTAGCGCTGTGTGCACGGCCCAGTATTGCCCCCAGAATTTTGCCCTGAACGGGCTCTCGGCTGTCTCCGCATCGGCCTCCCGGAAAGAAGCGGTACGATAGGTGGTGCCGGGGGTGAACAGCCCGGCCAGTTCCTCCTGACCTGCGAAAAAGGTGGTGAGGGACGCCCGGTCCTCGATATCGACAGACCGTGCGGTTGCCAGCGGACCGAGTTTCCGGGCCGCCGCCTCCAGCCGCCCGGCGTTTCTGCCGCCGATCAGGACGCGGTCGCCTCGCTCGACAAGCCGTTGCGCGAGGCCGAGGCCCATTCCCGAGGTGCCGCCGATGACGGCATATGTCTTTATTTTTCTCATGGTGCTGACTGTATTGACGACTTCGTCGACAGAGAAGCGACGTTTAAGCGTGACACTCACGACTTATTTTCATTAAATGCGTCATGTCGAAGAATGACCGTACCGGTTCGATCCGCATTTTCCTTGCCGTTTGCGGGGCGCAATCCTTTGCTGCGGCTGCCACCCGGCTTTACCTGTCGCCGTCCGCCGTTGCCAAGTCGATAGCGGGGCTGGAAGCCCGGCTCGGGGTGCGCCTGCTCGAAAGGACGACGCGGCGGCTGCAATTGACACAGGAGGGCGAACGCTATCTCAGCGTTTGCCGTTGGGCGCTCGACGAAATCGACCGGGTGGAATTGGAACTCGCGTCAACGCGGACGGAACCGAGCGGGCTGGTGCGGATCAGCCTGCCGCCGCTGTTCGGCATGTCGGTCATCGCTCCGGCTCTCTTTGCTTTGGCGGATGCCCATCCCCTGCTTTCCTTCGACATGACGCTCAAAGGCGAGAAGGTCGATTTTCTGGCGCAGCAGGTGGATCTGGCCGTCAGGATCGGCCATCTCCCCGACACTTCCGAATTGACCGCCCGCCGCCTTGGCACTCAAACGATCGTGCTCTGCGCATCCTCCAGCTATCTCGACCGGCGTGGAACGCCGCAATCGATATCCGATCTTTCGGCGCATCGGCTGGTCGCAACCAGCGGTGAAGGAGGCGTTGTTCCGTGGTCTATCGCCCGGCCTGATGGTGGGGTCGAGACGTGGACACCCCCTGCCCGGCTGCTGCTTGACGGCAGTGCGCTGACGCTTGCAGCGATCAAGGCCGGTCACGGTATCGGCTTGCTGCCGCAATGGCTGGCCGCACCGGAGCTCGGGTCCGGGGCGCTAAAACAGGTGATGGCTGGCCGGATCGAGAGTGCCCTGCCCATTCATGTGGTCTGGCCGAGTACGCCGATGATGCTGCCGCGCTTGCGGTCGACGATCGATGCGATCGTTGCGGCCACCCGCCATTCGGTGATTTCGGACTCCGCTCAGTAGGCGGATCCTGGCTGGTTCGGTTTTTATTTGCCCTGAAATTGCGGTGGCCGTTTTTCGATGAAGGCTGCCATGCCTTCCTTCTGGTCTTGGGTGGCAAACAGCGCGTGAAAAATGCGGCGTTCGAACAGGATGCCTTCGCGCAGGCCGCCTTCGAGCGCACGATCGACGGCTTCGCGCGCCGCCATGGTAGCAGCCTTGCCGTGGCCGGCGATGGTTTTGGCCGCCGTCAGTGTTTCCTCCAGCAGCTTTTCTGCCGGCAACACGCGGGCAACGAGGCCGCAGCGTTCGGCCTCGGTGGCGTCCATCATCCGTCCGGTCAGGATCATGTCCATCGCCTTGGCCTTGCCGACCAGCTTTGTCAGCCGCTGCGAGCCGCCCATGCCCGGAATGACGCCGAGCTTGATTTCAGGCTGGCCGAACATGGCGGTGTCGGCGGCAAAGATCATGTCGCACATCATCGCCAGCTCGCAGCCGCCGCCGAGCGCATAGCCGGAGACTGCAGCGATCTTCGGGGTGCGGAACGATGCGAACCGGTCCCAGGCGGCAAAGAAGTCTTCTCCGAACATATCCGGGAACGATTTGTCAGCCATCTCCTTGATATCGGCGCCTGCGGCAAAGGCCTTTTCGGAGCCCTTCAGCACAAAACATCCGACGCCCGGATCCCGATCGAGCGGCGCGAGCTCGGCCGCAAGCGCGTGCATGATCTCGGAATTGAGTGCGTTGCGGGCTGCAGGCCGGTTCAGCGTGACGATAACGACCCGGTCTTGCTGCTCAATGATGATCGGTTTTTCCATGGGCGTAATCCTCTTGCGGACGAATAGTAGGGCTTGGTCAGGCAGTGCTATCTGATTGTTGCCGTAACATCTCGATGATGCCGGAGAAATCCCTGTCGGCGTTCCCAAGCGCGTTGAACAATGCGTAGAGTTCGGCGGCCTTGGCGCCAAGCGGCGTTGTCGCGCCCGCAGATTGCGCTGCCTCCTGCGAAAGCTTTAGATCCTTCAGCATCAGCGCACCGGCAAAGCCCGGCTTGTAGCCGTTGTTGGCAGGCGATGTCGGGACCGGGCCAGGGACCGGGCAATAGGTGGACAGCGACCAGCATTGGCCCGAAGATACCGAGGCGACATCGAACAGCGCCTGATGCGAAAGGCCGAGCTTTTCGCCAAGCACGAAGGCCTCGCCGACGGCGATCATGCTGATGCCGAGGATCATGTTGTTGCAGATCTTCGCCGCCTGCCCGGCCGCCGAGCCACCGCAGTGGATGATCTTTTTGCCCATCGCTTCGAAGATCGGCTGAGACTTTGCGAAAACATCCTGTTCGCCGCCGATCATAAAGGTCAGCGTCCCGGCGAAAGCGCCACCGGTTCCGCCGGATACCGGTGCATCGAGCGATGGGCAGCCCTTGCCGGCCGCCAGTTCATGCGCTTGGCGGGCGCTGTCGATGTCGATGGTCGAGCAATCGATCAGCAGCGTGCCGGATGGCATCGTCGCTACCAGTTCCTGCCAGACGGACAAGACATGCTTGCCGGCGGGAAGCATGGTGATGACTGTGTCGGCGCCAGCGACCGCTTCGGCAAGCGAAGTGCAGGCGGTGACGCCTTTCCCTTGCGCTTCGTCCAGCAATGGCTGCGAAAGGTCGAATCCCCTCACCGTATGGCCTGCCTTGACCAGATTGGCAGCCATCGGGCCGCCCATGTGACCGAGACCGATGAAACTGATCGTCATGTCGGTGATCCTTCCTTGATCTTCGCCGCAAAGAGCGGGTGGGCGGATGGCTGGAAATAGGCATCGATATCGGCTGCGGTAACATCGGCAAGCCGCGCTGGCCGCCATTGCGGATTGCGGTCCTTGTCGATCACGGCAGCCCGCACACCCTCGTAGAAATCATGACTGCGCAAGACTGCAGCAGTGGCTGAGAATTCCCGTTCGAGGCACTCTTCCAACGTCTCGGTTTTGCGGCCAAACCGCAGCAAACGCAGCGTGACGGTGAGGCTGAGCGGCGATTTGGTAGACAGAATGGCGAGAAGCTTTTTGGCGAAAGGACTGTCATCTGCACGCAGGGCTGCGAAAATCTCTTCGATGGTGTCAAAGGCGAAGAGGCGATCGATGATCCGCTGGTGCGGTTCCAGAACGCCGGCCGGCGGCACGTCTGAAAAGCCTGCGATCGTGGTTGAAATTTGCTCACTTGAGCTGTCCGCGGGCAGCGATGCCAGTGCCGCGATCAATGCGTCGAGCCTTTCGGATCTGACGAAAACATCCGCAAGACCGACGAGGATGGCGTCGGCAGCACCCAGCGGTTCGCCTGTCAGGCCGACATAGGTGCCGAGTTCGCTGGCTTGGCGTGTCAAAAACCACGATGCGCCGACATCCGGAAAAAAGCCGATGCCGGTTTCGGGCATGGCGAAACGGGTGCGTTCGGTGACGATCCGGTGGCTGCCATAGACCGAGATGCCGACGCCGCCGCCCATGACGATGCCGTCCATGATGACGATATAGGGTTTCGGGTAGGGACCGATCCGGGCGTTGAGTGTGTACTCCTCGCGCCAGAACGTCGTTGGTGCGTCCGATCCGGCTTTCCCGCCATCATAAATGGCGCGGATATCGCCACCGGCGCAGAGGCCGCGCTCCCCCTCGCCCGTGACAAGTACGGCGGCGATGAACGGATCACGTTCGAAATTGTCGAGCGCCGCTTCGATGTCGCACACCATCTGCAGCGTCAGACTGTTGAGCGCCTTCGGCCGGTTGAGCCGGATGCGGCCGAGTGCGCCCTGGCGCTCGACCAGCGTTTCGGCGTCTGCCGCGCGGGTTTCAGATGTGGAGGGCATGGCCAAGCGCTTTCAAGGCGGCTTCCTGGAAGCCTTCGCTGCGGGTTGGATGGGCGTGGATCGTCGCCGCAATGTCTTCCAGACGAGCACCCATTTCAATCGCCAGCGCGAAAGCGCTCGACAGTTCAGAAACGCCAGAACCGACGGCCTGGATACCGAGAACGAGGTTGCTGTCCGCACGTGCCACGATGCGCACGAAGCCTTCTTCCGAAAGCATGGTCATGGCACGGCCATTGGCATTGAACGGGAATTGCCCCACGCGAACCTCGTAGCGCTGCGCCCGCGCCTCATCCGGCGACAGGCCGGCGGTGACGATCTCCGGGTCGGTGAAGCAGACGGCCGGAATGCAGCGCTTGTCCCATGTGCGCTTCTTCCCGGCAACGATTTCGGCGACCATCTCGCCGTGCGCCATGGCGCGGTGGGCCAGCATCGGTTCGCCGGTGATATCGCCGATGGCATGGACACCGCGCATCGATGTGCGGCAGCGGTCGTCGATGCGCAGGAATTTGCCAGTGCGGTCGAGGTCGAGTTCGTCCAGCCCCCAGCCTTCCGTGCGCGGCTTGCGGCCGACGGTCACGAGGATCTTTTCGGCGGCAAGCTGTTCTTCCGCGCCTTCGGCGGTTTCGATCAGCAGCGCGTTGCCCGAAAGGCCCTTGGCCTTGGCGCCGGTCAAAACACGAATGCCGAGATCGGCAAGGCGCTTGGCCACCGGCTTGACCAGTTCGGCATCATATTGCGGCAGGATCTGCGATGTCGCTTCGACCACGGTGACCTTGGACCCTAACTTGGCAAAGGCGGTGCCCAGCTCAAGGCCGATATAGCCGCCGCCGACTACCACCAGCTTTTGCGGCACGGTTTTCAGGGACAGGGCTTCGGTCGACGAGATCACCGGTCCGCCGAAGGGCAGGAACGGCAGTTCCACCGGTTCCGAACCAGTGGCAATAACAATCGTTTCGGCGCGGATGACCTGCACCCCCGTTTCCGTCTCGACCTCGACGGTCTTGCCGTCCCGGAATTTTGCCCGGCCATGGACGATCTTGACCCGGGCCTTGCGCAGCAATGCCAGCACGCCGCTGTTCAGACGGCTGACGATGCCGTCTTTCCAGGAGATGGTTTTGGCAAGGTCGAGCTTTGGTGCCTCGAGGGAGATGCCAAGCGGGCTTTTGGTGCCCGCAAAATGGCTGACCTTCTCGAACTCTTCTGCGGCATGGATCAGCGCTTTGGAGGGAATGCAGCCGATATTGAGGCAGGTGCCGCCGGCCTTGACCGCTTCAACGATGACAGTGTCAACGCCGAGCTGCCCGGCCCGGATGGCGCAGATATAGCCGCCTGGACCAGCGCCGATGACGAGAAGTTTGCAGACGATCTCTTTCATGGGCTCAGCTTTCAATGAAAATCAGCGCGGGGGTTTCGAGCAGGGCCTTGATCCGCTGGACGAAGGTCGCGGCATCCCATCCGTCCACCACCCGGTGATCGAAGCTGGATGACAGGTTCATCATCTTGCGCGGGATGAACTGACTGCCGTCCCAGACCGGCCGGGTCATGATCTTGTTGACGCCGACGATCGCCACTTCCGGATGGTTGATGATCGGCGTCGTGACGATACCGCCCATCGCGCCAAGCGAGGTGATGGTGATGGTCGAGCCGGACAGTTCTTCACGCAGCGCCGAGCCCGTGCGGGCGGCTTCCGCCAGCCGGACGACTTCGGCTGCACAATCCCAGATGCCGCGCGCTTCCGTATGGCGAACGACAGGCACGGTCAGGCCCGCCGGCGTCTGGGTGGCGATGCCGATATGCACGGCTGCGTGACGGCTGATGATGCCTGCGTCATCGTCGAAGGTGGCGTTGACGACGGGCTGTTCGTCGATGGTTTTCACCATCGCCCGCATCAGGAACGGCAGGATCGTCAGCTTCGTCTGGTCCGGCTTGCGCGTCGCATTCATCGTCGCGCGCAAGTCCTCCAGATCGGTGACGTCGATTTCCTCGACATAGGTGATGTGGGGAATGCGCGAGGTTGCCAGCACCATCTTCTCGGCGATGCGGCGGCGCAGGCCGGTGACCTTGATTTCTTCGACGGCGGTTTTCTTGGCAAGGCCGGTCGGCGCCGGTTGCGGCTGCGCCCCACGGGCAAGGAACTGGTCGAGGTCGTCATGGGTGATGCGCCCCGCCGGGCCGGTGCCTGTTACTTGCCGCAAGTCGATGCCACCGTCTTGCGCCCGAAGACGGACGGCAGGCGAAGCAAGCGGCTTGTCCCCAGGTGTTTCAGATAGGGCACGCCTTCCCTTCTCCCCCGCGGGGAGAAGGTGGCCCGCAGGGCCGGATGAGGGGGACGGCTGAACAGGTGGGGGCGGAGAATCTCCTTCATCCGCCCTTCCGGCACCTTCTCCCCGCTGGGGAGAGGAGGAAGTGGCCGTCACGGTTTCCGCCATCGGAACCGCCTCTGCCTCACCGCCCTCGCCTGCGACCTGAATGCGCACCAGCGGCGCCTTGACGGCGACGGTGTCGCCGATCTCGGCGCCGAGCCAGAGAACGGTGCCTGTGACCGGCGACGGGATTTCGACCGTCGCCTTGTCGGTCATAACGGCGGCAAGCACCATGTCTTCGCGGATGGGATCGCCGACCTTGCAATGCCATTCAACGAGCTCGGCTTCCGCCACGCCTTCGCCGACATCCGGCATCTTGATGATGAATTCACCCATGCTCACGCCTCCATCACTTCGGCAAGCGCCCGGCCAACGCGGCCGGGGCCGGGGAAATAATCCCATTCCTGCGCATGCGGGTAAGGTGTGTCCCAACCGGTGACGCGCACAATTGGGGTTTCCAGATGATAGAAGCAATGTTCCTGCACCAGTGCCGCAAGCTCGGCGCCGTAGCCCGATGTCAGGGTCGCTTCGTGGACGACGACGCAGCGGCCGGTCTTGGTGACCGATTGCACGATCGTATCGAGATCGAGCGGCAACAGGCTGCGCAGGTCGATCACTTCGGCATCGATGCCCATTTCCTCGGCGGCCGCCAGCGCCACATGCACCATGGTGCCATAGGCGATCACGGTGACCGCAGCACCTTGCCGGCGGATTTCAGCCTTGCCGATCGGGATGCTGTAATGGCCTTCCGGCACTTCGCCCAGCTCATGCTTGGACCATGGCGTCACCGGCCTGTCGTGATGGCCGTCGAAGGGGCCGTTGTAGAGGCGCTTCGGCTCAAGAAACATCACCGGATCGGGGTCTTCGATAGAGGCGATCAGCAGACCCTTGGCATCATAGGGATTAGAGGGCACGACGACTTTCAGGCCGCAGACATGGGTAAACAGCGCCTCCGGGCTCTGGCTGTGCGTCTGGCCGCCAAAGATGCCACCGCCGGTCGGCATGCGCAGCACGATTGGGCAGGTGAAATCGCCGTTTGAACGGTAGCGGATGCGGGCGGCTTCCTGGGTGATCTGGTCGTAGGCCGGGTACATATAATCGGCGAACTGGATTTCGACGCAGGGTTTCAGGCCATAGGCGGCCATGCCGATCGCCGTGCCGACGATACCGCTTTCGCTGATCGGCGCGTCGAAACAGCGGGTCTTGCCGTATTTTGCCTGAAGGCCCTGGGTGCAGCGGAAGACGCCGCCGAAATAGCCGACGTCTTCACCGAACACCACCACATCATCATCGCGCTCCATCGAGACGTCCATGGCGCTGCGCACGGCCTCGATCATCGTCATTCTGGCCATGTCAGTATCCTGCCTTCTGCCGCTGGCGGCGAATATGGGGCGGCATCTCGGCATAGACGCCTTCGAAAATATCGCGCACCGAGGGTTTTCCGCCGGCATGCAGGGTGCCGTGGGTCTCGGCGTGCTTCTGCGCCTGGATCACCTCGTCAAGAATTTCCGCCTCCGCCTGCACATGCCGCTCCTCGGACCAGACGCCGCGGACAATCAGGTGCTTCTTCAAGCGCAAGACGGGGTCGCCGAGTGGCCAGGCTTCGGACTCGGTCTTCGGGCGGTAAGCGCTCGGGTCGTCGGAGGAGGAATGCCCCCCGACCCGGTAGGTCACATATTCGATCAGGGTAGGCCCGAGATTGCGCCGGGCGCGCTCGGTCGCCCAGAGGGAAACGGCATAGACCGCGAGATAGTCGTTGCCATCGACCCGCAAAGCGGGGATGCCGAAGCCGAGGCCGCGCGCGGCAAACGTGCCGGAGCCACCGCGGGCAATGCCCTGGAAGGTCGAGATCGCCCACTGGTTATTGACGATGTTGAGGATGACCGGCGCCTTGTAGGTCGAGGCGAAGACAAGTGCCGAATGGAAATCGGATTCCGCCGTCGAGCCATCGCCGATCCAGGCGGCGGCGATCTTGGTGTCGTTCTTGATGGCGGATGCCATGGCCCAGCCGACGGCCTGGACATATTGGGTGGCGAGGTTGCCGGAAATGGTGAAGAAACCATGCTCCTTGGAGGAATACATGATCGGCAACTGGCGACCGCGCAGCGGGTCTTTTTCGTTGGAGAAGATCTGGTTCATCATCTCGACCATCGGATAATCGTCGGCAATGAGCAGGCCTGCCTGGCGATAGGTCGGGAAGTTCATATCGCCCTTTTTCAGCGCCTTTCGGAAGGCGCAGCTGACGGCTTCTTCGCCCAGATGCTGCATGTAGAAGGACGTCTTGCCCTGCCGCTGCGCCATCAGCATGCGGGCGTCGAACGCCCGCAGCTTCATCATGTGCTTGAGGCCGGTCAGCAGTTCCTCATCCGACAAAAGCCCGGCCCACGGACCTACCGCTTCACCATCCCGGTTCAGCACGCGGATGATCGAATAGGCGAGATCGCGGATGTCTTCCGACGCCGCATCGACCTCGGGACGCGGCACGGAGCCGGCCTTGGCGATGTTGACATTGGAAAAGTCCGGCATGCCACCGGGCCGGACGGCCGGTTCCGGAACATGCAGGCTCAATTGCGGGAACTCGGTCATGCCGTGCTCTTCCTCCCATTTTTGCCTTTGCCTTCCAGTCTCCTCCCGGAAGTAGGGCTTATTTTCTTATAGACTACGTGCAATGACGATGCGTTGCACGTCGCTTGTACCTTCATAGATCTGGCAAATGCGGACGTCGCGGTAGATGCGCTCGACCGGATAATCCGACATGTAACCGTAGCCGCCATGGATCTGGATTGCGTCCGAGCAGACCTTTTCGGCCATTTCCGAGGCAAACAATTTGGCCATCGACGCCTCCGTCAGGCAGGGCTCCCCGGCCTCTTTCAGCTCGGCCGCATGTAGCACCATCTGCCGCGCCACTGCTATCTGCGTCGCCATGTCAGCAAGGCGGAAGGCAACAGCTTGATGCTCGATGATCGGCTTGCCGAAGGCGATGCGTTCGCGGGCATAATCGCGGGCTGCTTCGAAGGCCGCACGCGCCATGCCGACCGATTGCGAGGCGATGCCGATGCGGCCGCCTTCGAGATTGGCGAGCGCGATCCTGTAGCCCTCGCCCTCGGCGCCCAGTCGCAGGTCGGCCGGGATGCGCATATCGGTAAAGGCAATCTGGCAGGTGTCGGAGGAATGCAGGCCAAGCTTGTGTTCGACGCGCACAACCTCATAGCCCGGCGTGTCCGTCGGCACGATGAAGGCGGTGATGCCTTTCTTGCCGGCATCCGGATCGGTGACCGCAAAGACGATGATGACATTGCCGTTCTTGCCGGATGTGATGAACTGCTTGGCACCATCAAGTACGTAGTCGTCGCCATCGCGGCGGGCGCGGGTGCGGAGATTGGATGCGTCGGAGCCTGCCTGCGGTTCGGTCAGCGCAAAGCCGCCGATCCATTCGCCGGAGGCGAGCTTCGGCAGAAAACGCTGCTTCTGCTCTTCCGTGCCGAATTTCAGGATCGGCACGCAGCCGACCGAACTGTGCACGCTCATGATCGTCGAGCATGGGCCATCGCCGGCGGCAATCTCCTCAAGTGCGACCGCATAGGCGACGGTACCGGTTTCCGAGCCGCCATAGGCTTCCGGCACCAGCATGCCGAGGAAGCCGAGTTCGCCCATCTCTTTCAGCTCGTCCTTCGGAAACGCATGCGACACATCGCGTTCGGCAGCGCCCGGCGCCAGCCGTTCGCGGGCGAAATCGCGGGCCATGTCGCGAATCTGGATCTGTTGTTCAGACAGGATCATGTGTGGGTCTCCCCCCCCTGCCCGCTCAATGCCGCTCGACGGCGATGGCCGTTGCCTCGCCGCCGCCGATGCAGAGCGCGGCCATGCCGCGCTTCAGATCGTAACGCTCAAGGGCTGCCAGCAATGTGACGATGACGCGGGCGCCGGATGCGCCGATGGGATGGCCGAGCGCGCAGGCACCGCCGTGAACGTTGACCTTGTCATGCGGCAGGTCGAGGTCGCGCATCGCCGCCATGGCAACGACTGCGAAGGCCTCGTTGATCTCGAACAGATCGACATCCTTCAAGGCCCATCCGGTGCGTTCACTGAGTTTTTTGAGCGCGCCGATCGGTGCGGTGGCAAACAGATTGGGTGCCTGCGCATGGGTGGAATGGCCGGTGATGGTCGCAAGCGGCGTCAAACCCCTGCGTTCCGCCTCGGAGCGGCGCATCAACACCAGTGCGGCGGCGCCGTCGGAAATCGAACTGGCATTGGCGGCCGTCACTGTGCCGTTTTCACGGAAGGCAGGCTTCAGCGTCGGAATCTTTTCGAGCCTTGCCTTGCCCGGCTGTTCGTCGCGGCTGACGACCTGTTCGGTCTTTCCGGCCTTCACGGTCACTGGCGTGATTTCACCGTCGAACGCTCCGTCCTCGATGGCCTTCTTGGCACGGGTAAGCGAGGTCACGGCAAAATCGTCCTGGGCGGGCCGCGTGAACTGGTAGGCCTCGGCGCAGTCTTCGGCAAACGTGCCCATCAGCCGTCCCTTGTCATAGGCATCCTCCAGCCCGTCGAGGAACATATGGTCGATGACGCGGCCATGGCCGAGCCGGTAGCCACCGCGGGCACGATCCAGCAGATAGGGCGCATTGCTCATGCTTTCCATGCCGCCGGCAACG
The DNA here is from genome assembly GCF_049896125.1 of Pararhizobium sp. DWP1-1-3. NCBI lineage: Bacteria > Pseudomonadati > Pseudomonadota > Alphaproteobacteria > Hyphomicrobiales > Rhizobiaceae > Pararhizobium > Pararhizobium sp. DWP1-1-3. Next base: position 150,374 of record NZ_JAFCTR010000008.1, read on the forward strand.
GCAATGTTGGCGCTGCCTGCCAGGATCAGGTCATGCGCCAGCATCGCCGCTTTCATACCCGAGCCACACATCTTGTTGACGGTGCTGGCGCCGGTTGCAAACGGAAGGCCTGCACCGATGGCCGCCTGACGCGCGGGTGCCTGCCCCTGCCCGGCGGGCAGCACGCAGCCGAACACGACTTCATCCACCAGCTCCGGCGCCAAGCCGCTTCGCTCTAATGCGGCGCGGATGGCTGCAGCCCCGAGTTCCGGCGCGGTGGCGCCCTGCAGGTCACCCTGGAATGCACCCATGGCGGTGCGGGCGGAACCGACGATGACGATGGGATCATGTGATGTCATTTGAAACCTCCCGAACTGCTCTCAGCGCGGCCCCATGCGCAGGGCGCCATCCAGACGGATGACCTCGCCGTTCAGCATGATGTTCTCACAGATATGGCGCACCAAAGCGGCAAATTCATCGGGCCGGCCAAGACGTGGCGGAAACGGCACGCTCTTGCCAAGCGCTTCCTGCGTTTCGGGCGGCATGCCGGCCATCATCGGCGTTTCGAAGATGCCGGGCGCGATGGTGACGACGCGGATACCGTAGCGGGCAAGCTCGCGAGCAATCGGCAGGGTCATGGCGACGACGCCGCCCTTGGAGGCCGAATAGGCGGCCTGGCCGATCTGTCCGTCGAAGGCAGCAACAGAGGCTGTGTTGACGATAACGCCGCGTTCGCCTTCGCCGTCCGGTTCCTGTGTCTGGATGGCGGCAGCGGCGAGACGGATCATGTTGAACGTGCCGACCAGATTGATGCCGATCGCCTGCGCAAAACTCTCAAGACGATGCGGGCCATCGCGGCCGAGAACCTTTTCGCCCGGCGCGACGCCTGCACAATTGACCAGGCCGTGCAGGTGGCCAAAGCTCTCAATTGCTGCCGCAATTGCGGCCTGTCCGTCGGCGTCGCTGGTGACATCGGTGCGGATGAACCGGACGCTCGACCCCAGATCGGTGGCAATTTTCGTGCCAGCACCCTGGTTGATATCGGCGATAACAATGCGAGCGCCAGCCTCAGCCAGCATGCGCGTGACAGCCGCGCCAAGGCCGGAACCGCCGCCGGTCACCACAAACACTTTACCGGAAATCTTCATAGCGCTGCCCTTCCTGTGCGAAGGTGCGCGGCGGTCGGTCCTTGATCCGTCATGCAGCCTCCCCGCCGCGTTCCGTCCATCATGCCTGATTTCGATCATAGCATCTTGCAGGACTCTATCCTTGCGCGATATTGCAAGCGATGACAGAACTGTCCTTCATTTTTCGGCCAGTTTTGCCATATGAGAGGAAAATCGATGGTGGATGCTGACCGGCGGATGATCTCGCCTTCGTTTGTCGAGGAGGCGCTCGATTGCCTGCGCCGGGCGGGCAAGCCGACAGCGCCGCTTTTGGCTTCGCTGGGTTTGCCGCCCATCGTCGAAAAACCGATTTCCGCCGAAAGCTACGGTGCTCTCTGGCTGGCGGTCGCGGCAGAAGTGGACGACGAGTTCTTCGGCATGGGCGAGCGGCCGATGCGGCGCGGCAGTTTTACCCTGCTCTGTCATTGCGTGCTGCATGCGAAGACGCTGGATCAGGCGCTTCGCCGGGCACTGCGTTTTCTCGGCGTGGTGCTGGAGGACCCGACCGGCGAACTGGTGATCGGCGACGGGCTCGCTGAAATCGTGCTGGCGGACAAGGGAAACGCCCGGTCGGCCTTTGCCTATCGCACCTACTGGATCCTGCTGCACGGCATCACCTGCTGGCTGGTCGGCCGCCGCATCCCGATCCGCCGGGTCGATTTCCGTTGTTCCGAACCGCTCGAGGGCGCCGACTACCGCCTGTTCTTCGGAGCGCCGGTGCAGTTTTCACAACCCGTCAGCCGCCTTGTGTTCGATCGTGCAGTGCTGAAACTGCCCATCGCTCGCACCGAACAGGCCTTGAAGCAGTTTCTCCGTGGAGCGCCTGCCAACATTCTCGTGCGCTACCGGTACGATGCCGGACTTGCGGCGGCCGTGCGCAAGCGGCTCCGGCAACAGGCACCGGCGGCGTGGTCCGGGTTTGACGATTTGGCCGTGCAGATGCACATGTCGCCCTCGACGCTGCGTCATCGGCTGCAGGCGGAAGGCCACAGCTATGCCGGGATCAAGGACGAAATCCGTCGCGACCGCGCCATCGAAATGCTGCTGAGCAGTGCAACAAGCGTCGGCGAGATAGCCGCGCAGCTCGGCTATTCCGAACCAAGCGCCTTCCACCGCGCGTTCCGGAAATGGACCACGAAGAGCCCGGCGGCTTTTCGGCGGCAGACGGCCGTGTCCGGCAGCGAATAGGATCGCAAGTCTGTTCAAGGCTAGTGCGACAATGGTCGGCTTAAATCAGAGCGAATCGCGCACCCGGTCCCAAGCGTTGAACAGGTGCCGGCCGAGAACTTCGGAGAGCCCTGCCTTGTCGCGGGCTTCGAGCGCTTTGATCATCTCCTCGTGCTCGCTGACAGCGGCGGCCCATTTTTCCGGGCCTTCATGACCGATGAAGCGGATGCGCTTCAGTCGCGTTTGCAGCATGGCATGAATGTCGATCAACGAGCTGTTCTGCGCAAGCCGAACGATCGCAGTGTGAATGTCCTGGTTGAGCTTGTAATATTGCAGGCGGTCGGCAGCCTTGTAACGGTCTATCATCGCGTCATGCAGGGTCCGCACATGCGCGATCTCGGCGTCGGTTGCTGTTTCGCAGGCGAGACGGCCGGCAAGTTCTTCCAAAGTGCGCAGCACCGTCAGCATGTCATGGACATCCTTTTGGCTGAAGCGCTTCACCACGGCACCCCGGCTCGGCACCAGTTCCACCAGACCTTCGCTGGCCAGATACTTGATCGCCTCTCGCAGCGGCGTGCGTGAAACACCGAGCTGTTCGCCAAGCTGGCCTTCATGCAGACGTGTGCCGGGCTCCAGGTCGCCCTCGATGATCATGTCGCGCAGGTGATTGACCAGTGTGTCATGCAGCGCGGTGCGCCGGATTGGTCCAGCGCTGCCATCGGCGCGGCGTTGCAGTGAGGATGTCTCGTCCATGTCTTGATGCCTGTTCCGCTCGGGCGCTTGCGTTCTGAATCGTTTTTTAGCGCATTGCGAACATGAAGACTGCCTGATCAGACGTCAACAAAAAATGCTGCATACAGAATACAAAAGACTTGATGCTGAATTATGAATGCCGTATGACGATTTCAACAGCATGAAGCGGAGGATCTTCACTATGACCCTGAGCACCAACGACGCGCGTCCTGTCATTGCGCTGGCCATGGGCGATCCGGCAGGCATCAGCCCGGAACTGACCGCCAAGCTCCTTTCGATGGATGATATTCGCGATGCAGCCCATCTGATTGTCATCGGCGATCGCCGCATCCTCGACGAAGGCGCGCAATGTGCCGGGTTGACGCTCGATCTCGCTTCCGCATCGCTGGAAAATTTCGAAAGTGCCGGCACTGACCGGCATGTTTTCATCGATCTCGCCCATCTCGATCCGGCCGATGTCGATCGCGGCGAGGCAACACTTGCTGGTGGCACCTTCGCTACCGCCAATTTCCGCACGGCACTGGAACTGGCCGACAACGGCCGGGCGCAGGCCGTCTGCTTCACGCCTTTCAACAAGAAGGCGATGCGCTTCGCCTATCCGGGCTATGACGACGAGATCCGTTTCGTTGCCGATGTCATCGGTTTTGCCGGCAAGGTGCGTGAGTTCAATGTTCTGGAGAAGGTCTGGAATGCGCGCGTCACCTCGCATATTCCGCTGTCTGCCGTCGCGGCCAACCTGTCCGTCGATGGCATTCTCGCCGAAATCGAACTGACGCGGCAGTGCCTGAAGGCGGCCGGCTATGAAAACCCGCGCATCGCGGTCGCGGGCCTCAATCCGCATGCCGGCGACGGCGGCAGCTTCGGCATGGAAGAAATCGACATCATCGAGCCGGCCGTGCAGTTTGCCCGCCAGCGCGGATGGGATGTCGAAGGCCCCTTCCCGGCCGACACCGTATTCCTGCGGGCCCTGAAGGAAGGGTTCCAGGCGGTTTTGACCATGTATCACGATCAGGGTCAGATCGCGATGAAGATGATGGGTTTTGACAAGGGCGTGACGATGATGGGCGGACTGCCATTCGCTCTATGCACACCCGCTCACGGCACCGCATACGACATTGCCGGCAAGGGTATCGCCGACGTTGGCGCGAGCCGTGAGGCCATTCTTCTGGCGGCACGCATGGCGATAAGAACTGCGGCACAGGCCGCTGCGGCCTGAATTCGACCTGTTTTGGTTTCTACCGGCGTGGAGGAGGTCCACGCCGTTCATTCAACGGAGGAGTTTTTTATGAAAACATCAGTCTCAATCGCGTGCATCATGGTTGCCGCATTCGGCGTTGCAGCCCCGGCAATGGCTTTCGAGCCGAACCGTCCGGTCGAGTTCGTCGTCACGGCTGGTCCCGGCGGCGGCACGGACATCTTCGCGCGCACCATCCAGTCGATCATTGCCAAGTATGAGCTGATGAAGGCGCCTGTCGTCGTCACCAACAAGGGCAGCGCCGGCGGTGCGGAAGGCTTCGTCTATGCGGCTGGTTACAAGGGTGATGCCTACAAGCTCGCCTTCGGCACCAACAATGCCTATCTGCTGCCGGTCCGCGCCAAGGTTCCCTACAAGTCGGAAGACCTGACGCCGGTCGCAGCGCTTGCAGCCGACGAGTTCGTGCTCTGGGTCAACGGCAAGGCAGACATCAAGACGGCCGCCGATTTCGTCGCCAAGGCAAAGGAATCCGGCAATTACAAGGTTGGCGGCAGCCAGTCCAAGGATGTCGATCAGATCCTGACCTCGATGATCAACGATGCGGCGGGTACCAAGCTTGGCTACATTCCGTTCAAGAGCGGTGGCGAAGCAGCCGTTCAGCTGGCCGGTGAGCACATTGCCGCCAACGTCAACAACCCGAGCGAAAACCTCGGCCAGTGGCAGGCAGGCATGGTCAAGCCGGTCTGCGTCTTCAAGTCGGAAAAACTGAAGAGCGAAGGCAAGGTTGCCGGTGAACAGGGCTGGGGCGATATCCCGACCTGCAAGGATAGCGGCATCGCGATCGACAACTATTCCATGCCGCGCACCGTCTGGCTGCCGGCTGGCGTCGAACAGGACGTTGTTGATTTCTACGCCAGCGTGCTGAAGAAGGTGTCGGAGACGCCGGAATGGGCCAAGTATCTCGCTGATACCTCGCAGTCGGCCGATTACATGAGCGGCACGCAGCTTGCCGATTTCATCAAGACCAACGAGGCTTCGGTGACGCAAGTGCTGAAGCGCGAAGGCTGGCTGGCCAACTGAACCCATTAAGGTTCCCTGCGGACGCTTCGACAGCGTCCGCACCCACCGGAAAGGTTTGAACGATGAGCGAGAACAGCGCCAAGGGATTGTCCCGTTTCGCGATGGAAACCGGCGTCGCCCTGTTGACCGGTGCCTTCGGGGCTGCCGTCTGCTACGGATCGGTCGAGGCGGGAACGGGCTGGACCGACATGGGTCCGGATGCAGGCTACTTCCCCTTCTATATCGGTCTTCTGATCATGCTGGGCAGCGCCGCCAATCTTGTAGGCGCCCTGATCAAGCATCGCGGTAGCGGTGAAATCTTCTTCGAGGCTTCGCGCTTCAAGGTCGTTTTGTCGTTCCTGCTGCCGCTTGTGGCCTTTGCCACAGTCTCCACCTTTCTCGGTCTCTATGTCGGAACGGCGCTCTATATCGCCGGTGCCATGACATTCCAGGGCCGCTACAAATGGTGGATCGGTCTGCCTTCGGGCATCGCGGTCTCGGTTCTCTTCTTCGTCATCTTCGAAATCGGCTTCAAGGTTCCGCTCCTGAAAGGTCCGGTCGAGGCGTGGCTCGGGATCTATTGATCCCGCCGCCTTGTTGTCTTTAGGAGGAAAGACATGGAAAATATCGGTCTGCTGATCGACGGCTTCGGCCATATCCTGAGCTTCAACCATATCCTGCTGATGATGCTCGGCGTGACACTCGGCATCCTGGTCGGCGTGCTTCCCGGGTTGGGGGCTCCCAACGGCGTGTCGCTGCTTTTGCCGCTGACATTCTCGATGGATCCGATTTCGGCGATCATCCTGTTGTCCTGCATGTACTGGGGTGCGCTGTTCGGCGGATCGACGACATCCATCCTGTTCAATATCCCGGGAGAGCCTTCGTCTGTCGCCACGACATTCGATGGCTACCCGATGGCGAAATCCGGCCAGGCGAGCCGGGCGCTGACGCTTGCTTTCGTGTCCGCCGGTATCGGCGCGCTCGCCGGCGTCGTGATGATCACGCTGCTTTCCGGCTGGGTTGCCAATTTCGCGCTGCGCTTCTCGTCGCCGGAATATTTCGCGGTCTATTTCCTCGCCTTTGCCAGCTTCATCTCGATGGGTGCACAATCGCCGTTCAAAACGCTGGTCTCGATGATGCTTGGCTTCGCGCTGGCATCGGTCGGCATGGACACGATCTCCGGCAACCTCCGCCTCACCTTCGATATTCCAGAACTGATCAAGGGCGTTTCCTTCCTGATCGCCGTCATGGGTCTGTTCGGGATAGGCGAGCTGCTGTTGACCACCGAAGAAGGCCTGCGGTTCGAAGGTATCAAGGCCCGCGTCAAGCTCTCCGAAATCGGCGGTACGCTGAGGGAAATGCCGCGCTATTGGTTCACCATTCTGCGCTCGACTATCATCGGTATCTGGATGGGCATCACGCCCGCTGGCCCGACGGCTGCGTCCTTCATGAGCTACGGCGTTGCCCGCCGCTCGGCCCGGGACAAGTCGATGTTCGGCAAGGGTGACCCGCGCGGTATCGTAGCACCTGAAACGGCCGACCATTCGGCTGGTACCTCGGCGCTGCTGCCGATGCTGGCGCTCGGCGTGCCCGGCTCGGCAACCGCCGCCGTCATGATGGGCGGACTGATGATCTGGGGCCTGACGCCCGGTCCGACACTGTTCACCGACCGGCCGGATTTCGTCTGGGGCCTGATCGCCTCGATGTATCTCGGCAATATCGTCGCCGTCATACTGGTGCTTGCCACCGTGCCGCTCTACGCGTCGATCCTGCGCGTGCCGTTCGCCATCATCGGCCCGATCATCGTCGCCGTCATCTTCTCCGGCGCCTATCAGGTGGCGAATTCGGTGATGGATATCTGGCTGGTCATCGCCTTCGGCCTGCTTGGCTACATCTTCAAGAAGCTCGACTATCCGCTGGCACCGCTTGTTCTGGCCATGGTGCTCGGCGACAAGGCGGAGGATGCCTTCCGCCAATCGATGCTGATGTCCAATGGTGAGTTCTCGATCTTCTGGTCGAACAGCCTTGTTTCCGGCCTGATGGCATTGGGCCTGGCACTGCTTCTCTCGCCGCTGGTGTTCTGGCTGATTGGTCTTGTCCGTGGTGCCAAGACGGAAACGCCGGCATCGGCCAATGATGGAAAACCGGCGGACTGACCGGCCCGCGCATGTCCCGGAAATTTCAAGGATGGAACCATGACCGCTGAACCGCGCCGATGGAATAGAGATACCTGGCCGATCGCAGCCGCGATGATCCAGTATCCGAACACCCTGCCCGACGGACGCTCCGTTCAGGATCAGTCCGTCGAGGAATGGGCCGAGACGCTCGCAGATGTCGTGGATGCCGGGTTCACCGACCTCGACCCGACCGACAGCTGGATACGGCTTGCCGACCTGTCGCCCGCACGGCTCAATGCCTTCGTGGCGTTGACGCAATCGCTGGGCCTGACGATGCCGGCGATCTCGACGGCGCGCCGCAGCGTCATTGACCCGGAGTTTGGCGACGACTATCTCGCCTACGGTCACCGGGTCATCGATACCGCCAAGGCGATCGGCGCCGGTTCGGTATCCTTCGGCCTGTTCGAGGCACTGACCGATGCGCAGAAGAATGCGCTGTGGTTCTGGACCGTCGATGGCGCGAAGAACCCGGACGATGCAGCGACCTGGAATAAGGCTGTGACGCGCATCCGCGAACTGGGCCGCCATGCCGAAGAGCTTGGTATCGAGTTGGCGCTGGAAATGTACGAGGACACCTATCTCGGCACGGCGGAAAGCTCGGTCCGCCTCGTCGAGGATATCGGCCTTGCCAATGTCGGCATCAATGCCGATCTCGGCAATCTCATCCGCCTGCACCGGCCGGTCGAGCACTGGCAGGAGATGATGGCCAAGGTCGCTCCCCATGCGAAATACTGGCATGTGAAAAACTACACCCGCACTGAGGATCCGGCGTCCGGCGTCACCGTCACCCACCCGGCGCCACTGGAGTCCGGTATCATCAATTATCGCGCCGCCCTTCGCATGGCGTTGGCACATGGCTTTTCGAGCCCCTTCCTTTGTGAACATTATGGCGGCGACGGGCTTTCCGTCAGCGCAGCGAATCGCGATTACCTGAGGCGCATCCTGCCTCGCGACCAAGGACAGACGTCATGACCACCATTTTCGATGAGCCAGAGGATTTCGCAACGACCGCTCTTGCAGGCTTCGCCGCGATCTACAGCCGCTATGTCCGGCACGTGAAGGGCGGCGTTGTGCGCGCGACCAAAGTGCCGAATGGTAAGGTATCGGTGGTGATCGGTGGTGGCTCCGGCCACTATCCGGCGTTTGCCGGTTACGTCGGCCCGGGCCTTGCCGATGCGGCGGTTGCGGGCGACGTGTTCGCCTCCCCTTCGACTGCTGCCGTGGCACGCGTTTGCCGCCATGCCGATCAGGGCGGCGGCATCCTGCTTGGTTTCGGCAATTATGCCGGTGACGTGCTGAATTTCGGCGTTGCGGCAGAGCGCCTGCGGGCCGAAGGTATCGATGTCCGCATCGTGCCAGTGACCGACGATGTGGCGAGTGCGCCAGCCGATGCGGCCGAAAAGCGCCGTGGTATCGCTGGCGATCTCGTCGTCTTCAAAATTGCCGGCGCTGCAGCCGAAGCCGGAATGAACCTCGATGACGTCGAGCGTGTGACGCGCCATGCCAATGATCGTACTGTGTCCTTTGGCGTCGCCTTCAAGGGCTGCACGCTGCCGGGTGCCAACGGCCCGTTGTTCACGGTTCCGCATGGCCAGATGGCACTGGGTCTCGGTATCCACGGTGAGCCGGGCATCAAGGAAGAGGCGATCGTTCCCGCCAGTGACCTTGCCAGACTGCTGACGGAAAAGTTGCTGGCCGAGCGTCCGGCCGGGACGACGAGGGTCGGTGCTGTCCTCAACGGTCTGGGCGCGACGAAATATGAAGAGCTGTTCGTGCTCTGGACGACGGTCTCGACGCTGCTGAAGGATGCCGGGCTGGACGTCGTCGCACCGGAAGCCGGCGAATTCGTCACCAGCCTCGATATGCAGGGATGCTCGCTGACGCTTCTCTGGCTCGACGAAGAACTGGAACCGCTGTGGTCGGCAGCCTGCGATACGCCGGTCCTGCGCCGTGGCGCGACGTTTTCGACGGAACCGGCAACCGATGCGCTGGAAGACCTCGAAGGAAAGATGGTGTTTGCCCCCGCCTCCGAAGCATCGCAGGAAGCCGGTAAATGCGTGGCTGGCCTGCTCTCGGGCATCGCTGCGGCATTGAAGGATGCGGAAGAGGAACTTGGACGGATCGATGCCCATGCGGGCGATGGCGATCATGGCCAGGGCATGCGCCGCGGCTCGGCTGCGGCACTCGCCGCCGCCAATGCTGCCGTCGCTGCGGGGGCGGGCGCCGCAAGTGTTCTGGCCGTTGCCGGTGATGCCTGGGCTGACCGCGCTGGCGGAACATCGGGAGCAATCTGGGGCCTGCTGCTGCGTTCATGGAGCAACGCATTGAGCGATAGTGATGCGATCGAGAAAGATGCTGCCGTCACAGGCGCCCGGCTTGCACTCGATGGTGTCACCCGGCTTGGCCGCGCGCGGCTTGGCGACAAGACGCTGGTCGATGCGCTGATCCCATTTGTCGAGGCGCTGGAGCGAGAAGCTGCTTCAGGCAAATCGCTGCCGGAGGCCTGGTCACTTGCGGCAGTCGCTGCAAAATCCGCAGCCGATGCAACCTCGGCTCTGACCCCGAAACTTGGCCGCGCCCGGCCGCTGGCTGAAAAAAGCATCGGCCATCCCGATGCCGGAGCCGTATCCCTGGCGCTCGTCGCGCGGGTTGCGGCGGACTACATTTTCAAGTCTGCTGCGAAGTAAACCGCACCATAGCGAGTTCGACCGGCCATGATTGAACGCATGGCCGGTCGTTGCCGTTCAAAGCCCTTCTGTTTCAGTTTCGCTGTGCCAGTTCTTTGTCGATAGCGGAAACAAGGCGTCCGTCCTCAGCCGTGACATCCGGTGAAAAGCGGGCAGCGACCTTGCCGTCACGGCCGATCAGGAATTTTTCGAAATTCCACAATATATCGGCTTTATTTTCCGGCTCAACGCCGTAGCCCTTCAGCCGGTCGCGCATGGGGCCTTCGCCGATCGAGTCGGGTGCAGTCGCCGTCAGGCTGCGATAGAGCGGGTGAGCGGCCGCCCCCTTGACCGAGATTTTCGAAAAGATGGGAAACTGCACATCATAGGTGCTGGTGCAGAATTCGACGATCTCGGCTTCGGTCCCGGGTTCCTGCCCCATGAAATCATTGGCCGGAAAGGCAAGCACGACAAGGCCTGCATCACGCTTGGCTTTATAGAGCTTTTCGAGGCCTTCATACTGTACAGTCAAGCCGCATTTCGACGCCACATTGACGACCAGCATCACGCGTCCGCGAAACTCGGCAAGCGTCGTCTGACGCCCGTCCGCAGACTTGACAGGAATATCCAAAGGGGAAGATGTCACGTTGCCACTCCGCTCCCTGATGGCGATACCGGAAAGCCGGGGGGAGCCTTGCGTCCCGGTCAATTCTTATCGTTGAATATCTGGTAGAGAATACCAAGTCCACGCTGGCCGTCGCGATTGCCTATGGCGGCCAGCGCCTCAAATACCCGCCGCGCATCGGCGTAGCGTTTCAGCTTCAGATAGGCATAACCGCGGAGCGAGAGGAGGTCTGTCCTTTCGGGTGCGATCTGCTTCAGCTGATCAAGAACCAGGAGCGCTTCGCGAGAACGGCCGGCGTCGAAAGCCGCTACGGCCTTGTCGGCGAGGATGGCCTGCTGCAGCTCGAAAGCGCGTTGGCGGTTCTGCGGCGCTTTGACTGCAGAGACGGCGGCCTTGCCTGACAGACCGGCGCGCAGATAGGCGAGACTTTGGCCATAGGCTGCGTCCTCGCGGGTTTTTGCAGACGAGCCGAGCATACCGACCTCGAAGGCTGCGGCCGCTTCCATCGGCCTGTTCCGCTCCATCAGACACCAGCCGCGGGTCAAGGCGGCTTCCGGTGCAAGGGTCTGCGGATTGACCGTGGACTTGCAGCCCCGGTCCACCGCAACGGTTCTGCGTGGCCGTGTCACTGCGGCTGGCTCCGCCGGAACGTGTTGCGCATCTTGCGGCACCGCAGTCGCGCGCTCCTGACTGCTGATGACGACTGTTTCGTTGGCAATAGGCAACGGCCTCTTTGCCGTTTCTGGCTTTTCAACTTCGCCGACTTTAGCAATGCGCTCCGACCGGCCAGCCCAGAGGCGCTGGATCTCGGCCAAGCCTTTCAGGTCGTCGAGTTGCAGATAGGTGACGGCCAGTCCGTAGGCGGACGGCTCGTCGTCGAGCTTCCAGCTGAGTGCGGTCCGGAACCATTGCAAGGCCGTTTGCGGCTGGTTCAACGCGCGGGCATACCAGCCGAATTGCTGGGCAGTGGACGCGTCGCGGGATTTTATTACCTCGGCGGCGATCCGTTTCAAGACATCGCCGGAGATGGCAACCGGTGGCTCCAGTGCCAGCAGGTTGGCTGTGGCCGCCAGATAGACAGCCTTTGCCTCCTTGGAATCGTCGCGCCAGCGATACATGGTGTCTTCGGCTGCAAGCTGGTCGTTGCGGTCGATCAATGTAAGTGCCAGGCCCTGCGACGCTGACGCTGTATCTTCCTTGTCCCGCGCCTTGCGGAACCATTTTTCCGCCGCCTCCATGTCGCCACGCGGCAGGTAGTACCAGCCCAGCAACAGGGCATCGGAGGCAAGGCCGCCCGTTTCGGCAAGTTGCTCCACGCGCGCCAGATATTGCGGCGGGACGACGAGCTTTCCGTCCGCATTGGCTTCGGCGAGAAACCGGCGAGCGAGATCGTCGCGGATGCTGTCGAATTCCATCCTGCCGTCTGCCGAAGTCTTTTCCTTGGCGAGAAGGTCCTCGACGTTTTTGGCGGGAAGAAGTGCGGTGGCCTTTTGAACCGTGGCGAGACGCTCGGCGGCATTGTCGCAATTGTTCAGGATATAGGAATAGGCGTCTGTCGCGCGCTGTGCCTTGTCGGTGCGGAAAAAGGCCTCAGCCACGCGCCACAGAACATCGACTTCGCTGCAGGTCAGCAGGCTCGGCGTTTCCGATCCGATCCGCACGACGGTCTCATATTGTTTCAGATCCGAGGCGTTGATCAGCCGCGTGCGTGCTTCGGCAACGATCAACCGGTCGAGCAGATCCGCCGGCGGCTTCCACGCAGGTTCCGCCGCCTGGCGTTCGGCAATAGCTTTGCGGACTTCAGCGTAGCGGGCTTGCGCATATAGCTCCCACATCGCCTCCAGTTGCTTGTCCTCGTTTTGAGGAACGGCCAGAGGATCCTTTGGCGGCACCCAATCCGGATAGAGTGCTTTCAAACGGGATATTTCTGCCTGCAGTCTTGCCGTGTCGCCACGGCTGGCAAAATAACGCAATGCGCTCTCATCGACAGTCGCCGTCGTTGCGGCAGTCACCACCGTGTCGAGTACCGGCCGGGCAGAGCGCTTGATTTCCCGGAACACCGGCGTTTTTGCGCCAGCGATGCCGGTATCCGATTGCTCAGCCACGCGGGAGGATCGCACAACAGGTTCTTCTGCATCCGTCAGCGAAAGAGACTGCATCGCATGCTTGATATAATCGGGCTTGTTCATCCCGACGACGCCGATAGCGATGACCGCTGCTGACAATGCGATGAAGGTAGACTTCATGAGCACTCCGGCTGCTGAGCAGCGATAAAAGATAGCCCCAGCAAGTGGAGCGTCGAAGGATAATAGCGGGTCGGCACGAATTGCTTCAAATCGTCGGGCACCGTCGTCTTGTCCACCACACAGGCCAGAATATGGTTAATTATTCGATAACCCGGATCGGAGAGGTTGTCCTTCGGTAAGCCGGATACTATATCTATAGTTGCGTATACTCCATTTGCACCGGATGCTCCCCGCATCAATCGTGTCAACAGATCGCGATCCCTTACGTTCCCGCGTACGAGATAGAGGGGGATGCGCAGGGCATTATAGCCAAACTCGGCGGGGAACCCAGTTGCGGGTGCTGATGGTGATTTTAACGAAACCCAATCCGTAGGGAGTTGTTTCGGGCCAAAGCGAAGTTCACCGAGAAGTGCAATGCCATCGTCACGCAGCTTGGCCCAAACCGGGGACGGTGCCAACTGATCGAGCACCGGAAAGGCTTCGAAAACCCAATAGGAGGGATTGATGATCGGGCCATCATCGCGGTCTTTAGCGGAAAAGCCCGTGGCGGCCGGTAAGAGCAGGGTCCGCCCCGAAATTTGAATGACGGTTTTTTCGAGGATGGCACGCGCGATGCCGGCGCCGTTTTTGATGTAGTCCGGCCGGTTCCATTGTTTCCCGGCCAGACCCAGTGCGTAGGCAATCAGAATATCACCATCAGTCGCATTGTTGATGTCGGTGACATGCGGTTTGGTGGCGGGGTTCCATTTCCACGCCGCCAGGCCGTCGCTCCGCAACAGCAGTTCGGTGCGGGTGAAGGACCAGATCAGTTCAAAATCTGCAGGACTGCCAGCAAGGACCGATAGCAGCAACCCATAGCCCTGCCCTTCGCTATGGCTGATATTGCCATTGGCATCGTCGATGATACGGCCACCGGGATCGAGAAACTTCGCCTTGTAGGCCTGCCAGGCTTCGGCTGCGATCATGGGTTGCTGAGCGGTCGCCGCGGTGGTCGTCAGACAGAAGCTGAAAAGTCCCGCAAGAAAGGCCGCCAGCAGTTTTCCTCTCATTGACGCCGTCCAAGATTGCTCAGCATCGATGCGGTTGCCAAACCCAGAATGAGGCCGAGTACCCCTAGCAGCACAGCATAGGACAGGATGTTGGTCGACAACCAATTGGCGGCGATGAGCCTGTAGTTAAAAAAGGATCCGGGCTGCGTCGGCATGAACTGGAAGCTATTTACCGGTACGGTCTGCACAGTCTTGGTGCCGCCTTCATAGGTCGAAATGCGTCCGGAAAGCTGTGACCAATTCGACTGCCCGCTCATCGACAGCATGCTGTCGCGAAGATCTTTACCAGTCGGTGCAGCCACGACAGTCCACGTCCCCGTCCCGTCGGGGCTGGATGCCTGCGCCATAAGCAAGGATGCTTCGTTCGATGGCATAAAGCTGCTTTCGGATCTGGGCGCAAACCTCAGGGATGTCAGCGTGATGTCAAAATTCTGCTTCAGCCATCCCTCCAAGGCGCTGATCTGGCCGCTGAACAGACCACCCTTCAATTTGTCGCGCCATTCGTCGTAGGCGGCCTGCGTATCGACGCCCTGGGCCTGGGCGCCTGTATTCGGCCCCCACGTATTGCGGCTCGCCTCCGAAATATTCATCTGGGTGAAGACCGCCAGCGGCATCTGGGATAGGGATCCGATAAAGATTGCGCTTCTGTTGCCGATCAATGCCGGGGACGCGACGGTCTCCACAGCAAGCGGATGTCCAGCGCCGGCGGCAAGCCGCCCAAGGAATGTTGCCGCCGCCGAAAGAGTATTGGTATCGATGCGATCCATGAACAGCGGAACGGGAACAACGCTCCTGTTGTAAGGCGCTCCGGTTCCCGCTGTCGCTGCTAGATTGGGCAGCTGGCCTACACGGGCAAAATCCGGCATGTGAAATTCGGATGTATCGAAGAGCGCAAAGCGTGGGGCATCAGTGCCGGTTGCTCCCGGCGCGCAGACCTTGTCGCTATCGGTTTCCAGAATGGCTTCGATCGCGATGGTATTCACGCCCGGACGAAAGTGGCGCATCGTTACGTTGATCGGCAGATGACGAAGGAGCCCGCCGCCCGACGAGGTGATCGGAACGGTGGAGGCGATGCTGTCATTGACGTAGATATCGATATGGCTGCCCGGCAGGACAGCGGCCGTATAGGCTGCATCCAGCAGGATCACGGCTTCGCCGTAAGCGGCGGCGTAAAAGTCTGCCGGGATACCGATGGTGAAATCCGTGCGGAAACGCCTGCCGGTGAATTCCTCGGTCTTCAGGCCAAGCTGCGAAAAAGGAAGACGGCTATCGGCGAACAAGAACGGCGCATCGGGAGCGCGCCAGCGCTGCGTGGCAATCACGTCGCGGCGAACCGGCACGGCGACATCGGTTGGCGCGACAATGCTTTCGATGGCACTGCGGATCGCCTGCCATGTTGGACCGGTGATCACCAGAACCGGCAATCCTGTTTTTGCATCCTGGACGAAACCGGCAACCGGTGCGGAAGCGGCGCCATCAGGCAAGGATGGAAACAGCGGCGACAATTCGGCGGGCGTGCCGACGAGGACGGTCATTTCTCCGGGTCCGGATGGCGTCAGTTTGTTCGTTTCAAAAGAGAAGGACTGGTTCGGCATGTCGGCGAGAACCGCCAGGCCCTGTGCAAGGCGCATCAATGGGACGGTGGAGCCTGGCTGTTCCAGCGCCGGAACGACAAAATTGAAACGGGTAAATCCGCCTTCATCGACGCCGATGGCCCTGATGTCATCAAGGCTCTGCATCGTTAGTGGATCGCTGCCTGCAAAGCTGAGATAGGTTTTCTCCGGATCAATGTTCGACCAGAGCTCGTAGGTCGATTGAACGGAGCAGTCGGTGCGATGTCGCTGGTCCGAGCGCAGGCGGATCAGGTTTGATCCCGGCTTCAGCAGGTCCTTCGGAAGATTGAGGCTGAGATCGGAAACGGATTCCGGTGATCGGATGGCCTCCTCGGCGATCTTGGTGTTGTTCACTTCGACGGTCAGGCGGGAGGTTTCCGGGGCAACGAAAATCGAATTCTGATAGCCGAGATGGAGCTTTGTTCCAGCGGCCGCCTGCTGAGGCGTAAGATAGACAGACCACAGCCGATCTTCAAATTCCCCCGTCAGCCCAAGACTGCCTTCCGGAAGAACATACCGCTGGAAGGGCACGGGTTCGACCGCTTCGGCAACGGGCGCGACTGTCACCGGCTGGGCTCCGGGTTGATTTTTCCCCTGATCTCCCGGCGGTGTCGTCACCACGGGGCTTTCCGATGCCGGGCGCTCCGGCGTCATGTCGAAGGGAATCGTCTGGGCGTGGAGTGGACCGGCCGGCAACGCAAGAAGTGTGAGAGCGAGAACCACGGACTTCGTCATTTTTTCGCTCCCGCAGAAACCCGGGGCTTGCCGCCTGCCCCGCGATTGCTGAAGAAATAGGCGAGTCCACGGCTCGTCTGATAGAAAGCCAGCCCGAAGAACCAGACCGTGCCCCGGAAAAGCCCAGGATTGCCGCGACGCGACAATTGGAATTCGGTCCATTGCTGCGAATTTGCAAAAATCAGATCGGCGACGAGACTGTGATCGCGCGCCGCTTCCGGCAGGTATTGGCAACCCATCGTGACGATATCGCCGGCGACCTGCGTGTTGCGGACGGCGACGGGAAGGATTTCTGCGGTCTCGCGCCCATGCGGCGTGAAACGGATCAAGCCGCGCGTATCGACCGCGGGGGAGCCGATAGTCTTTGCGTAGACGTTGATGCGGGCGCCATAGACGGAAACGTCGTCGATCGTTGCCGGATACCATTGCTCGCCGAGGCCGAATTCGCACTGGCGCGTGACCTTGACGCGGCGCGTTGCCGATAATTCCCCGCGCTCCGAAACGACGCCGAGTGCGCATCCCGCCAGGATGAGGTTGAGCAGGTTCCAGCCGCCGACCACCAGTGTGACATCCGCCTTGTAAGGTTCGGTATAGACACGATAGACGGTCACCAACAAGGCGAGCAGCAGAACGGCGAAGATGATGAAAAACGGTCTGCTGATTTCAGACAAGCGGCTAACCAGTACGGATTCGTCCTTTGCTGTCACCTTGAAGCTCGGTTTTCTCGGGTTGACGATCGCCGAGACAACGGCCGGCAGAAGATGAACCGTCTGAACATATTCATACAGCTCGGAGATCCATGGCCAGCGGAATGAACCGTACAGATAGTTCTGCATCATCAGGTTCACGAGCATGTAGGCGAGCGTGTAGCCCAGGAACTCGCCGCCGGATGCGGTGAAGATTTCGAGATCGAAGAACAGATAACAGAGCGGCGCGAACAGGAAGATCGTGCGTGGAAACGGAAACAGCCAGAACAAGGTCGACGACATGTAGCAAAGACGCTGCGGGATCGACAGGCCGCGCTTAAGTGGCGGGAATTTGAACCGCAGGATCTGCATCATGCCCTGCGCCCAGCGACTGCGTTGACCGATGAAGCTGGCAAAGGTCGCTGGCTGCAGTCCGGCGATCAGCGGCCGGTCGACATAGACGCTGTTCCAGCCGCTGGCATGAAGATCGATCGCTGTTTCGCAATCTTCCGTGATGCTGACGCCGCTGAAGCCGCCGGTCTGGTCGAGCGCCTGACGGCGCAACACCGCAGCCGAGCCACAGAAGAACGAGGCATTCCATTTGTCGAGGCCGCGCTGGATGATGCCGTAGAACATCTCGTTCTCGCTCGGCATCTTTTCGAAGGTCCGCAGATTGCGCTCGACCGGATCGGGATTGAGAAAGAAATGCGGTGTCTGAACAAGGAACAGTTTCGGGTCGTCTTCGAAATAGCCGACGGTCTCCCGCAGAAAATCGCGCGCTGGCGCATGGTCGGCATCGAACACGGCGATCAGTTCGCCCTGGGAGTGCTCCATTCCATTGTTGAGATTGCCGGCCTTGGCATGCTCGTTGCGGTCGCGCGTCAGATATTTGACGTCAAGATCGGTACAGAGTGTCTGCAATTCCTGATGCCGGGATTTTGCCATCTGGCTTTCGAGCAGGTTTGCCGAGGTTCGCTTTTGCAGAGTACCGCCATCGTCGAGCAGCCAGACCGTCAGCTTGTCAGCGGGGTAGTCCAGAGCTTTTGCTGCGGCCAGCGTATTGGCAAGGAGATGCGTGTCCTCATTATAGGTCGGTACGTAGACATCGACGCTCGGATATTTTCCCCCGGAGGCTGCCCGAGACGGGCGCGACGGCAGCGGCATGGAGACGACAAACAGGCTGAGCGCTAGCATCATCACGCTGTACATTTCAGCGAGATAGAGCAGGAAACCGGGAATGAAGTTTTCCAACTGATTGACCGGCGGGAGCGTGCTGGTGGTGCGCCAGTAGACGTAGCGCATCACGATTGCCGTACCGAAGGCAAGCGCCGTGAGACGCCAGGTTCCTTCCGCCCTAAGAATCTTCAGGACAGCCATGAACGTGACGACGGCGATGCTGGCGATCAGCTGGGTCTGAAGGTTGATCGGCAGGGTGACCAGCGCAATGACGCAAAGGGAGGCAATCGCCCAGAAAAGAATGATACTCGCCTTGCGCATGGTTGGTGCCCTTCAGGAGGCCACCCGGTGACACGCAAATGCCGCCGGAAGCCCTCAAAACGCCATGGTCAACTCAAACTGCAGTCGGCAATTCGGATCATGCCGGTGTTATTTGCATTGTCCGGTGCCAGCTGACTGGTTCACACAATCAGGCGAAGGAACAACGATCCCATTCATATCCCCTGTTGTTGGTAAAGGAATGGTTTCTTCCGGCGCCGGTTGTTTGATCGGCGTGACTTTTTCCGTTGCGACCACGACCTGCCGTGGCTGCATGGCAGGGCGCGCCTTCTCGACTTCAACGGCCGGCATAATAACGGCCGGCATCATATTGTTGCGCACATCATTCGTCTTGGGATAGATGGGATGTCCGGTTCGGCCCAAACCCGGTTCCACGCTGGGAGGCTCGCCGTAGGGGTTCCAGCCCGCAGCATTGAACGCGCCGCGGATCGTATAGCCGTACATGGTGCTTACCAGTTTTTCCTCGCTGGCGTTCTCTTCGCAGAGCCGCAGGCGGACCTGGATCGTGCCTCCGTTCTGAAAGGCTGTTCTTGCATCTTCGGGCGAACGGATCTGTTGCCAGGCATAAAGGCATGCATCGTTGCCCCGGCCATGGCCGTAGGCATAGCTGAAGGGGCCGTAATTGTTCTGCAGGTAGATGGGGGATTGCCTGAGTGCGATGCCCGGAAGCTCGCGGCGCATTTCCTTGGCGATTTCGCTGACTCGCACGGAAGAGTAGCCAAGCGACTTCGTCCCTTCGAATTTTGATCCGACCGGCCCGAACAATTGTACGCGCATGACATTCTGGCCGGGCGTGGATGCAGTTGTGAACAGGAAGATATCCTGCTGGGTCGCATTCCTGAAACTGCGCTCGACAATATTGACGATGGCCGGCCCTCCGGGGCCTGGAAGCGCAAAGGCCGCATCTTTGGGCACCGTGGTTGCGGTATCGGATAACCTCACGCCGTCACGCCCGCCACAGCCTGCAAGACCGAGCGTCAGAATGATGCCGGCAAGCGTATAACGAACGGTTGAGGTGAGCGGGAAAGACAACATGCCTCCGTCAATTTCTTCGCGGAGAGCTCCTGGCCAAGCGCGATTTCGAATCAGATCGGATAGAATCATCACTTACTGATAGATCATGAGGCCAGATTCGGGAATCCCCATTCATGACAGAGGATTATTCAGAGTTGCCCATTTTTGTTGCGGTGGCGGCTTCAGCTCTGAAAACAGGGATAATTCTAGTTGAGGAAGACCCGCACGCTCGCGGCCCGCCCGGCGGCGTCGATGACGGTCAGCGTCGAATAGCCGGCGCCATCCGGCACCCACTGATTGACCCTTCGCCGCGAAGTCTCGGGCAGCGGCCTGCCATTGGCGAGCCAGCGGAAAGGAGCCCGCCCGCCTTGCAACTTGAGAACCAGTGGCATTGGTGCACCGGCAGTATCAATGCCAAGGTCAACGTGGGCGCCCTCCGGAGGATAGACAATCTGCGGCGCGGCCTCGCGGACAGTTGCCGATACCAGGCCATTTACGGTCAATGAAAACCGGCGCTGGCTGATCGGCAATTCCGCCTGGGCAATACGCACAGCGCCAGCCGGAGCGCGCGGCAGCGGCGTCATGGCAACGCCCGATTTGGCAAAGCCTTCAAACAGGATGGGGGCTGCCGTCCCATAACCGGTGAGGCCAGGCACCGCGCCATTGTCCGGGCGGCCGACCCAGACGCCGAGAACGTAGCGGCCATCGAAGCCGACAGACCAGGCGTCACGGTAGCCGTAGCTTGTTCCAGTCTTGTAGGCGATGCCGCGTTGGACAGCACCCGCAGGCGGCAGCACGCCG
The DNA here is from genome assembly GCF_049896125.1 of Pararhizobium sp. DWP1-1-3. NCBI lineage: Bacteria > Pseudomonadati > Pseudomonadota > Alphaproteobacteria > Hyphomicrobiales > Rhizobiaceae > Pararhizobium > Pararhizobium sp. DWP1-1-3. The sequence continues at coordinate 170,820 of NZ_JAFCTR010000008.1, forward strand.
GACAAGATATCGGCGATCTGCCACGTGGCGAGCGGATCGAGAAGCGGTTCGTTTTCGATCGTGCCGGGCTGATCGCGGATACCGTCGCCGAGCCGCACCGGCTTGCCGCGATTGGCAAGGGCGGCATAGAGCTGCACGAGGTCCTTCAGGTTGACACCCAGCCCTCCGAGACCGATCGCCAGACCCGGTGCCTCGTTCGGCGGCAGGATCGGCCGGACTTCGGCGCGGCGGAAACGCACCATCAGCCGCGTTGGCCCGACGGAATCGAGCAGCCGCACGGCTGGAACATTGAGAGAGAGCTGCAGCGCCTGGCGGATGCTGACATCACCCTGATAGGTCATGTCGAAATTGCGCGGCCGGTAACCGAAGAAATCCGCCGGACGGTCTTCGATGATGGTTTCCTGGGAAACCAGTCCTTCCTCGAAGGCGAGGCCATAGATGAACGGCTTCAGCGTCGAGCCCGGCGAACGGGAGATGCGCGTCATGTCGATCCAGCCGGAGCGGCTGGCGTCGAAATAATCGGCGGAGCCGAGTTCGCCGACGATCTCGCCCGTGCGCGCATCGGCCATGACCATGGCGATCGATACTTTCGGTCCAAGCCGGCCAGCTGCCTCCTTGGCAACCGTTTCCAGCCCTTTCTGGATGTTCCGCCGCAGCGTCGTCTGATGCTGGATGATCTTGGGCTCCTTGCGCCGCGCCGCTTCGGCGACGTGAGCGGCAAAGGCCGGCAGTTGTAGGCGGCGGGCCGGTACTGAAACCAAGCCGGCGCGTTCGGCCTCCCCTTCCCCGATCACTGCGGAAACTGCCATGCGTTCCAGAACCCGTTGACGTGCCGTTTCCGCCGCCTTCAAATAGCGATCGGGGCGCCGTTTTTCCGGCAGTTGCGGCAGCGCCACCAGCAGCGCTGCTTCGGACACAGTGAGACGGCGTGGCTCCTTTCCGAAATAGGCAAGGCTCGCGGCACGGATGCCTTCGAGATTGCCGCCATAGGGCGCGTGGGTGAGGTAGAGATCGAGGATTTCGGCCTTGCTCAGGCGGCGCTCGATCTGCACGGCGCGGGCAAGCTGGCGGAGTTTTGCTGCAAAGGAACGCCCTTCGCGGGGTTCGATCAGGCGCGCCACTTGCATCGACAGCGTCGAGGCGCCCGAGACGATCCGCCCATGGGTGGCGAACTGCCACGCAGCGCGCGTCAGGGCGTAGGGATCGACGCCCTTGTGTTCCCAGAAGCGTTGGTCCTCATAGGCGATGAGCATGCGGACGAATTGCGGATCGACGTCTTTGGCGGTCGTCTGCAGCCGCCAGCGGCCTTCCGGGGTCGCAAAGGCGCGCAACAGCTGACCGTCGGCACCCAGCACTTCGGCCGAGACCGTGCGTGCGTCTTCAAGCGGCGGCGGATAGGCACGGTCCGCTACTTCCAGGCCAAACATGATGGCGACGCACAGAAGTGCGGAGCCCAGCAATGCGGCGCAGGTTTTCGCCCAGAGATACATTATTCGACCGCCTGAACCTCCATGCGCCCCATGGCGGAGCGCGCGGAGAATTGCGGCCGGTACATGTCCTCGATGCTGGCCGCTGGGTGATCGTAAGTGCCCGGCGTGACGGCGCGGACGACATAAGCGACCGTGATCGTGCGGTTGTCACCGGCCGTGCGATCAAAGGCTGCAACCAAGCGGTCGCTGCGGAACTCCGTGTGAGCAGCCTCCACTTCGCCGATCCATTCGAAGTTCGACAGCTTGGCACTATCGACCAGGGTTGGATTGTCGATCTCGAAACCGGCAGGCAGCAGATCGGTGATCAGCACGCGCGACGGCCAGGTGTTGCTTTCGGTGGCGTTGATGACGACCACATAACGCTCGTTCTGTTTGGCCTGCGTGACATTGGCCGCCTCGCCGTCGAGCGTGTAGTAGGTGCGCTCGATGGTAAAGCCGTTGCCGCCGGCAGGCAACGAAAACGCCGGCGCCGCAACCGTCGTCACCACGGCGGCAACCGGTTCGCTCGACCGGTTGGTGATCGTCACCGGCTGGTCGAGAACCTCGTCGCCGGTGAGGCGTGCCGCATAGGCGCCAGTGCGCTGCGTGCCATTGATATCGAGGTTGAGGTCATTGTCGCCGCCCTGGATGGCGCGGGCCGCCATCAGCGTCCACATCTGCTCCTGCGTGCTCGTATAGGATTTCTGCTCCCATTCACGGGCAACGATCTTGGAGAGTTGCGGGATGATCGTCGGCACGGGCCGGGCTTCCGCAGCCAATGTCAGGACGGCCGCATCGTCACGCAAGGCGGAGCCGTAATCGGAGCGATCAAGGCTGGCATTGTTTGCCGTTACCGACATCTGCAGCGCATCTGCAAAAATGCTCTGCGACCGCTGCGCATCGCCATAAAGGGCGAGAGCGGCGGCCAGATGCCCCTTCGACAGCGGCGTCGGGAACTCCGAAAGCTTGGTGTCGGCGTAGTAACGCAGATCGCTGATCGCAGCCTTGCGGTTGCGGGCGAGCACGTAGAGAGAATAGGCAATCTCATTGCCCTGGCTCTTCATGTCGACATCGTAGCTCATTGCATTTTGCAGGTTATCGAGCGCCTGCACCATCGCCTGGTCCGGCACCTGGTACTTCTGTTCTCGGGCCCGCGTCAGGAAGTCGGTGACATAGGCGTCGAGCCAGAGATCGCCCGAGCCGGGGCTCCAGAGACCGAAGCTGCCGGTCGAGGATTGATAGGACAGCACCCGGTAGATCGCTTCCTGCACCCGCTTCTGAACATCGCCATCCTCCGGCAGCCCCGATTGCTTGGCGAGTTCGCTGAGGTAGAGCAGAGGCAGCGCCCGGCTGGTCGTCTGCTCGGCGCAGCCATAGGGGTAGCGGTCGAGCGATGTCAGAAGGGCCGGGATATCGAAGGCAGCGGAGCGGGTAACGCTGATGCTGACGGCCGATCCCTGCAGCATGCTTTCGGCCAACAGGTCGCCATCGACCTTGAGGCTGGCATTCGGCTCAATGGTCAGCGGATGCCGTGTCGTCAACGGCAGGGCGGCCGGCCGCACCGGAACGGAGACCGACTGTTGCAGCGACAGGCCATCGGCGCCGGTGACTTCAATCGAGATCGCACCATCGCCCGGATGAACGCCGGAGAACGGCAGCGTCAGGTCGAATTTTCCACCCGGTTTGACGCTGAACGTCTGCTGGGCCTGTGCCGCGTCGATCACCACGGAGGAGGTGCTTGTCACCTTGAGGTTCAGGTCGCCGGAAGGGCCATCGGTGTTGGCGATGTCGAGCCGCAGCTCGGCCTTGTCTCCGGGGGCCAGAAATTGCGGCAGGCTTGCCGTCACCACGACGGGATCGCGGATGACAACGTCGGTCGAAGCGTGGCCAACGCCGGCCTTCGACCAGGCGACAGCCATGACGCGGGCGGTGCCGTTGAACTGCGGGATATCAAAGCTGACGATCGCCTTGCCGTCCGCATCGAGCTGGACCGGGCCGGAGAAGAAAGCCACCAGCTTTTCGGTCGGCGGCTTGCCCTGAAGCGCCATCTGTCCACCATCGCCACCGGTGCGCAGTCGCCCGGTTGCACCGAGCGAGCCATCGATCAGCCGTCCATAGAGGTCGCGGATTTCAAGGCCGAGCTGGCGCTGACCGAAATACCAGCCATCCGGATTGGGCACTTCATAACGCGTCAGGTTGAGAATGCCGACATCGACGGCGGCAACCGTGACATAGGCTTCGTCGCCCACCCCTGCCCCGGTCACTTCCACCGGAATGTTCAGTGTCTGGCGTGGCAGCGTCTTTTCAGGCAGATCGAGTTTAACCGATAGCTTGCGGTCTGCGGGATCGACGGCGAGCCACTTGATGCCGATGGAACGCATCGGCATACGGCTTTCCTGCGCGTCGCCCGGACGATAGAGCGTTGCGGTGACGTAGGCACCGGCGCCGAAATCCGCAGTGATCGGAATATCGACTTCACCACCTTCGGCGGCAATGCTCGCGGTTTGCGTGGCAATCAGCTTTTCCGAGCCGATCGTGACCAGAACCTCTCCGGCAAAGCGGGGCGACACGCGCAGCTTTGCGGTGTCGCCGATCGCGTAGTTCTGCTTGTCGAGGGCGACTTCCAGCCCGTCCGGTGTCTCCGTCGAGCTGGCCGTAACATACCAACCAGAATCGAACTCGACGCTCGATGTGGGGCCTTCGATATCGGCCGTCTCCACTTCAAGCCGGTAGCGGCCCCATCCGGCCGATATGGCAATCTCGCCGCCGTCCGTGGTGACGTCCAGCTTGCCGGTCGAAACCTGCTTGGTCGAGGTGACCGGTTCATATTTCCAGGCGGTGCCGTCGCGGTACCACTGATAGTCCTGCTCGACGCGCAGCAGCTTCCAGGAGAGGCCGGTCTTAGCCTGTTTGGCGCCGCTCTGGTCGATGGCGATGACGTGGAATTTTCCGACGGCGTTTTCCGCAAGGTCGCCGGAGAATTCCGGCTTGATGCCGATCATCGCACCGGCCGGCTTGACCGGCATTGTCAGGGAGCGCTCGACGGCACGGCCGCCAGCTTCCTGAACGCGGACGGTGATATTGGCGTTGAGTAGCTGCGTGGTGGAGGGAACGTCCGTCAGAGTGACGTCGAACGTCGCCTTGCCGTCCTCGTCGAGTGGCTCCAGCCCTTCGAGCGTGGTGCGGCTGTCTTCCGTGGCCTCCTCATCGGCGAGGCCGAAGAAATAGCCCTTGAAATCGGGGCTTTCGCGGGTCGGCTTCAGTCCGACTTCGCCTTCGAGTTCGAGCCCTGCTGCCGGGGCGCCATAAAGGAAGCGGCCGTCGATGGTGATCGGTGCCGGTGTATCGATCTCGATCTGTTTGACCGTGCTTGCCATGTCGAATTCGACGCGGTCGGGAACGAAGTCATCGACCTGGAACTGCTTCTCGCTAATCGCCGTGCCCTTGGGGTCGGTAAAGATCTGCACCGTCCAGGTACCGCGCATGGCATTTGGCTGCAACGGGAGATCAAGCGCATAGCCGCCTGCCAGACCACCGTCGCTGACAACGCGGCGATCTTCGACGCCATCCGGGCGCATGAAGATGAAGGTCAGCGGCAATTTCTCGATGGCGACCGAGGCGCTGTCGCGGGCGAGTGCTGAGACATGCACGGTTTCACCAGCACGGTAGATACCGCGCTCCGTCCAGGTCAGCACGTCGATGGCGCCGGGGGCTGCACGTCCTGTGACGCCACGATCAGACAGGTCAAAGCCGGCACGGGTCAGGTCGAGGAAAACGAAATCCTCCGCGCCGTTCTTGGCGGTGATGACGGCCGGGGTCATGGCGGCAGTGCCGCGCAGCAGGCCAGCGTCAAAGGTCGCGCGGCCGTCGTCGTCGGTGGTCGTTGTGCCGAGGATTTCATTGTTCTTGGCAAGCAGGGTCAGTTCGATACCGGCCAGTTGCTTGGCCGATGCAAGCGACCGGGCAAAAACGGAGAGCCCATCGGTGCCGGAATAGGTGGAGAGGCCGATATCCGAAATGACGAACCATTGCGTCGCCTGGCTGTCCCATTCGTTGGAGGCGCCTGTCTCGGAGACGGCGGTCAACACATAGACGCCCGGCTTGCGTTGCGGCAGCGCTTCATCAACCGGGAAGCTGGTGACGACCTCCTTGTTGAGATCGGTGGCAATGTCGATCGATCCCTGCCAGACCATTTCGCCGTTTTCGTCCTGGATCCGCTGGGCACTATAGCCATCGAGCTGCGTCAGGAATTGCGAGGCGGTCAGCAGCGAGGCAATGTTGCGGTCGCCGATGCGGTAGAGTTTCAGTTTGGCGCTGGCGGTGTTGACCGAAACGATCGGAATGCCGCGACGGGCCGTTCCGGGCAGCACGAAGCTGTCGCCGGTAAAGCGGACCATCGCTGCGCGGTCGGGGATATAGACGTCGAGATTGACGTTGGCTTCCAGCGGCTCATCGACCGAGGATGGCAGTCCCGAGCGGAAAGCCACCTTGTATCGCTGACCGTGGCTGAGGCCCTCGACGCAGATTTCGCTGCCCTTGGCTTCGACAGCCTTGGGTGTGGCGCCATCCAAAAGAACGAACGGCGTATAATCGACGCCGGCCTTGACCAACGGCTCGGAAAACTGGACGCAGACCCGCGGCGTGGCGCTGTCGGAATCGATCTTGTGTTCGGTGACGCGAAAACCCTGGCGCGAGCGCAGGTCGGTGTAATCGGCGCGAACGGATTTGGCTTCGACCAGTTCGAGACTGGCCTTGTAGGCGCTGAGCGCGCTCCGGAAATTCTCGGCGTTCTTCAATGCGGTGGCCAGAACCGCCAGTGCCTCTGCCCGTGCCTGGGTGGAGCGCGACAATTGATAGGCGTTGAGGGCTGCAAGCGAAGCCTGCGTGGCGAAATCGGAATTGCCGTAAACGCGGTTTGCTGCACGCGCGGCTTCGATCCACAATGCGCCGTCATCGGGCGTAATGGACAGCGCGCCCTGAAACGCCTTCAGCGCCGGGCCGACATTACCGGCTGTCAATTCGCGATAGGCGGCGGCCTTGCGGCCATTCAGCCCCAGCGCATCCTGGTCTGCCAGCACCGAGAGATTTTCCTTGGTGGCGCGCGCGTCGTTCAGGAGTTGTTCTGTGACGAACGGCAATGCTGGTGGCGCACCGATATCCGGTTCGGCGGCTGAAGCATCCACGACCTTGCCGGCAATGGCGCCGGCGAACGTGTTCAACGTGTTATAATCGGACTTGAGAAAACACCATTTCACCTTGGGGTTATAGGTGAAGGCGCGGCAGGAGGAATCCGCAACGCAGACCTTCTCGCAATCGGCAAGCGAGACGTTCTGTTCCGTTCGCAGGTCAAAGCCGAAATAATCGCCGTCCTGGGTGGTGACGATATGCCTGCCCGTTTCCGCCGCCTGGACAACAGGTGAAAACGCAAGGACACTGAGAATAATCGCTGAAAACCGGATAAACGCGCGCATAGACAAAAGTCCTCCCCAACGCTGCCGTTTTGACCGGTTTACTCTTTAGGCTCGCCTTGAGCTTGTCAACCGGACATGGACAGCGGCCGTTCTGTAGCCACTGCCCTGGTTAACGGTTGAACGTTACGATTTAATCGCGGCGTCACGAATAAAAACGCCGATCCAGGTTTTATCCTGTCAGGACTGCGACACCTTCAACGGCGGACGGTGATCGCCAGCGATCGTCTCGCCGAACGGACCGGTATTGGCGCTTGCCTTGTGGGTCTTGACCGGGTGGTTGAGCGGCAGGTTCGGCAGCACCAGCTCGCCGAACCTGTAGGCCTCTTCCAGATGCGGGTAGCCCGAGAAGATGAACGTATCGATGCCGATCTGGCGGTATTCGTCTATGCGCGCCTTGACCTGATCGGGATCGCCAACCAGCGCGGTCCCTGCCCCGCCGCGCACGAGACCAACACCGGCCCACAGGTTCGGGCTGATCTCCAGCTTGTCCTTGCTGCCGCCATGCAGCTTGCTCATCCGGCTCTGACCGACGGAATCCATCCGTTGGAAAACCTTCTGGGCTGCGGCAATCGTATCCTCATCGACATATTTGATCAGCTCGTCGGCAGCGGTCCATGCTTCCTTGGCCGTCTCGCGGACGATGACGTGAAGGCGGATACCAAAAGTCACCTCGCGGCCTTCGGCTTCTGCGAGCGCCCGCACTTCCGCAACCTTCTTCTCGACATCCTCGGGCGGTTCGCCCCAGGTCAGGTATTTGTCGATGGTGCGAGCCGCAACCTGCTGGCCGACGCCGGAAGAGCCGCCGAAATAAAGCGGCGGATGTGGCTCCTGAACCGGCTTGAACAGGAGTTTGGCATCCTCGATGTCGAAATGCTTGGTCTTCGTGGTCACATCTTCGCCGCGCAGCACGGCCTTGTAGATGTTGATGAACTCTTCGGTCACCTCGTAGCGTTCCTCATGGGAATAGTGGATGCCGTCGCCCTTGTTTTCGATCGGATCGCCGCCGGTGACGACATTGATTAACAGACGGCCGTTTGAAATACGGTCAAGTGTGGCAGTCATGCGGGCGGCAAGTGTCGGGCTGAGCAGGCCGGGCCGTACGGCGACGAGATAGCGCAGTCTCTCGGTCAAAGGTGCGAGCGCAGAGGCAACGATCCAGCTGTCTTCGCAACTGCGGCCGGTCGGGATCAGTACGCCGAAATAGCCAAGCGTATCGGCAGCCTGAGCGACTTGTTTCAGGTAATTGAGATCGACATTGCGGCCGCCGATCGATGTGCCGAGATAACGGCTATCGCCATGGGTCGGCAGAAACCAGAGAACGTCGATCTTTTCGGGAACGGTGCTCATAAGCGATTGTCTCCAGCATGTACGGATAGGAAATAGGTCATCGCCTAGTTTTTCCGGGATCGGCTTGGATCGCAAAATTATAATATCTATAAAGTTTGTCGTGTATGGAAAATCCGTTCGCGTTTGCAGCCTTCCTGAGGCGTTACGCCCAGCAGGCGAACAGCGCCCCAGTTAATGACAGGAAATGGCGAGGCGCAGGCCGGGAAATACCGCGCGGGGTGTCGGCTTGCCGGCGAGCAATTGCCCGATGTCAGCTCGCCTGCAGTTGCGGTAGCGATCGTGCGCCGATCAGCGTGGCCGCCGCATAGGTTTGCGTGACGATCTCCGGAACGAGATCGATATCGGGCAGTGAGCCGAGGCCAAGAGGTCCGACGGCAAAGAGGCCGGCTGGCCGGCCCTTCGGCGTCAACAATTCCCCGGCTGGATTGACTGCGAGTCCGAGGTCGAGCTCGTCGGTCGCCGCAAGGCCCGCCTCGAGGAGGTCGGCCACAACAGGATCCTTGAGGTCCGGCGACAGGCAGCGGCAGTCGATCACTTCGTCGGCGGCGAAATGGCTTTCCGCTGACTGGCCGGCCCAGCGGACCAGAAGGCCATCCGAATTGCGTTTGAGGGTTGTTCCGCGCCTGAGCTCGGTCAGGCCGCTGGCAAACTCTCGTTCCAGTCTTGCATGCACATCGGCGGGGAGCCGGTTTCTATGGCTGTCGTAGATGGCGCGCAGGTGCCGATTGAACTGCCGTTTTTCGCTCGGTGGCAGCGATGCCCACAGGGTGCGGGCGCGTTTGCGCAGGCCGTTCATCGCTGCCTGCCAACTCCAGCCATTTTCTTCGGCCTCGGCGCAGGCGTCGCGCACGAAACGGACGATGTTGCGCAGCTGCGACGGCATCGGCTGTGTCGGAAAGACCGCATCGGCCGGCATGCGCGTGTGCGGCTGCGGCAGGAAACCGCGGCGCGACAGGATGGTGATATGGCCGGTAAAGCCGCCATCACGCAATTGCAGAACCTGATCGACGGCGCGCAGTCCATTGCCCATGACGATCACATGCCGGCGCATCTCGGGGCGGTCAAGCAGAAGGGAGTCCATATCCTGCTCGGCCGTCTCCAACGGCGGCTTCAAACCGTAGCCGGTAGCAAGAACAACCGTGTCATAAATCCCCTTGCCGCCATCGGCCAGACTAAGCGTAAACTGGCCATTCTCGTTACGGCGGACATGGGTGATGCCCTCGTTGGACATTTGCACGGTCACGTCCGTCCGCTGCGCCAGCGCTTCGGAAAAACGCTGATAGACATAATCGCTGAACGTCGCCTTGGGCACGAAGATTTGACCAAATCCCGGAATTGCCGCCGAAACGGCTTCACGAAATGGGGCGTTCGCCTGCAGCCAGCGGGTAAAGTCCTTCGGCTCACCGGTCGAAACAGAGAGGTCCCGGGCGCGGCTATTGAGAATTTCGGTGGAGCGCGCCGTGGCCAGAGCCTGGCCGCCACTGATGATCGGGCGGGGATCGAACATGCGCAACCGGAATGGCTGGTTGACCGACTTCAACAGCGCTATGGCCATCATCAGGCCGGAAAAGCCGCGGCCGACGATGGCGATCTGCAACGGTTGATCGCTCCGCGGGCTGAAAGGCGACGAAAGACCATGAACCGTCATATCATTTCCTCTCCGCGTCATGCGGCTGGATGGTTGAACCTCGGCACCCCTACTCAAACGCCAGTTCATCAATATGCGGCATATTCTATGTATTTCATCATTTTAAACACGGAGACCCTATCGTTACAAGCCGTTTTCACGACCTATAAAAACGCAATATATTTCCGTTACTTAGTTACCAGACGTTGGAAGCGCGCTTCTTTCGCGAGAACTCGAAACAGCGTCGTAGGCGAGAAACGTCAGGGATCGGCGCGGCCTGCACGAAGCTTCTCAAACCGGCGCAGGAAGACGCCGATATCACTGCCGCTGCGTTGCAGCTGTCTCTTGCGGATGACCACACACATCACCCGGGCCGCCGTCGAAAACGTCATCTCGTCTAGCGCGCTATTGCTGCTCATGGGCTTGGTCAGCCGTTCGGTAATGGCGCTGACCATGTTGTTCGGCAGGATATCTGTGCAACCTCGCATATGATCGAATACCAGCCCGATCGGTACTGGCATGCCGAGATGGAAAACAAGGGGAACATCTGTCTCATCCCCCCAGTCGTCATAGGCTTCCAGTGCATCGCGAAAGAGCAGATGCAGCGTGATTGGGGCATGGCCTTCATGCAGTTCAGGTAAAAGGTTGCTCATCTGCACATCCTCATCGTCTTGAACGGTGGTTGGTGCCGACAGAAATCGACCTGACGTAAAAATGCAAGAGAAGACGGATTGTTCCCTCGTCCTTAAAACAATTTGCAGATTTTTGAAAAAAGGCCTTTCTCACTGGCGTCTGCATCAATGCAGTCCGCCGACACCAAGCAGCCGGTCTACCGCATCATGATCGGCGGCCAGTGCCTGTGGCGTGCCGCTCCAGGCCACTCTGCCCCGTTCGAGAACGATGACCTGATCGGCAAAATCAAGCGCGCTCTGGATGCGCTGCTCGACAAGCACGATAGTCATGTTGCCGGTGCTTGCCAGTTCGGAAAACGCCGTCATCAGTTCTTCGCAGATCACCGGCGCCAGCCCCTCCAGCGGTTCATCGAGCAACAGGACCGTGGGGCGGCCAAGGATGGTTCGCGCTGTCGATAGCATCTGTTGCTCGCCGCCGGAAAGCTGCGAGCCAAGGTTCCCCTTGCGCTCGAAAAGACGGGGGAACATCGCGTAGGCATCCTGAAGGTCACCTTTCGGCCGGTCCTTGAGGCCAACGAACAGGTTTTCCTCGACCGTCAATGTCGGAAATATGCACCGCGTCTGCGGGACATATCCGAGCCCGGTGCGGGCGCGCAGTGCACTTGAGATTGCGGTGACGTCGGTTGCGCCGATGCGGATGCGTCCGTCATAGCGTTTTGTCTGCCCGGCCAGGGTTGCCAGCAGCGTCGTCTTGCCCATGCCGTTGCGCCCCAGCACCGCCAGGCGCTGTCCGGCGGAAACCGAGAAGGAGACGTTTTCCAGAACCCGTGTCGGACCATAACCGGCAGACAGGTTTTCGACGTCAAGCGGCGTGGCTGGCATTGGCATAGCTCCCCAGATAGGCTTCCCGCACGGCGGCGTCCTTGGTGACGTCGGCGGGCGAACCGTCGAAGATGATGGTGCCGGCAGCCAGCACGATGACCCGCTTGGCAAAGCGGAAAACCAGATCCATGTCATGCTCGATCATCAGAACCGCAAGATCGGCGGGCAGATCGGCAAGTGCCTGTTCGATGCGGCCAGTTTCGCTCTGGGGCACACCGGCGGCCGGTTCGTCGAGCAACAGAACTTTCGGCTTGAGGGCCAGCGCCATGGCGATTTCGAGCAGGCGCTGCTGTCCATAGGCGATCTCGCTCACCTTGCGGTGCATCAGATCGGCCAAGCCGAGCTTTGCCAGCAGCACGCATGCTTCGTCCATGACGTCCGGCATCGACAGGAAGTTGCCGAACATCTTTCCAGCGCGTCCGTCCCGCTGCAGGATGGCCAGGGCGACATGTTCGGCCGGTGTCATCTGCTGAAACAGCCGTGTCACCTGAAAAGAGCGGACCAGCCCGCGGCGGACGCGGCCGATCGCGTCGATTTTGGTGACGGTTTCACCGTTGAGACGAACCTCGCCGGAATCTGGCCGAAGATTGCCGGTGACGAGATTGACGAAGGTGGTTTTCCCGGCGCCGTTCGGGCCGATCAGCGCCACCCGGTCGCCAGGCACCATCGACAGGGAGACGTCATTGGTGACCGTCAGGCCGCTGAAGGCTTTTTTCAGATTACGAACGTCGAAGACCGCGCTCATGCGCGTTTCTCCAGGCGGCGGGCAATGATGTCGGCCGCAGTGCCATAAAGCCCTTTCGGTGCGAACAGGACGACCGCGATCAAAAGAGCGCCGACCATTGTCAGCCAGTGGAAGGGATTGGCCGCAGAAACATAATCCTCAAACAACATGAAGACGACCGTACCTATCAGCGCGCCAAACAGCGATCCGGTGCCACCGAGAACCAGCATGACCAGCGCCTCGGCCGATTGGGTGAAGGACAGGCTGTCGAGACCGACGACCTGCGTAGAGATCGCATTCAGGGCGCCGCCGACGCCGGCGACGGCGCCGGAAATTACGTACATTTTCATCAGCATGGCCTTGGGCGAGGCGCCCAAGGCCATGATGCGCAGCGGATCTTCCTTGATACCACGGCAGAGCATGCCAAATGGCGAGCGCACCAGAAAACGCAACAGAACGAAAACTGCAAGCAGCAGAAAGACGCCGAAGATATAGGCTGTCTGGCCCCAGAGATCGAACTCGAAGCTGCCGAATAGCGGGTCGGGTGAAATTCCGGACAAGCCATCGCTTCCGCCCGTCCAGGACGAGGCCTTGTTGGCAAACTCATGGAAGAGATAGATCAACGAAATCGACAGGACGAGTTGCGGCAATCCGTGTGCCCGCAGGATGATGACGCCGCAGACCAGTCCGGCGATCGCGCCGCCAAGAGTGCCGGCAAGCGTCATCAGCAAAGGGTTTGTAACGCCGTAATGGGCGGCGGCGATCCCGGCAGCATAGGCGCCGGAGCCGAACAGGGCGGCGTGACCAAGCGTCGCGACGCCGCAATAGCCGGTGACCAGATCGAGCGACAGAACCAGCAGCGCGATGGCGATGATCCGTGTCAAAAGCGCCAGATTATCGGGAAACAGGAGATAGCCGACCGCAGATGCAGCGATGATCGCACCGATGCCGATCAGGTCTCGGCCGATGCCGCGACTTTGGGCGCGCGTCTTCGTGGCAGGTTGATGATTCATGATCAGTGTCATCCTAGCGTGCCCGTCCGGCAAGGCCACGCGGAAAAATGCAGATGATGGCGATGACCGCAAGGTAGAAGAAAAATTCGCCGAATTCCGGCATGAGGTAGCGGCCTGTCGTATCGATGCCGCCGAGCACGAGACACGCGAGAAGAGCTCCGGGGATGGAGCCGGCGCCGCCGACGGAAACGACGACCAGAAAGGTTACCATGTAGCGCAGGGCATAATATGGCTCGACCGGGAGCAACTCGGCACCCAGCACGCCGCCGAAGGCCGCGAGACCAACCGCAACAGCGAAACTGATCGCATAGATGATTTCCGTACGCACACCAAGGGCGGCAGCCATGGAGGCATTGTCGACGGAGGCGCGCAGCTTGACGCCGAACGCCGTTTTTTCGATCGCGTACCAAAGTCCGCCGGCGACGGCCAGACCACAGACAATGGCAAAAAGGCGGTGGACGGCGATAGAACGGAAGCCGAGGTCGGCTGAACCCTGCAGAGCGGGCGGCAACGGGATCGTCTTCAACGTCGGGCCGAAGACATAGTTGGCGATGCCGATAATGCAGAAGGTGATGCCGATGGTCATCAGCACCTGCGTCAGCTCAGGCGCACCATAAATTCGCCGGTAGAGCAGCCGTTCTATCGGGATTGAAATAATCACCGTGCCGACGACAGCAAGCAGCACGGCTGCGGCGTAACCGAGCCCAAGGTCTTGCGCTGCGTAGGAGGCAATGTAGCCGCCGATCATGGCAAAGGCGCCATGGGCCAAATTAACGACGCGCATGAGACCCATGGTGACCGAAAGGCCGATCGAAATGACGAAGAGCACCATTCCATAGGCAAATGCGTCGATGGCTATGCTGAAGACTGTCTGCATCGCGCGAATTCCATTTGGTTATTTGCGCGAGACGAGAGCCCTCCCCTCCCCCGCAATCGTAAAATCAGGGCGAGGTATCGGCATCACGGTCTGTTCCGCTATATGCCGATACGCTTTGCCGCCGGACGTTTACTTGACGGCCGCGAGCCCGGGATCGCCCTGCTTTTCGAACGTCTGGATTTCCTTGTTGTAATAGGAACCGTCATCCGCCTTCGTCACTTCGCGCAGGTAGATGTTCTGCGTAATATGACGTGATTCCGGATCGATCGAAACCGGGCCGCGCGGACTGATCCAGGACAGGCCCTTTACGGCATCGACGGCTTTCTGCGCATCCTGTTCTCCGCCCGTCGCTTCGATCATCTTATAGATGACGTTCATGCCATCAAAGGCTCCGACCGAAGGAAAGGAAAGCTCAGCAGGATTGCCGATCGCCTTGGAGGCGGCTTCGACGAATGCCTTGTTTTCAGGAGAATCGTGGGAAACCGCATAGTGGAACGTCGTCTGGATGCCCAGGGCAGCATCGCCAAGAGCCGGCAGATCAGATTCCTGTGTCAGGTCCCCCGGTGCGAAGAACTTGATGCCCGCAGCTTTGAGACCGTTTTCGTTGTAAGCCTTGACGAAACCGAGTGTCGTCGGACCGGATGGCAGGAAGGCGAAAACGCCCTGTGCGCCGGAATCCTTGATGCGCTGCATGATCGGGCTGAAGTCATTGGTGGAAAGCGGCATGCGGATCGCCTCGACGACCGCCCCGCCCTCTTTCTCGAAGCCGGCCTTGAAGGCGTTCTCGGCGTCGATGCCCGGGCCGTAGTCGCTGACTATGGAGATCACCTTGGCAACGCCGGCGTCGTGCGCGACCTTTGCGATAGGTGTAGAGGTTTGCCATGTAGTGAACGAAGTGCGCACGACAAGCGGGCTCTTGGTGACGATTGCCGATGTTGCGGCATTCATGACGATCAGGGGAACGTTGGCTTGCTTAAGGATCGGTGTGACAGCCATCGCATCGGGGGTGAAATAGAACCCGGCGAGATATTGCACCTTTTCCTTGACCACCAATTCCTGCGCCAGCGCCTTGGATTGGGCCGGATCAGCTGCCGGCAGATCACGGTAGATGATCTCGACAGTGTCGTCGCCGATCGTCGCGCCGTGCATCGCGATATAGGCGTCGATACCGGCCTTGAAGTTTTTGCCTTGCAGCGCGAATGGTCCGGAGAATGGACCGACGACACCGATCTTGATCGTGTCGGCATAGGCACCGCTACCCATGATGATGGCCGCAAACGCGGCGATGATGGCCCGTTTCATGATTCTCCTCCCTGAATGGCCGGCATGCTCCCAAAGAACCGGCACAAAATGACTGACAAAGCAGCTGCTTTCAGTTTGTCATGCCGAATGGTAATGTAAAATGAAATATCAAAGGGGATTCCATATGCATTTGATTATGGATCGGGGGCTTTGACCGCAGTGACCTGGACCTTAGCCGTTTACCGTTGCCTTCATTTTCTGAAGCAGGTTTGGGATAGTGAAGGGGTTAAAAATACGCGACAAAACGGTCGTTGTGACGGAGACTGAGAGGTGGACAGCAGTGAGTCGCCTTTGGCTCCCCTCCCGCTCATCGGTCAGGACGTCGCCGAAATCAAAATTACACACATGAATCATTTCCCTGCGTGTTTTTCACTCTGGCACATTTGCAAGAACAGGAACGCTTTGGATTCATAGGCGAAACGTGTCGGCAAGCGCTGCAGATTCAGTTTCTGACCTGCCCGGTGTAAGCAACTGTTAACCAATAACTTCTTGCACGAATCGTTGCGTTGCGTATCGTCACGGTTAAATCTCCCATCGGGCCATTTTACCGTGACGAAAGTTTTTCAACGTGAGCAATGCCATTCGAGCCACCAAGATTGAGCGGAAGACCGTCGATGAGACGATCGGAGATCATGCGGCAATCATCAGCTCGCAGCTCCAGGCGATCAGCGAAGCGCTTTTTCCGCCAACAGCAAACAAAACCTTGCGTAGGTTCACCTCCGGGGAGGCGGCGAAGCTGATGGGCGTTTCGGATTCGACGCTGCGCAAGATGACGCTCGCCGGCGAAGGGCCGCAACCCGATCTGACCAGCAACGGCCGCCGTCTCTACACCTTGCGCCAGATTAATGAATTACGCGAAAAGATGGCGCAAACGGCCCGTGGCAGGGAAGCTTATAATTTTGTGCCGCGCCGTGGTCACGATGATCATCTGCAGGTGATTGCCGTTACCAATTTCAAGGGCGGCTCCGGGAAGACGACCACCTCTGTTCATCTCGCCCAGTATCTTGCGCTGCAAGGCTATCGCGTCCTGGCTGTCGATCTCGATCCGCAGGCGAGCCTTTCGGCCCTGCTTGGCGTATTGCCGGAAACGGACGTGAAGTCCAACGAAACGCTCTACGCAGCAATCCGTTACGACGAAGAGAAGCGTCCCTTGGCCGACGTCATCCGCAATACGTATTTTGATGGGCTTGATCTGGTTCCGGGCAATCTTGAACTGATGGAGTTCGAGCACACGACGCCCCGCGCCCTGACGACAGGCGCCCGGGATGCTGATGGAATTTTCTTCACGCGCGTTGCGCGCGCCCTCGATGAAGTTGCCGACAATTACGATGTCGTCGTGATCGATTGCCCGCCACAATTGGGTTACCTCACGCTTAGCGGGCTTTGTGCCGCAACGTCGATGGTCGTAACTATTCATCCGCAGATGCTAGACGTTGCGTCAATGAGCCAGTTTCTTCTGATGACGCACGATCTGCTTGCGGTCGTTCGTGAAGCCGGCGGCGAGCTGAAGTACGATTTCATCCGTTATCTGCTCACCCGCTACGAGCCGCAGGATGCGCCGCAGACGAAAGTCGCCGCCCTCCTCCGCAATCTGTTCGATGACCACGTCATGACCAATCCGATGGTGAAGTCGGCTGCTGTCTCCGACGCCGGACTGACGAAGCAGACGCTCTACGAAATCGGCCGCGAAAATCTGACGCGCTCGACATACGACCGGGCCATGGAAGCGCTCGATTCCGTCAATGGCGAGATTGAATCGTTGATTCGCCAAGCATGGGGGCGTTCGCCAAAATGAGCTTGCTTCAAACATTGCGGGCGATGTGTTGGGAACTCCCAACGACAGGCTCTTATCATGCCAAGGCCTGTGATTGCGTGATGCCAAAGACGTTGCCTGCCGCCCAAACATCATCGTTGGGAACTCCCAACGGGCGCTCGTTACAATACAATGAAGGTGGCCCGCTGTGAGCCGAAAAGATACCGTCAACACGCTGTTCATGCGAAAGCCCGAAGGATCTGCGCCCGTTGCTGGCGTTGAAAAGAACACCGATCGCGTTCGTAGCGGTGCCATATCGGCAATGGGTGCATCGCTGCAGGAAATGACGGAAGGCGCACGTAGCGCTGCAAGATTGCAGGAGCAACTGGCGTCTGGTTCGTCGGTAGTCGACCTCGACCCCGCGCTGATCGACCACTCGTCGGTCAGCGATCGCATTTCCATCACCGTTGACCCGGGTTTCGAGTCTCTGGTCGACAGCATGCGCGAAAACGGCCAGCAGGTTCCCATCCTGGTGCGGCCGCAGCCGGCATCGCCCGGCCGTTTCCAGGTGGCATACGGCCGCAGGCGGCTTCGTGCAGCGGCCCTGCTTGGCCGCACGGTGCGCGCGATCGTCCAAACCTTGACCGATAACGAGCTTGTCATCGCGCAAGGAAAGGAGAACCTCGACCGGCAGGACCTTTCCTATATCGAGAAGGCCCAATTTGCCCGCCGTCTAGAAGATGGTGGTTACGATCGCGCCACGATCATGGCCGCACTTTCGACCGACAAGGCAGACCTCAGCCGCTACATCAGCATTGCCAGAAGCATCCCCGAATACCTTGTCCAGGCGATCGGACCGGCGCCAAAAGCCGGGCGCGCGCGCTGGGCGGCATTGGTGGATCGCGCCGAGCGCAAGCAGCATATGCTTGAAGCGCTGATCACCGGGCCGGATTTTCTTGCAGGCGATAGCGATGCACGCTTTAGCAGAGTTTTTGAAATGCTTGGAGCCGAGCCTGCAAAACGGAAGCCGAAGGCGCAGGAATGGAAAAGCCCGCAGGGGCGCAAGGCAGCACGCATAGAGCGCGACGATGTCCAGACGCGAATCGTGTTCGATGAACGTCAGGTGCCCGAGTTCGGCGGATATCTCGCCGATCGACTGGACGAACTTTATGCAGAATTTACGGCAAGCCTGAAACAGGGCGGCCGGCAATAGTTTATGCCGGGTCCCTGCAGGGCAGGGACCTTTAGATCAACCGCTATCGAAGGATAGTCACAAGGGAAAATTAGGCAAAGAAAAAGGCCCCCGAAATCTATTCCGGAAGCCCTTCTCGACTGTTTGGCGACTGAGAGAATCACACTTCCTGGAATCGTAGTCAAGTCTCTTCATCGAGATAGACGTCATTTCGACGTGCCGGATAGCTTTGTCCTTGCGAAAGGCAGAGGCGATGGAAAGTGGAAGTGTGACGACGCCCTTTGGGCGGCGGCCGATGACGCTTGGCATGTTGGCAAGCCAACTTGTGTCTCGGGATATTGAAGACGGTAAAAGCATCGATAAGTGGAAACTCTATCGGGCGCTATGCGAAGCCAGGCCGCTGATTGGCGTAACCGATCGCGCATTGGCGGTGATGAGTGCATTGCTCAGTTTCTACCCGAAAGACGAACTGTCCGAGACCAATGGTCTGGTCGTGTTCCCATCAAACGCGCAGTTATCTCTGCGATCCCACGGCATGACCGAACAGACGATCAGGCGTCACCTGGCGATTTTGGTCCAGGCCGGATTGATCGTCCGAAAAGACAGTCCGAATGGCAAGCGCTACGTGCGCCGGGGCAGTACGGGCGCTATCGACGATGCCTTCGGGTTTTCTCTTGCGCCATTGCTTGCGCGTGCCGACGAACTGGAGGAGTTGGCGGCCCAGGTGGTCGCCGAGCGGCTGCAGCTGCGGCGGTTGCGTGAACGGCTGACATTGTGCCGCCGCGATGTCACCAAGTTGATCGAGGCTGCGCTTGAGGAAGGCGCTAGCGGCAACTGGGAGATGGTCACGACCCATTTCCGGGCTCTAGTAACGGCAATTCCCCGCACACCGACGGTACTCGAAGTGACGACGGCGCTGGGTGAAATTGAAATGTTGCGCCAAGAGATCGTCAACCAATTGGAAATGCAGCTTAAAAGCAAAGATATAAGCGGCAATCCCTTCCAAAATGATCGGCACATACAGAATTCAAAACCAGAATCTATCTCTGAATTTGAACCTGCCAACGAACAACGGCAGGGCGAAAATTCAGAACCCGGACAACTGGTGCCAAAAACGGCGATGACGCGGCAAAAGCGTGATGGCTACGGCAAACCAAATAGCGGAGCTACAACGACCGGCGAGGGCGGACAAAATTCTTCGTCGGCAACTGGTAAGATGAAGGCCTTCCCGCTGGCCTTGGTACTCCAGGCTTGCCCGGAAATCATCCCCTACGGCTCCGGAGGAGCGATTTCAAACTGGCGAGACCTGATGGCGGCCGCAGTTGTCGTTCGGTCGATGCTTGGGGTGAGCCCGGATGCCTATCAGCAGGCTTGCGAAATACTCGGGGCGGAAAATGCAGCGACCGTGATTGCCTGCATTCTGGAGCGGGCAGGGCATATCAATTCGGCCGGCGGCTACCTGCGGGACCTGACAAGACGGGCGGAAAAGGGCGAATTCGCCATCGGCCCGATGATTATGTCGCTGGCGAGGGCGAATGGAAATTCTGTGAGAAGGGCCGGCTAGAAAGGGGTGATTAACCTTTATTTTCTATTGAAAAGGGGTGTGCCCATTGCGCGTGAATTATGAGTGAGCAGGTCCCTATGCGTCTTTCCCGAACCAACTTTTCGAACGGCTTCGATATCACTGGGGATCAGCCCGCAGATCCGGACAATCATTTGGGAAAAGCGGAGCCGCAACGCCGTATCTACGGTGCTCCTGCCGATGTGAAAAGCGCCGAAGGTCCCTTTGAGGCGGACACCGATGCGATGGCAGAAATCGAGGGGCGAGGGGAGGCACCCGTTTGGCAAAGCGCTTTTGTGCTTGGCCCGAACGTACGGTTCACCCGAACCCCGGAGAGTGTCTATTCGAAGCGGCCGGCCGGCGAGGCTGGGAAGGAAGCGGAAAAGATTGGCCCGGCTGAGCAACCGGTTACCGAAGTCGCGGAAACTGTCGCCGTAATCGAAGACCATTTGCCTGTTATCGAGCCTGTTCTTGACGAAACGCCGGTTGTTTCCGTAATTCAACTGCTTTCGCTGCGGCTCAGGCAGGAACTCGAAACATCGCTGAATGAAGCTCCTGCGGTGGAATATGCAGGTCTTGCGGGTATCGATCTGGCTTGTTTTCCGGCCGGAGAAGAGCCTGTGGTCGGAGATCTGTCAGAAACGACGGTCAAACGGGGCGGATCCTTCCTGTACGTGTCCGACGAAGTGTTCTGGGACACCCTGGACTTGGAAGCCGATATCAACGCTCTGGCGCCGGTCATGCATTGGCAGCCTCCACAGGTTGTTTCCCTCGCAGGTTCGGTAACGGAACTCTACCGCGAAATCGGTGTTAAGGCGGTCGACCGTCACGTTGCTGCAACGGTCAGCAGCAGGCCTGCATCCATCGACACGCCTTTACCGATTGTCGAAGTAGAAATCCGGCCGGTTGTTGCCGAGGTCGCGAGCCCTGTCGAACCCGTGCGTATCGTTAAGCCGCCGGTGGCGATTTCCAGACCGATCCGGGCAGTTCGGCCAGATACCTTTGTGGCCATACCGGAAATGACGACGGAGCCTGGTGCAGCCGAATATGTCTTTCCCCCGGTAGACCTCCTGCAGGAGCCGTCGGTTCAGGAAACTGCGGTAATCACCCAGGAAGCCCTGGAACAGAGTGCCGGCCTGCTCGAAAGCGTGCTCGAGGATTTTGGCGTCCGCGGCGAGATCATCGACGTCCGCCCAGGCCCCGTCGTTACGCTTTACGAATTCGAACCGGCGCCCGGTGTGAAATCCTCGCGTGTCATCGGTCTTTCTGACGATATCGCCCGCTCGATGTCGGCTCTGTCGGCGCGTGTTGCCGTTGTCCCAGGCCGCAATGTCATCGGTATCGAGTTGCCGAACCCGGTGCGTGAAACGGTGTATTTCCGCGAACTGATCGAGTCGGAGAACTACCAGGAGACGCGTTTCAAGCTCGCGCTTTGCCTTGGCAAGACCATCGGCGGTGAACCGGTCATCGCCGAACTTGCAAAAATGCCGCATCTTCTCGTCGCCGGCACGACGGGCTCCGGTAAATCCGTCGCCATCAACACGATGATCCTGTCCTTGCTCTACCGGCTGAAGCCGGAGGAATGCCGGCTGATCATGGTTGACCCGAAAATGCTGGAATTGTCTGTCTATGACGGCATCCCGCATCTCCTGACGCCTGTCGTGACAGACCCGAAAAAGGCGGTGATGGCGTTGAAATGGGCCGTGCGGGAAATGGAAGACCGCTATCGCAAGATGTCGCGGCTCGGTGTGCGCAATATCGATGGCTATAACACGCGCGCCGCTTTGGCGCGCTCAAAGGGCGAAACGATCCTGTGCAGCGTCCAGACGGGCTTTGATCGCTCGACCGGCGAACCAATCTTCGAACAAGAGGAAATGGATCTCGCGCCGATGCCCTATATCGTCGTCATCGTCGATGAGATGGCCGATCTGATGATGGTTGCCGGCAAGGAGATCGAAGGCGCCATCCAGCGTCTGGCCCAGATGGCGCGAGCTGCCGGTATCCACCTGATCATGGCAACCCAACGCCCCTCGGTCGATGTCATCACCGGCACGATCAAGGCCAATTTCCCGACCCGGATTTCGTTCCAGGTCACGTCGAAGATCGACAGCCGTACCATTTTGGGCGAGCAGGGGGCCGAGCATCTGCTGGGGCAGGGGGACATGCTGCACATGGTGGGTGGCGGCCGGATCGCCCGTGTGCACGGGCCGTTCGTCTCCGACGAGGAGGTCGAAAAGGTTGTCGCACATCTGAAGACGCAGGGGCGACCGGAATATCTCGGTACGGTGACAGAGGATGCCGAGGAAATCGATGGGCCGGCGGACGAAGACGCTGCGGTTTTCGACAAGGGCGCAATGGCGGAGGAAGACGGCAACGACCTCTACGACAAAGCCGTAAAGGTCGTACTGCGCGACAAGAAATGCTCGACATCCTATATCCAGCGGCGCCTTCAGATCGGTTACAACAGAGCCGCGTCGCTGGTAGAACGGATGGAGCGGGAGGGGCTGGTCGGATCGGCAAACCATGTTGGCAAGCGTTCGATCCTGTCAGCCGGCCGCGAAGTCGCAGAAATGCCCACTGGTGACGAGGAATAGATCGAGACGGGCCCGTGAGATGACGGCGGGGGAGGGGCATCGTGAATCCCGGTTCCGGACCGGTCTGCAGGATACGTTTTGTTCATTGGGATTAAATTGCCGGTGGACAGGTGGTACTTTCATTAGGAATGAGGAAAGATAGAGTTTCATCCGGCTATGCCATGGTGGAGTTGATTCCTAAAGCGATGAAGGCAATTGCCCCCAGCGACTGCACAGAGGTTTAACAACTGATAATGCAACATTATCGGTCATTATGGGGCGGAGACATAGGGTGCGGTTCTATCGCCCCTGTTGGTCGTAAAGCGCTCAACGCAACTTTGGTTTGATTACGGTTTCGCCAAGCCGACAGCCGGTCGCGCATCCGGGATGTTGATGAGTGCACGGTCTTTCGGGGCAGGGGAGGTGGAGCTGCACGATTCAGCCTGCTAAGACACGCCGATGATCAGCCTGACCAAAATGCGCGAACTCACTATCAAGGCGCCCTCCGCCAGGAGGCGGCCCTTGCATGTCAGCGCGGCAAGCGGGCTCGTGTCTGTCGGTTCGACCCTCTACGTCATCGCCGACGACGAGCTTCACCTGGGTGTGTTTTCGACAACCGAGCCTGAACCCGGTGATCTGATCCGCCTCTTTGAGGGCGCTCTGCCGGACACTAAGGCCGAGCGGAAGCGCCGAAAGCCTGACCTGGAGGCGCTTGTCCTCATTCCGGCCTTCCGGAATTTTCCGCATGGCGCCATCCTGGCCATGGGCTCGGGTTCGAGGCCAAACCGTCGTCGCGGCGCTCTGCTCGGGCTCGACGTCAACGGCGCAGTCTGTGGTGCGCCTCGTGAACTGGATCTGTCTCCCATTCTCGGTCCACTCAAAGATGCGTTCCCTGAACTCAACATCGAGGGCGCCGTTGTTTTTGGCGATGAGTTGCGCCTGTTCCAGCGCGGCAACAAGCAGCAGGCCGACAACGCCATCATCCGCTATCCGCTTTCGCGCGTTCTCGCTGCTTTGCAAAGATTAGGCGCCGATACCATCGTACCTTCGGCGATCCATCGGCTGGACCTCGGTTCGATCGGGGGCGTTCCCTTCAGCTTTACCGACGCAGCCGCTCTGCCCAACGGGGACATGGTGTTCTGCGCTGTCGCGGAAGATACCGAAGATGCCTATCGCGATGGACCCTGCATCGCAGCTGGCATCGGCATTGCCGACAACAATGGGCACATTGTCTCCTTCCAGCACCTTGACCGGCCGTACAAGGTAGAGGGCATTAACGCCCGGCAGGACGGCGATCGACTGAATCTACTGCTTGTCACCGATGCCGACGACCCCGGAATGCCGGCGGCATTGTTTTCCACTTCTATCCCGAAGTAGCTGCGGTCCC
This sequence comes from Pararhizobium sp. DWP1-1-3, assembly GCF_049896125.1. Taxonomy (NCBI): domain Bacteria; kingdom Pseudomonadati; phylum Pseudomonadota; class Alphaproteobacteria; order Hyphomicrobiales; family Rhizobiaceae; genus Pararhizobium; species Pararhizobium sp. DWP1-1-3. The sequence goes on from NZ_JAFCTR010000008.1 coordinate 194,630, forward strand.
TTGAACTGCGCCAGCGGTTTCGCCGAGACCAATGCGGGGCTGGCTTACTCCGAAGCCGCGCCGGCTACACCTGCTAGGGTTAAACGGCCAGCGGCGACTGTCTGACAGGTTAATGTCCTATGGGCTGGAGCGGAAATCATTTCCGCTTCGCGCCTTCATTTCGGTCACAGACACCATGATCGCGTCTGCCCAAAGGCGTACATTTTCTTGGCGCCGCTTCGCATTTTAGTAGTTCAGACCTTCGGTCAGTACTTGGTGCCGCCGACTACATTAGCAGTTTGTCGCCCAGCCAGCACAGTGCTAACGTAGTTCTGTTCGTCTCAGCGAAATGAGAAATCGCCATGCCTGAGAATTCGGCAGTCCCCCCAGACGCACTGGTTTTTATCGTTGACGACGATATCTCGGTCCGCGAGTCGGTAGAAGAGTTGATCCAATTTCAGGGTTGGCACGCATTGACGTGCGCTTCAGCAGAGGAATTTCTCTCCCAAGCGATACCTGACGTTCCTAGTTGCTTAGTCCTCGATATCTCCCTCCCTGATCTCACCGGTCTTGATCTTCAAGACCGCATTTCGGCGGACCGGTCAGAGATGCCGATCATCTTCATCACCGGATATGGTGACGTGCCAACCTCGGTTAGGGCGATGAAGGCTGGAGCGGTGGAATTTTTGACGAAGCCGTTTTCGGATGATGTATTAATAAGCGCTGTTCGCCAGGCGATCGGCCATAGTGCCGCTGCCCTTGCAGATCGTGCCTCACTTCAGGATATCAAGGATTGTTTTAACTCCTTGAGCCGGCGTGAGCGGGAAGTCATGGCTCTCGTCGTTGTCGGCTTCTTGAACAAGCAGATTGGTTTCAAGCTGGGTATTAGCGAAATCACCGTTAAGGCTCATCGCGGCCAGGTGATGCGGAAGATGAAGGCAAAATCGTTGCCGGATCTTGTCAACATGAGCGGACGCTTGCGATAAACTCAAGCGCGCCTTAGGGCGCTAACTAACGGTACCGCGGGGCGACCTCCTTTCGCGATAAATAGGGAGCCATGGCCAAACGGGCTTCATTGCACGTGAGCCAAAGCCGTTCTTCCGCTAGAGGTGGGATAGTCGCCACCTCACGCTTGTCAAATCCAACAAGGGCAGCATCGACCAGATCGCCCGTATCCATGACTGCCTCTGGACGATGGCGTCGACGTCTTTGCCTGAGCGCTCCCAGATTTCGGTGCGGGTTGCTCCTGGCAGGACGACCTGGATTTGAACATTTCCTGATGTCATCTTCCGCGCCATCGACAGGCTGAGATTGAGCAGATAGGCCTTCGATCCGCTATAGACGCCGTCCAGAAACTCCGGGGCGAATGCCAGCACTGAAGCTATGTTAATGATAGCGCCGGCCTTAGGTTCACAAAAGCTCTGCCTGCGGCGGCGCTGCGATCTGCGGATGGTTCAATGGATCTATACCGATACCTTAGGACAATGGACTTTTGCACGCACTGGCTGCATGGTGTTCGTTAGAAGTCCTGAAAGGACTGCCATGAACAACCCGCTTAGCCATGTCGTTGACGCGCTCCCCGGACTGGTTTGGACTGCTCATGCCAATGGTCAAGCCGACTTTTTGAACAAACGCTGGCTTGAATACACCGGCCTGGTGCGTGAGGAGGCACTAGGCACCGGTTGGCATTCGTGTGTCCATCCCGAGGATCTGGCTGAATTCCTGGCAAGCTGGGAGCGTATGGTCGTATCAGGCGAAGCGGGAGAATTCGAAGCGCGTATGCGGCGCTTCGACGGCGTGTATCGGTGGTTCAACATTCGCGCCAATCCACTCCTCGACCCGAACGACAAGATAATACAATGGTGTGGAATAAACTCGGATATCGACAACCGAAAACGGACCGAGACGATCGGACGCGAACTCCAGGACCGCTATCGCTCGATCGTCGACGGGTTGCCGTCAATAGTCACCCTTTTATCCCCCGACGGTCACGTCGAACATGCCAATAGGCACATGCTTGAATATCTCGGCACCACCAGCGAGGAGATGCGCGGGCGTGCGGTTGGCCAGGCTTTTCACCCCGAAGATCGACCCGAGGTATTAAAGCGGTGGGAACGCTCTGCGGCATCAGGACAGCCATATGATTTCGAGGCTCGTCTCCGGCGCGCAGACGGAGCTTATCGGTGGTTTCACACGCAAGGATGCCCGTTGCGAAACTCAGATGGCGAGATCTCCGTTTGGTACTTTCTGCAGACCGATATCGAGGACCGCAAACGCGCGGAAGCACTGCTGTTCGGCGAGAAGCAACTGCTCGAAATGGTCGCAAGAGGTGACTCTTCACCCGCTGTGCTAGATGCGCTTTGCCGACTGGTCGAAAGCACTGCTGATGGCTGCTACTGTAGCGTTATCCTAGCGGACCAGAGCGGACAGCGCGTTGAACAGGGTGCAGCTCCCAGTATCCCTGCCGCATTTATTGATGCCCTAATCGGCAGACCGATCAACGCCGAGTCTGGACCTTGCGGGATGGCGACGTTTTTGAAAGAGCAAGTCACTTCGGAGGATATCAGCACCGAAACGCGCTGGCCGACCTGGTGCCCTGTCGCTATGGAACACGGCCTTATGGCCTGTTGGTCAACCCCGATTTCATCATCGACCGGCAGGGCGTTAGGCGCCTTCGCAATCTATCACAGGGAGCCAAGCACGCCCACCTCAGTCCTTCGAGAACTGATTGAGCAGTTTGCTCATATTGCCAGCATTGCGGTCGAAGGCTTGCAGAGCGGAGCTGCCCTCAAGCGAAGCGAGGCATGGTTGCGCGAAGCGCAACACTTGAGCTCGACCGGAAGCTGGTACTGGCGAGTAGCGACAGACACGTTGGAATTTTCCGAGCAGACCTGCGTCATCTATGAACTTGATCCGCTTCAGACCATTACGCTCGACGTCATCGCATCGCGCATACACCCCGAGGATCTTCCCATTCTTCAGGAGATGATCGATATCGCGCGAGGCCCGGCCGATGACCTGGACTACCTTTACCGCGCGCAGATGCCGGATCTCTCCGTAAAACACCTTCATCTCGTTGCTCACGGCTCATATGATAAAAACGGTCAGCTTGAGTATATCGGCGCCATTCAGGATGTGACGCAGCGCCATTTGGCTGAGGAAGCTCTTGGACGAGCCCGGTCCGAGTTGGCTCATGTCGCCCGCGTTACGACACTTGGCGTTTTGACTGCATCGATTGCCCATGAGGTCAATCAGCCCCTGCTGGGGATCGTTACCAACGCGAGCACTTGCCTTCGCATGCTGGCTGCAGACCCACCGAACATCGAGGGTGCGCGCAGGACTGCCGAACGGTCCATCCGCGACGGCCATCGTGCAGCCGATGTTATAACTCGATTGCGCTCGCTTTTTGGCACTAAGGAAACGACGACAGAACCCGTCGACCTCAACGAAGCGGCAAGGGAAGTCATAGCGCTCACTTCGAGTGAACTGCAGCGCGCTCGCGTGAACTTGCAAGCCGATCTCGCGGGCAAGCTGCCACTCGTTTCTGGGGATCGTGTGCAGTTGCAGCAGGTCATCCTCAATCTATTACTCAACGCTTGCGACGCAATGAGCGAGGTTCATGACCGACCTAGAAAACTCATAATTCAGACCCAGCATCAAGCAGACGACAGGGTTAACCTCTCCGTTCAGGATGTCGGAATTGGCCTGGAATGGCAGGATCTTGAAAAGCTGTTCGAGGCGTTCTACACCACCAAAGAGACAGGAATGGGCATGGGGTTGTCCGTTAGCCGTTCAATCATCGAAAGTCACTCCGGGGTTTTGTCTGCGGTGCCAAATAACGGCCCTGGAGCGACTTTCTCGTTCTCGCTACCAGTCTCGGAGAACAATGCATCCGTCGGTAAGACCTTCGTTCGTGTCCCGCCATTAAAATTCGTAGACGTTTCAAGGCATCCGCAATGAATGAATATCCGCTTGTTTCCATTGTCGATGACGATGAGTCTGTCAGGGATTCCCTGCCTGACTTGGTTATTGAGCTTGGCTTTGCAGCGCGAGCTTTCTCGTCCGCAGAAGAGTTTCTCGGCTCAGAGGATCAGGGTAGGACTGGTTGCCTCGTGCTTGATATCGCAATGCCGGGAATGTCGGGTCCGGAGCTCCAGGAAGAGTTGAAGCGAAACAAGATTGACATTCCGATTATATTTATCACCGCTCATGGCGACGACAACGTTCGGCCTTTGATGATGGCGCGCGGGGCGGTAGAATGCCTATTCAAGCCGTTCACCGACCTCGCCCTGCTTGACGCCCTCAACGCGGCATTTCATAGATCCTAATTGTTCCTTGCTGGGACGAACGCTCTGCACGACACGCCCAATGTCACGCAAATCCGCCCGGTCGTCGCAAGCTAGACGTCCTTCAAACAATGGTAAAAGCAATGCTTTAGTATCGCCGACACCATCGTTCAATATATCTTGCTCCGTCGCCATGATCTGAATAGCTCAGCGTTTGCATGATGCAAACAGCATTCACATAAGGTGAGGAGCATCGGCATGACTGCGACAACATTTCCACAAACAAGACGGGATTTTCTTTCGGCCTCGGCAGCCACGTCTGTCGCACTCTTGGCGAGCACAACTGCATTCAGCATGTTGTCGCCGCAAGTAGCCATCGCTGCAACGAGTGGCGCGATACGTCCGTTTCATATCGACGTTCCGGAAGCTTCGCTCGCCGACTTGCGCCGTCGCGTCCAGGCCACACGATGGCCGGACCGTGAAACAGTTAACGATCGATCACAAGGCGTGCAACTGGCGAAGCTCAAGCCGCTGGTCGAATATTGGGGAACTGGCTACGACTGGCGAAAAGTTGAGGCGAAGCTCAACGCTCTGCCGCAGTTCATCACGGAGATCGACGGGCTGGATATCCAGTTCGCACATATCCGCTCGCCGCACGAACAGGCTATGCCGATGCTCATGACGCACGGTTGGCCGGGCTCAATCATCGAACTGCTGAAGGTCATCGAGCCGCTGACCAACCCAACCGCTCACGGCGGCCGCGCCGAGGACGCCTTCCATCTCATTCTTCCTACGATGCCGGGATACGGCTTTTCCGGCAATCCGACGACCACGGGATGGAGCCCGGCCCGGATGGCAACCGCTTTCCACGAACTCATGCTGCGACTTGGCTATCCGAAGTATGTTTCTCAAGGTGGCGACTGGGGTGCAATTATCTCGGAAATTCTTGCGGTCCAGGCTCCCGAAGGGCTGCTCGGCATCCACATCAACATGCCAGGTACCTTGCCGCCGGACGTGCTGCGACACCTGCTTAACTTCGACCCAGCGCCGACGGAACTCTCTGATCGGGAGAAGATCGCTTATGACCGACTGCTGCATTTCTACCGCGACGGCTTCGGATACGCCGCGATGATGAACCAGAGCCCGCAAACAATTGGTTATGCCTTGGCTGACTCGCCAGTGGCGATGGCGGCATACTACTACGACAAGTTCGCTGAGTGGACCGACACGGGCGGCGAACCTGAAAAGGTCCTCACCAATGACGAGATGCTCGACGCGATCTCCCTTTATTGGCTGACGAACACGGGGACATCCTCATCACGGTCATATTGGGAGGGCGCCCAAGCCGGCGGTGGTCCATTCAATGCGTTTGACATCCCAACGTTGCCAGTCGCGGTCACAGTTTTCCCTGCGGAAATATACCGTGCGCCAAAAAGCTGGGGCGAAAAAAGCTTCGGCAATATCATCCACTGGAACGAAGTCGAGAAGGGCGGCCATTTCGCCGCATGGGAACAGCCACAACTTTTCTCAGCCGAGCTGAGGACCGCCTTCAAGTCCCTCCGCTCATCGATCTGAGCACCTGACGGCGCCGACCTTGGTGGGCGCCGTCGAACAAATAAGGGTCGCCGCTCCGTCGCCGCGAGCATTTCAACGCAGATCTGGCGCGTCGACGAGCATGGATCATATGAGATTCCAGAGGAAGTAAAATGGACAGGTTGTTGACGAGTGTGCTTGACGCGCATGGCGGATTGCAGAATTGGGCGAAGGTCACAAAGCTAACTGCTGACATGACGCTCGGGGGTCCTTTTTGGGGAGCCCGCGGATGGCAAGGCATTTTCGACAGGCAAACAGTCATCGCAGATCCACATCGCGAGCACATTACCTTTTCGCCGTTCACTGCGGAGAGGTACACGTCCGTGCTGGACGTGGCGCCTGAGCGTGTTGCACTGACGACCTCGGATGGCCGCACGATTCAGGAGCGCCTCAATCCGCGCGAATCCTTTCCAACGGCCTTCGACCCTTTCACCACGCCGTGGGACGCGATCCAGGTCGCCTACTTCGCCAGTGCGGCGGTATGGAATTACCTCACAGCGCCGTTTGTGTTTGTGCAGTCTGGTGTCATAGCCACAGAGATCGATCCTTGGACCGAGGACGGCCAGATCTGGCGACGACTGGCTGTCAGTTTCCCGACGTCTATCGCCAATCATAATGCCGATCAGACATTCTATTATGACCAGTCCTATCTTCTTCGGCGGATGGACTATTCACCGGATGTGACCGGCAAGCCGCCTGTGGCGCACTACGCCTTCGATCACAAAACGTTCGACGGCTTCGTTTTTCCAACCCGTCGACGAGTGTTCCTTCACGATGCGGATGGAATAGCCGACAAGGGATTCGCGCCGATCACGATTGACCTCGCTTACGTCAAAGTCGAGCGGCGGTAGCGCGCAGCGACCGTCGCCACGAAACGTCAATCGCAGAGAGTTGGAGAAGTTTCGATGTTCACCGGTTTCAATGCCCAACGCCGTCAATTTCTCGCAATCGCAACTGGGGCGTTCGCTCTAGCACCAGCCGTGACGATCAGTCCTGCGCGCGCCAATTCCAAGGAGGTGAATTTGACTGCTGATACCGCGTCTACATTGCGAATTAATGCCACGTTTGCCGCGCTCAAGCAGATCGAAGCTGGCGTCCTCGATATTGGATATGCCGAAGCTGGTCCCGTCGATGGTCCCGTAGCCATTCTGTTGCATGGGTGGCCCTACGATATTCACACCTATGTCGACGTTGCTCCTTTGCTGGCATCGAAAGGTTTTCGAGTGATCGTCCCCTATCTGCGTGGCTACGGTACAACGACATTCTTGTCGGCGGATACGCTGCGCAACGGTCAGCAGGCAGCGCTTGCAATCGACATCATTGCATTGATGGACGCCCTCCAAGTTGACCGGGCCATTATTGCTGGATGCGACTGGGGCGCAAGGACCGCATGTATCCTTGCCGCGCTATGGCCGGAACGCGTTAAAGCATTGGTGTCGGTGAGCGGGTATCTGATCGGCAGCCGAGAAGCAAACAAGATGCCTCTGCCCCCTAACGCCGAACAGAAGTGGTGGTATCAGTTCTATTTCGCGACCGAGCGCGGGCGTGCTGGATATTCTTTGAACCGGCAGGACTTTGCCAGACTTATCTGGCAGACCGCATCGCCAAGCTGGAAGTTCGATGATGCAACGTTCGAGCGGACCGGCCGATCACTCAACAATCCAGATCACGTGGACATCGTGGTGCATAATTATCGCTGGCGCCTGGGGTTGGCAGACGGGGAATCGAAATACGATGACCTGGAAAAGCGGCTCGCACAAAGCCCGGCTATTACCGTCCCGACGATTAGTCTTGAGGGGGATAACAATGGTGCCCCACATCCGCTTGCGACTGTCTATGCAAAGAAATTCTCAGGTAGATATGAGCATCGGGTTATCAGTGGCGGCGTAGGGCACAATCTGCCACAGGAAGCGCCGCAGGCTTTCGCTCAGGCAGTCACCGATGTTGGGGCTTTCTGAATGTGGTATAGGGCGCACTCCAGGACGGAAAGTTCTCGGTCCGCGGCGAAGGGCTGCAACGATGGACGTTCAGCTCTTGTAAGGTCTGAAATAGGGTTGATCCTAGGCCTTTCCAGTCACCCGGTTGCGCACGCTCTCCAGAATCTCGTCGGACAGGGCGAGATCGTTCACCGCCCGGGACATGACGAGAGCGCCGATGAAGCTTGCGACATCGGTGATCGCCTGACCGCGGTCAGGATTGGAACCATTCTCCGTCTTCAGGTTCTCCATATAGGAAATCAATCCCTGGATATGATCTGTCACCGGGCCTCGCTCCGTCTCCGGCAATCTTGCGAGTTCGGGCCCAAGAGCGGCCACTGTGCATCCTGCTCCGGCGGCGGCACGATGCTCTGGTGAAAGATAGGATTTTGCGAAGTCGTCCAACGAACCACTGAGGGCATCGGCCCCTAGCATGTTCTGCATTGCATGTGCCAGCGCTTGCTCTGCAAGAACGCTCTTGGATTTGAAGTGGCCGTAGAAACCACCATGGGTGAGGCCAGCCCCTTTCATGACAGCATCGACACCGACAGCATGGATGCCATTCTCGCGAAACAGCTTTGCCGCCGTATCGAGAATGCGCTGCCGGTTATTGTTTGCCTGTTCCTTGGTCGGACGCATCCGCAGTTCCTTTCTGAAAAATGCCCTTGACAAAACATATGACGATCGTAATTTAAATTCAAGACATGACGATCGTCATTCAAATCAAACAAACCGGGCGGAGACGCCCTTAGAAGGATGAAGCACATGAGCATGCGTTATAGAGTTTTCGGCCGCACCGGCCTTCGCGTTTCGTCGTTTGCGCTGGGCACCGGCAATTTCGGAACCGGCTGGGGCTACGGTGCAGACCGAGAGACTGCAAAGCAGATCTTCGACGTTTATCGCACCGCCGGCGGTAACTTCATCGATACGGCCGACCAGTATCAGTTCGGCCAGTCGGAAACGTTGACCGGTGAGTTCATCGCCAGCGACCGTGACGATATCGTGCTTGCCACCAAGTTCTCCTTGGGCAGCGCGCCGAACAGCGGCCTACAGCACACCGGTAACAGCCGTAAGGCGATGATCCAATCTGTCGAAGCCAGTTTGAAGCGCCTGAACACCGATCGCATCGACCTGCTCTGGGTGCATATGCCGGATGCTGTCACCCCAATCGATGAGATCGTCCGAGGCCTCGACGATCTCGCTCGTTCCGGCAAAATACTCTATTCCGGTCTTTCGGACTTCCCAGCCTGGCGCGTCGCAACCGCGGCCACGCTCGCAGACTTGCGGGGCTGGTCGCCTATCTCTGCGTTGCAGATTGAGTACAGCCTCGTGGAACGCACGGTCGAGCGTGAGCTGCTCCCCATGGCCAACGCCTTCGGTCTCGGCACCGTTAGCTGGTCGCCGCTTGGCGGTGGCCTGCTCACCGGAAAATATCGCAAGGGCGAGACGGGCAGGGCGCAAGGGCTCGGCGCGGTCATCCATGGCGAAAGCGACGATCGCAAGACGGCGACCGTTGACGCGGTCCTGGCGATTGCCGAGGAAACCGGACTTCCTGCTGGTCAGATCGCCATCGCCTGGGTACTTGCCAAAGGCACGACGCTTCCGATCATCGGTCCGCGCACCAAGGAGCAGCTCGATGACAATCTGTCAGCACTTAATGTTCGCCTGACCGATGAGCAAATCGCCCGCCTCGAGACCGCCAGTGCCATCCCGCTCGGCTTCCCTTACGACATTGTTACGGGCAGCCGCGATCGTCTGGCGGGCGGCAAGGCGGATGTGATGGACTGGCCCGCCGCAGCGGTGAAGTGAGTTCGTCAGAAGGCCGAGTTTGCCTTCCCTCAGGCTCGGCCTTGAGCGCAGTGCGGGACGCTGTCGTGGCAGCTCCGCGGACGCGGTAGACAAGCAGTAAGAGCCGGCTGGTCGTGCCCCGGATAAACGATCAGAATTGCCATTTTAAAGCTAAACCAGGCTCGCAGATGACTACTTAAAATCCTTGTCTTCCGATCGATGCGTGGCGACGAGCGAGGCGGTGTGCACTGCCTTAGGAGTTTTTGCGAGCGCCGCTGAAGCTGGGCCTGTAGTGAAAACCTCATTCAGCCGGCTTGACACCTTCAGCTGCGCTATGCGTTCGCCGAGGAGCTACAGGGCGGGACCTCACCTGGCGGTCGGCGCAGAACGGTACGGGGGCCGCCTGCAGCTGATTGTCAGCCCAGCCCGCGGGAGTTAAGCATGTCGCGCTGCTGGTCTGCTTGTTGCACCGACGGGTGTGCCCACGTCGACGTTTCGTAAATGGAGAGGGAGTAACCGAATTCGTGCGTATAAATGCCAAGGTCTTCCCACGCGTGAAAATACCGCATGCGTTCATCGTACTATTGCTGCTCACCATTCTGTCTACCGCAGCCCTTGTCCATTTGATTTGGTATCGGACCGCTAGCCGGAATGTCGAGAAAGTGGTGGCGATGCTTGACGTCCAAAGCAGTGCCACAGTCCGCAACGAGCTTGTCTCCAACCTAACCGTGGTTTCGAGCACCGCCGAAATCGTGAGATCAATTTTTGCACTGAGCGCGTTCCGGCCCGACGAGCCTATGAAGTTCGATTCACTATTCCTGTCGCTGATGAAGGAGCAACCGGTAATCGCATGGATCGGCATCGCCTTTCCCGACGGCCATTTCTACGGGTCCCATGTGACACCCGAAGGAAAAATCGAAAGGGTGGAAATCGGCGGCGCAACTCTGGGCAAAACTCGTTCGCTCCGCCGCAAGGTTTACTATTCGATGAGCGGCAATCTCGTCGACGAACATCCTCCGGAGACGGCAAGCAACTACATCGCCGAAACCTCTCAATGGTACCGGCACGGCGAACGGAACGAACAGTTTGCTTGGAGTGTCGTCAACACGCTGCCGCTGGGGTTCGAGCCGGCTATCGTCGTATCAGGCAAGGTCCGCATATCAGAACATGTGAATGGCGTTGTCATGGTCGCTGTCAGTCTTCAACGGCTTTCAGCTACGCTCAGATCACTGATGATCCCAAAGGACAGCAAAATCTTCATGCTCACCCGAGGCAGCATGGTCCTGGCAACTTCCGGCGCTTTGGACGGTGTTATGATTGGGGACCTCAACAATTTTCCAACGTCAGACACCTTGGCCGCATCAGTCGTATCCGCACAAACGCAGGAGAAGAATGACAGCTTTCGCACTCTGATTGGCAGCAAGGATCTCGGACCGGTCTTCGTCTCCTCTAACAAGCTTCCATTTGAAGACTGGCGACTGGTCGCCGCTATCCCGCGTGCGACCCTCGCCGGCGACAACGATGCCAACAGCCAGCGCGTGATCTTTGTGGTCCTCGGCATCGCCATACTTGCGGCAGTCATGGCGATCGCTTTCGCCAGGATTTTGTTTGCCCGGCCCCTATCGCGTCTTGCAGAGCAGTTGCATCTGATCGGAAGATTCGAACTCGACGCAGTCCGGTATCGCCCGACCATGTTGGCAGAGCTCGATGATTTTTCGCTCGTGCTGAAGCGGATGTCGAATGGTCTTTCAGCCTTCGCGCGATACCTTCCGATCGACGTGGTGCGTCCTCTTATCGATGGCAACATCGAGCCCAAGCCCGGTGGCGAGCTGCGGGAAATAACGGTCCTGTTCGCCGACCTGCCGGGCTTCACGGAACTGACAGAGGAGCTTGGTGCCGGAGTTGAGCCAAGTCTCACCGGCTTTTTGACGTTGTCCACCGCAGCCATCCATGCCGAGGGCGGCACGGTGGACAAGTTCATCGGCGATGCCGTCATGGCGATCTGGAATGCACCAGGTGACGAGACCAATCACGCTCTGCGAGCGTGCCGCGCTGCGGCTGCCATCCGCGCCTCTATGCATGCTTTGCCTCCGATGTCACCTAAACATGACGCAGTCCGTGTGCGGATCGGCATCAACACGGGTGTGGCGTTGGTTGGGAATATAGGCTCGACAGAACGCCTGAGCTACACAGCGATCGGCGATGTGGTCAACCTCGCAAGCCGGCTCGTTGGCGTAGCAAAAGACAGCGGGGTGGAGATTGTGCTGACAGATGAGACGCTTGGTAGAACTCATGGTCTTTTCCCTGTGAGGGCTTTGGGGCCAATTAGGATACGCGGAAAGCTTGAGCCAGTGAGCGTCTACACGATTGACTGTCATCCTAAAGCCATGCCGGATTAGTAATTCACAGCGTCGGCGTTTTGTGGAGATTTAGCGAATTGACGGTTTTCCGCCTCGAAGAGTCGCGGATGACCGCTTTCGGCGCTATGCCTGCAAATTCGGAGGCAAGCCGCCCCGTCGTTCGAAAAGATGCTGCCCCCCTGTTCCGAGGCGATGCCGCGCTCCTGATTGGGCTGTTTGTCCGGGTGTCGGTTGGTGAGACGTTCGACCTTTCAGTTGCGCTGAGAGGAAGGGACGCGATGCCCGCAGAGACTAAAGATGCGGCGCGTCCGCGAGATTCTGAGATACAGATTTGCAAAAGGGCTCGGTCACAAGTCGATTGCGCCGTGTCGAGATTGCTGGTCTTTCGTGGCCACTGGGCGACGATGGCAGCGATGCGGTGATGGGAGCGGCGCTCTACAAGTCCACCGGTGCGAAGACGGGGAACCGTCGCTGCGCCGAGCCTGTCGAGGTCAGTATCCGGCAGCGACCTGTTCACATAACCGTACCGCTCGGCAATCTCGCCATTGATGTCGCTACCGCTCAATAGCACTTCGAGCGCTCGACCCCGGCCGGCGAGTCGGAGATGGACAAGGTTGGGCAATTCAAATCTGAGAAGAGAAAGCCCATTGCAGACAGCGAGTTTGCCAACAATCTCAATTCTCCTGGAAAAACAGAACAAAAAGTCTATGGGAAGTGTGCTTCCTGCATCGGACTTTTCGGCCGCCTTACCAGTTCCCAGGGTCTGCGGTGTGGTCGGCAACTGCAAATTCACGCGCATCTGCCTGGTCCAGGGTTATGTCGGTTGTGCGGGCCGTTTGGTCCGTGACTGCATAGGTCAATGGCGGTGGCCCCTTAAATAGCTTCTGATAAAGAAGTAAGGCTGCCTCTTCGGCGCTGTCAGCATCGATCGCCTCCGTGATAGTTACTGAGAATTTCTGCATAGGGTCGACCTCCTCCTGGGCTGGGTTCAAACTTAACACCCAGCAGCTTGAATGCGAAGCAGCTGCGACTTCCCTATCGCAACGCAAAGGTTGTTTCGGGGAATTGTGCTCAAGCAATTTTTGGGAAGGGGACCGGGATACGTCTTTGCGAAATTCGATCCCGGCCCGCTGTATATACCCGCCTCGCCTTTAAGAAAAAGGACGGGTTGCAATGCAAGTTTAGGACTTAGCGGCCTCGGCGCGCTGTCGCCGATACTGGACCGTGGGGAGGCCACCCCAACCCCAATTGTCCAGGTCCACTTCTTCGATCCCGACATAGGTGGACTCAAGAGGCTTATTGAGCAGAGAGGCTGGTCAAAAGCTACGGCGGCCGGCGCACCAGGCGTTTCGTTGGACGTGGACTCACCACCCAAAATGCGCAAGTCGCCCGGGACGGAGCTTGTAATCCAGCGGTTCATCAAAAACGGAGCACGTCAGAGAGGGCTTTCTTTTCAGCGGGTACCCAAGGAAACGGCCCACACCTATTTTTATTCAGGCGCGTCGGTCCGCGTCGGCGGGAAACGCGCCCGTAGAAGATCGCCACTGCACCGGCGGGCTCGGGCTCACTTGTCACCGTAGCGCTCAATCATACGACGTAGCTGGGTGTTCTGCTCAAGCAGTTTCGCAGATAGCTCCAATCTAAGATTTTTGATTTCGAGGTCCAGCTCAGCAGCTTCGTCAACGGCCGTCGTCTTCGTCGCTACTGGCTGTTCCACGGCTGTCTTGACAATCGTCCGCTTGCCGAGGTTTCCTCGCGCGTGGGGCGCCTTCGCCCGTCGCTCGTTTGATCCGGTGGCAAGGGTGCCTGAACCCCCTTTCCCGTCGAGAGGCACCACCGGTGCGAGTCGGTCACGTCCCACGTTTCCTGCCACCTGCAAGGGCAAGGGATCGGTTTGCACCGCTGGTAAGGGTTGCTGGGCGTCTGCATCGATAGAAGGCAGATGCCGGTCAGTTTCGTTCCCGCCGGCGGTCGATTGAGTGTTAGTACCTGGTTGCGCTTCCAGTTCCCTTTGCGGCGCATTGCGCTGCTCGAACACCTCAACCTGCGGGTCAGATGTCGCCACGGCCTCATCAGCCGTTGCACCGCCTTCCTCGGACTTGCTGCGCGATACAAGCCCCTTGATTAGTTGCCATGGTGATCTCATCGACCGTCTCCGACTCGTTTCCTGGCTCCATAGTACCGAGCGGGAGACCGGGCTTGCAATGCGAGCCGGCCTTAAGTCGTGAAGCGGCACTACAATCAGCCGCTGTCGGCGATCGTCTACGATCAAGCCGTTCCGAGCTTTTTGCGGAGATCAGCGTTTTCGGCGCGGAGTTTGTCGAAAAGCTCCTTACGAAGCTTCTGGTTTTCTTCTTCGAGCTTCAGAAGATCGGCAAAACCGTCCGTATCAACCGGCGCGGCCTCGATTTTCTGCGCGCGCTTGGCGGGCAGAGCCTTCGCAACTGTGCCCTTCTTTGCGGGAGCCGATGCCTTAGCGGCCGGCTCGGCTGCAACAGGCGCGATGGTAGCCGCTGCTTTCTTTGCCGGACCGCGGGTCTTCTTCACCGGAGCGCTTACCGAAGTTTCAGCAACAGCGTCCGCAGCGGCCTTCGGCTTGCGCGGTGCGCGCGTCTTCTTTTCTTTTGTCTTCGAGGACGCCTCAGCGGACGCAGTCTCGACTGCAGGAGTTAAGTTCGTATCATCAGCCATTGGTAGATCCTTGCGTAGTGAAAATCGTTCACGACCGTTCTAAGTCGCTGTCAATATGCACAGAATATTATTTCGAGTTTATTGACGACGAATTTCAGCGTTTTTCGCCCTACACGGTGATCTCTTGGTAACCGCCTACCGCTACCTGCCAGACGCCTCTCCTCCGTTATGAAGAATAGGCGTCTAACCAGTTTTTGCGAAATGGGAAGGGACACTACCTACATGGCGTTCTCATCGATCTCCTGAGGCTAAACTCACCGGGTCCAACGATATATTCATGATCGGACTGGCTGTCGTAGAATACTTCGCCGAAGAACTCGTGCTCGCGGTTGAGTGCATCGGTGTCGGCATTGAGGAAAAATCCGCCCATCCTTGAGCCTGAAGCCAGCTTGTCTTTTCACGACGGCCGCGCCTGTGACGAAATCCGGAAATAGCCGGTCAGTCCCTCTTACGTCGCGTGCTGTCGCAGCGGTTGCCCGCCAAGCAGGACGGAACGGACCTTTCGTTACCATCAATCAGCAACAATTCCGCGCGGTGTGGAACCAGGCCAAGCAAGAGGTGGGGCTATCGACCGATAGCGACGTCGTTCCCCACGTGCTCCCTCATACGTGTGCTTCAAGGCTTGTAAGAGGTGGCATCGGATCGCCTGGAAGCAGGCCCATTGTCTCAATGGTTGTATGAAGGTCTGACGAAAGCTGGCTTTGATGTTGTTCTGCCGGAAACCCGTCACGTGAAGACCGTGCTGTCGGCGATGATTATCAAGACCGACATGAAGATGCGCGTGGCAGCATTCGAAGTCTCCCGGCTCGCAGGATGTTCGTGCGTGTAATCGATAGCGTGCTACAGTCCCATAGATCGCCTTACGCTTCAAAATCCAAATTTCACAGCAGCTTAGGACACCGGTAGAATAGGAAGAATGCGAGGGTCGCCGGTTCGATTCGGTTCAAGGCGCCCATGTATTCATTTAAGCTTGAACAATTTCGAAGGCTGCGATTTTGAATCTGAGATAGCACCAATTATGCGGGTGCTTTTCATTCTGATCCCAGCGCTGTTCGCCAGTCGCCCATGCTGATGCAGCACAAGTGCCACGGCACCGAGCACGGTATCTTCGTTGCCAAGGAACTTACCCACAACGAAACGGGGTCTTGGCATGTCGGCAACCTGGTCGGGTGGGGGCAACGTGTGACGCGCGAAACTGCGCTTGAGGGGATTTGTGAATGCCTCACCGATCGTCGCCAGCTTGCCGACGATGATGAAGAGCGGTGGATTGAGGATTGTGGCTGTGACACCCATGCCCCAACCCGCCTTTTCCGCAGCATCCTCGATCAGCCGCCGGTATCCTAACCGTCCTTCGCGGGCGCGCTCGATAAACTGATCGATTGTAACCGGCTGGCCCGCAAATTCTTCCGCATGCCGTATGAGATGGTAGCCACCAACGACCTCTGTGAAATCGAAGCATTGGTTCGCTGAGTGACGCTTGGTCTATTCCCCGATGTCGTTTCTATAACCGGCAATCGATTGAGCGCGGCCCGCCGTGCCCATCCGTTTTCGCAAATATCGCGTGCTGCCGACCCAATAGTTTTAAATGAGTGGGGGCGCGAGAACCGCGCCCCGATCGGCGGGGACCTTGCCAAGCTTCACCGACGGCTCGCGGCCCCAAACACGTAGCTTGCCGAGTTCCGCGACGAAGGCTGACAAGCCTTCTTCCCGGGGCAAGCCCGGACACCTTCGTCGAGATCATTGGAGATTCCGGCTTTTTCGAGCAATGGCAGCGCCGACTGGTCGTAACCGATGAACTTGCAATGCTGGAAAGCGTCGGCGACAAAGTCCCGGGCCGTTGCCTCATTCACCAGATCGTCGATCGCCGCAGTCGAAGTGAGACCACGTCAAAGACAGCGAAGACAAGTTGGCGCCGCGGCCAGTGGTGATAGCCTAGGTCCCATGACGCGACTTGAAGTGGACACTGAGATCGAACATGGTCCTTTCCAACCACGTGTCGTTGGTCGTCCAACTCATGGCGACTTTTGACTGAAAAATCTTGCGGCCCCAAAGTCACCACCTGGTAACCCGCGTCTCGGTCCCGCTCGATCTTATGTGCGTCATGCCCTCGACACTAGCTGCCGCTAGAAGTCCGGGGTCTAAGGCCTCCAGAACCGCCGTTACGAGTTCTCCGCGATTGGGAATGACTGAAAGACCGGGTTAAAGACTGTTCGTTGGTGTTGCGCTAGCAGTAGGTTCTTTCGTGTGTTTGCCCTTGAAAATGGTCGTGGGTGTCAGCATCTATTGGGTACGATTGCGGAGCTTTGGCTTCCTGCGGCTGGATCGTAAACAATCCGAACACGTGACAGGGCTGCTTTGCTCCAGAAGACGTGTGTCGTCGTTATCAACTCTGCGAAATGCCTTCTGCTCTTGGCTGCGGCTCCAAGGAGAGATGGTGTGTGTTGGGATCATGACTCTTCAATTTTCTAAATCTACCCCGTTTCAAGCCGAACTCCAGAAGGCTCACAAGCTCCGCCAGACCAAGTATGCGTCGGCCGCACGAGCACGCGCGGAAAAAGCCAGGCTCATTGAGATAAAGGGGAGACCGCCGCTTTGGAAAACCTCTAGCATCAGGTTCGATGCACATGTTCAGGCATATCAATTCCACCTGGCCAACAGGCTCGTTCGTCCTGAGGTCACTTATATCAAGCGGCGGTGTGCTGAACTGGGGATCCAATATCGGGACGTAGTTGGGCCCTCAATTTTCAAGCGAGTGGCCCTGTCTCGCCGCCTGCTCATGTGGGAGGTCCGACAAAAATTCAACTTAACTTACGCTGATATCGGCCGAGCATTCGGCGGGCGGGATCAATCCTCTGCTGTTAGCGCAATAAGGTCCTTCGATAGCGGTTCTCCGCTCCATTGAGATTAACCTTCGAACAAGCAATGCGTTTTGGCCCGCCGAGCGCGTATTCGCGGGCCGCCACGGTGAGGTTCATGGAATGTCCACTTAGCCGCCTTGTAAGGAAGGCCATCGCGTTGGGCGAGAGGTTTTGAAATCCTTGGCCAGCCTGCGGCATCGCCCAGCCACGCGAATGTTTGTTCGACCACCCAGCGTTTTGGGGGCGAACTTACAAAAGTTGTTCCGGAGTTGGTGGACGGTTAAGTTGGTGACCGGCATGTGTTCTGGAACTGCTCGCCCATCTTTTCATTTCTGCGAAGACCTGGCCGAAGGACAAAAAGGAGGACAGTCACAACAATCGCAACCATCCTTGCCGCTGTCCGCTGTATCGGATGAAGGACGGTTGAATGGCCGATGATCATCCTGACACGCGGCCCGCTACCTCAGCCGCAATCTCCTCATCGTTTACCCGATTGGACATGAACTTGCGTGGCGCTCGGCGACCTCAAGCAACGCCGCCGCCGTTTCTTCTCTTGTCCAACCCGCACGAAACGCTTCTTCAAACAGTTGCTGAACCTTACCATCCAAAGCTGCTATACAGTCAGAGTGGCGCGCTGCGTACTGGCCATCACGATCTGGGGGTTTAACTGGTTGCATTTTCCGGTCCTACGCGATTTGGGATACGTCACAAATTCCGCTTCATGAGGTACGGAACCTAATCGGTTCCTGACGAAGAAATCCCCACCTCCGCCGCGGCGGATTGAAAAATCGTACATGCCTCTTCCACAGGCCTAACCCCTTCTATTGCCTCCATGCAGGCCGCCTTGCACTTCAAGTAGAGCTCGCCCTCTTCGGTTGGCCAGATGGCCAATAAATAATCCAGAGCGTCCTGCGGCCCTCTCACGGATACCTTGCCGCTATCGGCGAACTGCAGCTCAACGGGTTTCTTCCAGGAAATATTCATCGACTCTCCACCACTGCTATGATTACACGCGATCGCTGCGCTTCAATGCAAGAGGTTTGCTTCCTTCGCTGCCACAACGAAAATCTCGCGGGCCTCCTCGGCGTCCTTGCGCCCGGCGATCGCGGCCCGGCAGAGACTGCGCGCTCTGACATAACCCGCTCCACGCAGGTTTGGCCACTCGTCCATCAGTACGACCAGTGCTTCGGAGGGGCCGCCCACCCGGACATCGCCGCTTATGGGTGCATTGATCTTTACTGGTTCCCGCCATTTTGTCGGCATGTTCATCTCCCTGGATTCTGCAATTGCTGATGGGGGATACAACTGAGGCATTCAACTTTTGTTCCGGCGCTTTTTCGTACTCTGGTATGTTGTGGATACAATTAATCTTGCCATTGGGCACTGCAGCCTGAGTTGCAGCTTGCCTGCAGGCTTCTGACGTTCCCGCCGAATTGGCCTTTCTGCCAAGTCAGGCGACTGACCACTGACATGATCGGCCCGCTTCCCTCTTCCACCCCGAAGCGCTCTTCCAGTTTGGTACGATTGGCGGCGCGGCGGCCGATGGTCCGGTTATCGTAGTTGGCCGGAATGTGTGGGTCGGTTGCCGGGTTCCAGACTGCCATATCAATCCCATTGACTATGCCTGTCAGATTGTCGCGCCGCGTCGACAAGACACCCTGGAGGCCCATTCCCAAATCCTCTGTGAGGATTTCCCGCGCGTAGGTGGGGCTTACGGTCGTGACGGCGTCTGCAAGGCGATGCCAGCTTTAAAAAAACTGATGCCCCCATAGTATTCGAGTTTTTCCGTCGAGAAGAACTCACTCGGCAGCTAAAGCTCGCCAAAGATTTCTGGCGAGAACTGACCTTGGAATGCGAGGTTGTGGATTGAAAGCACGACGGGTACCGGTGCGCCGATCGCCTTCAAGTACGCAGCAGCAAGCCCGCTTTGCCAATCATGCAGATGAACGATGTCCGGCCGCCAACTACCAATGCCATTTGCGGCTATGTGCGCCGTCGCAGACGACAGGGCGGCAAACCGTCTCCAGTTGTCACTGTAGTCCTCTCCTTCGCGATCCAAATACGGGCCGCCATCGCGATGGAAGAGGACAGGGCACTCAACGATGATGACATCGATCCCATCATGGCGACCGGAGTAGAACTTTGCGGTCTCGCCGAGCAGCTCCACGTCAGCCTCGTGTCGCACGTCGACCATTTTTTCCAGGGTGCCGGCATAACCGGGCATGATCGTCCGGGTCTCGATCCCATACGGGGTTAACGCTTTGGGAAGCGCACCCGTCACGTCCGCCAGTCCGCCAGTTTTGATGAGCGGATAAACTTCTGATGCGGCGGACAATACTTGCATACGTTGCACTCCAGGATACTAGCGGCATCCGGCCGGTGACAGGCGTTTTTTGGTATACTGTTGGCCAGATCTAAATCATGATCTCGCCCCCGGTCACGGGGATGACGGAGCCCGTCATGTAGCTACCCAGGTCAGATGCGAGGAGAACGTAAGCCCCTGCGAGTTCTGCGGGCTGGCCGGCACGGCCGATCAATGTCTGCTTGCCGAACGATTCAGACTTTTCCGGCGGCATCGTTGAGGGGATGAGAGGCGTCCATATCGGGCCAGGGGCAACCGCATTAACGCGTATTCCGTTGTCGGCAACCATCTCCGCTAGGCCGGCAGTGAAATTTGAAACGGCCCCTTTCGTTGAAGCATAGGCAAGCAAGGATGATGAAGGCTGGCGTGACTGGATTGATGTCGTGTTGATAATCGAGCTGCCAGCCTTCATGTGGCGTACCGCGGCCCTAGAGAGATAGAAGGGGGCGTAGATATTTGTCCGGAAGGTCTCATCCCATTCTTCGGCAGAAATGTCCTCGATGGAATTATAGGTTCGCTGAAAGGCGGCATTGTTAACGAGGATGTCGATGCCTCCCAGTTCCTCGACAGCCCTTTCTACCAAGGCGTTGCAGAAGGCCTCGCTCTTAATGTCCCCAGGTGCGACCAGCGCTTGTCGACCAGCCTTGCGAATCCAGGCTGCCGTGTCTTCAGCATCCTCGTGCTCGCTCAGATACGAAATCAGGATATCGGCACCCTCGCGGGCGAATGCTATGGCCACCGCTCGGCCGATGCCCGAATCTCCGCCCGTGATGAGGGCCACTTTCCCTTCGAGCCGCCCCGACCCCTTGTATGACTCCTCGCCATGATCAGGGACAGGTTGTAAAAGCTTAGTCTCTCCTGGAGGGGCCTGCTCTTGTTTTGGCTGCAGCGGCTTTGGGTGGCTGTCGTGAGGCATGGCGAGCTCCTGAATAATTGGCAACGGAGAACTACCCAGGTCGCAGAGTGTTCCCACGACCAGGGCCACAATCTTGATTATCGCGCTAGCTGCCATGTTTCTTGGGGGCTCGCTGTTCATTATTCATCCAAACCCCTACACAGGTAAGTCCCCGATTGAGGAAAATGCTGTGACTGATCAGGCCCCGTAGTTTGGAGGCCGGCATGTCAACAAGCGCCAAGATCGCGATTGCGGTGGAGGGCGAAGTTGACGCCCTCTCTGTCAGCGTTAGCACCCAGGCGGGCTGCATCTCCGGACAAGATATCGAACCTAGATGCTTTGGACATGTGTCACCTTTAAGTGGAAGCAATGAGCGGAGCAGACTTCATGCACTCCCCAAGACAAGAAATGGTCGGCCAGAGGCAGCAAGCTCTAAATCGAGATCGCCATCGAGATCGACGGTTTGTTTAGTGAGAAGATCTACGAAATGTTGCCTTCGCACGGGGTCTGGCAGCCGGATTTTCCGCCCGTGCCATCGTGCTTCGAAAGACGCCGTATTGCTCCTTAGACTAAGCCTTTGGGCGATAACAATAACCGCATCCGCTTCTTTTACGCGCGCGTAGGCAATGAGAGGTTCTGGTCGTTCACCATCGGCTATGATCGGGATATAAGTGCCTTTTGCAAATAGGGACCACTTTTGCTTGCGGAAGTTTAGCAGGGTTGCGATGAGATTCTGCTTCACCCGTCCGCTTAGCCATTCCTCTTCCCCTTCGAAGAGGCGTTCAGCTTCTACTGAAAGGCGTCTCTGCAGGAGATTGAAATCAGGCTCGCGACGGTTGTCGGGATCGACGAGGCTGAGGTCTAGACCTTCGCTGCCCTGATAGATATCCGGCACACCGGGCGCCGTGAGCTTGATAATCGTCTGAGTGACGCTGTTGACTAGACCGGCGCGGATAAAGGGTCGTAGTGTGTTGGAGAAGTCCGCAACGAAATCTCGGTTATCCGGCGCAAGAAGGCGGCGGGCGTAGCCGAGCACGGCTCGTTCGTAGGCCATGCTAGGATCGCCCCAGTTTGTGCGGAGCTTGGCCTCACGTATTGCCTTCTCCGCATAGGCGAGGAAGCGCTCTTCCAGCGTCTTCAGGCCTTCCGTATCCTCCGGATACAGACCCGTCGGCCAGACGCCGGCGAGCGCCTGATACAGCATCCATTCGACGGCTGGTTCCGGGGCAGGGCCATCTTCAAGGGACTGCACGGCCGGACGGTTCATCTCCCCCCAGCGCTCGACGGCTTCTGCCCAAAGCTTCGGGGCCTCAGTGATGGTATAGAGCCGGGCCCTCGCATCCTCGCCACGTTTCGTATCATGGGTGGAGGTGGCGGACAGCGCATCGGGCTGTCGTCGAAGCCGGGTCTGCATTTCCCGGTGGAAGCGATCGACGGAGAAGGCGCGCGGCATGGGCTGGGCGCCGACTTCGTTCAGGGCGAGCGCCATGTGCTGGCGGAAGAACAGCGTATCCTCCACCGACTTTGCCATCAGCGGCCCGGTCAGTTGCTGGAAGCGGGTGCGAAAGACCGAGGCCTGGCCCCCCGCCTGCTGCTCGACATCGCCGGAGAGAACGCGTTCGAGGAATGCGAGCGCCTGCGGCTCCGGCCCATGAGGGCTTTGGCGGACCTCATCGATGACACCGGCTATCATCTCGCGGCCTTCAGGCGGCAGGCCGTCGCGGGTACCGTAGGTGCGGTAGACCGGGAAAGCGATCAGCAGTTCGCGGATCGCCGGCTTGATCGACGCTTCCGACAAGATACTTTCCTTGTCTTCCGCCTGGCCGATCTGCAGCGCAAGCTGCACAAGAGCGGCAAATTCGCCGGCGAAGTTATTGTCCACCATCAGCAATTTGGCGGCGCGCAGCTCATCACGCATATCGATACGCTGGCCGGCAACTTTTTGAAAGGCCTCCTGCAGTTCATCGAGTTTCTCGCTATCGACCAATGCGTCACTAAGAGCGGCGATGAATTCGTAACCTGTGCTGCCGGATATCGGCCAATCGGCAGGTATATGCTCGCCCCCTCCAAGAATCTTCTCGACGGTGATGTAGCAGTTTTCTCCCGCCTCCTGCCGCAGACGCTTTAGATAGGCTTTCGGATCTGCAAGGCCATCGACGTGATCCACCCGCAGGCCATCCACCGCGCCGGTGCGGACCAGTTCAAGGATAAGCCGATGCGTGTCATCGAAGACCGAGCCGTCTTCCACCCGCACGGCGGCAAGGCCGGTGATCTCAAAGAATCGGCGATAGGAAAGCTGGCGCCGCGCCTCCCGCCAGGACATCAGCCGATAGCGCTGCTGGTCGTGGAGCTCTGCGATGGCCGCCTTGTCGGTCCCCTTCGGTAGCTCCGCCTCCCCGCTGGCGTAGGTAGCTGGGTTCAGCGGATAGAAGCTATTGTAGTAGGCCAACGCTGGCTTGCCCGTCCTCGGGTCAGGCTTCACGGAAATATCGCCCTTTTCCAGCACCTTCTCGAACGTGTCGCCGAGGAAGGGCAGGGTCAGCCTCCGCGTCCAATCGATATCGAAGTGACGGGCGTAGCGGCTCTCCTCGCCGTTCTCCACCACGTCGCGCCACCACGGATTTTCCAGCGAGGCGGCCATGTGGTTCGGCACAATGTCGAGGATGAGGCCAAGACCTTCCATCTTGAGCGCCTTAACCAAGCGGTCAAAGCCTTCGCGGCCACCAATTGTAGTATCGATCTCGTTGGCGTCAGTGACATCGTATCCGTGTGTCGAACCGGACGCTGCGGTGAAGACCGGAGACGCATAAACGTGGCTGATACCAAGGCGTTTCAAATAGGGCACCAACGCCGCAACGCGGTCGAAGGTCATGCCGTTGCGGAACTGGATGCGGTAAGTGGCCGTCGGAATGTTCATGAGCTTTTTCCAGTGGCTTTAGGCGTAAGGCCGTGTGGATGACGATCGTCTATCAAGGCTGTCGCGGAAACATGGGAGAACCCGCTAACAACCATGTTGATCGCTCGTTGTTCCAGACCATGTTTACACTCACGTGCGCGACGTCTCTTAGGGGGGAGTTGCCAATTCTAGCCGCATGGCAGGGACAGGGCGCGATGGCCCTCACACGCTTGCTTGTCGTCCTGCACCGTACAAACACATTGTCGATCGGGAACTTCAGGCGGGTCCAAGGGTTTGACCGCCGCTCAGATCGACTAGGAGTTCCTCATGAAGCCAGCCGTAGCACTTGTCACTGGAGCCGGGTCCGGCATTGGGAAGGCGGCCGCGATGGCTCTTGCGAGAGACGGGTACAAGATTGGGGCGCTTGGACCTACGCAAGAAGAGATCTCATCGACGGTCGCTGAGATCTTAAAAACCGGAGGCGAGGCCGTCTTCCTTTCGGCAGACATATCTAATGAGAGCCAAATGGCTGCAGCCGTGGAGCAGCTGACCCAGCAGTATGGTCGGCTCGACGTTGTCGTCGCCAATGCCGGCATCAATGGCGTCTGGGCTCCAATCGATGATCTAAAACTGGCTGAATGGAACGAGACGATCTCAATCAACCTGACTGGTACGTTCTTGACCATCCGCGCGACCGTGCCGGAACTGAAGCGTTCGGGCGGCGGTTCGATCATTGTCGTCTCTTCGATTAACGGCACCCGAACGTTCACGACCCCAGGCGCAACGGCCTATACCGCAACAAAAGCCGCCCAGGTAGCAATGGTGCAGCAGCTTGCCTTGGAGCTTGCCCGTCATCGCATTCGCATCAACGCTGTGTGCCCTGGTGAGATCGAGACGAATATCGAGGCAAACACCAAGCTGCGAAAAGAAGACGAGACGGCAATACCCGTCGTATGGCCGGAAGGTCAGGTCCCCATTACCGGAGGGCGTCCGGGCCGAAGTGAAGATGTCGCCGACGTTATAGCCTTCCTGGCTTCCGATAAGTCGCGACACATTACTGGTTCTCCAATCTGGGTCGATGGCGGCCAAGGTCTCCTACGCTAGCCAGTTCCTTTCGAGATGGAAAAGGTGATGTTTTGGTCGAATACGCGTTTGGTCCGCTTGTTTTGGAAGACGGCGTCGAGTTTAGGCTCTGGGCTCCCCTGGCAGAAGACGTTTCTCTCGTGATCGAGGGGAGCAGTCCGCGGGAGATGGAACGCTCAGACGACGGATGGCATCGTTGTCACATTCCCGGCATCGGGCCAGGCAGCCGTTATAAGTTTGGTTTGCCGGACGGGTCCGAGGTGCCTGACCCCGCATCACGCCACCAGCCTGAAGACGTCCATGGCGCGAGTGAAGTTATCGATCTTCGGTACTTCGAATGGAAGGCTAGTGACTGGTTGGGACGTCCATGGGAAGAAAGCGTCATCTACGAGCTGCATATCGGCTCGTTTACGCAGCAAGGCACGTTCCGGGCGGCAATTGAACGACTGGACCACTTGGCAGAGCTTGGCGTCACCTCCATTCAGATCATGCCAGTCGGCGATTTTCCTGGCCGCTACAACTGGGGCTATGACAGCGTCCTGCCCTATGCACCGGACAGCAGTTATGGCCGTCCCGAGGA
Source organism: Pararhizobium sp. DWP1-1-3 (assembly GCF_049896125.1). Classification (NCBI taxonomy): domain Bacteria; kingdom Pseudomonadati; phylum Pseudomonadota; class Alphaproteobacteria; order Hyphomicrobiales; family Rhizobiaceae; genus Pararhizobium; species Pararhizobium sp. DWP1-1-3. The sequence goes on from NZ_JAFCTR010000008.1 coordinate 219,977, forward strand.
TTTGATGGCACTGGTAGACGCAGCCCATGTACGCGGCATCAACGTGTTTCTCGATGTCGTCTACAATCATTTCGGTCCAGATGGAAATTACCTTGCAACCTACGCGCCGCTGTTTACCGAACACCACAAGACCCCATGGGGCAACGGCGTCAATTATGACGGTGAAGGATCGAAGGCCGTTCGGGAGTTTATCATTCAAAACGCAATCTACTGGATCACAGAGTTCAGGCTCGACGGTTTGCGCCTGGATGCGGTGCATGCCATTAACGATGACGCCGAAGAACATCTTCTTCACGAGTTAGCCCGTCGGGCTCGCGAAGCCGCAGGAACCCGGCGGCATGTTCACCTGATCGTCGAGAATGAGAACAACGACAGCGATTTGCTGCGTCGTGACGAGGACGGGAGGGCCACCAGCTTCACCGCCCAGTGGAACGACGATGTGCATCATGTTTTGCACATTGCCGCGACGGGTGAGACGTTCGGGTATTACCAGGATTACGCCGACGACGACGGCAAGGTCGGCCGTGCGCTTGCCGAAGGTTTTGTGTTTCAAGGGGAACACATGCCCTATCGTGGCGACAGCCGCGGAAAGCCTACGACCGGCCTACCCCCCACCGCGTTCATCTCCTTCATCCAGAATCATGACCAGATTGGCAACCGGGCGCTGGGCGATCGGATGATCACCTACCGTCCGCCGGAGCCTATAAAGGCGGTCATAGCCGTCTATCTGCTGTCGCCGCAGATTCCGATGCTGTTCATGGGCGAGGAGTGGGGAGCGCGTGAGCCTTTTCCGTACTTCTGCGGCTTCGATGATGAACTGAACGTGAAGGTCAGGAAAGGACGGCGAGAGGAATTGTCACGGCTTCCAGGCTTTGATGCCGACGACCTCCTTGATCCGACAGCACGGTCCACATTTGAGATGGCTAAGCTCGATTGGTCTCAGTTGGTTGGCACTGGTGCTTCGGACATGCTCGCCTTCTATAGGTCCTTGCTTACCCTGCGAAAGGACCGGATTGTTCCGTTGCTGCAAGGGGCCAGTGGTAGCGGCTCGTTCCGTCATGAGGGACGCCTGACGATAGTCGACTGGACGCTTGCGGGCGGCTCCATGCTTTACTTGCTCGCCAACTTTTCGGACGAACCGGTGACGATCCCGTCTCCGTTCGTGGGCGAACGCATCTTCCTGCATGGCTCGAACAGCGAGGGAACGCTAGCTCCCTGGTCCGTGCTCTCAAGCATTGATCTGGCGAAGACTTGAAGTCCGCACATCTGATCTAGAAAGTGAGACCATGGAATCGCATCTCGACCGCTTGGCCAAAGATCATGGCATCAGCCTTATGCGACCGTCTCCTGACAATGTGGAGGTGCCGATTACCGACGAGACGAAGCGCACGATCCTTGCTGCACTAGGCGTCGATGAAAAATCTGCTCGTGGACCTAAAAAAGTGCAGCAATCGAAGGCCATTCCCAAGTCGTTCGCCGGCACGCGCTGTTCGAAACTCTCTCGGCGTCGATGGGCAAAAGCGGTCATGGTACGGGCTGGAAAACTTGGCCGCCTGAATACCGACGACGTGACAGCGATGAGGTGGTCGAACTTGCGGATGCGCAGGCTGACACGATCCGCTTCCACATGTGGCTGCAATGGCTGGCCCACCAACAATTGACGCAAGCCGCCGCGGTCACACGCCGAGCCGGCCTCCGTATAGGGCTGTATCTTGATCTGGCCGTCGGTGAGGCCATCGATGGGTCAGCCACTTGGAGTGAGATTGAGGCTTATATTTCCGATGCCACGGTTGGAAGTCCTCCCGATCCGTTTGCCACCGATGGCCAGGACTGGCATCTGGCGGCGTTACATCCGATGGCGATAGCGTCCAGGACGGATTCCCCGTTTCGCCGGATGGTGAGCGCTGCCATGCGGTACGCCGGTGCCATCAGGATCGATCACGCCGCAGCACTGCGGCGCCTGTTTCTTGTGCCGCTCGACAGCGCGCCTGATAGCGGCGCCTATGTGAACTATCCGCAGGATAAACTGTTGCAAATTCTGTCGGACGCGTCCGCGGAATTCCAGTGCCTCGTCATCGGTGAGGATCTGGGGATGTTGCCGGAGGGGCTGCAGGAAGATCTGGCCGAAGCCCAAATCCTGTCCTACCGCATCCTCTCTTATGAACGGGAAGACGACGGGTTCAGGCCCGCGGGCGCCTACCCCTCCTTGTCGCTTGCCTGCATTTCGACGCACGATCACCAGACTTTGGCCGGTTGGTGGTGTGCCGCCGATATCAAAGCGCGCAAAGACCATGGAATTGTTCCTCCTGATGTGAGCAGAATGCATTTTGAAGAACGGCAGCATGAGCGCGCGGACCTGAAGCTTGCCCTCGATGAAGCGGGGACGCAGCCGCCGGCTCGTCTGCCACCTGTAAATGCGAACGACGATAAGCTGAAAGACCTGGTGGTCAGTGCCCATCGTTTCATTGCCAAGACGCCCTCTGTTTTAGTGGCAGTCCGGTTGGCAGATATGACAGACGAAAAGTGTCCGACCAACATCCCCGGCACAAGCGAAAGCTATCCGAACTGGAAGCCGAAACTCTCGGCAACGACAGAGGAGCTGGCCGGTCTGCCGCTTCTCAACGAGATCGCCGCGGCCATGCGAGAGGAGCGAGCGCATGCGGGGTAAACGGCACGCTCAAACCCTTGGCTGTCGAACTACTCGGAAAACCGTTCGAGCGAAGGAGAGTCCAGACTCCACAGATCGCTGAATTTAACAGTCTGTTGGCGGGTACTGAACCTCTACCTAACTCCCCCAACTGAACGCAATCGCCCTCCCAAGCAGATGAGAGCGAGGTGTCGCCTTTGAAGGCGACCCCTTATCACCATCTCCATCCAATCCTCGAACCTGAGGCCTTGAGATGGAAAATCCTTTCGGGCGAGTCGAGATCTGAGACCCGGACGACCTTCTAAGTTGTGATAAGGTTTGCCTCTTTGTGGCCAATAGCTACCGTCCTCGACGAGGACGGTAGCTACATTTGCGACAAGTGCCTCGCATCGTAGGTGGCAAACTTCTAAATCGACCTCTGTTTCCGATGACCGGAGACCAAATTGAAGGAGACTGCACCGGCGTGGAACTTCCGGATTCAAACATAGTTTACGTCGATCATCATGGAGACGGAAAATGTCAAGCACCAAAAGAGGCAGAGCGCAAGATCGGGCACGCGTCGCGGGCGGCCGGGTCCACGAGGTTCGCTACGAGGCCAAAAAAGAGGGGGTTACGAAAGACGCCGTCAAGAGCGCAGTCAAGGATGTCGGCAACAGCCGTAAAAAAGTCGAGGCCAATCTGGAGAACAAGCGATGAGCCATCGTGAGGTTGCTGTGCGCGACGGCGCTAGTCCCGCGGGTTTCCTAAATCAACGCCAGCACGCAAAGGTTTCGTTAGCGTTTTCCGAGACGGCCGGTTTGAAGGCGAATGCTAAAATCACCAATGACGGATTGTTATCGATAGCGGCTGTGGTCTCCACCATCCTTCTGTCGACGGCGGTTCTGGTAGAGGTTGCCACACGGGGCGCCCACTCCAAGAGGTTTTGGTAGCAATGGCCATACGCGACGCGGGTGATCAACCGGCCGCAGGAATATATGGCCTGTCCATCGAGACGGAGCCGATGGAAGCCAAATTGGCAAAGGCCCTTCCGTCCGGGGAAGGCTGGCAGTACGAGCCGAAATGGGATGGCTTCAGATGTATCGCTTTCAGGAGCGATTCGTCCGTCGATCTTCGGGCAAAATCCGGAAAACCGCTTGGCCGCTACTTCCCGGAAGTGGTGGCGTTGCTCGCCGATCTTCCGACACCTAACTTCGTTATTGACGGGGAATTGGTGATAGAAGTGGAGGGGAAGCTATCTTTCGACGCTTTGCAGATGCGCTTGCATCCAGCCGAAAGTCGCGTCCGCAAACTTTCGAGAGAAACCCCAAGCAGGTTCATCGCATTCGACATGCTCGTGGATACGGACGGTATGCCAATCCTGGACAAAGAACTCGCCTATCGCCGCGCTCGCCTTGAAGACTTCCGTGAAAGGATTGAGGCCGATCCGGCGTACCTCACCGTATCGCCGGCGACAAAGAACTTGCGCGAGGCGGACGCTTGGCTATCCCGATCGGGTGGAGATACCGATGGTGTGGTGTGCAAGCGGATCGATGAACCTTATAGACCCGGAGAGCGCGCGATGATGAAGGTCAAGCGCCTGCGGACCGCGGACTGTGTCGTCGGTGGGTTTCGGTATGAGAGAGACAGTGAGCTGGTGGGTTCGCTGTTGCTCGGCCTTTACAATGATGATGGACTACTCGACCACGTCGGTTTTACGTCTGCGATTGCCGACATCGAAAAGCCGGAGCTTACGGCGAGACTTGAATCACTGAAGGGTGGCCCGGGGTTCACCGGGAAGGCGCCTGGCGGACCGAGCCGTTGGACGACAGACCGATCTTCCGACTGGAAACCGCTCAGACCCGAACTGGTGGTGGAAGTCAAATTCGATCAGATCACCGGCTGCCGCTTCAGGCACGGAACCAAGCTTCTTCGCTGGCGCCCGGACAAGAAGCCGTCTCAGTGCGACTTCAGGCAGATCGGGCTGTGAAACACGGGGTGACCTTACCTCTCCCTTACATTTTTCAGAACGCTACGGTTGCTTCCATTATGAGCGCAACCGGCGTGACACGGGAAAACGTCCCGCGCCATGAACTCGAGGAACCCCTCCTGAACGAGCAAGACATTATCAATATAGATCTCGTCGAACCCGGAAGCGTCAGATCTACGAGAGCCAGCAGCTCATTGGCGTGGACAACGAGCGCCTTAGACCAAGCGTACGTTTGCGCACGGATCAATGCCTTACGGGAACTCTCACGAGCCGTCGTGTTAGCCGGCCTTCAATGAGGACGCCCCCAGATGTCTAAGAATGACGATGAAAAAACTTTCCGACGCCAGCAGTCGCAACGCGTAAACCGAAATCCAAGTCGCTAGATCTTGAGGACGTGGACATGAGTAAGGGTGGTGTCCAGGGGGACGTGTTCGTGTCCAAAGGAAGCGCTACCACAGTCGTTTCCCTCGTCTGGGAGGACAAAGGTCGGGATGAATGAGCGCCCATTCAAAGGACCGGCCCCCGGGGCTGTGCATCATTCTCAAACACCAAAGCTGGGACCACGACATGGCCTTTTCGCTTGGAAGATATCCGCACCGGACAGGCCTGACGCCGAGAAGATCGGCAGTCTTGCCGAATTAGAACATTATCTTGACAGGTCGGGCCTTGCTGGAGCCGCCCATCCATAGACATCATCGCGCGTACGCTGTTGATGCAGACTGACGGCCAAGGCTATTACAAATCCAGCGCTGATCCGGAGGATCGGTGGACAGATCGGCGGGGCCACCAGGGACGCTTGATGTGATGGACGACGTTTATTCGATAATTACGAGCCTCAAGCCGGTCGTTCTCCGGACGAATACTTTTCGCCCAACAGGACAGAACCTCTAAGGCGGCCCTCGAGCTGAACAGAGGTCGTTGTGGTCTGGGAGCACACTGACCCGGCCAGCTTGAGTGCCGCACGCCAGAATTTGGTGGCCGCATAGATGTTACAGTCAACCCCGGCGGCTCGTCGGCGCACAACGTAGAAGCGAGGGAACTCGTACGTCCGACGGAGGTTAGTGGCGAAGATTGAAATGGAGGCCACCCATGGATAAGGTCATCGACGTCGATTTTCACGTCATTTGGCAATCGCCCGTCTTTGTCAGGATTGGCAACGGCATGCGGGAACGCATCGACGGTCCTGATGCGGCGTTATCGGCGCTTCTCCATCGCTGGCCATCTAGCGGTCAGTCAGAACACGTCGTTGCAAGGCGCCGATGCGTCGATGCGATCGAGACGCAGGGCAGCCCGGAAACTGCTCGTAGCGCATTTCTAGATGCGGCGGCGGCCGCCAAGATACTCGCATGACGAACCTTAAGCAGCCCTCCGCTCGAAGTTTCCCTCTGTCCGCGGGGTTGATACTGGGCCTTGGACTTGGAGGCTTCTTCGACGGAATTGTTCTCCATCAAATGTTGCAATGGCACCATATGCTCAGTTCATGGTACCCAGTCACCACGATCGAGAACCTTGAGCTGAACACGTTCTGGGACGGTGCCTTCCATTCCGGCACATACGTCGCCCTGCTCATTGGGCTGTTCACCCTATGGCGGTCCGGCCGCCTCAGTCATTTCCGCTGGTCGACCCGCGATCTTGTTGCCACGATGCTCATCGGCTTTGGAATGTTCAACCTCGTCGAGGGCATCGTAGACCACCAGGTCCTTGGTCTACACCATGTTAATGAAACCGTTGCTCGGGAGCAGTGGCTCGCGTGGGACCTGGGTTTTCTGGCTTGGGGTGGGGCCATGGTCGCCGTCGGCATGGTGATCATGAGACGGCGCCATGCTTGAGATACTGCGTGAAATCAGAACCGCCGCGATCTGGACGGCCTTCGGCCTCGGTCTTGTCTTCGCAACGCGACCAGTGTGGTCGTTTCTTGTATTTGGACCCAGCCTTACGCTTGAGGACGTGCTTTCACTACGCTGCTTCGGCCTTGCGGGATGACGCGTCGGTAGGAAAGGTGGCACTCGAGAAGCGAACGAAAGGTCTGATGATGAACGTACATAATGACAGAGCTGATCTCGGTTCCGTAAACCGCTCTTCCCGCACGGGGATGTGTGTGTTCTCGGTCCACAACGTGACGAAAGACCCGCCGTTTTCGAGGCTTGACCTCATCTCGTGCCGCAACCTGATGATCTATATGGACAATGATCTGCAGGACCGCATCTTGCGGACATTCCACTACGCGCTCAACCCCGACGGCCTGCTGTTCCTCGGTCTTTCGGAAGGCGTAAGCCGCCATTCAAATCTCTTCGCGGTCGGGATAAGGCCGCCCACATCTTCCAACGGTCGGATGGGGATGCGGCATTCCCAGCCCTTCCGATGCCGCCGCAAACGCCTGCCGCCGGTCGCACCTCCGGAGAGCTGAGCAAGGGAGGCGGTGACCGCGTCGATCGGGCGGTGCGCGCTGCGTTGGCGAAGCATTCGCCGTCATTTATCGTCGTGGACCGCCAAAGCAACATTGTGCGCTATTCCGGCGGGGAGGTGGGCCGCTATCTCGAGCCGTCGGCCGGAGTGGCAAGCCTGGGCATCCACTCCAATCTCAGGAAGACGCTGCGGATCACCGTTGCACGGCACTGCAGTCGGTCTTAAAAACAGGAGAGGCCGTTGTCGCCGATAACGTCTCGGTCTTTCTTGAGGGCCAACAGCGCGCTCTGAGCGTCATCGTCGAGCCGGTGCAGGATACGGGCGGTGAAGGGCTGTATGTTGTCGCGTTTCAGGAGATGCGCGCCTTTGCGACGGAGCCGCTGATGTCGGCGGATGGAAGTCCCCGGAGTCCAGAGGCTGTGGCCGCGGAGCAAGAACTTCGTACCACTCGTGCGCAGTTGCAGGCAACGATCGGCGATCTTGAGACCGCAAACGAGGAGAATAGCGACGGGGCCGCCACCAGCATCATCTCGGTGACACTAGAGATCGAGGAACGTAAACGTGCCGAAGAACATGCGGCATTGCTCTTGGGTGAACTCGACCACCGCGTAAAGAACATTCTGGCAATCGTGTCCTCAATCGTCGGCCAGACCTTGCAGGCGAGTTCATCGCCGGAAGCGTTCGCGGAGACGATTACCGGCCGCATCACGGCAATCACGCGTGCTCATAGTCTCTTGACCAGTCGCCAGGGAGGCGGAAGCGGCACGTTGCGCGAGCTCGTAGAGACCGAACTTAAACCGTATGGGGATTGGGCGCTGCAGATCGAAGGCCCTGACGTCGCGCTGACTCCAAAGGCCGGATTGTCGCTGGCGATGGCCCTTCATGAGCTAGCCAGCAATGCAGCAAAGTATGGCTCGTTGTCCGTACCCAAAGGTCAGCTTTCGGTGTCCTGGGCAGTGACGGACGGTTCCGATCGCCGGCTGCGGTTGCACTGGGCGGAAACCCATGGTCCGGTTGTCAATGGGCCGCCCTCGCGACGCGGGTTCGGCACAACCGTGATCGATCGCTCCCTGAGTTATGAATTCGATGGCGAGGTAACACGCAGCTTCGCAGAGAGCGGCGTCGTTTGCATCATCGAACTTCCTTTCACCGCCGAAGTTGGAGAACTTCGTCCCGTGGCCTTAGGAGGACGCCAATGATTAGTCAGGACAGAGCAGAAGGCCGCCAGGTGCTGGTCGTCGAAGATGAAATGACGATCGTGCTGGTGATAGAAGACGCCCTGCTGGGCATGGGTGCGCAGGTGGTCGGACCTGCATCTCGCCTTGACGCAGCCATCCGGTTGGCGAAGGAGGCGCCGATCGATGCCGCGATCCTCGACGTCAACATCCGGGGCGGCAACTCGTACGAAGTTGCAGACATCCTCGCTAGCCGCGATATCCCGTTTCTCCTCTGCAGTGGCTACAGTGACTGGGCGATTGAAGAACGGCATCGCGATCGGCCGCGTCTGACGAAGCCCTACAGTTCGAACGAACTCAAAGCGCAGTTGCTGCAGTTATTGAATTCGTCGGCCACCGGCTAGAGCATTGAACCGCACGAGGTGAACGGGCCATGGGAAAAATCATTGCAATCGGCGGGTCAGCAGGATCGATCCAGGTGATCCGGCAGATATGCAAGGAGTTGCCACAGAGCCTGCAGGCGTCGGTCTTGATCGCAGTCCATGTCGACGGGGCTTCCGGGTTGGCGGACCTGAAACGTTGTGGCGGATTAACCGTTATTCAAAACCCCCTCGACGCCGTAGAGAGCGAGATGCCACAAACGGCGTTGCTGGCGAGTGACGTTGACTACCGTGCTCCCGCCAAGGATCTGGCTGCCCTTTTGATCCGCCTCGTGCTGGAAGGCGCGGGCCCGACCGTTGCGGCACCGTCCAGCGTTGCGCTTGAGGTGGCGATCGCTATGGGGCGGCCGTCTAACTCTCCAACGATCGCAGAAATCGCGGATCCCGTCCCTTTGAGTTGTCCCGGATGCGGGGGGACATTATCGCAGATCAGGCGCACGCCGCTGCGATTCCGCTGTCAGGTGGGACACGGATATACCGCCGAGGCACTCGCCCACGAACAGGAAGGTTCAGTTGACGAGGCAGTGCGCATCGCTCTTAGGGTGATGGGCGAGCGCATCGTTCTGATGGAAAAGATGATACGAGAGGCGTTGCAAGCCGGCAGAACCGCCGCCGCTGCGACGTTCGAGGAACGCGCACAAGAGTATAAGCGTTCCGCCGACGTCCTTATGGACGCGGCGCTCAAGGGCTAGCCGGGCATGCAGCGATAGCAGTGATAACACGCGGCGGGAGACAGTAACGAGTATGGGTGCTGTAAATCTATACGCAGGAAAGCACATTCTTGTCGTGGAGGACGATTACTTCATTGCCCAGCAGCTTGTAGACTGGCTTGAACAAATTGGTGCGGTCGTCGTCGGCCCGGCGCCAAGCGTAAACCGAGCTTTGACATTGGCCTCTGGTGAAACAATCATCGACGCCGCCGTACTCGACATCAACCTGAACGGTGACATGGCGTTTCCTGTGGCGGACCTGCTGCTCTCGCGAGGCGTTCCGTTCGTCTTCGCAACGGGCTATGACGACAAGGATATTCCAGCCCGTTACGATTCCGTGCCGCGCCTTTCGAAGCCTGTAGAAGCCGGGGATCTGCAGGACGCTTTGTTCCGGCGCTAAGCGGGTCGGAACATGGCTATGCCGACTGCCTGACAGAGTTCTTGCTTGTCCCGATTTTCGTATTCTCCAACCGGTCCGCGGAACTTGATTTGCTTCGATACGTTCAAGCGGAGCAAGAACCTTATTTCTTGTCCAGCCTCATGCTGCCGAGCTTTAGGGCTGACCCCACTTGCCGTTATGAGCTCCGGGCGCATTCTTAGCTATCGGCGGGCGGAAAATTTGCCAAGCCTCAGTTTGTCGAAGGAGGCCATCAATGACTGCCCTACAGAAGCAGACGCTTGACCAGGGTCAGCTCCTCAAGCGCCAGAAAATATTGGCCGATTTCGGGGAGTTCGCGCTGCGATCCGACGATCTTGATTCCGTTTTGACTGAGGCTTGCCGCTTAGTCGGCGAAGCTCTCGATACGAAGAGGTCAAAGGTCCTTGAGATCAAGCGCGGTGAGAAAAAGCTCTGGGTGCGTGCAGCTGTCGGCTGGACGCCGAATATCGTTGGCCTCCAACTCAACATGGATCAACATTCCTCTGAGACCTACGCGATCAAACTTGGCCAGCCAATGGTGACCAAGGACATCGCGAAAGAGGAACGCTTTGGTGTACCCGCTTTTATGAAGCGTGCGGGCGTCGTTGCGTTGGTTAATGTTCCGATCTTCGTGCCTGGCAGGAAGCCGTATGGTCTCCTTCAGGTCGACGACGTGGTGCCGAGACAATTTGAAGACTCCGACATCCAGTTTCTAAGAACCTACGCCACAATCCTTGGCCCGGTCATCGACCGGCTTCACCAAGTGGATGCGTTGAAAGTGAGCGAGGAGCGCTTCCGCCTAGTAGTCGAAAACGCCCGTGACTACGCCATTTTTGTCACTGACGCTGAAGACCGTATCGTCGATTGGCACGAAGGTGCCCAAGCCGTGTTCGGATGGACAGCGTCGGAAGCTGCAGGCATGTCAGCTAGCAAGCTATTCACCGAAGAGGATCGCGCCAAGGGAGAAGACCAAAAAGAGGTCGAGACTGCGCGCAGAGAGGGGTCTGCTCCTGATGTCCGCTGGCATCTCCGCAAAGACGGCTCCCATGTTTTCATCGATGGATCGACCGAATGCCTGCGAAATGCGGACGGCTCGGTGAAAGGATTTCTCAAGATTGGTCAGAACGTTACCGAACGGCATCGCACCGAGAGACGACTCCGACAAAATGAAGCGTTTCAGCGGATGCTAATCGGGGGTGTCCCCCAGCTAATCTGGCGCTCCGAGTCCATTGGCAACCGGATTTGGTCGAGTCCGCAGTGGAGCAGTTTACTGGCCAGGCCGTTGAAGACAGCAAAGGGTTGGGATGGCTTGAGACGGTGCATCCCGATGACCATGCAGCGGTGATGGCCGCTTGGCAGGATGCCGAGGCAAAAGGTGGTTTGGACTGCGAGTACCGTATTCGCCGAGGTGCGGATGGAAAATATATCTGGCATCACAGCAGATCACTGCCATCAGGTGAAAGCGAGACCGACTGGCTTGGCACGTGTACCGATGTCGAGGAGTTAAAAGAGCTGCAAAGCCGCCAGGAGGTCATGGTCGCGGAGTTGCAACATCGAACGCGAAACCTGATTGCAGTCATTCGGTCGCTATCCGAAAAGACGGTGAGGACAAGCACGACATTGCAGGAGTTTTCGGAAGCGTTTGGCCACCGTTTAGGTTCAATTACGCGGGTGCAAGGTCTTCTTTCTCGACTGGGCGAGACAGAGCGTGTCGCGTTCGACGAATTGCTTGCAGCGGAACTGTCGGCTTACATCTACGATAAAGAAAAAGTCACGCTGGATGGACCACCAGGCATTCGGTTGCGTTCACGCTCAATTCAGACCTTCGCGCTTGCACTGCATGAGCTGGCAACGAATGCGCTGAAATATGGGGCGCTGTCTGCTCCAAAAGGCCGTCTGACTATCCGATGGCAAATTGAACGTGTTGATGGCGACCCGCCATCTCTCTACGTCGAATGGACTGAAACGGGCGTTCAAAATATGCCGACTGCGGATGAACCAGCTAGGGGTTCGGGCTACGGGAGGGAACTCATCGAGAAAGCGCTTCCATACCAGCTCAGGGCCAAAACAACTTATGAACTTCGCTCTGATGGAGTACGCTGTACCATTCTCGCGCCAATCACCTTCGATGCGTGAAAGGAAAATGACATGTCGCCTTTACCCCTTCAGGGGCTTACCGTCCTGGTTATCGAAGGCGAATATCTCATCGCTGACGCATCAGAGAATGCATTGTCAGATGCGGGCGCTGAGGTCGTTGGCCCCGTCGCTTCGGTAAATGATGCTTAGATATTCTGAGTGGCCCAGCCCATGTCTTCTAAATCCGATTTCATTGTGCCAACCATATGGCCAGATTCCCGGCTACTGCGACATTTGTTGTCCGGGCGCTGAAAAGTCACGCGTTTTAAAGTCGCCGCTGTGGCTGTAGTCGAAAATCGGCCGTCGAGGAACTTTGCCCAGTGTGCTTCGGAAGCGTCTGGCTTGTCTCCCGTCGCTGTGCAAAGCGATTTCGATAGATCAACGGGCTGACCCCATAGTGGCGAGCAAACTGAAACCTCAGGTTTTCTGCGCTTCCAAGTCCGGTCACGCTTGCAATGTCATCGAGCGCGGTAGAACCAGTCTCCAGCAGGATGCGGGCTTGCTCCAGTCGCTCCCTCAGTATCCATTTGAGGGGCGGCAAGCCCGTCAGAGAATGAAAGCGGCGCTGAAAGGTACGTTCGCTCATGCCTGCATGGCGGGCAAGAGAGCTGACCGTGTGCGGGTGGCGAAGCTTGGCTTGAATATGATCCAGGATCGACGACAGTCGATCTGCCTCCCGCTTCACGGGCACGGGGCGCTCGATGAACTGGGATTGCCCACCCTGGCGATGGCTGTACATCACCAGGCGACGCGCCACGGTGTTGGCGAGCTCCGCTCCGAAATCCGAGCGGACAATATGCAGGCAAAGATCGATCCCCGCTGAACTGCCGGCCGAGGTGAGAATGTCGCCCTCGTCGATGTATAGGCAATTCGCGTCGAGCGCGATGGCTGGGTAGCGCTGGGCGAGGCCCTCGGCGAACCGCCAATGCGTCGTCGCGCGGCGGCCATCGAGCAAGCCGGCGGCTGCAAGTACGAAAGCGCCACCACAGATGGAAATGATGCGGGCGCCGTTCTTATGAGCGCGGACCAATGCGTCGCAGATCTGATCGGGGACAGGCGCATCGGGCCCGCGCCAGCCGGGAACGATGATCGTTCCGGCCTCATGCAGATCAGTCGCAGTGCCCGTTGCTGCGACCGTCAGGCCACCGCAGGCGTGAAGAACTTGATCCTCCAGCGAAACTGATTTGAACTGATACCAGTCAGGCCCTGCTTCAGGTCGGGGTAAACCGAAGACTTCGGATGTGATCCCGAACTCGAAGGTACAGAGGCCGTCATAGACGAGGCTGACGACATGTCTGTTTGCAGGAAAGCATGGAGCCTCATTTTTTGGCATGAATGCGGTCTTATCTGGCAATCCTGCCACTGGCAACTCAAGGTGTGGGCATGCGACACGGTCACTCGCCAACAAACTATGGAAAAACACGATGACCCGCGATACTGACCTGCTAAACGCAATACAGACCTATTTCGATGCCCTCTACGCCTGCGATCTCTCACTCTTTGACCAGATCTTTCATCCAGCCTGCAACCTGTTCGACGCTGACGAAGGCGCAATCACGGTCGATCCGAACTCGGATTATCGCCAGGTGATCGCAAAGCGCGAATCTCCCGCAAGCCGCTCTCAAGACCGCGAAGACGAAATCATCCTGATTGATTGGCTTTCGCCGGCCGCAGCGACTGTGAAGGTCAGGCTGCGGATCCACGCCAACATCTTCATCGATCATCTCTGCTTCGTGAAAGGCATCGAGGGCTGGCGGATCGTCGCCAAGATCTGGCACCTTGAAAGTGTGCGGGCAGCCGAAATTGAGGCAGGAGAGAATAAGCCATGATTATTTCATCCGGAGAGCAGTCACCATCGATCGATCCTGATGCCTGGGTCGCGCAGGATGTGACCGTGTTTGGGGATGTTGTCATCGGTGCAGGCAGCAGGATCATGCATGGCGCTCGCCTGGTGGCGGAGGCCGGCGGCTCCATCCGCATCGGACGGAACTGCATCGTACTCGAAAACGCGGTGATCCGGGCTACCGGTCGCCACGATTGCAAGTTGGGTGACCACTGCGTCGTCGGTCCCAACAGTCATGTCGTTGGCGCTCAAATTGATGACGAGGTTTTCATAGCCACCGGAGCGGCGGTGTTCCACGGTGCCCATATAGGACGGGGATCGGAAGTCCGCATCCATGGAACTGTCCATCTACGCAGCCGTCTCGAACCAGGTACAACCGTGCCGATCGGTTGGGTCGCAGTCGGCGATCCTGCCGAAATTCTATCCCCAGATCAGCATGAGGAAATCTGGGCGATTCAAAAGACGCTCGATTTTCCCGGGTTTTGTGTATGGGGTTGATAGAACTCAGCCGGACGTCATGAAAAACATTACAGAAACTTTGTCCAAGGCTCTTGGAGCGCATCAAGCAAAAGAACGTTGGAGATGAAAAACGCCGCGAAAACTCCTGTTCTAGCGAGAATCGTTTTAGCTAGCCTCTCGAAGCCCGCAGGCCGCGGGTCGCGTGAATTTATAGCGTGGTGGATAGTCAGATCCCAAGCGTGAGATGTTCAAGGTTCCCGGGTAAGGGTTCGAGTGATATCTGCTGTCAGGTGGCCACTGGCGGCAGTGCATTGGTGTTAGTCTTGACTGCACGGGTAGGCTTGATCCCTGGATCGGCGCCGCGTTATTTAATGCGGACCACGATTTCCGTGAACAGCTCAATGGCTTTCGCTCTCGCCTGTCTCACGCCGCGAGCAGACCATTCGCGCGGGTCACTCTGGATTTCGTCTGCGCTTCGTCCTGAAGTTTGAAGCGAGCGACAAGCTCCCGGAGCCACGCTGCTTCTTTGGCCAGGTTTACCGATGCGGCGGTCGATTGCTCGACCATAGCCGCGTTCTGTTGCGTCACCTGGTCCATGGAATTGACCGCTGTGTTGACTTCGGCGAGTCCGGTCGACTGCTCTTTTGCAGACGTTGCGATTGCATCCATATGCTGGTTGATACGAGCGATCTGTCCGCTGATCGTTTGGAGGGCCTGGCTAGTATCGAGTACCAGCTTGACGCCGGTATCCACCTCCGCGGACGATTTCTCGATGTGCCCTTTGATCTCTTTTGCTGCCTTTGCAGATCTTTGTGCGAGCTCGCGCACCTCTTGTGCAACAACCGCAAATCCTTTGCCTGCATCGCCAGCACGCGCAGCCTCGACGCCGGCGTTCAAAGCCAGAAGGTTGGTCTGGAAGGCGATCTCGTCGATTACGCCGATGATGCTCGAAATCTGCTGAGACGAAGCCTCGATACGGCGCATGGCTTCCTCCGCATGGGATACCACCTCCGCGGACTTGGCAGCGTTCATATTGGCCTCGGTCGCTTCGTCACGGGCATCGTTCGTTCGCCTGCTCGAGTTCGACACATTGATCGTGATCTGCTCGAGCGCTGCAGCCGTTTCCTCCAGCGATGCAGCTTGTTGTTCTGTTCGTTTGGACAGATCGCCAGCGCCGGATGCAATCTCACTAGTGCCTTCCTCAAGCGCGGCAACAGCAGAGGCGATGGCCCCCAGTGTTTCGTCGAGCTGACTGACGGACGTGTTGAAATCGTGCCGGAGCGCCTCAAATTCTGCTGAGAACGGCTCTTCGATCTGGAACGCAAGGTCACCGGATGCGAGCCTCTTCAGGCCCGTGGCAAGACCGGACGTAGCGATGCGCAGGCGATTGGCTGCCTCTTTATCTGCCTGCATACGTGCTGCGAGGCGGTCGGTTTCGGCTCTCTGCCGCGCGCCGCCGGCTTCTTGCTCAAGCTGCCTATTGGCAACCGCGGCGTTGCGAAACACTTCGACCGCAGATGCCATCGTCCCGATTTCGTCTGAGCGACCGGCCGCGGGGTTGGCAATGTTCGTGTCGCCGGCGGCAAGCTTCTCCATAACGCTGGACAGTGCAAGGATCGGCTTCGTAACGGTTTTTCGAAACACGAGATATAAGCCAAACGCGAACAATGCAGCTAGGCCCAGCAACGCATTCATGACGGTATCGACCAAGGCTTTGGTCTCTAGACTATCAGCTAAAATTGCGTCGGACGCCGCGGTAATTTCATCTCCCGCCTTCTCCATTGCTGTTTCCAAAGTCGAAAACTGCTGCATGAACTCAGGCAGCGCCTTCAACCCATCCGAGGGGTCCCGGCCCGCGAGATCGACCATTTTCTCGGCGCTTCCCATGTAGTCAAGCAAAGGGCGTTCGACGCTTGCAAGGACCGTTTTCGTTTTCTCGTCCGAAGCAAGAGCCCTGTTGGCGTCAATCATCTCCCGAAAAGATGCTTCGTGCTCGGCAAGATCTGTTCGAACTGCATCGGCCGAAATGCCTGCAGCCGGATTGAAGGCGAGTAAAGACGCAAGCACATCTGCCCGGAGTGCATCATGCATCATGTCTGCTTTCATGTGATTTCGCAGGATTTGCGACGAATGGGACACATCAGCGGTATTTGCGGACAGAACGGCCGCTGACCAAATGCCCAAGCCTGTGGCGCCCCCTCCCAACGCAAATATTGCAATGCTTGCTGCAAGTACTTTATTCTGGATCGATGCCATCGTGGGTCTCTTAAGACAGGAGCAGATGCCACATATTAGCGCAACATGCTTAAGCATTTGTCACCCGCGGCTCGCGATGTCGTCGCGTTGGGGCGCCTGTGGACCCTGATGCGTCACCGCCCGACGGGCGATCCAGCTTAAGCAATGGACGCGGCACCGGCTCGGTCCGACGAGCCCATTTGTTCGGCTTTTGCGGGATGTCGAATCCTGGCTCATCACCAACCTTCCCAAGATCGCGATACTTAACGTGGGGTATGACCGCGTTCCGGAAGAGACCGTTCGAACAGGAGACCGACTGCTTCTAGTCCCGGATGTGGGTGGTGTGAACCACAGGCATTAGGCGCGTTCCTGACATGCCGGCTGTCGGCCCAAACGAGGCATGGAACCTTCGCGTCCAACTAAAGGGATGACGAGCTTGGAAAAGCGATGAAATTTCTGTGTCGCTTCGTTCAACTAGCGAGCGCAAGACCGAGACTTTGCGGGGGTCACAGCGCACGACGGAGAGCTTTTTCGACTGTTGGTGTTATCTCTCCGTCATTTTCTTCCTACACCACTTTTTACGCAGGAACTTAATCAGTGCAAGGCGGTTCTGGGGTACCTCCCTCTGTTGTCGGAACAGCCATTTTTTGCTGTTTTCGATTTGAAAGCACCATCATGATCAAAATGCTCACACGGTCATTTGCGTTTCTAATGGCATTCGCTATCGCCGGCACTGCTTGTGCGGATGAAACTGCTTTTTTGAAAAGTCTCTCGGGAAACTGGAGCGGGAAAGGGACCGTTAAAGTGCGGATCAATGCCCCGACTATCAACGTGACCTGCAAGTTCAAGTCGGGCGCGTCGGCGGCCTCGCTCGCGCTCAACGGCAGATGCACGAGCCTCGCCATCTTCTCCCGCTCCATTAGCGCTGACCTCAAGACGAAAGGCAGCACCTATTCTGGATCCTACGTCGGCGCAGGCACCGGCACTGCCGGGCTGAATGGAACGCGCGGTGGAGACGCCATCAAGCTCGCGATAAAATGGGCGAAGGAAGTGAACGGGGATCGACGGGCGCAGATGACAATCGAGAAGGTCGGGACTTCCGGTATGCGGCTTACGACCGTCGACACGGATCCCGCTACAGGCCGAGCCGTTGTTACAAGCCGAATTGACCTGAGGCGGATATAATTTCTCCGACTCTCGGCACTGCCCTTGCTCCCGCGTAGACTGCTTGTACGCTAAGTTTGGACACCCGAGAGGGAGCTCTATCGCTGACGGCTACCTACCGACCCCGGAAACGCAAGCAGCCTTTTATCCACGGGCGCGACTGGAAGTATGACATCCATGCCAACGTTCAATATAGGAGCATGAAGATGTAGTATGGAGATCAAGAGCCTAGCTGGTGGTTCGCCTGGCCCGGTCATACTGACACTAACATGGGTATGGCCCGGTTTCTTGGGGCAGTACTCGCTTAATTATGGTGTTCCGCTTTTCATGGTATCGATAATGTGATGCCACATAATGTCTAGAACATTAGTTAGTGCTACCGCGGAGCGGAGGCTTTCACAGCTTCTATATGCTTGGCGTGGAAATGGAGGAGAATTAATCATCGATGGCGTCCCAAATCGGCTGCCGGTATCAAACGCTGAGAGCAAACTGCGCCATCATAGTAGGTAATGCTCCACCGCGCCTGCCTAACCCGTTCGGCAGGGCGTTAGTACAATAGGGCTGGACGAGCCAACCCTTGTGACATAGTGCTCCAGGCGCGCTCGGACATTGGTTAGTCCGGGCAGACCATTCCGTGAGGACTCTGGCGTCTTGTGAGCCTGTTGCGTCTACAGAAAACTTAGACATGGGGACCGTTGGTGAGATTTATCGAGGCATCGCCGATAAGCCGCTCACCAACTTCATGCTTTCTGTGCCAACCCGTCGGTTGACCGGCCCACCCGCCCCGGCTCGGATGACCGCATTTAAAAACGCTTCACGTGCCAGAAGGCACATGCCTTCGTTATCTAGGGCGGCAGAGGCAAAGCTCCGCCGCGCGATGATACGCGGATCGTCGCTCGGGCCAGTCGATAAGGAGCGCCATGAGCGCTGCATAGGGACCATGGATGGTCTGCCGACCCGCCATGGGCAAGTGAACAATAACAGGTTTCCAAGTTGTCACGGCTAATCTCCAACTCCGATGTCTGCTCAAGTGAGGCCAACCAAACCGACGCTACGTTGTTCCCCCTGTCGTTAAATTTCCGATCGACGGTCTCCCCCATACATCGTCGGCGCGCATTAGAGTCCAGGCCGTCGACCCTTGCCGACAGTATCCGCCGAGATAAGGAACATTAGCCCGCAACGGCAGGTTCGCGGACAACCGCGGAACAAGGTAGGTTCTGACATCGATCGTCAAGGGCTTGAATTCAGCGGGGGAACGCAGTGCTGGCTACAATGTGTGCGACTTCAATTGCGTTTTACGATTGTCGAAAACAGCATCCTCGCCGGACTTGGCATCCGTCGCGGTGGCGATAAAATGATGGGTCCATCGTTCAATCGTTCGAAGTCGATGAGCCTTTCCAGCGTCGCATATAGGGCGACGCATCAAAAAGTGCTGGCAGGCGGTCCGTGAGCGCCGATTGGAAGTCAAGCAATCTTGGTCCAACGAGGCGCGGTCCTCCAATGGCTAGCGCGGTTCAATCATAAGCTTGGGGATACAGTCGGAAATTTCACGCGCCAAAAAACCGAGGGGCCCCACCTTTTGAGCTAGATGTGAACCTGCTTGGCCGTGAAGGAAACCCCCCCATATGGCCGCTGTCACCGGTTGGGTTCCACGCGCCGCCAATCTCGTGATAATGCCGGCCAGAACATCGCCAGAGCCAGAGGTTGCCAGACCTACGCCACCCCCTTCGTAGCGCCAGATGCCATCTGGAGCGGTTACAGCGATGAAGAAAGACTGCATTTCGACGGTGGACCCGATCGAATCTTGGCTCAGGCGCAACGTTCCAACCCGCACTAAAATCCGGATAGACAAAGGTTCCTTGTTCGAAACCAATATTCAACCTCTTAGCAATATATCACATCTGATATCTCGTCTGAACCGACGAGACAGCTCGGGAGGAGCAAAAATGTCGTGGGACGATCAGCACAACTGCCGTATCCAGGAGCGAAAAAGCTGTTCGCGTTCGGGAGGCTTCGGACTAACTTGGGCTGGAAGCGGACCTGCTGTTAATGCCATCAAGCAGATCCTGGGTGTCGCTTCGAGGCGAGCTAGAA
Organism: Pararhizobium sp. DWP1-1-3; assembly: GCF_049896125.1. NCBI lineage: Bacteria > Pseudomonadati > Pseudomonadota > Alphaproteobacteria > Hyphomicrobiales > Rhizobiaceae > Pararhizobium > Pararhizobium sp. DWP1-1-3. The sequence continues at coordinate 239,670 of NZ_JAFCTR010000008.1, forward strand.
CGCATTCTACTATCTTGCCAGTAAAGAACGTAACTTCGGCCACAGGTCGAGTGAACGCCCGCGAACTTTACCAAGCCCTTTCAACAGATCAGATCTGGCCCGCATTTCAGCCGTTGGTCGATTTCCATCACGGCAAAATAATCGGTTTCGAAGTGCTCGCTCGCTGGACACACCCCGTCCGCGGCGCCATCTCCCCTGCTGATTTCATTCCGGTAGCAGAAGCTGCCGGGCACATCGACCTTCTTACTGAGCGGATCGTATCGAGCGCATGTAGGCAGGCAGGCGTATGGGGCGACGATTTCTCGCTGGCATTCAACATTTCTGCAATGCAATTCAAAGACCCTGGTCTGTTCTCCTGGCTTGCGAGAATAATAGGCGCGCCATGTTTCCCGTTAAACCGCATCGAGATCGAAGTTACCGAAAGCGCGCTAATCGAACACACCGATGTCACCCTCGCCACAATGGCGTCGATGCGCAGCGTCGGCATGCGACTTGCGCTTGACGATTTCGGGACTGGATTTGCAAGCCTTAGCCGGCTCCACTCGTTCCCTTTCGATAAGATCAAGATCGACTGTAGTTTTGTGCGCAGCTTGGTCAGCGACAGCGGCAGCCGGCGTATTGTGGCGTCGGTGGTAGGGCTTGGTCAAAACCTGGGACTAACTGTGGTAGCGGAAGGCGTGGAAACCCAGCAGCAGGCTCATATACTAAAGCGGATGGGCTGTGATGTCGCTCAAGGTTGGCTCTTTGGGAAGCCACTTCCTGCAAAGCAAGCCGGAATACTTTTCGCGAGAGAGGAGCAAACTGACGGCACGGCCCTTCTCCCGGTGGTGCCTCAGTTTCAGCGCATCCATCAATTGGAGGCCTTGTATCAAACTGCACCGATCGGGCTTTGCCTGCTTGGTGCAGATTTAGTTCATTTGAGCGTCAATGATCGCTTTGCTGCGATGCTGAAGCTCACACCGGAGCAGATGATTGGAAAAAGGGTCCAGGAATTCTTGCCGCTGCAGGAAGCTGACAGGATCGAGGCCATATTGAAAAACGCGCTTGCTGGCGAGGGGACCGGCCCGCTGGAGTTCCAAAGTCCGAGCGGAGGCGTGTATCTGGTTATAAATGAACGGGTTAACGATGATGCGGGAGACACCGTTGGAATCTCGGTGACAGCTATTGACATCACGCAAAAGAAGGCTTTCGAGGGATTGCTGCTTCATCATGAAGATCAGTTCCGGCAATCCCTGGCACTTGGACCCAGTATTCTCTGGGAAGCTGATGAAACGGGAAAGCTAATCGATATCAGTCCAACAGAAGAGCGGGACGTGCTCGAAGTTGAAGAAAGAATCCTTGCGTGGCAGGACCGCATCCACCCGGACGACCAAATCCGTGTCAGGACTGAGTGGCTGGCGCACCTCGGGTCTCCAGATCCGTTCAAGACCCGTTTTCGCTTGCGGCTTCCCAACGGGGCTTGTCGGTGGGTATCCAGTAAAGCCTTACCGAGCGAACCGACGCAAAGTCGAGGTAGACGGTGGTACGGCGTTATTAACGACATATCAGAGCAGGTGGCCCTGGAAGAACTGATTACAAAGTTGAGCCGTTTCGAGGAGGAGCCATATTCTGTATGCGCCCCGGAATATGCTGTTGCCCACTGTCGACTGCATGAGCCTGCAGGATCGTAATATCATTTATAAGAGATCACGTGGAGCAAAAGGTGACAATCGCGGCGGTAGGGGGTGCGTAGCTCACACAACGTTGGTGCTCATGCCCTGTCTTGAATCAAGTCAACGTTCTTTTTACGAGCGGGTTCCTCGACCACGAATGTAATTTCAAAAACCAAGCCATCCGGGCGGTAGTCCGGGAGACACGTGGCGTTCGCCGTCGCTGGAAATGCCCGCTCGATGAGGACCGAGCCGAAACCCTTCCGTGTGGGTGGGGCAACTGTCGGGCCACCCACCTCCCTCCAAAAAAATGGACCCTTCCGCCCTGCTGCCGTACTTCGTTGCGTTGGTGGCAAGCTCCAACGACAACGGAAGCGCAAGCTCTGCTAAAGGACGACGTCGGAGTGGGCACAGCCGTCGGGGACACCGCAGACGAGCCGAAAAAGCTGATCGAAGCTGCCGATAAGGCTTTATATTCCGCCAAAGCTGCTGGGAGGGAAACTTGTCACTGTGGGGGAATCCAACGAAAGTCGTCGTAAAGCGCTTAAACGCTAATCGTGTGGAGATCCAGGACGAGCGCCAACAATGGTTGGCAAGTAGCGCTCAGCTCGAGTGAGATTGTAGAGGCGCGACACGGGTGGGTATCCAGCATGGAGCGTGCCCCAACTAATGTTCGAGCGGCAGCTAATTCTGCTCTCTGCGAGATTATCCTCGTGAAAATTTCTCGTAGGGCGCAGTCACCGTACATATCAATCCTGAGACAGAATATTCTAGAGTAACTTTCGCTTCCAACTCTGACGCAAGCGCGCGTTCGATCATTTTCGAGCCAAATCCAGAACGCTGGGGTGGCTGAACGGGCGGCCCCCCACGTTCAGTCCATTGGAACTGGAACAGGGGGCCAGCTTCATCTGCAGAACTTGTCACCAGCCATAAGACAGCGACGCTGCCTTCGCTCGTGCTCAAAGCACCGTATTTAACAGCGTTGGTGCACATCTCGTGCAGGGCCATGCTGAATGCCAGCGCGGCTTTTGCTGGCACCATGATTTCAGCTCCGGACAATGTGAATACGGACCTGTCGGGTCGATCGAAAGGAGCGACCGTGGTCGCCACGAGCTCCGCCAGTCTAGCCGCCTGCCATTCGTCTTTCATAAGCAGCCGGTGAGCTTCGCTCATTGCGCTCAAGCGTCGGTCAAACGACTGAACCGCGGCATTGGTCAGCTCCTTAGAACGAAACGTTTGCCGGGCGACAGCCTGCACCATTGCCAGGATATTTTTGACCCGGTGGTCAAGCTCACCCACCAGCAGTTCACGCTGCTGCTCGGCCTTCTGGCGCTCGGCACGGCTGGATATCAGTTCGTCCATAAAATCGTCGATTGCCTGGCCGACCAGGCCGAACTCACCGGCTTTAGCGGTCATGCCTGTTCGCGCGCCAACGTCGCCCGCACGCCATGCGCGAACTGTGGTCACCAGCCGGCCTACGGGGTCATGGATCAATTGCTTGCTGCTTAGCCATGCGACCAGGTAGGCGACGGACAGCCCTAGAAAGGCGATAAGCAGGCTGACGATGGTTGTTCGGTCTATCGCCCTATAGGCATCAGCTGTGGAGACGCCCGCACTAATGTAGAGCCCCACAGGAGCAACAGTGACTGGCTTATAGCCAATGATCCGCTGCGTACCGTCCTGGCTGGTAACCTCAAGCGTTCCTGTTTTGTCGGCATGGACGAGGTGTTGGAACGCATCGGGAATACGAGTGCCTACAAAGACCTCAGGCTTTGGCTCACGGGCCAGAACGACACCGTTACGGTCCGCAATAGTCAGCGCATCTTGGCCCTGGAACTCCCGATCGCGCAAGCGTTGCCCAAGCCACTTAAGGTCTAACGCCCCGATTACCGCGCCCAGCAATTCACTTTTATCGTTGCGGATGGGAACGGCCATTGGGAGCACCTGGGCCCCGCTAACCCTCCCGTTGGTAAAACCACCTATGACGAATTTTCCTGAAGTCATGGCTTCTTGAAAGTAGGGTCGGTCCTTAAGTGATGTCCCCACGCCCTTCGCCTCTTTGCGGCAAATAATGATGCCGTCCGCGTTAACGACGGAAATGCCCGAGAACTCTCGCATGTTCGCGGCAACTCTTTCCAGGAACGCACTACATTCCGGCCCGTCAAACCGTTGCACAACTGGCGCGGACGATACCGTCGTCAAAACATTTTCCAAGCCTGTGACGATCCGCCTGATCTCCAACGCTGCCAGTTGCTCCGACTGCATGGCATCGGCGTGCAATTCAAGCCGCTTCTCCGTACGTTTCGAAGCGACATTGTAAAACAGGATGAACGCGGCCGGCATGAGGGCCAGCGTCGTCAGGACAAAAAGGCGGCGGGAGAGTTTAGCGGTCGGAATGGCGGATCCCCGAAATTGAGAAGATACGAATAGTGTCATCGCGGAATGCAGCGAGCAAGTCAGGAGTGGCGAGCGTTCATCAACTGGGCAAGGGCAACAACAACCTGCGACAGGGCCATGGGCTTAGTTAACATTACGCTCTCCGGAACCCCCATCGACGTCCAGTTGGCAGCGCTGTCACCGCTCATATACACCACCGGAAGTCCCGGGATAAGCTCACGCGCCTTTTTCGCGACTGCCCAGCCATCCGCCCCGTTTCCGAGCCGAATGTCGGTTACCATCGCGCTAAAAGGCGCTCCCATTGAGGAAAGTGCCTCAAGTGCCTGCTCACCTGAAGACGTCATCGTCACGGTATACCCTGCATCGATCAAGGCAGATTCAACATCAAGCGCCAAAAGCGGCTCATCCTCGACTAGAAGTACCGAAATTGTGTCCATAGATACCCCGGTTGTTGCGCGATCAATATTGAACTTAGATAGGGCAAATTCGTACAGAGGGAAGACCGGCTGCTGAGCGGTATCAGTCAGGAACCATGCAAAAGACAACTAATGAAATCGGCCCTCTTAGCGGCTATCCCGCCTTTGACTTCAGCAACATCGTCGATAGCCTCGGTGGGCGTTGAGCGTGGATTTCTGAACGGCTCGACCATCTTGGGACTTAGGCTCGACGCCTCGATGTGATCGACAACAAGGAACACGATGCTTTTCTCGTCTAGCTGTTAATCGGCCGCTGCCGCCGCGGACGAACTTGGCAGGTCCAAGGATTGCGGGAGGCGCTACGGGCGGGCCGGAGGCAGCATTGGAAGCGCTTCTCCACACTGGCTGTCGAGCAGTCAACCGGAGCACGCGGTTGGGCAAGCGTCGCTGGGTCAACGCGATCGCAAGTCTGCTTTCCCCGCGCCACTGCAGCCCACTGATATATCATTCGCGCGAGACGGGCGGCGGAACTTTCTGAAGAAATTCCGGTTCTTCGCAAGTCTAGACTCGGGCGCTTTTAATATGGATAGGCCGTCATAGGGGAGCCGCATGAAGCAGAACTGGCCGAAACAAATCTGGATCGTGCGCCACGGCGAAAGTGCTGGGAACGTTGCTCGTGATGCCGCCGATCTTGCAGGCCATGCCCGCATTGACATCGCAGAACGGGATGTCGACGTCCCCTTGAGCGCGCTTGGCCAACAGCAGTCGGACGCCCTCGCAGCATGGTTCGGCGATCTGCCCTTATCGGAACAGCCCAATGTCATTTTGGCGTCGCCATACAAACGGGCCGTCCGGACGGCGGAAACCATTGCCCAGCAGCTGTCCGCGTCGACCGGAATTCCAGTTAGCGTCGACGAGCGGCTGCGGGAAAAAGAGTTCGGTGTTCTTGACCGGCTGACGCGGCGGGGTATCGAGGAGCTGTATCCGGATCAGGCAGAGTTCCGGCAAATACTGGGAAAGTTCTATCATCGGCCACCGGCTGGGGAGAGCTGGTGCGACGTCATTTTGCGGCTGCGAAGCGTGCTCGATACGATCAGCCTCCATTATGCCGACCAACGCGTCCTCATCGTTGCCCATCAGGTTGTCGTCTTATGCATGCGCTACATCATCGAGAACCTATCCGAAGAGCAGATCCTAGAGATCGATCGCCAGGGCGACGTATCGAACTGTGCTGTCACCGAATACGTGGCGAGCTCCGACAAGGACGTCGGAGGCGGGCTGGTGCTGAAGCGCTACAATTTCGTGGCGCCGCTTGTCGAAGCCGGAGCGCCGGTGACGGCTAAAAAAGATGCCAACGTGGCGGCTCGATGATGGAGGTTCAGATCATCGACGAGCGTCTTCTGAAAACTCTGCCACTGCCGCAACCTGCAGAAGGTAAAAAGGAAGAGCGAGGCCGTGTGTGCATTATCGGCGGCAGTAGAGAAGTTCCCGGAGCTGTCTTCCTGGCAGCCTTGGGAGCTATGCGGGCCGGCGCGGGCAAGCTACAGATTGTCACGGTCGAGAGCCGCGCCGGAGCTTTGGCCGTCGCGATGCCCGAGGCTTTGGTCATCGACTTGCCGGAGACGCCAGCAGGCGGACTGCAATCTGAGCCGGTGGCGTTCGTGGCCTCAAGGTGGGCTAACACACACGCTTTGCTCGTTGGACCGGGAATGGTGGAAGAACAAGATTGCCACGAAATTCTGAAATCTCTTCTCGATAGCAGCAGCGAAGCAGTGCTTGTCGTCGACGCCGGCGCCCTCCCGCGGATCACCGAGCTCGGCGAGGGCCTGCGCCGGTATGCCGGCCGGGTCATCATCACCCCTCATGCGGGCGAAATGGCGAACCTGCTGAGCGTAGACAAAGAGCTGGTCGAGGCCGATCCTATGGCAGCGGCTTCACGCCTGACGGACAAATTCGGTGTGATCGTCATCATGAAGGGCAGCAAGACGGTCATAACAGCACCGGACGGAATCTGGCGCTATGAAGGCGGTGGTGTCGGTCTGGCGACCTCCGGCTCTGGTGATGTTCTCGCCGGGATCGTGGCTGGACTAGCAGCGCGGGGAACCAAGCCGGTGGCCGCCGCCACGTGGGGTGTTTTCCTTCATGGGGAAGCAGGAGCGCAGCTCGCAAGGACGGTGGGACCGCTTGGTTTTCTGGCCCGTGAAATCCCGAACCTGATACCGAAGCTGATGAGCGAGACGCGGTAAAGTTGGTCCGCTCTGCGTGGTTCCAAAAGGCGCGTCCTTGATGGGTTGGAAGCGCCTCCCGTCGACAGCAACGACATGCATGTCGATGCCTGGTATGAAGCTCTTGCTGGTATCGGTCTGACGTTCGAGCGAACCGTTATCCACGATCAGATCGGCAAGGGTGCGGATATGTTGCTACCCGCACTGATGCCAGAACTGGACGAGGCGACGCGAGAAACGCTCAGCGCGGCGCACGATGACATCTTCAAAATGAGGTTTCGGAGCAACGTGCGGCCGTTTCCAAAAGCTCGTGACCTTCTCGCCCATGCGCATGGGCTCGGACAGGAAGTTGTGTTGGCGTCCTCCGCTTCGAAGGACGATCTCGATATTTATCTCGACCTTCTTCAGATTCGAGATCTGGTCGCTGTGATGACGAGCGGCGATGAGGTAGAAAACACCAAGCCGGCCCCTGAAATTTTCTCGAAAGCTCTTCAGAAGCTCCAAGGAATTACTCCTTCAGAGGCAATCGTCGTGGGGGATACGCCATACGACATGGAAGCTGCTGGAAAATGCGGTATCGCCACCGTCGCGCTCAGATCCGGCGGTTTGCCGACGAGGTCCTCATGGAGGCGGGGGCGGTCAGGATCTACGATGATGTTGCTGCTCTGCTCGCCGACTATGAAAAACTCGCCACTTGGCCAGTGATCCATGCAAGCCCTGCCGCGAGCGGGGTAAGGGTCCGACGTCGCGGCTACGAAAAATCCCAGGGAACGCAGATGTCGACATCCAGCACTAAGACACCCGATCAGGAGGCCCAACCTTCCAGCAACATGTCTGAAGAGGACAAACGGGAAGTCAGTGACAGGGGCGCCGGATCGGCCCGAGTGGTCCACGAGGTCGTCCGGCTGCAGGGCGACGAAGAACTTGGTCGCCCCGTCCGGTCGTTGTTGTTTTCCGGCTGATGCGCCTTGGAGGAGCTGATCGTTTCTTTCGGTTACACCGTCGGCTTCGTCATTGTAATCCTGGGCAACCTGCAATTATTCACTGAGACGACCGTGACCGCTGTTCTTCCCCTCGCGACGCATCCTACCGCACGTAACTTCAGTCGCCTCCTACGCCTATGGGCCGTCATATTCTTCGCAAACATGCTCGGCACCATGGTGGCGGCGTTGATCGCTAAGGAGATAATCGTCGGACCCGATGAGCTCGGAACCGCACTGGAGATATCCAGAGTGGTTCTCAAGCATGATTTCCTGGCAACCTTGTTGTTGGCAACGCCGGCGGGGTTTTTGATTGCCTCATCGCATGGATACTGCCCAATGCCCGCGGCAACGAGTTCTGGGTGATTGTGCTGGTCACATACGTGATCTCACTTGGCGGTTTCAGCCATGTCATTGCCGGCTCTGGAGAAGCCTGATTGCTGATGCTCGCGGGCGAAACGACCTTCTTGGGCGCGGTCAGCGGATTTATTTTCCCGTCCCTCCTCGGCAAAATCGTCGGCGGAACAGGGCTCTTTGCAGTCGTTGCTCATGGCCAGGTGCGAGATGAAATATAAAAGTAAACCAGCGAGGCGGTGCCTTACGAACAGACGACCGCTGCAGTGGCACGGATGTAGGACGACGCGGTTTCGGTGAAAACCAACCGCAACCGGGTTGCCGCCCGATGCAGCGAACAAGGTATTGTAAAAGCTCTTGCCCGCTCAACAAGACCACGCCCTATCGCGAATTTATTGCTCATAGGTTCAAGTTTAGGCGACTCTAGGCCTTCCGTCACGCGCTTCCGGAGGCGGCGGCGACTATAAAACGAGGAAAGAAGCCAAAAATCTCCCGCAAGGGTTAAAGCTCGCCGCGAAGTTTCCATCGATGCAAAAAATGGGCGCGGATCGATCCTACTTTCTACCGGGCGAACTTTTCCTAGACCATTGTCGTCAAGGGTGTTGTCTCTTCGTTTTTAAAAGCGGTCGTCGCGGCTCCGACCGCTGCGCTTCATTGCGTACCATCCAGCCGGTTTACCGGGCAGAGTATTTCTCCTCCCACCCACCGGTCGCATAGTCCACAGGCAAAGAGCTCAGCGTTTTGGCGGCTTATCGAAGTCCTTCCTCAGTTCGTCCTTTGCCCGGTCAAGCGTTATTAGCCGAGATTTCGACAGCCCCTTACCGGCAGGCACGATATAGAAAGTCAGCATCGACATGGCAGACTGAAATGGGCTCGCCTTACGGCGGTCGCTGTGTTCGGCGGACTGTTGCAGGGACTTGGCAATTTTGTCAGACCTCAATGGTTGGTGGAAACGTCACGCTTGCCCGATAACCTGCCTGAAGTCGTTCGATGTTCCGGACGGCAAGGGCGGGTCAGAACAAGTTGACGGCTGGCTTATGCTGCCTCCCGCGGATCGTGCGGGTCCGTATCCGCTCCTGGTCGACATTTTCTGCATTGCAACCGGGTCGCAGCTTCGGTTCGCGGCATCGAAGAGAAAATTGTCGCCTATCTTCATGACGTCGTCGCAAAGAGGGCGAGATGGTCGCTTGAGTAATTGAGGGCGGAAGGCTTTTCCGATGCAATCACCTCGGCTGTTGATGCCCTAACGTGCGCCGCGCGGCGTTAAATAGTCTCGGAAGGACCATAAAAAGAAGCCGATCTCAAGGACAACCTTGAGCAAGCAGAGGCGAGCGGGAGGACACAACGAAATGCGATGCTGAAGGTTTTGCAGGACTAGCAGCCAAGACCTGCCGGAATTTGGGCGGTCCGTTCCGGATCCCGATTCAGGCGGCTCACAGTTGCGCAGTAGAGGCTCGACAACCTTTCCAGGGTGTCGAGCCAATTTTAGGTATGAGAATGGCGTTTAGGGTTGCCCTGGTTTTTGTTCGGTCATCCCGTGTTTGAACGAATCGACCTCTTCAACGACACGATCTTTGATGATGTCATGGGTATCGGAGGCCACTTCAACAACCTTATCGTAGGCTTCAGACGCAACCTCTTTTCCCCGGTCAACGACATCTTTCGAAGCAGCCGTGACTTTATCCTTCGTGCTGTCGGCGGCGTCACCAAGTAGGTCGTCCTCCATCTCGGTATGGGGAAGAGCTGCGCCTATGGCTGCTCCGACCGCGAAGGCGAGAGCACCTCCAACAAGAGGCTGATCCCGGAACTGCCTAAGTATAGCGTCGTTCAGCTTGTCGGTTTGTCCGCGCAACGAAGCGGTGGCGGAGGACGTTTGGTTTGACACGGAACTTACCGCTCCAGATGCCGCAGCACTCATGTCGCTCGCCGCGCCTTTTGCTCGCTCCCATTTATCGGAAAGCCAGCCGGATGCAGCGTCGAGCATAGCGCCCGTCTCGTCGGCGATCTGTTCGACCTGTTTGCCGCTAGCATCTGCGAAGCCCCGGTATGTTGCCCCTGCTTCATCAACGAAATGGCCAGCACGGCGGCCCGTCTCATCTGTCAGGGCTTTGAGTTTCTTGCCGGTGCTGTCAGAGAAGTAACTGTATCGCGATCCGTTTTCGGCTTCAGGAGGGCCGAGACGGCGTAGGGGGCCGTCGGCACGATAAAGAGGATACTCTGAAACACCTTGTGACCCAGCGGATGTCGCAGCTGGCGTCGAACCCTTTGCCATCAGCCAAGCTAGGCTGACACCCATCAAAGCGACGGGCAGCGGGTTGTTCTTGAGAGCCTTTCCAAGGTTGCTGGCATACTCACCGCCCCCGCTGCCTTTCGCGTAGGCCAGAACCTCATCAATCATTTGGCCCGGCGACATCCGTTCCTGGATAGCGTCAATGCGATTTCCGATGCGCTGGCGATCCTGGTCAATCTCCCTTTGGAGGTCGGCCGATGTTTTCTCGGTTGAAGTTTCCATCAGATTTTCTCCTTCACAGCATCAACATCACGGCGAAGCGACGTTGCGGTTCGATTAAGGGTCATGTTGGTTCCACGAAGGGCCGCGAGGCCGCGTGAAACAAGCGCCCAAGCAATCAAAGCGACCACAATCCCAACGATAAAGGAAGCCAAGGCGGTCGCACCTGTATCGCTGAAGCCCTGTGTTACGAGAAAAGCGGCAAGACCGCCGACAACGGCGCTCAGAAGCACGCCAACTGCTCCGATAGCCAAGACAAGCCCGATAATGAGGACTTCGACCCCGCTCATGGCCTTCGAGAGTTTTTCCGAAGCTTCAGTCTTGGCGAGATCGATTTCCTTGCGAAGCAGTCCGGTGACATCAGTGACAAGTCCTCCGAGTAGCTCGGAAAGAGGGGCATTCTCAGGAGACTTAGCCATTTTCCTGACCTCCGGTCCGGTTGGAAGCAAAGGTAGTCGCAGGAGCATTGGGCGTCACGGAGGGTGTCCTCTTGGCGGACGCGGTGAGAAAGCGACTGGCGGTCAGTCCGGCCAGCGCGGCAATGCCGAGGAAAGCCAACGGTTGCCTGCGGCCGAATTCCTCGGCCATGTTGGCGATCTCGCCGATGTCCTTACCTTCCATCTGTTTCGCGAAGCCTTGAACGCTTTGCCCGATTTGCTTGACGTAGCGACCGACTTCTGCCTGATCAGACCCCTCCAGTTCAGTGCCTACTTTTTGAAGCGCGGTCGCGACCCCGCCGACCTGCCGTGCGGCAAAGGTTGCCTGTTCTGCGACCACGTCCTTCACTTTCTCGACAGCGCTGTCCGCGCCAGTCTTGATCGTGTCCGTTGCCGCTGAGATGTCATGGGCAACCTTGTCCTTCAGGTCCGTGAACGATGCTTGAGGTTCCGTGACTGAAGGCGATGTTCGCAACGATGCACGTGACGCGTCAGTCGGTTCGTTAAATTCACTCGGCATGTGAGCCTCCCATGGTGAAAAAACGGCGGTCGCCGTACCCTTGAACCATGAATTCTCGGCTTTTGTTCCGATGAGAGCCCCGGCAGCCATTTTATTCAGGAATTGGCGACGACGACTTCATTTCCGGCTATTAGGAGATGGTTGTTTGATCAGAAGTCACCATAACGGTCACCTCGCTGGCACTGCCAACGAGGTGGCTAAAGCGCATCCCGGAGCGCCGTCCATTGTTTCAAGGCCTGAGTTGCTTACCTTCGAGTTCATAATGCCGGACGATATAATGGAAATCGGTAGTACGCAAACAGGAGGAGTGTGGATGATGCCCTTCAGCTTTAAGTTTAGAAGCCAATCGTCTTCTCATCGCTTACGAGTGTTATGGAATCCTAACCCCGTGCGCCGCTTTCTTCCCGACCTTGTGGGTGGGATGTCTAGTTCCGGAATCGTCGAGGTAGAGGTTCAAGGTGACAGAAGGCAATCTCTCGTGGCAGTCGATCGGATTCGTTCTCCTCGACTTCTGATACCCGCGAATACATAATTTTTGCTCACTAACAATTCATTCATCCACCGTGATGTCGCTAGCTGGTCAAGCTTGCGGCGGTCGGTAAGGAATGTCGCACGTGCTGGCGGCAGTCAGGCGGCTGGTTCAGTCCTGACGACGGCGGTCGGTAAAAAGTCAAGCACAGCAGCCAGATCTTCGTTCAGCACCAGAAGGGCATCCTGTCGGTCTCGTACTAGTGCGCGAGGTGGTACCTGTGATTGCCGCCCTGGATACCGATCTGATCGCACGCGGTTGATCAGCGGAGAAGTCACAGGCGGCCCGTTAAACCAGCGAAAAGCGGTTCCTCACTCCCATGCCTATACTGTCTGTGCCACGGATCCTTGCCACGACTAGAGTGGTACGTCAGCTTTCCATAGACATCGGCCACGTCGGCTTCGATCAATGCGAGCTGGTCTCCCGATGCAAATCAGGGTCGTATCGTAGGCTAGAGAAATGTGCCGGATCCAGATCGCACTGCGCCGTCAGATCAGCCGGAGACGCAACGCGACCTTTGCTCTTGACCCGCTCGGTGATTTCAATTGCTCCAGCGCTCGGGGAGTCGCGTCTGTCGAGCACTCCCCCAAAGGAGGTAGGCGCCGATATCGCTTAATCTCTGTCCTAGATCCGTTTAGCAACCGTTCAAAGTTTTAGCCGACCAAAATAGGTGCCTGTCGTCGCGCGTCGGCGGCTCACCACGTGTCTCTAAAGTACCGAGTGCATATGACGCTCACGGCACCGCGGTTGGGGTTTCAGAATATTTCCAAGCCGGCTCTGCTCCTGGCATCTCGACACGAACAAACGTATGAGATGCTCCGTTTCTGCAAAGTAAAATTATATGGTCTTCGATCGTTTCGAGGATGAGAACCGAAAAAAGCTTCTCCCATGCAATGTCGTCGGTGACAGCAACTCCCTCCCCGACAATCAAAGACCTGACCATTTTCAGATCGAATGTCACCTCAGGTCGTTTGTTAAAGTACATAAAGCGTTCGATGGATAGCTGCGCGAACAACGTCAGGTTCGACAAAACTCGGCATTGGACCTCCATAAGTTAAACACCTTGCCTCAAAGCTAGCAATAGTGAGCAAATAACGCCGGCTACCCACTAACCTACGGCAACCCCCATTGGGGTTCTACAAGCGTAATCGCCAAGTTTTTTTTCACAGGCGAGCTACGCTGGGACGTAAATGACTTCAGCGTTCCAAGTCATCTATAAAAACTGTAAGGAACTCCTTACGCGCTCGGCCCTCAGTAATAGAATCAAACAAGTTCACGTGGCTGATTCGATCTATACTTGTGCCCTTGGTAGGTCTTTGCGCGATCCAAAATAGGGTTGCCGTTCAGTCCCACTTTCAGCGATCAAACGGCGAAGGCGGAGCAGATCTTTGCGTGCGACAAGCCCGCAGAGCTGTCCGCTCGCGGAATCGACGATGGGGATCCGGCCGATCCCGGTCATGAGCACGAGGTAGGCGACATAACCAACTGTATCATTGGGACGGGCGAGGGGTATTGAGGCGTCGGAGACGATGTCGCCAAGCGTCTGGTCTGACAAGCTCTTTGGTCTGCTGCCAGCGTAAGGCAACTCCTCATAGAACCTATGACAGTTGGAGCCTTAGCAGGCTTATCGCGCCGCATTCGGCAACCAAGCTAGTCGGCACGCTTGCCACGGCAGGATATGTATCTCGAAATCCCGACCCTTTTGACAAACGGAAACAAGCATCGGCTCTAACCGAAAAGGCGGACGAGCTAAAGCGGCTAACAGCAATCCACGTTGCTGAAATCAGAGTCGTGGCGCCTCGGCTGGTCGAGATCCCACGCGGTCTGGAGGAAGAAAAAAATACTCGGCGGAGCGCAGAGTCGTCGCCAACGGCAGTTTGGTGCTGCGGCGTCAAACCAGCCGGCAACTCGTCTCCGCGGAGATACCAACGTTGATTGAGCAGAGCTTAGGGCTCCTGGCACCAAGGGGCTACCCATTGGGGGGACAACATATCGGCGGCGTTTCGAAAGCAAGCTGAGACACCGGCTCTGCTTGGTGTCCCTGTCCTTGATTATTAGCTGTGGGAGATGTTAGAATGCGGCTTGGGGTTGTCAAAATTTGCAATTTCATGGGGAAGCAGATGTACGCCAAAAACGGGACAGATGCCTACAGAGCCGAATTAATTTTTGCGCACTACGGAATAGACGTCGAGACGCTCCAAGTGAGGAGTGTATGGCAGCGCCGAGATGGAATGCTTTGGATGGGGAGCTATGGCCATCTGGTGATGCCTGGTCGTCGAATGGAAACTGAATTATTACTTGTTTTTGGCCTCAGCGACGTTCGTACCGTAGCCGCAAGCTCGGTCGCAGCGGTAGGCGATCACATTCGATCGGAGCTTGAAGAACTTGCCGGCCAGAGACGACTTGAGCGTAATGGTCTGTCCCGTCGTTAGCTTAGTGGGACTTGATGCTCTTGTTAGTTTCAGCCGAATGATGGCGAAGGGACCGGTCTCGAGGTGTAAGGTCGGGAGGGAAACATTGAGGCCAAGAGCTGCCAAAGGCAACGAGAGACAGGAAGCTCTACAAATAGCTACGAGCCGCCGCAAGTAGGAATTTCGCTGCCTTGCCATTTCGACACCCTCCGTTGCCTTTACCGACACTCGGCACGCGGGTGTCCATGATCGTCGCACGCACCGATCAGCCGATCAAGACGAATGGAGAGCATATCGAGGCGGGCATAATTCCCGGCGGCCGCTGCGCCGTGCTGAAAGTCGTCGGCAACACCGATGATCTGGAGCCTGCCGCGCTTTACCTCTATCGCGATTGGCTGCCGGCCAGTGGCGAGGAAGCGAGGGATTTGCCCCTGTATTACCAGCGTCTCACCTTCTTTCCCGAAGCACCTGAACATGCGGGGAAGGCAGAGCTCTTCCTGCCCCTGAAATAGCGAACCTCTGTGGCGGCTTGTCCGTTTCTGTCCACGGCGGCGGACAAGCAGCTTTCAACCCGAACCTCCCGATCCGGCTAAACAGCGCGTTCGCTAAACGTGGACATTCCATCAGGCGAAACCGTAGCGGCCTTCACCGGATAGTTACGTCGAGCTACGGCTAGATCGGTTGCGATTTGCAGTCGGCGCAGTAGTGGCACTACAACTGGGTGGGAGCTCCGCTTCCTTTTAGGCGTCAGTTGGTGCACCGTGACGGCATGGCGCGCCGGTTATCAGCGCAAGGATAAGTCAAGCGCGGATGCTTACAGGAAAAACCAACTGAAAGCTTGTTCCAGGATACGTCGGATGCCATTCTGGCGACGCTCCC